>JBCCST010000012.1:0-69186 GCA_039199695.1 Planctomycetota bacterium | reverse complement strand
CCGGAAGGCGTGCCGTACAAGACCCGGCAGATCGAGTTTGCCCGGGGCAACATCACCTACCTCATCACCAGCAAACGGAAGCTGATGCAGTTGATCACCGGCGGCCACGTCACCGGCTGGGACGATCCGCGGATGCCGACGCTGCGCGGGATGCGCCGCCGGGGCTACACCGCCGCCGCGATCCGCCGGTTCTGGGACGAAGCGGGCGTGGCCAAGCGGGTGAACAATATCGAACTCGCCAAGCTCGAAAACGTGCTGCGGTCGGACCTCAACGCCAACGCTCAGCGGCGCATGGCCGTGCTCGACCCGATCAAGGTGACGATCACAAACTACCCCGACGATCAGATCGAGATGTTCGACGCCCAAAACAACCCTGAGAACGAAGCCGACGGCACCCGGCCCGTGCCGTTCTCCAAACACCTTTACATCGAACGCGAAGACTACAAACCCAACGCCAACCGAAAGTTCTTCCGGCTGACCGAGGGCCGGGAAGTCCGGCTGCGGTGGGCGTACTGGATCAAGTGCAACGAAGCGCTCACCGACGACGACGGCAACGTGACTGAGCTGCTGTGCACCTACGACCCCGACACCCGCGGCGGCGAAGATCCGCCGCCCGATGCCGAGGGCAAGGTCCGCAAGGTCAAGGGCACGATCCATTGGGTCAGCCAGGCCCACGCGATCGACGCCGAGGTCCGGCTGTACGAACACCTCTTTACCAAAGAGAACCCCGAAGACGTCGCGGAAGACGGCGATTGGCTGGAGAACATCAACCCGGATTCGTTGACGGTCGTCACCGCCAAGGCCGAGCCCGCCTTGGCCGACGACGGGCCGGGCGTGTCGCTGCAATTTGAACGGCACGCCTACTTCGTACGAGACAGCGTCGAGCCGGCGAACGCGCTGGGTCAGCCCGTGTTCAACCGCACGGTGACGCTGCGCGATACTTGGGCGAAGCAACAACAAAAAGGTTAACGCTGGTCGGGCCGACTACGCCCGTCGACGCAGGAGTAGCCCCGCCGAACTGGCCAACAGGATCGCCGCTGAAGTCGGCTCGGGCACGGCAACCGGCGTGCCGGAAATCACCCGCAAGTTCGAGAACACCGCGGTGGCGTCGCCCGCGGTCCACGTGGGGTTGCCCGGCAGATTTTGGCTGCGGAGGAAAAACGAGAGGATCAGCCCTTCGTCGTCCCAGTCGTTCTGCAGGCCGATGAACGTCGTGGCCGCCGCGCCGCTGCCCGGCGTGTTGATGCCGGGGGTTGGGGAGAAGCTGGCGGTGACAGAACCGGTGTCGGCCGCGTAGGCCACAAACATGCTGCCGGTGGCGATCGGCGTGAAGCTGAGGATCGTCTGTCCGGCCGAGTTGTCGTCGGTGCGGGCCGCGGTGACCAGCGAGCCGAAGGTGCTCGTGCCGGTCTTCTGGATCAGGGCGGTGAACCCCGCCGAGTCGGTGCCGTCGATGTCTTCACCCAGGCCGAAGCCCACCGCCAGCCCGCCCGAAGCCTGCGGCGTATCGGCGAACGACAAGTCGTAGTCTACGGCCACGACAAAATCGCTGCCGGGGTCGAAGTAAAACCCCGCCGTCGAGTTGGCGACGTCTTCCCCGTTGATACTGGCGTAGCCGATGTCCGTGGCGATCGGGATCGTCCCGTTGCCCGCGGTCAGGGTGGCCGCGCCCGGTGTGACCGATGCGTTCATCAATGTGTTCGGCGGGTCTTCGATTAGCGTCCAGTTGGTCAGGTCGGAGATCTGAGCCGACGCCGAGACCGACAAAAATAGCACAACACTCAGTTGGAACCCTTGTCTCCAGATCCGACTCATCACCGCGCTCTCCCACTAAGAAATGCATTCTCCAGATCTCTCGACCCCTACAACTTAACGCCCGACCCCGACATGTCCAACATAAATCTTGGCGTGGGATCAAGGCCGGTGCTGCGAGACCGATAACCATCGTTAGATTTGATCCTCTTTTGTCCCGCTGGAGTCAGCGATGCACCGGCTCGTCCCCTTGTTGATTCTCGTCGGCGTCGTCACCCTTTCGGCGGGTTGCGACCCTTCGGCCCCATCGTCCCGCCAAGCTCAGAGCGATACCCAAGACCCGTCGTCGACCCAGGCAATCTCGTCTCCAGACTCACAACTTGAAGACCAACCCCACCAACTGACGTCCGTGTCGCACACCGAGTCGCGGCGACAGCGGCTGACGCAACATCGGCTCGACTTGGAAACCCTGACCGCGCGGCTGTGGCCCAAGGCGGATGCGGAAGCGGGGCTCAATTGGCTGCAAACCTCCGCCGCGGGGTCCGGGCTTGAACTTACGGAATTATTACCTAGATCCACCGTCGAACGCGATGGCCTCGAAATCCGGCCTTACATGGTCCGGGGGGAGGGCGATTGGCAATCGGTGGTCGATTGGTTGCAGGCGATCGAGTCTTCCCCGCGAGAATTCGGGCTGCAGATCATCGGGTTACAGACGATCAACGGCCGTGTGGTCACCGAGATCAATTTGGCGATCTTGATCGACCGCACCACCGCCCCCGAACTCTTTGCCGGCCGCGACGTGGCGGAACTCAACGAACGCGAGTTGGGGCAAGCGATACGCACTACGCGGGCCGAACGGTCCAGTATCCAGCAAGCGTTCGATGAACTTGGCGCCGAGACGTCTTGGTCGCAGCCCATCGCCGAGTTGACCGCGCTGTTGCCGGATGCCGCTCGGCCGCTGCGGGTGACGCTCAAACCCGCCGATCCGCACGGCGACACCACGCGCTTCACCGGCCGGTTCACGCTCGAGGTGCCGGACGCCGGGCTCGTGCCGGGCTACGTGCGCGGCGTGCAGAAGCGGCCGGGCTTTGTGGAGGCGGGCCTCGCCTCGCTCCGCCGGGACGGCAACGATTGGCAGCGGGCGTCGGTCACGTTCAGCTTTGCCGGTCAAACGTCAAGCACCCCGAACATCCCGACGGGGCTGGCGGAAGTTGTTACAGAATAGGGTTGACAAGATATTTTTTGTTTGTAATTTGTACGGTATGCAAGGAAGCGACCCCGGCCCCGACCCGCACGGCCAAAGCCCCGAGTTCCGCGACGCGCTGCCCCACGGCCCGGCTCACCGCCGCGGCGCGGGGCTGAACCCCGGCAACCGCTTCGAGAAACACAACGTCCACGTCCTGGGCGACGCACTGGACCGCCAGCGGGCCGAGCGCGTTGCCGATGCGCATGAAGCCAAGCTTGCCGGGCCCAGCGACAAGCGTTCGTCGGTCACCTTGGACGCCGCGGGCAACGCCCCGGACGAGTTGCCGCCGCTGCGGGTACCGCTACAGATCTTTCCGGATCAGACCCAAACAATTATCAATCGCGTAAAGCCCACGTCGGACGTGCCGTTCGACTGGACGGTCAACCCGTACCGCGGCTGCGAGCACGGCTGCATCTACTGCTTCGCCCGGCCGTACCACGAATACCTGGGGTTCTCGTCGGGCCTGGATTTCGAAACCAAGATCATGGCCAAGCACGATGCGCCCGATCTGCTTCGGCGGGAGTTGGCGAACAAGGACTGGCCGGGCGAGCCGATCGTGATGTCCGCGATCACCGATATCTATCAGCCGATCGAAAAAGAGTTGAAGATCGCCCGCAGCTGTCTGGAGGTCATGGCCGACTGCATGCAGCCCGTGTCCACGATGACTAAGAACACGCTGGTGCTGCGGGATTTGGACCTCTGGCAAAAACTGGGGGAGCGAAACGTGGGGCGCGTCACCGTCACGTTGGTCACGCTCGACGACGAGTTGGCGACGCGACTCGAACCGCGGGCGTCGCCGCCGACGGCAAGGCTGCGGGTGATTCGAAAGCTGGTTGAGGCGGACGTGCCGGTGAGCGTGAACATCGCGCCGGTGATCCCCGGGCTGACCGACACCGAGGTGCCGCGATTGCTCGAAGCGATCGCCGAAGCCGGGGCGACGCGGGTTGCGTGGGTGTTGCTGCGGTTGCCTTACCAACTCAAAGAGCTGTTTCTCGATTGGCTGCAACGCAACGTCCACCCCGATAGGGCCCGCCACGTCGAGTCGCTGATCCGTCAGGCCCGCGGCGGGAAACTCTACGACACCGGCCCTATGGCCAAACGGCATAAACTCGACGACCACACCGGCAAGATGGTCGCCAACCCCGTATCCGAACGCCGCCGAGAATCGCGTGACGGCGGGGTGACGCTGGGTACACAATCGCAGCGTTACGTCGGCAAGCAAAACACGACCACCCGGCCGGGGCACGACCGCCGACGCGGGGCCGGCGTGCACGTCGAAAACCTCAAAACGGTTTTTGATGTCTATTGCCGCAAGTACGGCCTCAACCGCGATATCCGGCCCATCGTCCGCAAGTACTTTCGTCGCCCCAACCTGGACGGGCAACTCGGTTTGTTTGGCGAGTGAACTCGACGCGACTCGGGATCGATCGACAAACATTGAATTTACGCATGAGATAAGCGATGCTCTGTCCCATGACCGAACGCTTGGCATACATCCGAAAAGCACGATCATGGACGCTTCGTGTTCTGGCGTTGAGCGCGGTGTGTTGGCTGGGCGCGTGTCAATCCACGGATCACCGGAGTGAGATTGAGTTGGCGAGTTGGTTGCACAACCCCGAAGGCTGGATCGACCGTCGACACGTCCTCGGGCGTGATGTGTTCATCAACGGAACCCATGACCAAACCGTCGTCACCGAGGCGGGATTGCGGTTGGGTGACGACGCTCAAGAGAAGTACCCCGGCACGGGCGTATGGCAATCGCCCGTCGTCGTGCCGGCCGAGGCGTTCATCGAGTTGTTGCCTTCGTGGAACGTATTCGCCCCGCCGGGCACCGGCTTGCGACTCGAGGTGCAGACCCGGGACGCGGCGCGTGGTGACTGGTCCCCGTGGTTGCATTTGGGCACCTGGGGGAGCGTGTCTCGTGATTCCCCAGCCGTCACGGAGTTCAAACGCGGCCGGGTTGAGATCGATATCTTGAGGCTCAAACGGCCGGCCGACGCGTTTAGAGTGCGACTCGATTTCCTCAGCTTTGCCGCCGATGCCGACGCTTCGGCCGTCGTGCGTCGCGTGGTGGTCGTCACTTCGGCGAAAGCCGAAGACCAAACGATAGCCCATAAAGTTGAGCCGACGACGGGGACGGCCGAGCGTGATCTGCCGGTGCCTTTCCACACCCAACAACGCAACCCCGAAGCGATACGGTCGCGCACCTGCTCGCCGACGTCGGTGTCGATGGTCATGGCGTACCGCGGCGTCGATCTGCCGACCGCTGATCACGCGGTGGGCATCTATGACGCGGAGTACGGCATCTTTGGGAACTGGGGGCGGGCGGTGGCCTGGGCTTCACAGCACGGCCTGACCGCCGAGCTCACCCGGCTCCGTAACTGGGAGCAGGTCGAAACGCTTGTAGCGGCCGGCCAACCGTTGATCGCTTCGATTGCGTTTGACGAAGGCGAGTTTCCGTCCAACGTGATGGAACAAACCAACGGCCACCTGATTGTGGTCCGCGGCCTGACCGCCGAGGGCGACGCGATCGTCAACGACCCGGCCAGCGCGGATCGCGGCGACGGGATCATCTACAAAAAAGAAGAACTTGCCGCCGCGTGGTTCAGCCGCGGCGGGGTGACCTATCTCATCGGCGAAGCAGACGGTGGCGGGCCTTGACCGGCTCGTATTCACCAAGTGAGATGGCGTCGCACGCTTGACCTACAAGCCCGCGGTATCGGCCGCGCGTTGGAGCGTGGTCCGCGTGATGGTCATCATCACGTCCGGCGGCCAATCCAGGCTGGGGTCGTTAAGATACAAATCGGGCACCACGGCCAGCGTCATCTGACGGACTTCTTCTTCGATGGACCGCCGACGCTGCTCACCCGCCTGCGGATCGCTTGAATCGACCGGGTCGTTGAGGTCGTAGGCCAGCATAAGGGTGGTCACCTGCCAATCGAAGTAGCCCTGGAGCGCGCTTTCGCTTCCGCCGGATTCACCGCCGGCGCTGCCCGCGTCGGGGGAACGCAAGACGGGTGTTTCGAAACCATCGTGTGCGTGATTAACCATCGGCGGCAGCGCCTTTTTCAAAAACGTTCAGGGCGTTATCGATCGTGAGCGTGTTTTCGTACAGCGATCGCCCAATGATCGCGCCCTGGATGGGAAGTTCACGCAGGGCGGCGAGATGTTCGAGCGTGCCCACGCCGCCGGAGGCCACGATCGGGGTGTGGGTCGCTTCACACATGGCGCGGGTCTGTTCGACGTTGGGGCCTTGGAGCGTGCCGTCGGTGGCGATGTCGGTGTAGACGATCGCGGCGAGCGGCCAGTCGCTGACTTTCCGGGCGACCTCGATGGCGGTGGTGTTGGTGGTTTCTTCCCAGCCCGACACGGCGAGTTTGCCTTCGCGGGCATCGAGGCCGAGCACCAGCCGGCCGCGGTAGGTGGGGTTGCCCATCAACGACTCGAACCAATCCCAGTTACGCAAGGCCGCGGTGCCGATGATCGCGCGGGTCACGCCGATGTTCAGCAAGGCGTCGATTGTGGCCTCGGAGCGTACGCCCCCGCCGACTTCGACCTTGAGGTTGGTGTGTTCACAGATGGCTTGGATCTGTTCGCGGTGGGCGAGTTGGCCGGTCTTGGCGCCGTCGAGGTCAACGACGTGGAGCCAGGTCGCGCCGGCGTCTTCGAACTGCTTGGCCTGGTCGAGCGGGTTGTCGCCGTAGGTGGTCTGCTGGGCGTAGTCACCCTGCATCAGGCGGACGACCCGGCCGCCGCGGAGGTCGATAGCGGGGAAAAGATACATAGGATTCAGTCTAGCTAAAGTTTTTGTTGGAGTCGCCTGCGCTGCGAGCGGCAGGGGCTCTGCCCCTGCACCCGAAGGCAAACACTACATCGATCTTTCTCCTGCGCTTCGAGCGCGAGCTTACGTCCCGCCGTAAGGTTGGAACTTCGGATCGCTCGGCGTCTCGTGGTAGCGCTGAGCGAGTTGCACGTAATGTGCGGCGAGCCACGTAAGGTACTTTTTTTCCTCGGCGTTGGTTTCACGTACCACGCGGCCCGGCACGCCCATCACGACGTGGTCGTCGGGGACTTCGAGCCCAGGCGGCACGACCGCCCCCGCCGCGATCAAGCAACGCCGGCCGATGACGGTGCGGCCGAGCACGGTGGCGAGCATCCCGATGAGCGTGCCGTCGCCGACGGCCTGGCCGTGGACCACGGCGTTGTGGCCGATGGTCACGTTCGCCCCGATGACGTTGGGCTTGCCCGAGTCGCAGTGCACGGTCGCGTTATCCTGAACGTTCGTGCCGGCACCGAGGGTGACCGGGGCGACATCGCCGCGGATCACCGCCGAGGGCCAGACGCTCACCCCATCGCCGAGCGTGACCTCCCCGGTAACCCGGGCCGTGTCGGCGAGATACGCCGACCGACCTTCAACCTCAATCCGTCGCATATTCATTTCCACGATTGTAGCCATCGCGGGGCCGGTTGATTTAGAGACGAAGGTGGTTATGCTGTCGGCATCGTGCGAGAAGTCTTTGCATCACGCTGGTTCCGGGTCACCGTCCTGCTCTGGGTGGTCGGCTTTTTTGTGGTGTTCGTACCGGCCCACCGCCGGGGGATGGTGGCCCTGCCGACGGGGCAGGCCACGCTTGCTAAGGCGCAAGACGCCTCGGATCTCGCCGTTTCGCCGAAGCCCTATTGCCCGTTGTGCACGCTGCGGCCGTCGGCAAGTTCCGACGGATCGACCCCCGCCGATGCTCCGACGGGTTGCGCGATCTGTCACCTCAAAGCCAATCTCCTCACACCGCCGGCGGTTATCCTCCCGCCGGTGTTTGTGGACGAGTTGGAATTCGCTCTCTACGAGTTGCGTGGCGTGGAGGTTGTTTCCGCGTCGCCGCAACACCGTATCCTTGGCCGAGCTCCGCCGACCCACGCCTGATTCGTGGATCGTGACCGGAGCTTTGTTTCTTTGCCAAGGAGGAGCCGCGCATGCGTAGGTTCCACGCGTTTACGTTAATCGAATTGTTGGTCGTCCTGGCGGTCATCGCGTTGCTGGTGGGTATCTTGTTGCCCGCGTTGGCGAACGCCCGGGTCGTGGCGAAGAACGCCGCTTGCCTGGCGAACCTACGGAGCCTGGAACAGGCGCATCAGGTTTACGTCACGGACAACGACAGCTGGATGATCGGCACGTCCCACGGCAACTCGTGGATCGAGACACTCCGGGCGTACGACCCCACGCTCTTGCTTCGTTCCCCGGTCGATACCAGCCCCCACTTCGAGGGCGGCACGCCGATCCTCGGGCAATTCCGAGAAACCAGCTACGCGATCAACCGCTACGTCGCCCCCGATTACATCAACGGAGTCGGCCAGATCCACCAGGTCCCGAGCACCAGCGCGACGATCCACTTCCTCGTGAAGGTGTTCGAGAAACCCGGCAACCCGAACGATACCGCCCCGTTGGCCGATCACGCCCACCCGGACCTGTGGGATTTCCCACCCGGGCTCGGCGCCATCTTCGCTTCGGACGAAGTCCAGATCAACGCCCACGGCGGCGACTTGGAAGACAACGCAGCGCTCGCACCCTACGGCTTCCTCGATGGGCACGCCGCCACGTTGCCGTTTGGGGAGACCTATACCGACGCGAGTATCAACCAATTCAACCCCGCGGTCGCGCGCTAAGCCAGCGCCGACCCTCACCTTCTGCTGTTTAACCCACGGCCGCTACGGCCGAAAGAAAGACCTGTTTCTATGTGTACCCCTTCCCTGAAAATCATGACCCCGGCCCTGCTTATCGGCGCGATGACGCTGCCCGCGATGGGCCACGAAGGCCGCCGTTTCCAGATCGAAGTCCGCGATAACCAACTCGTCGCCCAAGGCGTCAACAGCCTCGAATTGCCGGTCGATCCCGCCGGCATCCGCCCTTACGACAACGCCATCCACGGCCACTGGAGTAACGCCACCTCGACCGTGGCCACGTCGACCCTGCCCGGCTACGACGCGGGCTTCGGCAGCGATACGTTCCTGACCGGCCAAGATGTATTTCTCACGCTGACCGGGGTTTCGAAATGGACCAACGTCACGCAAAACCTCGTCGACCCCACCGCGATGATGGACCCCAGTCTGGCCAATCCGATGGCCCCTGTCGTCGCTGGTGCTCAGGTCAAACCCGGCACGACGCTTGACCTGCAACCGCTCGACGCCGGCGAAGCGATCTCGCTCAAGTTCGGCACCGACGTCATCAGCACGGATGATTTAGGGACCGCGAATAACCTCACCCTCAAGATCATCGATGATTTCGATGGCCTGCTCGCGCTCGATCCCACCACCGGCATCGCGACCAATCCCAATGCGCCGACGGGTTCCAACGGATTTGATGTCGATCTACAGTACACCTACACCGGTCCCGCGGTCCCGCTCGATACGATCTACATCCTCGAGTCCTTCCTTTCCACCGATGCGTCGGGTATTGTGTCGAGCGAAACGGTCTACACGATCTTTTCTCCCGATGGCAACGGCCCGATCGAACGCCTCCACTTCGCGGCCTTGTTCGCCGAACAAACCGTTCCCGAACCCGTTACGGGCGGAATCCTGGCTGCTGGATTGTTGTGGATGTTCATGCGCCGCCGAACGGTCGTGGTCTAAAGACGACGTGGATCAAGAACCAGACGATGCAAGACGCCGCCTGGGTCTTCGGGCGGCGTCTCTTCGTCACATACTGCTGGGGTGGACGGTTGCAGTTTGTTCTTCACCACTACCCCTAGCGTTTTATTGCGGCCGAGTGGCGATCACCAAGCCCATGGTCCGCGGGACGACGTCCACCGGCGTGAAACGGCCGTCCACCAGTCCGGCGGTGTGCATCAGGTCGATCACGTCATCGGCGTGATGGGTCTGCCCGGCCCGAGTACGCAGGGCCAGACCGAGGGTATAGAGCGTTCGGTTGAGGTCGCCGTCGGCGAGCCCGGGGAACACGTCGGCAATCACCAACCGTCCGCCGGGGCGGAGCGTCGCGGCGAGGCGTTTGACCATCAACCCCAACGCTTCGGGGGGAAGCAGGTGGGCCACATTCGCCAACACAACCACGTCGTAATCCGACTCCGGAAAGCTTGCTGTCGCGAGGTCGCCCGGAATCATCGTCAGCCGATCGGCCAGTCCCATCCGCTGCGCCGTGGCCTGCGCTACTTCGAGTACGGCAGGCCAATCCGCAGCGGTAACCCGGGCAATGGGTACTCTTGCCGCGAAGCTCAGGCTCCAGATCGCCGAGCCCGCTCCGACATCGAGTATGTCGCAGTTAGCGTCGTGATCGAAGTCGCCCGCAAGATAAGCCGCGGTCCAGGCCGCTGCCGGGGCCAACATCCACCCCAGGGCCGCCGCTTGACCTTGGTAGCTCATCTCACTCTCGGCAGCATCGTCCATACTCGCCATCGGTTCCCCGGTCTTGAGAAACTCGGGGAGGTGGTTCCAGTACGGATCGCCCAGCCCGCGGTACGGCCCACTCAAGAGACTTTCGGCCAGTGGCGTCAACGCCCATCGGCTTTGTTCCTGCTCTATCACGCCGAGCGATTCAAGCACTTCGCACATCAACGCCACGGGATACTCTTGAGCGGTCAGCCGGTTGGCCAACTCGGCGGCCGAGCACTTGTTTTCCCGCAGTGCATCCAAGAGCCCGGAAGATAGCGCGGTGCGGTAGACCTGATCCGCTCCGTTGGCCGACATCAGGCGGAAGTAGTTTTCGAGGGTTAGGATCGAATCGTTCATCGCGACACCTTCCTCGCCATCGACACGGTGAAGATGCCCCATTCGTCCACGAGCGAATCGACTTTCTCAAAACCCGCGGCGCGGACCAGTTGATCGAGTTCGGCCTGGGTGCGGCGGCGCATCACCCACGACCGCCCGCGGTGACTGGGCAGCGTGCGGGCGATCATCTCGACTTGCGGGTGCCAGGGCTGGCCGGTGTAGATCAGGTAACCGCTTTCCGACAAGCCCTCGGCCAAGCCTTTGAGCGACGCGAGGATCGGCGCGTTTTCCGGAAACAACTCGTAAAGACCCGAAACGACCGCCACGTCCGGCGTCGGCGTGATCCGGGCCAAGGCGTCGGCGTCAAACGCATCGCCCGGCGTCGTGGTGATGCCGGGTACGTTCAGGGTCTGGGCGTGTTGCTCGGCGAGGACGAGGTTGTCGGGGTCCAGATCACGCAGCGTCGCGGTGACGTTGACACCCTCCACCGCTTGGATCGCCTCCAGCGTGTACCGGCCGCAACCTGCCGCGATATCGAGCAGGTGAACGCCGTCGTCTTCGGGACGGTCGGCCGCGGCGGCCGTTAGCGCTCGGCCGATCAGGTCGTGCAGGTGCAAACGTCGCTGACGGATCCCCCGCCAACCCAAGGCGTCGAGATACGCCCGGTCGATCAACCGCCCCACGCCCAAAGAACCCTGTGCTCGGTTTTCGTAGACGTAATCCAACGACTGCCCCGAATCAAAACCCGTCGCGAAGCCCATGCGTACGCCGCGGCTGGTTCGGCCGAGCGTCTTGAGCGCCGCGGTCTGGGTTACGAAGAAAACGTTCTTCGGTGAAAGTGCCGGCAAAGATGTATTGAGTTGGCGGTACTCTTCGTGCGTATAACCTTGCTGATCCGCGTTGAGCAGCGACGGCTCGGCCGGGGCGGAGGCGTCGTCGAAGCTTCGATCTAGAAACCCGCGGATTTCTTCGAGGACCGGTTCGCGGTCGGCTTCGTGCAAGACGTCGTGAAACATCTTGGGGAAGATACGCAGCTTCTTGTTGGATGAGCCGAGTCGGTCGAAGAATTGCTGCTGGGCTTTGAGGCTGACCACATAATCCGAGCCGCCGGCGAGCATGAGCGTCGGGGTTTGAATCGCGCCCGCGTCGCCGATCAGGCGTGAGCCCGCGTCGTGCAGCCCCAGCAGGATATTGACGGCGATGGCCTTAGCGATCTTGGGATCAGCATCGTAAGACGCGGCTTGAACTGCATCTTGCGTGAGCATCTTGGCCTTGACGTAGCTTTTGATGAACGTTTTCCGCTGGCCGCGCAGCTTCTGAAGCAAGCGCAGACCCGGGATGGCCAACGGCACATACAGCCGCACCCGCAACGCGGGAGTCGCGAGGATGAGTCCGCGGAGACGCGGCGCGTAGCTGTGCACCCAAGACGCGACGGTCACAGCGCCAACGCTGTGGGCCAGCACCACCATGTCCTGGGGCGAAATACCGTGAGCGTCGGTGAGGTGGTGGATGAAGGTGTCGACATCACGGACCATCGCGCCGAAGCTTGGCGCGTAGCCGCGCTCGCCGGGCGACTCGCCGTGGCCGCGGGCGTCCGAGGCGAAGACCTGCGTGTCTTCGAGGCCGAGCGCCCCGACGACGTCGGCGAAACGGCCCGAGTGTTCGTGGCCACGGTGGAAGACAACGAGCGTGCGTTTGACGGATTGGCTGGGTTGCCAATGGCGGTAGAACAGTTCGGTCCCGTCGAAGCTGGTGAAGGTGGACGTGTGGTCGGTCAACTCTGTGACGGGCGCGTCGGAACCGATGGCCGACGGCGAGGCGATGGTGTTCATGGCTGAAACTCCCGGTAAGGCACGGCGGACACCCTCAAGGCTTCATGCTCGAAGCCCGGGCTCCACCCTCTACGCGGCCTGTTTCAACCGAGTTCCGAGAAATCGGGTGTCCGAGCGAATATTTGTAAGTGTTCACTTACTTTCGACACCGACGCTGGTTTCGACCGGAATAGTGGTGGGCTCGGGTTGCCCCTTGACCCAGACCTCGTGGACGCGGAAGTCGTCGCGGGTCTCGGGGTAATCCATGCGGGTATGCGTGCCGCGGGTTTCTTTGCGCCACGCCGCCGCGCGGGTGATCAGGGCGCCGACGGTGAGCAGGTTTTGCACCTCCCAGCCCCGCCGGTCGTCGAAGATCTTGTCCATGGTGTAGCGGGCCCAGAACAGGAACATCTCGCCGACTTCTTTGAGGTGGTCGCCTTCGCGTTCGATGCCGACGTGGCGCCACATCACGCTGCGCAGGCTCGAGCGGACATCCGCAAGATCGAGTTCGCTGCGGTCGGACAACCGGATGTCCGAAACGACGCGCGCGGGGCGTCGGCTGTTCGCCTGAACCATTTCGAGCGCGGTTTCGCCCGCGATCTTGCCGAGCACCAGGCCTTCGAGCAGCGAGTTGCTGGCCAAGCGGTTGGCGCCGTTCAAGCCGCTGCACGACACCTCGCCCGTGGCGTACAGCCCGGGCAGACTGGTCCGGCAGTGGCCGTCGACCCGGACGCCGCCGATCATGTAGTGCGCGGAGGGGTGGACCGGGATGGTGTCGGTCGCCGGGTCGAGGTCGAACTTGTCCAGCAGCTGAGCGATGCCGGGGAAGCGCTCCATGAAACGCTCTTTGCCCAGGTGACGGGCGTCGAGGTAGACGTGGGTGTGGCCGGTCTTGGCCATCTGGGCAAGGATGCTCCGCGAAACGATGTCCCGCGGCGCGAGCTCGGCCCGCTCGTCGTAATCGGGCATGAAGCGGTGACCGGTCCGGTCGATGAGGTACGCGCCCTCGCCGCGCACGGCTTCGGTGATCAGGCTGCGTGACGCGCCGGCGACGTAGAGCGTGGTGGGGTGGAACTGGTAAAACGCGAGGTCTTGAAGGTCGGCACCGGCCCGGTAAGCCATGGCGATGCCGTCGCCGGTGGCGATGCGGGGGTTAGTGGATTCGCGGTACACCTCGCCGGCTCCGCCGGAGGCGAGGACGGTGGCGGCGGCCCAGATGACCTGCAGGCCATACTTGGGGTGGTGCGTGATCGCTCCGAGGACTTGCCCGCCGCCTTGGCCCGAGTCGTCGGCGGTGATGAGGTCCAGCACAAAGCACTCTTGAAAGAAGCGGATCCGGGGGTCATCGGCGACGCGTTTACCCAGACATTGCCCCAAAGCTCGACCCGTGGCGTCCCCGTCGGTGTGGAGGATGCGGTGGTGAGAGTGCCCGCCTTCTCGGCCTAGTGCCGGCGTTGCCAAGGCTTCATCCTCTGCGCCGTCCGTGGTAGCGCGGTCAAAACGCATACCCCAGTCCATAAGTTCGCGGACACGCCGGCTCCCGTCCTCAACGACCCGATGCACGGTGGGTTCGTCGCACAGCCCCGCCCCCGCGACCACGGTGTCTTTGACGTGATCAGCGACCGAATCGACTTCGCTCAAAACCGCCGCGATACCGCCCTGGGCCCAGAACGTGTTGGACTGTTGGAGTTGGCCTTTCGCGACCACGATGGTGTCCGCCTCGGCGTGTTCTTCCGAGACGGCTAATGCCGCACGCAGCCCCGCGACGCCCGCCCCCACGACCAACACATCGGTGAAGATCTGCGGTAGCAGCGTAGCGCGGAAAGGGATCAGGTAGCGGCGGTCGGTGTAGACAGAGTGCATGGGCAGGTGACGAGGTTTAATGAAACGGTTTGAAGCCGATTCGTTCGAAAAGGCTTTGTTTGATGGGGTCGAAATAAAGAATGGCCAACGAGACGATGGATCGAGACCGTATCCCCGCAGGCCCAGCGTGGTTAATCCAGAGTTCCGTTTCCAGAAAAAAGCACGAGGGGAAGCGGCACGCCGGTTTCGGTCAGGAAGTTTCGGAGATAGTTCTCGGGGGCATAGGTGAGGGTGCCGTTGATTCTCCAATCCTCGCCGGAGATACTCCGGCCGTCGGTTTCGAATGCGGCGGGCAGGCGCAACGCTTGCACGCCTTTGGGACCCAGGACCCGGCCGGGGATATCGATATAAGCGTAGGACCCGGTATCGCCGACGGCCAAGGTGTAGGACGTTTCGGGCAGCTGGATCGCGACGTTGTTGGAATTGCTCAGCACGAGCGCGACTTCCACCCGCGCCCCCTGCGGGGACTGATCGGTCAATTCCGCGCCGATCACTTCCACCGAAGGCGGTACCGCGCTGATGCACCCCGGGAGGGCGATCACGCCGAGTAAAATGAATGTGAATACTCGCATTTATGAATTGTACGAAATTTCGTGCGGTCATAACAAGAACGGACGTGAAGCGGTTGCCCGTCATGCTGGCCCATCAGGCTGCCTAATCGTTAAGAACCGCACGGGTGACAAGACCCGAAAAGTCGTCGGCTCGATGTGGCATCTGAAGGCCGTTGGGGTGGCTTGAAGGCCGATCTCGGCCGATGCCTTCGGCAGGAGAGAACGCCTTATGGCCGAGACAACCAGGGCATGCGGTTCGTGCACCGCGTGCTGTCACAGCTTGGTGATCGAGGAGTTGGATAAACCCGCCTTTTCCGCGTGTGCACACGAATGCGAGGGCGGCTGCAACACCTACGCCTCCCGCCCGGCGTCTTGCCGTGATTTCTGTTGCCTATGGCTTGATGGCCATCTCGACGAAGATGATCGGCCCGATAAGCTCGGCGTGATCTTCACCACCACGCACGACGAACAGGTCGGCGTCCATCCGCTGATCGTCGAGGCTCACCCCGGCGGTGTGGATCGCGACGCGGTCCAACACGCGATTCAACGACTCACCGAAAAATCGCCGGTGTTGGTTCTGACGCCCAAAGGCGGCACATTTCATCCGCGTCAACGCCAAGACACCACGCCGCTCACCATTGATGGCCAAGCGGCGTAGGGACTTCGCGTCACGACGGCGTCGTTAACGAATAGACTTCAGGCCAGCCAACTCACTCGCCGGTCATCTTCATCAAGAACTCGGCGTTGGTCGGCGTCTTCATCAACCGGCCCTTGAGCATCTCCATGGCTTCGACCACGTTCATGTCGGCCAAGACTTTACGCAAGCGATAGACCAGCTTGAGTTCCATCGCGTCCATGAGCAACTCTTCGCGACGCGTACCCGACGCGGCGATGTCGATCGCGGGGTAGACCCGCTTCTCCACCAGCCGGCGGTCGAGGTGCAGCTCAGAGTTACCCGTGCCTTTGAACTCTTCGAAGATGATGTCGTCGGCCTTGCTGCCGGTGTCGGTCAGGGCGGTGGCGAGGATGGTGAGGCTGCCGCCGTTTTCGATCGCGCGGGCGCTGCCGAAGAACTTTTTGGGGCGTTGCAGGGCGTTGGAATCGAGGCCGCCGGTCATGATCTTGCCGGTGTGAGGCACCTCGGCGTTGTAGGCCCGGGCCATGCGGGTGATCGAGTCCATCAGGATGATCACGTCGTGGCCGTACTCGACCATGCGGCGCGACTTTTCGATGACCATCTCGCAGACCTGCACATGGCGGGTCGTGTTTTCGTCGAAGGTCGAGGCGACGACTTCCACCTCCGGCGGGGTGTTGGCCTTGAAGTCCGTGACTTCTTCGGGGCGTTCGTCGATAAGCAGGACAAACACCTTGCACTTGGGGTAGTTGACGATCAACGACTTGGCCATCTTCTGCAGCAAGACGGTTTTACCGGTGCGCGGCGGGGCGACGATCAAGCCGCGTTGCCCTTTGCCGACGGGCGCAACCAAGTCGACGATCCGCATCTCGAAGTTGCTATCGTCGCCGGGAGTTTCCATCACGAAACGCTCGTAGGGGTGTAGCGGTGTCAGGTCGTCGAAGTCTTTGAGTTCGTTGAGGTGCTGCGGGTCTTCGCCGTTGATGGCGTCGACGCGGAGCAGCGCGAAGTAGCGCTCGCTTTCTTTCGGCGGGCGGATCGTGCCGGCCACGACGTGGCCGACCTTGAGCCCGAACCGGCGGATCTGCGACGGGCTGACGTAGATATCGTCCGGGCAGGCCAGGTACGACTGATCGGGGCTGCGGAGGAAGCCGAAGCCGTCGGGCAAAATCTCGAGTACGCCTTCGCCGTACATCAGCCCCTTGGCGGAGAAGTGTTTCTCCAGGATCTTGAAGATGAGGCGGTTCTTCAGCAGACCCTCGATGTCTTTTTCCGAAAGCCCTTCAGATTCGGCGAGCTTGAGCAACTCGTCGTCGTCCATCGCTTCAAGATCGCGGACCGTGAGGTCGGCTTTTTTGGCTTCCTCGTAGTGCTCTTGCGTCTCGGCGTCGAGCTCCTGATCCGACTGCGGCGCGGGAGGGGCGATCTTTTCTTCGGCCGCCTCGGCCTTCGCTTTGGGCTTGCGGGTGGTTTTTTTCTTGGTGACTTTTTTCTTGGTTGCGGGGGATTTCTCAGCCATGAGAAGGGGAACTCCTTGAGGGTGGCCGTGCCGCGCACAAAAGCGGCAGGATGGGGGGTGGGCGGATCAGCGGATGTTGCGAAGGGGCTGTGGGTCGAGAGGGTTAAACGAATCGGAGGTTGGTGAGTCTTTCGGGGGCGAAGACTGATCAGGGGTAGGTTGAGCAAGACTCAGCTGGCGAAAGGTCCCCACCCACCAGCCGTCTTTGCTAAAGCCCGACAACTCGTAAACTCCGCGGGGGCGGGGTCTGAGAAGAAGTCAGTTGCTTTTCGAGAGAGCCCAGTCGAGTAGCCGACGGGCTTGAGTCTGGACCGCCGACGGATCAGCGTCATTGTCCAAAATATAATCGGCACGCGCCCGCTTGATGTCAAGCGGCACCTGGTTTTTCTCTCGCCGGGCCAACTCTTCGGGCGACCAACCCCGCGTCTCGGCCACCCGAGCTTGGCGGACTTCCAACGGGACATCCACATAGACCAATACGTCGCAGTCGCTGTCGAGTTCGCGCTCCAAAAGCAGCGGGCAGTCTTCCACGATGGCGACCACGTCGTCGTCGGCACGGTAGAGCTCTCGTAACTCACCCCGGCGGGCATTGACTCGGGGATGAATCAACGACTCCAGACGGGCGAGTTCAATGGGATCGTCAAACACCTTCGCCCCGACCGCGGACCGATTGACCCGGCCGTCGGCCTGGAGGGCGTCGGCTCCCCACCATTCGACCAGCGTATCACGGACCTCGGCGCTATCGAGGATGTCTCGCGCGATCGCGTCGGCATCGATCACCGCCGCGCCCTGTTGTTGTAGCAGTTTCGCCACATAGCTCTTGCCCGAACCGGGTGCGCCCAATAAGCCGATCACGGGTTTATGGGAGTTGCTTGCGCGATCAGGCGGGAGAGTATCGTTGGCCATCGTGTGATCCTGGCGAACGCAGAGCACGCGGGAGTAGCGAGCCGATGCCGGTCAAGGCTTGAGGTCACGGATTCTCAACGACCTACCGAAAGCGTCAACCAAGTCTTCAAGCTCGACGCCGTAGTCCTCTTCGAGGGCTTTGTCCCACTTCTTGCCGTCTTTAATCGCGTTGATGAAGGCTTGGTAACGCTTGCCGTCCTGGTCGATCATGAAAGCGGTGAGCAAGTGAGCCACCGGGTATTGCCAGCTATCGATATGGCTGGCGTAGAAGAACGAGTTGCCGCCGAGGTTCTGCCGCTCACGCAGGGAGCGGAGGCCTTGGTCGATCCAGCCGGCAAAAGAGCTTTGTCCCCGACCGCTTTGATCGATCAGGCTCGACGAAACATATTCGGCCAAGCCTTCATTGATCCACGAAGGCACAAAGGGGTACGAGCGATATCGGTGAACAAACGCGTGGACCGCTTCGTGCACGAGAACCCGGGCGAAATCAAAGTCGTTATCTTGTTTGTAGAACGTCACTTCGACGTGCCCATTGCCGTACGATCGACAGAGGCCTGCGGTTCCTTCGGAACCTTGCATGTTGTGAACCAGACGCTGGTAGCGGTGGTAGTCGCGTTCGTGCTTAAACACGATGATCAAACCGCGGCCGCGGAAGATGTTTTTGCCTTTTTCCAGCTCAAAGATTTTGCAAAGCCGATCGTACATCTGGTCGAGGAGCCCGGCCCAGCGCTTGGCTTCACGCGGCGGCAGGTCCGAGTAAAACAAAAAGTAATCGGATGCGTCTTCATAGAGCGGGAGCCGTTGGTTGAGGGTTTTCTGTGCTTCAACCATCTCGGCCTTGAGCTCTTCCACGCTCGAAGCCATCAGTTCGTCCGAAAGGTCGCCCCAGAACTGGGCCTGCACATTGCCGACCGAAACCGGACCGCCCTGCCCCGCCCCTCCGTGGCCACCGCCGCCATGTTCGGGGTGATCGTCTCGGGTTGTTTCAGGCTCGGGCTCGGGTTCGTCGTAGGCCACGACTTCGCCGTTGCGGACGCGCTCGACTTTTCCCGCCAGGCCCGGCTCGGCGTTGAGGGCACGCCGCAGCGCACGTTCGGCGTCGCGTCGTCCCTCTTCTCGGTTATAGAGCATCGAGCCGAGCGTAAACCAACCGCGGGCGTCGTCTCGGTCCAAGACCTTTTCCTGCACCCACATCACCCGGTCGGGCGGCAAGCTGTCCCAGGCTACCCGGACGGTTTGCTCATCGACCGTTTTGATGGTGAACCCGTCGTCGTCGTAGGCGTTCAACCAACCGCGGAGGCGTTCGCTGTCGGCGGGCTGGACGGTGATCCGTACCGGCGGATCGACGACAACTTCATGCTCTTGCGCAAGCCCTGTCGTCGACGCCATCAGCAATAAGGCGGCTAACAGGCTGAGTATCGATGCAAACGGCAAACGTTTCGCCTCGACACGTTGACCTAAGCTCAGCGTACCCGATCCCGATTCGATTGATTCATACGTCTTCATCGAGCTTGCCTCGGATTAGGGTTTGGAGTTGATCGAGCGTTCGGGCTTCGCCCAGTTGCTCCGCCGTCAGCCAGGCCACGACAGGTTCCGGATCAACCCGGAGCACGGCCGGCCACTCGGTGCCGTTCAGGCGGAACTGCTTCTCGGCTTCATCACGATGGCAGAAATCCACTTCACACTCAAGCGATTCAATGAAATCTGACCACTGTTTTTTCATCCCCAGCGGGTGATGGGTCACCGCACACAAAGAACACCGATACGTCCCGGGCGAGAGCAGTTTGTGGGCACTGTCCCAGGCCGCGTTAAGTCGACCCGCGTCGGCGTTGTACACAAAAATCAGTTTCAATCAAAATCATTCCAAGCAAGTCCAACGCCGGGCGGCCCCATGGGCTACTCGCCCATGCTCGCGATCTGGCGATAGTTGTCGCGGAAGAAAATCGTCCAGTCCAATTTGTCTTTCAGCTTCTGATCATCGTCACGGCCCCGGAAGCGGTCCATGAAATCCGACAACACGCCCGCGGCTTCGGAGTGTCGGGGGTGGTCGACGTCGCCCACGGCCGAACGCCAATCGTTGGCCAACTCGTCATCCGGCCAGGTCAGGGTCAAAGCCTCGGGCATCGCGTCGAACAGCCGCAGCATCTCCGCTTTGTCCGGGTGGTCGTCCGGGGTCCGCAGGATCGCCTCCCACGCCGCAACGAGGTCTTGATGGATATCGATCGCCATCGCCTGCGATACCGGCGAGACCGCCGAGAAAAAGCTCGGCATGCCGGCCATGATCGGCACCGCGGTCGGGTACGGATCGATCTGCGGGTCGGCCCAGGTTTGCTTCTCCGCGGCCGAGTACAAGTCCGCCCGGATCGGTTGGCGACGCAATTCGTAACGCGCCGGACCGCCTTCGGTTTCCAATTTCGCCTGCCACAAGCGCTGGGCTTCTTGAGTCAGCAGCCAGCCGATGAACTGCTCGGCGGTTTCTTGGTGGGGAGCGCCACGGAGCAGGGTGATGGGGTCGGCCGTCGTTGCCGTCATGCTGCGCTTATTCACGACCGGATCGGCGTACCCTACCCGGCTGGAGCTCTCGCCCTCTTTGTCGCCCGACCAACCCGCCGCCGCCACGGCCCCGGCCTGCGTACGGCCGTAGAAATCGATGCACATCCCCGCGGCGGCTTCGCCCGAAGATACATCAATCGGCACCTTGCTCGCGCTGTTGGAGAAATAACGGGCGTTCGCAAACACGCGCCGCATCATCGACCAGCCCTCGGTCCAACCCGTCCGTCGCAGGATGGTGTTGAATGTGGCACCGATCGAGCCGGAGTGTCCGGGGTCCGCGAGGGCCAGCCAGTTTCGATATCCAGGATCGGTGAGGTCGGCCCAAGTGGTGGGCTCGTCGAGTTCGAGCATCACCAAAAGGTCGCGGTTGTAGACGATGCCGAAGCTCGATAAGGCGGTGCCGACCCAGAGTTTGTCGGGGTGGTACAAGAGTTCCCCACCGATCGTGGGTGAAGGGAAGACCTCCTCCAGTAATCCTGCGGGAAGAGTCGCGGGCTGAGCCACTAAGATATTGGTCTCTTCATCGTCACGAACAATATCGAATCCATCAGCCAGTTTGTTGTGATCGTATTCCCCGCCCCCGAAAAACAGATCAGCTCCGATCCCATCGTTTTCCTTGTTTTGCTTAGCCTTGGCTTGGAATTGCGCGATGATGGTTTTCCGCAGGTCGGTTGTGCCGCCCGACGCCCGCCAGTCGAAGACCACCGGCGATAAGCCTTCCTCGGCCCGCCACGCGTTAAACGCACGCGCCATCTCGAAGCGGATCTGCTCGTTGTGCGGGGTGTAGATGATCAGGCGGTCCGCGGGGCCGCTGCTCTCGGTCATCTTGCCCGAGGCGTCGTCGGGCCGAAGCACAAACGGCACGCCCACCACCAACAACATCAAACCCACGATCACGATCTTCGCCAAGTGTTCTCGCATGAACACAGTTTAGCGACTCGCCGGGGCGATCTCTCCTGAATTCTCCGGCGTCGTTAGACTCTACCGCGTGATGAGTTTACCCCCGCCTGCCGGCCCCGAACGCGACAGCTATTTGATCCGCCGGGCGTTGGACGAGGCCCAACGGGCGGCGGAACTCGGCGAGGTCCCGGTCGGGGCGGTGGTGTACCGCTTAGCCGACGGCGAAATCCTCGCCGCAGCACACAACCTGCGTGAAAGCAACGCGGACCCCACCGCCCACGCCGAGGTGTTGGCGCTGCGTGAAGCCGCCCGATTGCGCGGGGTTTGGCGGCTGGAAAACTGCGGGTTGGCGGTCACGCTGGAGCCCTGCCCGATGTGTGCCGGGGCGATCGTCAACGCCCGCATCGGCGAGCTGATCTACGGCGCGGCGGACGCGAACATGGGCTGCGTCGATTCCATGCACCAGCTATGCGCCGAATCGCGGTTTAATCACCGCGTGCCCCACCGCGGCGGCATCCTGGCCGAGGAGTGCGCCGCGCTGCTCAAGACATTTTTCGCCCAGCGTCGTGGGCGGGGTGAACGGCCCGCCAAGCCGCGGCCCGAGTCTCAAGAACGATGACCGTTCGAGGACGACGCGCGTGGTCGTTTGCCGGCCGTCAGCAATAACACCCAAAGCCCGGACGCACCAATCGCTAAGCAAGCCGCCACAGCCGTCGCCGTCAGGCCCGGCGCTCCGGCCGACCGCAGCCCCGCTGCGGCAATAAAACCCGCCGCCAAGACCAAACCAAACGCTTCCCCGCCGACCGCTTGACGCACCGTCACCCCATGGGAATCGGCATCACGCGAGCGCACGCAAGTTCCGATCCATAACACAGTCACCATGGCCGTCACCGGCCACACCGCCCACGCCAACGCCGTCATGGGCTGCGATAACCAACCCACCGCCGCTCCCAACAGAAACACCGACATACCCATCGCCCCGAGGACAGCGGCCAAGTTTAGCCAACAAACACGGTTGAATACCAAGATCACCAGCAAGGCCAAACTCAACCCCACCGCCGTACGTTGGATAGCTTGAACAAAACGCTCGCTCCGCACGAGCAGTCGATCGAATGTGCCGGTCGCCGCGGGATCGATCTGCCGCACCGCCTCGTGAAAGCGGCGCATCTCGGCGGTGGTCGGCCAAGCTTCGGCCCCCGCCGCGGGGTAAACCTTGATCCGAAGATCGAGCGACACCTCGTCATCCGGCTCGGACGAACGGTGGAACCACGCGTTAAACAAACCGCCGCCGCTTTCCAGGTCCGCGAGACTCAGCTCCGCGGGATCGAGCACCCCGAGGACGAAGTTGGCCGACTGACGCCGGGCGGCGTCGTAATCGCGTTGTAAAGATTCAAGCCGGATGTTTTGGGTGGTCACGTCCAACGCATCGGCCGTAGCGACGAAGGCATCGGCCGACGCTTTCATCTTGGCGTAATGATCACCGAGGTCTTGCTGTAGGGCCGCGGGCAGAAAGTCGAGGCCGACGCGAACCAGACGTACTTGCTCGACCAGGGGATGGGTTGCGGGAGTGGAAACCGGTGAGGCGTCGCCTTGATCCGTGTTGCCCCCGCTTGGCAATTCGGCCAGTGCGGAACGCGCCGCGGCGCCGAGGCTGTTGTCGAGACGTTGCAACTCGGCGGCTTTGGTCTCGATATCTCCGGGGATCAATCGGCCGATGCCCGTGACTCCCCCCACCTCGGGCAGCCCCCGCAACTGTTTGGTCAAATCAGTGGCCTCGTCCATGCCCGCTGCGATGACCGACAACGGCATCCCCCACTCGCCGCCCTGCTCCAGGGCACGTTGTTGCCACAACGCGCCTTCACTGGTTTCGGGTAAAAACCCCGAGGTATCGATACTCCTTGGCGTCCGCGTCGCCGACCAACCCGCCGTGATCAAGACGATGAGCGCTACGGTCCAAGTCAGGCGTGGACGGCGGCCCGCGGCCTGCGCCAGCGTTCGCGCAATCTCCCCACGCGATTCGTTGCCGGCCGCGGTGCTCTGGCGTCGTTGCGGAAGTAACGCCGGGCCGACCAACATCACGGTCAACACGGCGACGACCGATCCGATCACCAGGCCGAATCCCACGGCACGCAAGCCGACCAGCGCTGGCGTCTCGCTTGCATCGGCCCATGCCGCAAGCACCCGGCCGTCGGTCGCCATCAACCACCCCCCCACCAAGAGCCCGCAACCCAGCGCCAGCCCGAGTACGGGGCCGACCGCGATCAGCCCGGCCCGCCGATCTTCGCCGCGGGCCCAGACGCCGCAAAGCATCAACCCGCCGTAGAGCGCCGTCAAACCCGAACACACCACCCCGACCATCGCCAACAGATTGACTTGTCCCAGTGTCAAACCGATGAGCCCCAACGTGCAGACCAACGAGACGGCAGGAAGCAGCAGCGTGACGACCGGCAGCCAGACGCTCCGCCACGCCAGCCCGGTCAACAGCAGCAAGGCGAAAACCGCCCCGCCCGCCGCCCGCATCGACGCGGCGCGGATCGCCGATTCGGCCTCCAGGCTGACGGGCGCAAAACCCGTCATCCCCAACTCCACCTCTTCGAACCGCAGCCGTATCGTCTCGATATGCCGACGCACCGCGGCCAGCGATCCCGCGTAGCCGGGCTGATCGTCAACGCCGGTTTGCAGTTCCACGCGCAGCACGATCAACCGCCCGCTCGACGAGCGCAGGAGTTCCCAGCCCGACTGCCCCGCCGCGGCCTGGAGCGCCGCCCAGAGATCGACCGGTTCTTCCGCCTCGGTCTGCAGCCGTTGGGTGAACGTATCCAATAGCCCCACCAAGATCGCCGCCCCCAACTCCAGATCGAGCCCAGCCTCGTCGTCAGATGGATTAACGGCTTGTGCGGCCCCTTGCACCGCTTGGGCCATCCCGGCTTGAAGGAGCGCGGTGGGCGTGTCGCTTTCCAGCATGGGCTGAAGTTGGGCGACGCCGGCCGTGAGGGAACGGAAGTCGTCGATCGGTAGGGTACGGATCAGCTTCGGGCTGACTTGGGTCGGATACAAGCCCCAATGCACCGCCGCGATATCGCGTTCATCTTGTAAAGATTCGCCCAAAGCGAAGGCAGCCCGCACGGCGGCGTCTTCGTTTTCGCCTTGCTCGCCGGTGTCGATCAGGATGATGGCTTCGCCGCGGGAGTCGAAACGCGCTCGGTAATCCTCGTACCGTTGTTCGCCGGGATCGGCCGCGTCGAACAACCCGCTCAGCCCCGTCACCGACAACCGTGGAATCCCCAGCCCGCCGAGCGCCGCCGTGATCAATGCCGCAGCGACCAGCAATCCCAGCCGCTTGTTACCCGCGGGGATCGGCCAACGCCGCGTCCAGGATTCGGTCAGGCGATCAAGCATCACAGGTTACTCAACCGCATCCACGGCCGTGTCGGGCGTCGGGGCAGAAGATGCGCTCGAGCCGGTTTTCGGGCCGAACACCTCAGCGACCTCGGCCGGGCCGATCGCAAAGACGCGATCGCCGCGGCGGGGGCGGATCACCTTCATACCGGTGAACGCGCCGAACGCGGGCAACACCGCTTGGCGGGTTTGAAAATGGAAGCAGGCGGCACGCAGACGGGCTTTGCCCGGCCCCTCGAGCCGAACCGCGGGGTGCAGGTGCCCACATAACGTCCCGGCGTTGCTCACCACGGCCGGCTCGTGCGCGAACGCCACCGCGGGGTCGAGCTGATCACGCCACGGCCCGACGACACATTCGATCTCGAGGTCGGCCGGGGGATCGCCGGCCTGGCGGTCGTGATTACCGCGAACGTTAAGAATCGACAGGCCGTCCCACCTCCGACGCCACTCGCGCAGCTGCTCAATGAGTTCATCGGTGACGCCACCGCGCGAATGGAAGAAGTCACCGAGCACCACCAGCCGCGTTGATGCGGTGGCCCGCAGCGCGACGTCGAGCCGTTCGAGGTTGTGACGCGTGGTCCCCTTGGGCACGGGGATCCCGGACCCGCGGAAATGGTCCGCTTTACCGAAGTGCGGGTCCGCCACGATCAGCGTGTTCCGCGTTTTCCAATGCACCGACCGGTCGGCCCGCAGCCGCCAAGTCTGTCCGATCCACTCGATTTCGCTCATGGCCAAGACTCCATTCCCGAGTTGGTAGGGACGATCTCATGGTTCAGTCGTCCGCGGCGGCTTCCAGCCGCATCACCATCTTACCCACCCGTTCTTGCCACGACTGGCTGGTCAGGTGTTGCTCCCGCAAACGCTCGGCCCACAGAGGAAACGCCAGCGGCGTCAACCGCGGGGTCAAGCGCGTATCCAGCCGCATCCGGGCCAGATCATCCAACGCCGCGGTCAGCCGGGTGACTTCGAGTTGCTGCTCCAGGACTTCGCGGCGGGCTTGATCGAGCAACAAGTTGTCGGGATCAAAATCGGTAAACACATCAAAGAACAGTTCGGAAGAGGCCTGGAGGTGTCGGTTGGCGACGGGTTGCCCCGGGAACCCGGTGCTGATGAGACCCGCCACCCGGGCGATGTCGCGGAAGGCCCGGCGGGCGAGTTGCGAGGTGTTGAGCGCCGCGAGCAGGTCTTCGAGCAAACCGTCGCGGTGCAGCAGACGCCGCCAGTCGCGGTCGACAAGTTCGAGGTCGTCGGGGGACAGCAGTTCGATGCCGTAGTCGTTGACGGTGACGGTCACGGCCCGCGGCGCTTCGCGGGTCAGCCGGTGCGCCAGCAGGGTGCCGAGCCCTTCGTGGACCAGTCGGCCCTGCAGCGGGTAGAGAAACGTGTGGTGGCCGTCGCGGCTCCGGGTGGTTTCGATGAGCAATTCGTCGTCGGCGGGGACGACCGACCAACGAGCTTGCAAAGCCAACAGCGGCGCGACGGCCAACATCTCGGGCGGCAGATCGTCGGCCGCCTCGCCACGCTGACGCACATCGTCCAGTCGGGATCGCACCGCGTCGGCGAGCTGGGTGCTCAACGGCGTGCGGCCGCCCTGCCAGCGCGGGACCTGGGCTTTCTTGCCGGCGGCCTTCTTGACCGTGGCGACCATCGCGCGGACGCGGATCAGTTGCAGGAGGTGGCCGGCGAAGACGAACTTGTCGCCGGGCTTGAGGAAGCCGACGAAGCTCTCCTCGACGCTGCCGAGTTTCTTGCCGTTGGCGAATTTGACGGCGATGGAGGTGTCGGACGTGATCGTGCCGATGCCCATGCGGTGGTTCCGCGCGATCTTTGGCGACGCGACGCCGAAGCGTCCGTCCTCGTCTTCGATCACCCGGGCGTACTGCGGGTAGACCTTCAGGGTCTCGCCGCCGCGACGCACGAAGTCGAGGCACCACGCCCACTCCTGGTCCGAAAGGTCTTGGTAGGCGTGGCTGGAACGGACCTCGGCGAGCATCGGCTCGGACGTGAAACCGCCGCCCATCGCGCAGGTGACCAGGTGTTGGGCCAACACGTCCAATGGTCGATCCAACGGCCGACGCGATTCGATCCGCCGGGCCGCCGCTGCGTCCCGCGCCGCGGCGAAGTCGATGATTTCCAGCGCGTTCGTCGGCACGCCGATCACGCGGCTGACCTTGCCGGGCTGGTGTCCGCTTCGGCCGGCCCGTTGCAACAGCCGGGCCACGCCCTTGGGCGACGCGACTTGGATCACCTGGTCGACCGGCGAAAAATCCACGCCCAGGTCCAAACTCGACGTGCACACGCAGCAGCGCAGCCCGCCGCGGCGCAAGAGGTCTTCGACCGCCAACCGGGACTTGCGGTCGATCGATCCGTGGTGCAACGCGACCTCGCCGATCCACTCGGGCCGCTTGGCGCAGATTTCGTTGAACCAGATCTCGGCCTGTGACCGGGTGTTGGTGAACAGCAGCGTACTGCCCGAATCTTCGAGGACCTGCAGCACCTGCGGCAAGAGCGTGATACCGAGGTGGCCCGCCCACGGGAAGCGGTCCATGTCGTCGGGCAGGAGCGTGGTGATCTCAATGGCTTTGTGGTCCGGGCCGTGGATCATCCGGCCGCGCGGCGCCAACTGCGGACCCAGCAACGTGTCCATCGCTTCGGGCAAGTTGCCGAGCGTGGCCGACAGCCCCCAAACGGATAGTTCCTTGCCCGCCTCCCGCGACCATCGGCGGAGACGGGCGAGGCCGAGCTCGGTCTGGGTGCCGCGTTTGGTGGACATGAGTTCGTGCCACTCGTCCACAATCACGGTCTGCAGCCCGCGGAATTTCTGACGGGCGTCGGCGTAGGACAACAACACCGACAAGCTCTCGGGCGTCGTGACCAAAGCACTGGGCAGCTTCTTTTTCTGGCGGGCTTTGACCGTGGCCGACACGTCGCCGGTCCGGCGTTCCACCGTCCACGGCAAGCCCAACGCCTCGATCGGCTTCTTCAGATTCGTTTCGGTGTCGGTGGCCAGCGCCCGCAGCGGCGTGATCCACAGCACGCGGATCGGCTCGACGGGTTGCTGGTCCCACGCCGACGCATCCGCATGATCCTCGCACCAACGCATCAAAGTGGGCAGCCACGCCGCGTAGGTCTTGCCCATCCCCGTGGGGGCGTGGAGCAGGCCCGATTCGCCCTGACGCTGGGCGTCCCACGCGTCGCGCTGAAAGGCAAACGGCTCGCCCACCGTGTCTCGAAACCAGGACTCGATCGGGTTCATCGCGCGGTGGTGGCTTTCAGTAAGGCTTGCAGCGAGGCCAAGGTGTCGGCCTCGGCCGCGGGTTTGTCGGTCCGCCAGCGGTGCATGCGGGGGAAGCGTAACGCGATGCCCGACTTGTGCCGATCCGATTCGTTGATGCCTTCGAACGCGATCTCGAAAACCAGCTCGGGTTCGACTTGGCGAAAGCTGCCCTTCTTCCCGACGGTGTGGTTCTTGATAAAGCGATCCACCCGGGCAAATTCCTCGTCGGTCAGCCCCGAATACGCTTTGGTGACCGGCACCAACTCACTCTGGCCACGCTCACCCGCCCACACCGCAAACGTGTAGTCGGTGAACAACGAACTCCGCCGACCGCTACCCCGCTGGGCGTAAACCATCACGCAATCGACCGTGTAGGGATCGACCTTCCATTTCCACCACGCGCCCTTCACCCGCCCCGCGGCGTAGGGTGCATCTTGTCGTTTCAACATCACACCCTCGACGCCGCGGTCACGCGATTCTTCGCGGAGCTTCGCCAACTCGTCCCAGCTCTCGAATTCGATAAGCGGCGAGAGTTTGATCCCCGGTTCATCGGGGACGAGGTCCCCCAGGATCGTTCTACGCTTTTGGGTGGACAGTTCGCGTAAGTCTTCTCCGCGATGTTCCAAAACGTCGTAGGCCATGAACACCACCGGCACGTCGGCGAACAACATGGGCTCCATCCGCTTGCGGTTCAGTCTTCGCTGCAACAAAGAAAATCCCAACGGTCGACCGTCTTCAAACGCCAAGAGTTCGCCGTCCAGCACCGTGCCGTCGGGCAACGCGTCGCCGACCGCCCGCAGCTCGGGGAAGGCTTCGGTGATCAGTTCGTCCCCGCGGGACCAGACCATGGTTTCGTGGCCGCGGCGGATGATTTGGGCGCGGATGCCGTCCCATTTCCACTCGGCCGACCACGGCCCGACCGGGCCGAGCGTTTCCGGCGGATCATCGAGTTGGTGGGCCAGGTAGAAAGGGTACGGCCGGGCGTCGTCGCCTTCGGTTCCGGCCAGTAGTTTTTCGTACGCCTCGGGCGTGGGCTCGATCGGTCGGCCACTCAGCCGGTGTTGCATGACCGCCGCGTCGACGTCGGCCGCCTTGGCCAAAGCGTTGATGACCACCTTCTTGGCGGCCCCGAAACGGAAGTTGCCGGAGATCAGTTTGTGAAAAAGAAACCGTTGTGTCTGGTTTAGGACGGACCACGTCGCGGTGACCGAAGCTTTCTGCTCGGCCTCGGTCATCTGGGCCAGCGGAAGGATCCGCTCTTGGACCATCTGGCTCAGCGATTCATCAAGTATTTCGGTTGGTTCGGGCAGGACGAGGGACAGCGTCTCCGAAAGATCGCCAACCGCGCCGTAGCATTCGTTGAATAACCAGGTGTCCAACCCGGCTTCTTCGGCCGCCCACGCCCGCAGCCGTTTGTACGACACCGCCCGGATCAACTTCTGACCGGTCAGGACGCGCAACGCCCACACCGCGTCGGCCGGCGGGGCCTGCTCGAAGTAGCGCTGAAGCGCCGCGGTCTTCTCGGAGGTCCGCGTCGTGGCATCCACGGCCAGAAATAATTGGGTAAACAGCTTCACGGCGCGGCGTCGGCCTCCGCGTTCGTGTCTTCGCTCACTTCACTGTCGAGTTCACCGACGTAGCGCGTGGCGATTTCGTCCGCGTCCAGGCCTTGTTCGCGGAGGTAACGCGCCAACACGCCGGTGTAGCCGTGCGTGGCCCCGACGCTTTCGCACCCCGTGGCCTCGATGGTTTGGAGCAGGCCCGGCCAATCCACGTGGTCGGACAACACAAAGCCGCGATCCACCCCTCGCCTCCGGCGGTTGCCCCGGACCATCATCCACCCCGACGCGAACGACAGCGACGCCGGCGAAAACTTCTTCAGCCAGCCCGTACCCAACACCGAAGGCGGCGCGACCACGAGTCCCTTGCCCTTGACCGTTTTGCGGCTCTCGGCCGTGGACGTGGTGACCGCCGGCATATCGACACCAGCCGCCCGGTACACCTCAACAAAACGTTTGACCGAGCCGTGCACCACCACGTCGCCCAACGATCGATCGATCAACGACAAGACCCGCTGCGCTTTGCCCAGGGCGTAAGCGAAGACCACGCTCGTCCGCCCCGCGGCCTGATTCTCCCGCCACCAAGCGTTGAGCTCGTCGGCGATCTCCGCCTCGGGACGCCAACTGTAAATCGGCAGGCCGAACGTGCATTCGGTGATCAAGCGGTGGCAGCGCACCGGCTCGAACGCCGTACACGTCGCGTCGGCCTGGGTCTTGTAATCCCCGGTGACGACCTCCAACCGGCCGGCGTGTTCGACGCGGACCTGGGCCGAGCCAAGAAGATGGCCCGCCGGGTGGAGGCTGACCTTTACGCCGTTGAGGGTCGTGGGTTGGCCGTAGTCCAGGCCTTCGATCTTGGCGCTGGCTTGCACCCGGGGACGCAAGACCTCGACGCCGATCTGGGAACACAAGTACCTCTGGCTGCCCGGCGTCGCGTGGTCCGAGTGAGCGTGTGTGACCACCGCGCGGTCCACTGCCCGCCACGGGTCGATGTAAAAATCACCCTCGGCACAATACAGTCCCCGATCCGTCGGCAGGATTAAACGCTCGGCCCGGTCGGTCATCGCTTACCCCCGCATCACCAAAGCGAGCATCCAGACAACCAAGCCCCCGCGTAATGTCCACGCCGTGGTCCGCAGCCAGTTGGTATCCACGAGCAGCCGGTATGCTCGGGGATCAAACCCGTCGGCGAGTTTGGTGTGTTGCGGAACCGAGACGACGAACGTCACCGCCCAGAGAAACAGCACCAGCCCCAAACCGCCCCAAGCCATCCAAAGCGGCAAGACCGCCGGTTGTGACGGGCCATGGGATACCAGCACCACCAATCCGATCGCGGTCACCAACTCGACGAGCATCGGCGGCAGCACGATCCCCGTCATGCCCCGCGTGTGACGGGCTTCGTAAGCCGCGAATTCCGCAACACCCACCCCGTCAAACAGCGGGTAATGGACGATCTGCACCATCCAGATGAGGCCCACCATGTAGAGCGTCGCCGCGGCGTTCGCTAGGAGAAACGTGTTGAGCATGATGTCAGTTTAAGCCGACGCGGACGAATCGGGGGTGAGAAACGTGGCCGCCGGGTCGCCGCCGTCGGCGAATAATTCGGCCATGCGTCGATGTCGACACACAAAGAGCTTGCGCAGGTCGCGGCGCACCATGGCCGCGTCGATGAGCTTGGCCAACGGGCCGCCGGGCGGCCGGTAGCGGATGATGTCGGTGGTCATCGTGCCTTCGCCTTCGGGTTCGAAAAGATGTTCGTGCGAGAAATGGGAGTAGGGCCCTTTGTCCTGGACATCCTCGAATCGGTGCGGGCGCTCGACTTCGGTGATGAGCGTCCGCCAGAAGAAGCCCAATCCGTGGAGGTGCAGCTTGTATTCGTACCGGACACCCGGCGCGATGGCCGGCGGGGTTTGTCCCGCTTCGAGGTTTAACACCTCAAAACGCATGAAACCCGGGATGACGTGGTTCATGTGCCGACAGTCGGCGACGAAGGACCAGATGGTTTCGGCCGTTGCCGGCAGCCATTGCCGTGCGTGCAAGACGAAGTCGCGGCCGCTTCGTTCGAAACGAATCTCGTTCGAGGTAGCGAGGGACAAGTAGGCGGTGGATGAAGCCGCTTGGTTCATGCAGTCACCGGCGTCGCGGGAGACGATTCTGAATCAGAAACATGTTCTTCTAGGCCATAAGCAAACTCACAGGCGTCAACCGCATCGCCAGCGTGGGCGTAGCGATAAGCTTTGATCACCCGTCCGTCACGGACCAGAAAAGCCCCGGGCATCTGGAACCCATCGCCTTCGAGTTTGCCCACGCCGTGCTTCACCGCCCGGAATCCCGCGAGCGTGGATTTGATTCCGAAGAGTTGGGCGAAACTCCCCCGCGGTAAACCGAGGCTGCGGTACAGCGATTTGTCGGAATCGCTGATCTGCAAGACCTCATCCAAACCGTACCCATTCAGATACTCTCGGCCGCGTTCGACATCAGATTGATGAACGATGACGGGCGTCACGCCTTGCTGTCTGAGTTGCGTTTGTTGCCCGCTCAACTCCGCCATCGCCTGCCGGCAGAACGTGCAACCGAAATGCCGAACCAGCATGAGGAGCACCGGACCCTGCCGCGACAACTCCGCCACGGAGACGCCGCCGGGCTCGGTTTGGGTTTTCGCCAAGACTTCCTCGAGTTCGTCATCGCTCAACTCGGGCAACGGTAGGTCGTCTCCCTGGCCGGCGCGGAAAGCCGCCAAGAGAATCATGGCGAACGGCACCCACCAGATCAGGTCGTTCGTCGGTATCGTCCAACCAAAGGCCGGCGATAACTCCCCGCGGATCAACGCCCCGTCCATATAACCCAAGGGCCCGAGAACTTTTCCCAGGAAACCCACCAACACGATCGGCCAGTGGCGAAGCGGGTTGGTGGCCGCGATGGCGTAGCCGATGCCGTAAACCCCGACGATCATGCCGACGCATTGCCAGATCGAGGGGTGGACGGGACGTGCCATGCCGACCCAATCGAAGAACTGATTCGGGAACAGCACCACCCACGCGCCCCAGACGAGGTTGTATCCCGCCGCGGCAAACAAAACCACGGACATCCAGCGGGGGAACGAACGCGATGGGCTTGTGGAAACACTGCTCATGCCTGAGCTTAGGCCCGGCGGCGGTGTTTGGCAGGCGTTGGCGTATACTTTTAGAAACCTATTTCTGTTCTGTTTTGATGCCCCGGGAGTCGAGCCATGCGAAGATCTCTTTACACCCTCTGCACGCTGCTCTTGGTTTCCGGGATGAGTTTGGTTTCGCGCCCGGCTCACGCCGCCGACGCGGTGGTCGATGTTCCGGTCGATCCGTTGAATCACCACGAGGCTGAGCAGGTTGATCCGGAGCCCGTACTGGTGGAGGACGACCAAGTCGTGCTCACGCTCGTGCCGTCCAACTTCAACCTCAACCGCTCGATCAGCTTCGATGAAAACGGCGAACCCCGGCATCGCAACAACCAACTCTCGATCAACTTCCGCTGCTTCTACGAATCGGTCTCGCTGCCGCTGTCGTACCGGGACCTGCAGGTCAACTCGATCTTGACGTCGGCGGGTGAAGAGCTGGAGATCGATCCCAACCAACAACGCCGCCATCAGCAGACCATACGCCCCGATCGTCAACGCAACGGCAAGCCGTACTTCGATATCTATCTGAACCTGCCGGCACCTCGCCGCCACGCGGAATCGATCCGCGAGCTGCGCGGGTCCGTCCAGATGGAGTTGTCACGCGGTCCCGAACGCGTGCTGCGGTTCGCCCCGGTTTCCGAATACCTCGGCAAGCGTTTCCGGGTCACGGATATGGACGACTCGCCGATGTCGATGCAGTGGATCGAAGCCCGGGACAACCAGCCGGCCATGCTCGAGTGGACGTTTGCCCGATCCATCGAACCCATGATCCAAGAGGTCAAGTTTTATCGACGCAACGGCGTGGAGTTCGAGGTCGCCCAGCGCGGCGGGGGCGGCGATCAAACGACCCGCAGCCAACGCTACGCGGTCGATGCGGCCGACGACTTGATCATGGTGGTCAGTCTCTTCCGTTCGACGCGGACGGTCGAAGTACCTTTCGTGGTCAACGACGTGCCGCTGCCGATCGCCGAACCCGACGGGCCGCGTTTTGACTTGGCGATCGCGACTCAGCCGATGGGTGAGCCGGTTGGGCTGGAAGCCCGTGAAGTCGAGCTCCCTGCGGATATTGCCCAGCCTAGCGAAAACGATTTGCCGATCATTATTCTCGAATAAGTGGATCACCCGCCGACTTGATCCCAATCGAGATGGGCCGGTTGGCGTTTACTTTTTCAAAGTGCTCAACGCCTCCAACGCGGCGTCGCGGGCCTGTTTGTGGTCGACGATCGGGTGGGGATAAGTTTCCCCCAGCGTGATCCCCGCGGCCGAGAGCTGCATCGGCTTAGCCTCCCACGGCTTGTGCAACACGTTGTCGGGCAACTCGGCGATCTCAGGAACCCACCGGCGGACGTATTCACCCTGCTTATCGAATTTCTCGCCCTGCAGCACCGGGTTAAAAATCCGGAAATAGGGCGCCGCGTCCGCCCCGCAGCCCCCCGCCCATTGCCAACCCAGCGTGTTGCTGGCCAAGTCGGCGTCGACCAGCGTGTCCCAGAACCACTTCTCACCTTCTTCCCAGGAGATCAGCAAGTCCTTGACCAGGAAAGACGCCACGATCATGCGCACGCGGTTGTGCATCCAGCCCGTCGCGTAGAGTTCCCGCATGCCCGCGTCGACGATCGGGTAGCCGGTCTGGCCTTGCTGCCAGCGTTTCAACTGCTCACGGTCGTCTGCCCAAGGAAACGCAGCGTACTTTTCCTGCAGCGGTTTCTCGGGTGTGTGCGGAAAGTGGAACAGCACGTGGTAGGCAAACTCTCGCCAAACGATTTCTTTAATAAAGGTTTCACACTGTTTCTTTTCGTCCGCGGTGAGCTTGCGTCGGGCGTCGTTCATGAACCTCCGGGCGGCGTGATAACACTGACGCGGCCCGATCTCGCCGTGGTGCAGGTGCGGCGATAGTTTTGAGGTGCCGGTTTTCGCGGGGAAGTTGCGGTCGTCCTGATACGAACGGATCGCATCGTCGAGGAAGGTGTCGAGCTTTTCTTGGGCGGCGGCCTCCCCGGGGGTGAAGGCGTCGGCGAGGCCGTCCTTCCAATCGCGAGTAGGTTCAAGGCTTAGTGATTCGAGATCGGCCGACGGCGGCCATTGATCCGGACCCGGGATCATCTCCGGGGCCTCGCAGGGCAGGTCCGGGGCCGGTCCGCTGTCGACGTTTTTCCAAAACGGTGTGTACACCTTGTACGGCCCGCCGCTTCCGGTTTGCACCGTCCAGGGTTCAAACAACAGGTGGCTATTGAAGCTCTTGGCCAATACGCTCTTTTCGTGACGCAACCACTGCTTGATATCCTTGTCGCGTTCGATGATCGCGGGCTCGTACCGCCGGTTCCAAACCACCGCGTCGGCCCCGGTTTGGGCGATCAAATCATCGAGCACCTGCCGGGTCGGACCTTCGCGCAGGATCAACCGTGAACCGCGGTCTCCCAGCGACGCTGCGAGCGACTCGAGTGAATGGTGTAGCCACCAACGCTGGGCCCCGCCGGGCGCCCAATCCCCCGCTTCGTCCGGCGACCAGATGAACACCGGCACCACGACGCCCGAAGCTTCTTCGCCTTGAGCACGATCCACGGCGTCCAACAACGCGGGGTTGTCGGCCAAACGTAAATCCTGGCGAAACCAGACGATCGTGACAGGTTGATTCATGCTTGTTCATAGGCGGCTAACGCCGGCCAAGCAACTCACGCAATGCTTGTTCGAGCCGCGGCTGGCGGAAAGTGAAACCCGCGGTTTGGAGTCGCTGGGGTTCGACGCGTTGGCTGGCCAGCAGCGCCTCGTCGGCCATCTCTCGAAACGCGGTACGTAACGCGAAACGCGGCGCGGGAAACAACGTCGGCCGCCGCAGGACCCGACCGAGCGTCTTGGTGAACTCGCGATTCGTCACCGGTTCGGGGGCCACGAGGTTCACCGCCCCGCTCATCCGCTCATCCACCAACGCGTGCAGCATCGCCCGGACGTGGTCGTCTTGCGTGATCCAACTCATGTACTGTTCGCCGGAGCCCAACCGGCCGCCGACGCCAAGCTTGAACGGCTTGAGCATTTTCTTGAGGGCACCGCCGCGGGGGTGCAGCACGATCCCGGTGCGCAGATGAACGGTGCGCATCCCGATATCGGACGCCGCTTGCGTGGCTGTCTCCCAGTCGCGGGCCACGTCGGCGAGGAAACTGTCGCTCTCGCTTCCCCGGCTCGGGGGCGGCGAGTCTTCGGTGAGGACGTGATCGCCGCGGTTGCCGTAGATCCCGATGGCCGAGCCGCTGAGCAGAACCTTGGGCCGATCGGCCGCGGGCATCCGGGCGAGTTGTTCACACAGCAAACGCGTTCGGTCGACCCGGCTGTGGCGGATGCGGTCTCTGACCTCTTCGTTCCAGCGTTGAGCGATCGGCTCCCCGGCCAGGTGGACCAACGCGTCGGCCCCCGCGATCGCGTCGAGGTCAAAGGTCAGGCCGTCACGACGCGCGACGGGCCGTGGCGTGTGCCCGCCGGTGCTGAGAAACGCCGACAACGCCGAGCCCAGCATACCCGAGGCGCCGGTGATCGCGACGGTGAGTTTCCGGCCGCGGCTGTAGTGTTGATGGTCGATCGTGTCCGCCACCAACGTCGCGTGGCGGTGATCGAACATCGTGTTGATCTGCTTGCGCATGAAGAGCTGGTAAGCGATCAGGCCCAGTGGCCCGGCCGGGAGCTTGAACTCGATGAGATCGCGCATCACGCACACCCGCGGATTGCCGTCGAGCGAGGGCTCCACCCGGTGGGTGTGAACCCATTTGGGAAACGGCCCTTTGACCTGACGATCTTTGAACTGCAGGCCGGGGATGTAGCCTTCGTGCTCCGCGATCCATTTTCGTGGCCAGGGCGCCATCACCCGCAGCGTGACGCGTTCGCCGTCGCGGATGCCGCCGTAGTCCAGCACCTCGGTGTTGTCCCAGGGCGGGGTCAGGCGTTGGAAGGCGCCCTCGCGGGTGTGCCAGGCAAATACCTCTTGCTGCGGACCCGGCACCTCGGTTTCTTTTTCAAATCGTCGCTCAAACATACGCTCATGGTAGGGCTAACCGCCGCGGGCTTCAGCATCCGGTCGGCGACGAGAGGCGGGCGTATACTTCAGTCATGGAAGCGAGCACCGCCGCCCAACTCGAACTCCCGGCCAGCGTCCGGCAGCGGCGGCTGGTTCCCGAGGTCATGGACGACCCGGCGCTCGACCCCGCGTTGCACGAAGCCGCGCTACGGGGACTGGGCCGGATCAACCGGTTGTCGCGCGCCGACGCGAGGGTTTGGCCGGCGATCGTAGCGGCGGCGCAACGCCAGCCGGATCAACCGTTACGGGTGTTGGACCTTGCGTGCGGGGGCGGCGATCTGTTGGTGCAGTTGGCTCGTCGGGCGGTACGGCAATCTCTTAACATCGAATGGGCGGGGGCCGACGTCAGCCCGGTCGCACTGGACTACGCCAAGCGCCGAGCCGACGAGGCCGGCCTCGATCTCGAATGGGTCCGTGTTGATGTCTTCGAACAGTCGTTGCCGGACGGTTTTGATGTCACCATGAACAGTTTGTTTATGCATCACCTCACGGCCGAGCAGGCGGTGGATGTGTTCCGGAAGATGCGGGAGGCCTCGTCGATGGTCTTGATCAATGATTTGCGTCGCGGTCCAGTGGCCCACGCGATCACCGTGGCCGGCACCCGTCTGTTGTCCCGCAGCCCGGTGGTGCATGTCGACGGGCCACGCTCGGTCCGCGCGGCGTGGACCCCGGCGGAGTTGTCCGTGTTGGCCGAGCGCGCGGGATTGCGGGGCGCGGTGGTACGCAAGACCTTTCCTTGGCGGATGCTGTTGGAATGGCACCGTGATCCGGCCGTCGCCGAAACGGGGGCGGCATGAGCGAAGCTATCATCGACGCGGTCGTGATCGGTGCCGGCCCGGCGGGTTCGCTGGCGGCGCGGGGACTCGGACAACGCGGGCACGAGGTTTGGTTGATCGACAAACAGTCGTTTCCGCGGCCCAAGGTCTGTGGGTGTTGCTTGAACCGATACGCGTTGACCACGCTCGACCGCGTCGGGCTTGATGGCTTGGTGCAAGAATTGGGCGCGCGGCCGCTGCAACGCTTAGAGATGATCGCGGCGGGTCGAAAGGCTCATGTACCCTTGCCCCGCGGCGTCTCGCTGTCCCGTGCCGCGCTGGACGGGGCGTTGATCGATTCGGCCCGAGCGGCCGGCAGCGTCAAGTTTATCGACGGCACCTCCGCCAAGGTTCAATCGCTCGGCGAAACCGCAGAGCAGGGACACCGAGTCTTGTTGGGCGACGGCCAAACGGTGCGGGCCCGCGTCGTCATCGTGGCCGACGGACTGGGCGGGTCGAGCTTATCCGCCGTGCCGGGATACGAAGTCAAGACCGCGGCAGGTTCACGCCTGGGCTTGGGCGGGGTCACGTCTTCGCCGATCGCTCAAAACGACTTGGCCGACGGCACGATCGCGATGGCCTGCGGCGACGACGGCTACCTCGGCGTGGTCGAGCTCGAAGACGGCCGACTCGATTTCGCGGCGGCGATCGACGCGGGGGCGGTCAAAGCCGCGGGCGGCCTCGAAGCCGCGACATACCGGCTGGTTGAACAAGCCGGTTTAGACGCGGAGGATTGGGCGTTACACGAAGTCGAACGTTGGCGTGCTACGCCGGCTCTGACGCGAACCCGTCAACGCCTGGCGGGACCGGGTTTGTTTGTCGTGGGCGATGCGGCCGGCTACGTCGAGCCGTTCACCGGCGAAGGCATGGCGTGGGCCATCGCGGGCGGGGCCGCCGTCGCCGACGTGGCCTCCGCGGCGATTCGAGAATGGGACCCCGCCCAAGATCTCGCTTGGAACTCGCAGCATCAACAACGCGTCCGCAAGCGCCAAGCCGGCTGTAAATGGGTGGCGGCCACGCTCCGCCGACCGCGTCTGACCCGGGCCGTGGTCCGCACCCTTGCCGCTTTTCCCGTTCTCGCCCGGCCGTTGGTGGGCAAGATCACCGCTCCGGCTTCTTCGACGCCCGCCGCGATCCACCCGCCGTCGGCCCAAGGAACCTTCGCATGAGTTTGCGACTCCGCGGCCTGGGCACCGCTCAACCGCCCCACGCCATCGAACAACACGTCATGGCGGCGTCGGCCGAGCCGTGTTCCTGTGCCACCGATCGCCAACGCAAGTTGCTGCCCGCGCTCTACCGCCGGGCTCACGTAGACCGCCGCCACAGCGTCGTGGTCAACGCGAATAACGGAGAGGCGGCGCTTCCGGTTCAAGACCGCATGCTGGCGTTCTACCCCCCCGCGACTGATGATTCCGACCGCGGCCCGGCGTTGTCCGAACGTATGCGACGGTACCCGGAGGAAGCCTTGCCGCTCGCCACCGAAGCCTGCCGCGCGGCGCTCAAAGACGCCAACGTTTCCCCCGAGCAGATCGGTCAACTCGTCGTGGTTTCCTGTACCGGTTTTTCCGCCCCGGGGGTCGACATCGGTCTCATCGACACGCTCGGCTTGCCACCCACCGTGGGGCGCAGCATGGTCGGGTTCATGGGTTGTCACGGTGCGATGAACGGCCTGCGGGTCGCTCGCGGCCTCGCCGAGTCTCAATGCAAACCCGATCAACACGTGCTCATGTGCTGCGTCGAACTCTGCACCCTGCATTTCCAATATGGCTGGGACCCGCAGAAAGTCGTCGCCAACGCGCTTTTCGCCGATGGGGCTGCCGCGATCGTCGGGCAACGCGATCCCGTATCCGGTTCCGACCATTCGAGTGCCAACCCGTCCGATCTCCACGCGGTCACCGCCCACGGCAGCTGTCTCCTGCCCGACTCCCGCGACCTGATGACCTGGATCATCCGCGACCACGGCTTCGAGATGACGCTGTCGCCTAAGGTCCCCGATCTCATCCGCGAACACCTCCGCGACTGGATTGAGCCTTGGCTCGCCGAGCAGGGCATGACGGCTGACGCCATCCAAGGCTGGGCCATCCATCCCGGCGGCCCGCGGGTGATCTCCGCCGTCGAAGAAGCCTTGGCGCTTTTCCCCGGAGCCGGCGACTTGTCCCGGGCCGTTCTCCGCGACTCGGGCAACATGTCCTCCCCCACCGTGTTGTTCATCCTCGACCGCCTACGGCAAAGCCAAACCGCTCCCCCCTGGGTCGCCCTCGCCTTCGGCCCCGGCTTAACGATCGAAGCGACGCTTTTCCGCTAGTTGCTTGGCAGCGTAAATCGGTCATGTGCCCTTGTGTCGGAAAGAGCGCCGCTTTACGCTTCGGTTCATTCGTCAATCTCGTTTCGTATTCTCCGGAGATATCCCATGCCCCAGAACCCCGTCGGTTGGTTTGAAATCTACGTCCAGGATATGCCCCGCGCCCGAGCGTTCTACGAAACCGTGCTCGGCCAAGAGCTCACCAAGCTCGATCCGCCCGGCGACATCCCCATCGAGATGATGGCCTTCCCCATGCAGGAAGATGGCGCCGGCGCGGGCGGCGCCCTCGCCAAGATGGAAGGCGTGCCCTCCGGCGGCAACAGCACCCTGGTCTACTTCAGCTGCGAAGACTGCGCCGTCGAAGCCGGCCGGGTCGCCGACGCAGGCGGCAAGGTCCAACACGAGAAATTCCCCATCGGCCCCCACGGCTTCATCGCCATGGCCATCGACCCCGACGGCAACGTGTTTGGCCTCCACTCGATGAAGTAAACCTCAAGCGGCATCGTGGTGCTTGACATCGATTTGCTTGGTGGTGTTCGCGACGGGCGTTGAATCGCTCAATACAAGCCGCAGAGTTAACTCGGCTTCTTCGTGATTCCTCGTGACCGGCTGATACCGCTCGATACGCTTGGCGACGTCGTACTTCGGGCGGGGCAGAAGCATGCCCGGGTCCGCCGCGACCTGTTCCAGCCAGCGGTCTTTGAGTTCTCTTGCAAAGGCTTCTTGCGCTGGGTCGAATTTCTTCTTCGCCGCCTTGACCGCCTTCTTGGCTTGCTTCAGCTCCGCGTCCACCGCGGCCTCGGCTTGGGCCTGTGCTTGGGTTGCGGCAGGGGAAACTTCCGGGGGGGCGAAACGTAAGCCGCCGCGTTTCACGGTGCGTTGGGTAGCTTCGCTTTTGGTGGCGAGCTTCAGGGCGGCTTGCTTCTTCTGCTTCACGCGCTGCTTCCGCTCACGCTCCAGCCGCTGGACCTGGTTTTCGAGTAACAACACTTCATTGGTGGCATTGCTTTGGTTTCCGGGGGTACTTCCGGGGGCGGGACCATGGGGCAACACGATCGGCTTCGCGTCGCTCCAGTGCGTGCCGGGCGGGATGGGGAGGACGAGCCGATCCTCGCCGATCGCGCCGGCCCCGGTCTGGCTCGGGAACCAATATGGGGTCCCCCCGGAAGCGGGATCACCGGTGTCGCCTTCCCTGATCCGCTTCTGCCAGAAAATGTGCATCCGCAGGCCTTGCTTGCGCTTCCGCCCCCCGACCGTGCGGAACGCCAGGGGCACGAATCCCATCGCTTCCCAGAAGTGGTTCGCCTCCAGGTCCTGGGCACACCAGCAGCAGTACAGCCGACACCCGTAGGCGCTGGCCTCAAACTTCGCCTTGAGCAGATTCGCCGCGACCAGCGACCGCCGCAACTCGGGCATCACGTTCATCTGATAGATTATTCCCAGCTGTCCCGCTTCAGGTAACGGTCCACGGCGATTAGATAGCCCACCGGCTCGCCGGTGGAGTGATCGGTGCCCTGTGAACAGTCCACAGTTGAATCCGCGTCCCCACTGTTCACTGAACACTGTGAACTGTTCACTGCCCCCGTTGCGACCGCAACGAGGACGTTCCCCTTCTCGATGTGGCCCTTGATCGCTTTCTCCCACATGAACCCCACCGCTTTGGAGTTGGCTTTCTGTAACGCATCGATAAACGGGTAGTCGCTCAACACCGCAGGACGGATGGTGACCCCCGGAAGTTTGGGCGCGAGAAGTTCCACCGGCACAGGCACACTTGCGGGGTTCGCGTCGATTCGTATCACGTCGGACATGGTTTGTACTCCCTGAATAGGTGAGGGTTTGGACGGTTGGAAGAGGTCTCACGCAAAGACGCGAAGACGCGGAGGACAAGGCAAGGTTCATCCACAGATTAAGAGGATGAAAGGCAGGATTTCACAGCCAAAACACAAGGCATTGTGTTTTAAGAATCAGGTTCCAATCGTCTTAATCTGTGGACAACGACTTGTCTTGTTGCCTTATCTTCTTAGCGCCTCTGCGTCTTTGCGTGAGGCTCAAATAATCCCAGCCCGATGTCTCGGACCGGGATTGAAGTGTGGGATTCGTGTTACGCCGCGTCGGCCTGATCTTCGTTGGAGGGGCCGCCGGGGTTGGCGGTGACGCCGAAGCCGAGGTGGGTGCTGATCGGGGCGCAGGCCGGGCCGCTTTCGCCGCGGCGGTTGGACCAGAACGCGGTCAGCCAGACCTTGGTGGCGGGGGTGAACTCGTCGCAGAATTCGACCTCGGTGTCCAGCCGGGTGTCGTTGCCCTCGAACGACCAGTCGCGCATGTCGGCGGGTATGTCCTCGCCCACGTAGCTGAGCACGGTCGCGGTGGCGACGCCCTCGGGCTTCTTGCGTTTGCCGGTGGCGGCGTTGCGTAGCCGCAGCTTCACGGTCCGGTCCTCGACTTCGACGATGTCGAGCTGCGGCGCGTCTTCGGGGGGCGGCACGGGGGTCGGGTCGGTGTCGGGCACGGTGATGCCCAGCGCCGCCCGCTTGTCGTTGTCGATCACCGGCGAGGCCAGGATATTCTTGACCAGACGCCGGGTCTCGGCGATCAGCGCCTTCTTCGCGGTGTTCTTGGCCTCGATGTTGGCGGGCGAGCGGGTGGTTTGCTCGTTGGCGACGTTGTACGCCGAGATGAACGAAGCCCGCAGTGCGACGTAGGCGGTGGCCTGATCGTCGGTCAGGCCGTACTCGGCCGCGTTGGCATAGATCAGCGACGCAAAACCTGGGTCCACGTGACCAGTTCCGACTCTCGGGCCGGCAGATACGGCTTGCTCATGGCAAGTCTCCTCGCGGCGGTGCCGCGTTTGGGTTGTGAGCCCCGCCCGGAAAAGAAAGAGGGGGCCCCGGAAATCAGTCGGTACCCGCCACACCTCCGGAAGCTCTGGTCAAAGTGCCCGGAATTGGCCCCGGAAGGGAAATGGCTTCCGGGGGGTGGCTTCGCCGACAACCCCGCTATCGCCGTTCCGCGATGCGGGCTTTACCTGGCCGGCACAATCCCACCCGATTCTTTCGTCGGCCGCCCTGCCACCCACCGTGCTTGGGTTCCTACCGGACGCTGCCCGGCCCGACTGTCCTGCTCCTTCGCGTTTGCGCGCCGATCGCGCGGTAAACCAGCGCTCCATTTTTTGGCGTGACCGCAAAAAATTCGTCCGTTGCAGAGTCTGCAACGTTCGTGGCAAGGTTAGATTCGTCCGTTGCAGACTTCGTCACGTTCGTTGGAAGGTTCGAAACGTTCGTTGGAACGCCGGTTTTGTTCGTTGAAAAGTTCGCCACATACGCCCCGAAGTTCGTCACGTTCGTTGTATTTCTTGAAAAGACAGATTTAAACCAAGACGAATATAACTATTTGTAAATAGATTTAGTTAAATCACTCTGCCTGTAAGCAGCGCAGACACCCATGAACTCAGCAAGAAACAACCCCTAGATCTCAATAATTCTTGAGGCAATAGCCGTTAGCTTTCGCTTTCCGTCTGATTTTCCGCTGGTTCAGACGTCCGGGCTTGCTCATAAACCTGCCGCCGTAGTGTTTCCTCGACCAATTCCTGAAAAGGCGCATCGCTCATGAAGCGGTTGAAGATGTCTTCATTCTGTTCCATGCGATCGATAAACAAACCCTCCAACGCCTTACTGAAGACGTATTTAAAATTCTCGATCGTATTGGCATTGGCCGCTTCGCGCAACTCTTCGCTCGCCAAAGCATCTTCACGCACCGAATCCAAAAATAGCTGATCAGCCGGCTTGAACTCGGTTCCAAAGCGATCATTAAGCAAATCGATCAACCTAGAGAGCTCGACTTCTTCGTCTTTGGCACGTCCGGTACCGACATCTGCAGGCCCTTTAAGCTCCCCGCCAACACCGGTCTGTAGAGCGATCGCCCCGTCGGCGATTTTCTGTAATCGATAGAACTTAAGCGCAACGTCGTCGTCAAACTGATATGCCGGTCCGGCATCGGGTCTAGGGAGCTTCTTGAGCAAAAAACGAGCGAACGCGTAGAGCTTCTCCAGTTCCGAATCCTCATACGGAATCACTTGCGACAGAAAGGAATATAACCCTCGGAAGGCCTGCAACGTTCCCCTGAATTTTTCTTGAGCCTCTTCTTTTGCCGCCCGCCACTCATCTTCGGTTAACGAGGGTTTCAACTCATCGCGTAACGCTTTAAATCGGTCAACAGCAGCGTCGAGCGTCGCATTCATCTTCGCGTGATCGGTCGGTGTCTGACGTTTTCGGGGTGCAAAAAACACACGGCAGAAGTCTTCTACACCCTCTTCGTCGAACACCCCTGACGAGAAAAAATCAGCCTGCAAAGCGTACATACGCGACGGGTCGGCCTCGTCGCCGACATTTGTCACCTCGTAGTAATCCTGAAATGCTTTAAGTATTTCTTCACGATCGTTATGGAAGTCCAAAACAAACGTGCTGTCTTTGCCGGAGTGGGTACGGTTAAGCCGAGAGAGTGTCTGGACCGCCTGAATGCCGGCCAACCGCTTATCCACATACATCGTGTGCAAGAGTGGCTGATCGAACCCAGTCTGAAACTTGTCGGCTGCGATTAAGATCTGGTACTCGTCTGTATCAAACCTACGGGGGATTTCTCGTCCCGCAATGCCTTTATTCAAGCTTCCTTCGGTGTACGTTTTGCCGTTAACTAGATCATCAATGACGGTGCCAGAGAAAGCGACCAGCGTATCGACGTCGTCGTACCCTTTTTCCGATATATATTTGTCGAACGCTTGTTTGTACCGTACCGCGTCTTGCCGACCGCCCGTCACCACCATCGCCTTGGCTTTGCCACCAATCTTATGGCGCGTATGCGAGCGAAAGTGTTCAACGATCACTTCAACTTTGGACTCGACATTGACCGGATGTAGATTCATGAAGCGTGCCAAAGCCTTTGCTGCGTTACGCTTCTCGACTTTAGGGTCTTCTTCCGCCTGCTTGATGAGTCCAAAATAGGTCTTGTAGGTCGTGTAATGCTTCAAGACATCTAAGATGAAGCCTTCTTCGATGGCTTGACGCATGCTGTAGAGATGGAAAGCCACGGGCTTGGTGTTCGGATCAGCGTCCAGCCGGGTGCCGAATACCTCTAGCGTCTTGTGCTTGGGGGTCGCGGTGAACGCGAAGAAACTGATATTTGGCTGCTTCGGGCGTTTCTTCATCTCCCGCAGGATGACTTCTTGGTAGTCTTCTAATTCCTCTAACTCCGCCTGTCTTTTGGCGGCCGTTTTAATCTCGTCCGAAGCCAATACGGCTTTCATCTCCGCCGCCGTCTCGCCCGACTGTGAGCTGTGCGCCTCGTCGATGATCACCGCGAATTTACCCCCCGGGAGCGTCGCCGCATCGTCCGCAGGCACGGGCAAGCCCTTGCTTTTAGCCTCTTCCTCGGCCTGCTTCCTGATCTGGTCGGTCACGTACGGGAACTTCTGGAGCGTCGTAATGATGATCGGCGTCCCGCCACGCAGAGCCTCGGCGAGTTGGGCGGTGTTCTCGTCGATCTTTTGCACCACCCCGCGTTTGTGCTCGAACTGGTAGATCGTGTCCTGCAGCTGCTGGTCCAAGATGACCCGGTCGGTAATCACCACCACCGAATCGAAGATCTTCTTGTCGCGGTCGTCGTGCAGGAACGCCAACCGGTGCGCAAGCCAACCGATCGAGTTGCTCTTGCCGCTACCCGCCGAGTGCTGGATCAAGTAGTTCTGCCCGGGTCCATTCAGCCGAGCGTCGTGTTCGAGCTGCCGCACCGCATCGAGTTGGTGGTACCGCGGGAAGATCATCGTCTCCTTGACGATCCGCTTACCCGCGACGCGTTTTTCCTTGATTTCCAGATGCAGGAACCGGCCGACGATGTCCATCAGCGAATCGCGTTGCCAAACCTGCTCCCACAGGTACCAGGTCCGGTGCTTACCTTGCCGCTCGGGGTTGCCCGCCCCCGTGCCGTTCGGCCCGCTGCCCAAGTTAAACGGCAGAAAGTACGTCGACTTGCCCGCCAGTTTCGTCGTCATGAACACCCAGTCGGGGTCCACCGCGAAGTGTACCAACGCCCCGCGTTTAAAGGTAAATATCGTTTCGCGTGGGTCGCGGTCGTGGGCGTACTGGTGCCGGGCGTGATTGACGTTCTGCCCGGTCATCGGGTTCTTGAGCTCGGCCGTGGCGATCGGTAGGCCGTTCAGGCTCAGCAACAAGTCGATCGACTTGTCGGGGTCTTTGACGCTGTAGTGGACCTGCCGGGTGACGGTCAGGACGTTGGCGTCGTATAGCTTCTGGAGTTCGGGGTTCAGGCCGGAGGTGGGCTTGAAGTGGGCGACGACGAATTTTTTGCCGTAGCACTTGAACCCGTACCTCAGCACATCGAGCGCCCCTCTGCTGTCCATCGCTTTACCCAATTCGTCGAGCACGAGACTGGCTGCCGCCTCGTGACTGCCCTTGAGCTTAGCCAAAGCCGCCCAAGGCTCGGACTGGGTCTCTCGGATAAACGCCAGCAGAATAGTGGGGTCTAAGGCTCGCTCGGCGTCGAAATGCCGGGGATCGCCCTTGACGTATCCGCCGTGCTGCAACAGGTGGTCTTCGATCGCGGCCTCGAAGTGGGATTCCTTGTAGGACGCCGGCATGGTTCATTCCCCGGGGATAGTGGTTTCGTACTCGCGAACGTCGATCCTACCGGTGACGGCATCAGTAATCAGAGCGGCACGATATTCGTTGAGTCGCGAAATAACTGACTTTACCTGATCGATCAGGCTGAATATGGATAATGATTTTTCATCGAGATTCTTTGCGATAGCATTTTGTTCGCTTTTCGGGGGTATTGGAAAGCGATGAACATGAAGCTTCTCGCCGGTCAAGTGTGGAATCGTATTGGGATTGCCTCCGGCGATGAAAACTTCCATTTTTGCCGCAGCATAGAAGACGTAGTAAAGAAATCGTGGATTCTCACGCGAAGTATCCCTTGGCCTGAGCCGGTGTAAAGCCTTTTGGAAGCCACAAGGCTCAATACTCCCGTTCCAAATAGCGGCGCGCCCAACCTCCCCGCCTTCGCAAACCAATAGGTCGCCGTGCTTGACAGTGAATCTATCAAGCCGATCTTCTTCGATGGTCATCACCGGAAGTTCATCCGTCTGAATAGAGTCCCATTGCACATCCACATTTCGTAAATATGGCACGAGATCGAACTTGGTGATCTGTTTTTGGTCGAGCATCTTCCCAAGAACACTTTCATACCTTGCATAGAGAGGCGGTACCTCCCAATGCTTCGGCACGTCGCCAAGCCAGTCGATGCCAGAGGGTTTCGTGGGGGCGTCGGGGTTGAGGCCCTTGGTGACGGCGTGGGTGATCAGAGCGGTGCGTTTTTCTTTCAGAAGCTCAATCATCGCCCGCTTCTTGGCGATCAGCGTATCGATCTTCCCCGTCCGCTCACGCAAAAAACCCGCAATCGCTCGTTGCTCGGGCAGCGGGGGTACTGGGATCTTCTCGTCGAGATATTGCCTCGAATCAAGATTCTGAATGCCGATCGATTGCTTGATTGATCGCGTATTGACGCGGCGGTCGTAGTAGTGCGAATGGATGAAGGCAAGATACCATGTGTCAAATCCTTGACGTACCGGCATTCGGGCGATGAAATTCGAACTTACCGCGGTTAATTTGTGATCCCAAACTACAACGGCTCCCACGGGTTGAAGTTCGCCGCCACCAGATTTTTCTAATAATAAATCATCCGTTTCGAGTTCGCGGTTTTTACGTTCTTTCGCGGTAACGGCACGTAGCGTCGGACGCGCGATATTCACACGTAGCCACGATCGATCAAAATCTGCGACTCGCGCACAAATCACGTCATTCTCACCATCAGGTTCAGCGCCCCAAACGCCGTTGCGACAGGCCAAAACCGACCACTTGGCTCTACTAAGTTCCCAGTGTTCAGGCACCTTTCCAAGCCATGTCACGCCGCTGTCCCGATACTTGGGGTACTCGGGCAGACCCGTGTTTCTGGTTTCAGGCGAATCGATCGCCTCCATAACATCGAACAGTGGTGCTCCGGTCTTTTCGGATTTCGTGGCACGGCGTTGGCTCATTGCCCCTCATAGCTCCGCTGGATTAGGGGTTGGGCTTTCTCAAAGGCCTCCTGGTCAGGAATCGTGATCTCAAGATTGCCGACGCCCAGGTGTCCGATGTTGCTTACGTCGCGGGTGAAACCGGGCTCAAGGTCGACGGTGGCCGGGTCCACCTTGATGAACATGAGCAGGTGCCCCTTCTGCGGGCGGATTTCGATACTTGCAAAATTGAGTAGCCGGCGGAAGCGCAGGTAGTACTTGAGCTGCTTGGCCTCCACGTCGTCGCCGAGCGCAGCCATCCAGTCACGGACCGATTCCAGCAACACGAGTAGCGGGCCGTCTTGTGGGAGTTCGGCGATGATGTCGGCCATGGTTTTATAGTGACCCTTGGTGGTCGATGCGGGGGCAGAGCCGACGGCGGACGCCGACGATTCGGCGACGGGCCCGGTGATGCGGGTGGCCAGCTCGAGTAGGAAGAGGTCGGGCTCGAACCGCCGGTAGCGGATGAGCTCGATGTTGCGGTTGATCTGCCGGACGGCGTGGTCGTCGTAGCGGTTGAAGTCGGACGCGATGCACAGCAGTCGGGTGCTGGGCCAGTCGATCGCGGCGGTGGCTTCGGGGCCGAGTTGCTTCTGGACCAATAGCTCAAACTCGCCGCGGTGGTCGAGCAGCCAATCGAGGTAGAACAGGCCCTGGTTGATGATGTTATCGTTGGCGGTTCGCTTGTATTCGATGATAACCGGGGCCCCGTCTTCATCGAGGCCGAGCGTGTCGATGCGGCCGCCGTGGATCGCGCCGGTGTGGTGCTCGGACACGAGAAACCTCACGCCCAGGAGCGTTTCGAGGTTCGCCTCCATGAGGCTTTGTAGGGTTTTTTCGAGCCCGATGGTGGCCCCGGCGATGGGATCGGCCTGGTTGCCGGTCAATCGGAAGAGCTTGATATCGCTCATGACGCCACCACCTCGCGCAACTCGTTGACGATGCTTTTCTCGAGCTCGGCGATCTCGGCTTCGATCTCGCTGAGCGGCCGTGGGGGTTCATAGACGTAAAAGTGACGATTGAGCGGGATTTCGTAGCCCACGATGCCGACCTGGCCGTCTTGCGCGTCGGTTTTGCTGCGGTCGATCCAGGCGTCGGACACGTAGGGCTTGACCTCGGCGTCAAAATAATCGTCTATGTCGCGTTTGTAGGGGACGTACTCGGTGTCGCGGAGCTCGGGGTCGGGCTCGGGATCGCCGTGCTTGTCATGGCAGATCTCGGCTTCCGGGTCGCGTTGCCCGATCGCCTTCACGATGGCGTCGCGTGGGCCCTTGTTGAGTTTGATTTTTTCCGTCTTCGCCAATTCCATCAAGTCTGACAAAAACTGCTCGCGGTTCATCCAGACTTTACCCGCGGGGAAAGCGTGCAGCAGCTCGATAATCGATTCCTGGAAAGCCACCCCGGCCGCCTCCAGGGCTTGCCGCTCTTTCTTGTTCTTTTTCTTGCTTATGGCGAGATTCTCGAACGCCTTGATCGTCTTGAGCCGGTCGATGCCTTCTTCTGTGATTTCAAAGCGGAGGCGAAGGGGGCGTTCGACGGTGATTTTGCGGTAGGCGAAATCGGTGTTGTCGAAGATTTTGCTGGTCACGACGCTTTTACTGCCGCCGTTTGATTTGATCGTCCGCTCGTCGTCGTGCCGGAAGTCGGCGTAGACGCGGGTAATCTGACCGACATGGCCGGGCAAATCGGGTTCGTCCTCGGTGGGTTCGCCGATGCGGTTGCGTTTATCGCCCAGCGACTTGGTCATCTTGATATAAAAGTCCACGGCGTTGATCAGCTGGACCCTGCCCCGGCGGTGCTCGGGCTTGCGGTTGGTGACGATCCAGAGGTAGGTAAAAATACCCGTGTTGTAGAAGAGTTGATTGGGCAAGGCGATGATCGCTTCGAGCCAATCGTTTTGCAGAATCCACCGGCGGATGTTGGACTCTGCGCTGTTTTGCGCCTCGATCTCTCCGGCGACGGCGTCGCCGGAGAACAGCGGCGAACCGTTGAAGACAATCGCGATGCGTGAGCCACCGGAAGCCGCCCCACCGGCATCGGGGTTCACAGGCTTCATCTTCGAGATCATGTGCTGGAGAAACAAAAACGATCCGTCATCGATGGCAGGGGTTCCGGCCCCGAAGCGGCCGGAGAAGCCATCGTTCTTAAATTCGTCCCAGACTGAATCTTTTTCTGGCTTCCACTCGACCCCGAACGGCGGGTTGGCGACCATGTAGTCGAAATTTTCGTCCGGAAAGCCGTCCCCGGTCTTTCCGTCGCCGAGTACGTCGCCGAAGACGATGTGTTCTATGGAGTGCCCCTTGATGAGCATATCCGAGCCGCAGATGGCGTAAGACTCGGGGTTGAAGTCCTGGCCGAAGAGCTCCGGGCGGGCGTCGGGGTAAGACTCGTGGAGGTAGTCTTCGGCGGCGGCGAGCATACCGCCCGTGCCGCAGGTGGGGTCGTAGATCGACGGGGCGTAGCGTTTACGGGAGAGGCGGTCGCCGTCGCCGGTGAACAGGATGTTGACCATCAGGCGGATCACTTCACGGGGCGTGAAGTGATCGCCGGCGGTTTCGTTGGCGTCTTCGTTGTACTTTCGGATGAGTTCCTCGAAGATGTAACCCATTTCCTGGTTGGGCACGCGATCAGGGTGTAAATCGAGCTCCGAAAACTTTTTCACAACAAGGTAGAGGCGATTGGATTCGTCGAGCTTTTCAATCTGTTCGTGGAACTTGAACGATTTTAGGACCCTTCTTGCCTTGGGGGAAAAGCTTTCAATAAACTGAATAAGGTTTTGGGCAAGGTGGGTAGGGTCTGCGGCAAGAGTCCGGAAGTCGAGCTTGCTGACGTTGTGGAACTGAAACCCATCGCCAGCCGCTTTATTGAGTATTTTTTCAAGCGCCTCTTGAGATTTATCTTCGTGCTTGGCGTAAGCCTTCTGAACCTTTTCACGCGTTGGTTCAAGTACACAATCGAGGCGACGGAGGACGGTCATGGGAAGAATGACTCGGCCATACTGGTTGGGTCGATAGGGACCGCGTAGATTGTTCGCGATCTCGAAAATGTCGTTGACTTTGTCTTGGAACTGAGTCTTCATGAGGACGTGTAGTGTTCAGCGCATCAATTTGCTAGCAAAATTGGTATAGCCCTGGAAATTGGGATAGCAACCGCAAGGTGTGTAGATCCGATTGTAGCGGAGGAGGAAGTAAGGAGTGGGGAAAGCCATTTACAGAGGGCCGCGACGGGGCGAGGGATCGCCTGAGGCTTGGTTTAAATGCCTTAGGGGCGAGGGAAGTCACCAGAAACCCTTTGGGCGGGGATTGCTTAGCCGCTGACGAGGCGTTTGTGGTGGGGTGCGCAGGGGTTGACGGGCGTGGCGCGGGGTGGGGTTGAGGTATGGGGCGAGGTTTAGACGGGGAGTGAGGAGTTAGGAGTGAACAGTTCACAGTGATTAGTGAGCAGCAGAAGCCGTGGGGACGTGTCGGCGGGGCGAGGGGTTTCTGGAGGCTTGGGTTGGAGGCCGTGGGGTTGGTGTGCTGGGGTCAGTGGGGATTGTGTTGAGGATAGGGACTATTTCTCGGTGCGGGGGCGGTTGGGTTGGGCGTTGAGTTGCCAGTCGTAGGGGAGGAACTGGGGGGTGTCGGGGACGCGGAGGCCGGAGACTTGTTGGAGGTAGGGGGTCCAGGGGCTGCCGAAGTCGGAGCCGTACCAGTTGAAGAGTTGGGTTACGGCGATGACGCGGTGGTTCTTGGTCTGGATGAAGCGATCGTCATCGGCAAGGAGGACGCGGCGTTCCTGGTCGGCGAGTTGGGCCTCGAGGTCGGGGGCGGTGTAAGCCTCGGCCCGCAGCGGCGGGCAAGAGTAGGCAGCGCAGACCACGGCCCAGTGGAGACGGGGCTCCCCCCGGAAGTCGGGATCACTTTCGCGCTGGGGATCGCCGTGCCCCAAGAGGTCGCGGCGGATGAGTTTGTGTTCGAGTTGGTTGAGGCTCACGGTTTGGCCGGCGAGGTTCCAGATAGGTTGGTCCCAGGGTTTGCCGTCGTGGAGTTGGGTGATGGAGGTGACCTTGCCTGATTCGAACTGGTCCCAGTGGTCGAGGATGAGCTGGAGGGTGAAGGCGTTGTAGGCGTTGATGAGCGTGGCGAGACGGGCGTCGTAGTCCTCGTCGGACGGGACGTTGGCGGGGTCGGCGAGGGAGTCAACGTAGGCACTGAGCCCGGCGGGGTCGGCGTGGAGCGCCGCGTAGTCAATGAAGCCGAGGTCGTCGACGTGGGTGCGCAGGAGGGCGTCGTAGCCAGCCAGGGCGGAGGCGGCCAATTCCGTCTTGGCGTTGTCGTGAGTCTCGAGCGCGCGGGCGTGGCTGAGGGTGAGTGTGCCGACGATCACCGTGGCGGCGAGGAACAAGGCGTGGAAGCTTGTGTACATGGCGGTATCTCCGGGGGTGGACGCATAACCTCGACCGCGATCATGATATTCCACGGCGAGGTTAAGCCGCGGATACAATCTCTGCTGTATGGAAGATACGCCGTTTCAGATCGTCAGTGAGTTTCAGCCCACCGGGGACCAGCCCGCGGCGATCGATGCGATGACCGCACGTCTGCTGGCGGGGGAAAAATACAGCACGCTCCTGGGGGCGACGGGGACGGGCAAGACGTTCACGATGGCGCACACGATCGCGCGGGTGGGCAAGCCGACGCTGGTGCTTTCGCACAACAAGACGCTGGCCGCGCAGCTATACGAAGAATTCAAGGAGCTGATGCCGAACAACGCGGTGAGCTACTTTGTGAGCTACTACGACTATTACCAGCCCGAAGCGTATATCCCGCAGCGGGACATCTATATCGAAAAAGACTCATCGCGGAACGACGACCTCGATCGGCTGCGGATGGCGAGCACGACGAACCTCGTGTCGCGCAAGGACGTGGTGGTGGTCGCATCGGTGTCGTGCATTTTTGGCTTGGGCTCGCCAAAGGAATACAAGGAGTCGGTCATTCCGATCAACAAGGGCGACTTGGTCGATCGGCAAAACCTGCTGCGCGGCTTTGCGGAGTTGCAGTATGTGCGCAGCGAGTTCGAATTGAAACGGGGAGGGTTCCGGGTGCGCGGCGACGTGATCGAGTTGGTTCCCGCGGCCGAAGAGTTTGCCTACCGGATCGAGCTGTTTGGCGACGAAGTCGAAAGCCTGGCATTGATCAACCCGACCTCCGGCGAGTTGCTAGCCGATACAGATCGCGTCGACGTGTATCCCGCGGTGCAGTACGTGCTGGATGAAGACAAAAAAGAGTTTGCGATCAACGCGATCAAGGCGGAACTCGAAAACCGCGTGATGGAGTTGCGGGGCGAAGGCAAACTGCTCGAAGCCCAGCGCCTCCTCGCGCGGACCAAATACGATTTGGAGATGCTCGAAGAAGTCGGATTTTGCAACGGGATCGAGAACTATTCACGGCACCTGGATGGGCGCAAACTCGGCGAGCGGCCGTTCTGCTTGCTGGACTTCTTCCCCGATAACGATTGGCTGATGCTAATCGACGAAAGCCACGTTACGCTGCCTCAGGTCAAGGCGATGTACTTCGGGGATCGGCATCGTAAGGAAACGCTGGTCGAACACGGGTTCCGGTTACCTTCGGCGATGGACAACCGGCCGTTGAAATTTGATGAGGTGGAAGAGTTGCTGCCTCAGGTGGTCTTTGTGTCGGCCACGCCGGGGGAATACGAGCTCGAACATTCGGGCGGCGAGGTGGTGGAACAGATCATCCGCCCCACCGGACTGGTCGATCCGCCCATCGAGGTCCGCCCGGCCGATGGGCAGGTGCCCGATCTGCTCAAGATGATTCAGGAGCGAACAGCCAAGGGCGAACGCACCATCGTGACCTGCCTGACCAAGCGGTTGTCTGAAGATCTGGCGTCGTATCTGTCGGACAACGATATTCAGTGCCGGTACCTGCACAGCGAAGTCGAGACTCTGGATCGGGTCGTGATCCTGCGAGAACTGCGTGAGGGCGAGTTTGATGTGCTAGTCGGGGTGAACCTGCTGCGTGAGGGTTTGGACCTGCCCGAGGTGTCGTTGGTCGCGATCATGGACGCGGACAAGACGGGGTTTTTGCGTAGCGGCACGTCCCTGATCCAGCAGATCGGCCGGGCCGCGCGGAACGAAAACGCGTTCGTGGTGATGTACGCCGACGAGGTGACGCCGGCGATGAAGGAAGCGATCGACGAAACAAACCGTCGCCGTGCGTTGCAACTGGCGTACAACGAGAAGCACGGCATCACCCCCAAAACCATCAAGAAGGCGATCCGCCGCGGGATCGAGATGGAACTGCGGGCGCGAAAGACCGCTCAAGAGGCGTTGTCGGGCGACGATAAGGAATACGACCGCGCCGAATTGCTGCAGGAACTCGAAGCCCAGATGCTCGAAGCGGCGCAGGCGCTGGAATTCGAAAAAGCCGCGTCGATCCGCGACAAGGTCAAAGAGATCAAGGCGGCCCCGGCCATGACCAAGGTCAAACTCAGCAAGAAGAAATCCAAACCTAAGCCCGGCACCCCCGGCCTCAAGCCGGTTCGGCGCGGCAAGAAACGCTCTTCCCGATAAGGTACCGCTATGGAAAAACCACAGAACTTACATCAAGACTCAGTGGTGCTAGAACGCCAAAGAAGTGAGAACAACCCTTATGAGCCTCGGGCTTGTGGTCAGAGTATTTCATCTCGACGCCTTCGGTCCTCCGCTTGTTGGCGTTTTATGGCTTTGACCATCCTGGGCATGCTCATACCCGTCTCGGTCATCTCAGCCGAACCTGTCGAGGGCATCGTGACGCCCAGCAAGCAGGTGGTGCTCAACGCCCCGCTGCCTTCGATCCTCAAGGAGTTTGCCGTCCAAGAGGGAGATCGCGTCGAGCAGGGTCAAGCGCTGGCGTACATGGACGATGCCTTGCAGCAGGTCGCCGTCAAGTCGGCGGAGTTGCAGGCCACGAGCATGACCGCGATTCGTAACGCCGAGTTGGTCCTCGAAGACGCCAAGATTCAGGTGGAGCGTATCCTCGAAGCCCAGGACTCGGACGCCGCGAGCGAGTGGGAAGTCCGCCGGACCAAGCTCCAAGCCGAGACCGCCGCGGCCCAACTCGAACAAGCCCGCGAGCAGCAGGAACTGGCGCAGATTCAACTCGAGCTCGAACGCGAAAGGCTCAAACGTTACGCCGTGCTGGCTCCTTTCACCGGCCGTGTCCTCCGCACCGACGCCGAAGCCGGGGCTTCGCTGACCCAGCAAGACACTTTGCTGACGCTCGTGGCGCTGCACCCGCTCGAGGCCCAGTTCCACCTGCCCAGCACCGACTACGGTCGACTCATCGTGGGCGAGAGTTATCCCGTCACGACCGATGAATCAACCGGCCGAACCTTCCAGGCCCGACTCAAAACGATCGACCCGGTCATCGACCCCGCCAGCCAGACGTTTCGCGTGGTCTTTGAAATCGACAATCCCGATGAGTCGTTGCCCTCCGGCTTCAATGTCTGGATCGATCTGCAAACCTCTGCCGACGAGGTCTCGGTATCAACCCAATGACCCGGGCTTTTTGATCAATTGACCGTAAGTGGCGCGTTTATTCCACCCCGGCGAAGCCCAGCGAGTCGGCGGTCTTTTCGTCTTGCTTCAAAACCTGCTTCCGCATCCCGCGGGCCCGCGCCTGGGCCCGTCGTTGGGCACGCTTGAAGAACCACGGCAGCCAGCGGAAACGGCCGTAGCGCTGGATCAACTCGTCCTCGAGGCTCAGAAACATCACCGCGTCGCCGGGATCGCCTTGCCGACCGGCCCGGCCGAATAACTGTCGATCGACCCGACGCGAATCGTGGCGCTCGGTGGCGATGATCTGCAGGCCGCCGAGTTCGGCGACGCCCGCGCCCAGCTTCACGTCCGTTCCCCGCCCCGCCATGTTGGTTGCGATGGTGACTTGGCCCTTCTGCCCGGCGGCGGCCACGACCTCGGCCTCTTCGGCGTGTCGGACCGCGTTGAGCACGGTGTGAACGACACCCCGCTGGGTCAGCCTTTCGCTGAGGGTTTCGCTGGCACCGACGCTGCGCGTGCCGACCAGGATGGGCCGACCGTTTGTGTTGAGGCGTTGGACTTCGTCCGTGACCGCGTTCCATTTATCGTCTTCCGTGGATCGGATGCGGTCGGGCGCGAGTCGTCGCAGGATCGGCCGGTGCGTCGGGATGCGGACGACCGGTGTGCGGTAGGTCTGCCACAGTTCTCGGCGTTCTTCCCAGGCCGTGCCGGTCATACCCGACAGGTTGCGGTACATGCGGAAGAAGCGTTGGAAACTGACGCGGGCCATGGTCGCCTTGGGCGGCTCGACTTCGACGCGCTCTTTGGCGGAGACCGCCTGGTGCAGGCCGTCGCGCCACTCGCGGTCGGGCATGAGCCGGCCGGTGGATTCGTCAACGATGACGACTTTGTTGTCTTGGACCACATACTGGATCCCCGCGACGTAGAGCTCCCGCGCCGTGATCGCTTGGACGATCATCTCCTCGGCCCGCCGCTGGCCGGCCCAGATTCCTCCGAGGGGCCGGGTGACCTCGGCGACTTTGTTTCGGCCCCGCCCCGTCAGCCGGACGTCACGGAACTGCCGGTTGATCGTGAAATCCCGACGGGTCTCAAACTGTGGGGCAAGCTCAGCGGCCTGGATAAACGCTTCGACCTGCTGAGCGTTGGGGGTGATGCCCGAGATGATGAGCGGCGTAACCGCTTCGTCGATCAGAACCGAATCGGCTTCGTCCGCAATGACGTGCTCGAGACCGCGCATCACGACGCGGTCGGCGGCTCCGCCCGAGCGCGAACCGCCGAGGCCGTCACCCGCGAGGAGTTGATTGAGCATGGTGTCGGTCAGCCCGCGTTGCGGACCGAGCGTTAGCTTGTCGCGGAGGTAGTCGGCGGCCGCGTCTTTGTTGGTCGTGTAGGTCACGTCGGCCGCGTAGCCCGCCCGCCGAGCGGGCGGCGCGTCCTCGCTGGTAACCGACGCGACGGTCAACCCGCAGGCCTCGTAGACCGGTCGCATCAGGTCCGCGTCACGTTTCGCGAGGTAATCATTGACCGTGATAACGTGGCAGCCGCGCCCGGACCAGCCGGCAACCGTCGCGGGCATGGTTGCGATCAGCGTCTTGCCCTCGCCGGTGGCGACCTCGGCGATGCAGCCGTCGTGCATCGCCAACGCCGCGGCGACTTGTGTGGGATAAGCCTTGAGCCCGATCGCCCGGTACGCCGCTTCACGCACCAAGGCAAAGCCGCGCAAGACGTCGTCGGAGGTCTGACGACCCCGTCGGAACACGGCCCGCATGTCCAGCAAGGCCTCTCCCAACGCCGATTCGCCGAGCGGCTCAATATCGTCGGCGAGTTTCAGCACACGCTCGGCACGTTTGAGGTAACGCCCGGTGCGGGGCAACGCCGCGACGAGCGCCGCGGCCGAAGCCTCCCACGCCACGTCCAGACCTTCGGGCAAGCGCGTGGTCGGCGGCCGACTGCCGAGCATCCGCCACCACGAACTCGGCGGCAACGCGCTGGGGGAGGAAAGTCCGCTCATGTACCTAGGAACTCAATCGCCTCATGAGCAACTGCCGCAATGCCAGCCAACCCTGTTCCGCCAAGGGCCGCGGCTCAAACGTAAAACGCACCTGCACCCGCTGCCCCGCCATCAACGGCGGCGCGTCTTCGGGAACGAAATCGGGGGTGATTCTGACTTCGAAATACGCTTCGGTCGCCTTGGTCCCCGATTGGTCGGTGGTATCGGTGGCCATCGCCCCGCCGGCCATGTAACCCATCGCGGGAGAGAACAACTCGTTGCCGCCCGACTCGGCGATGCTCTGTACGACGCCGCGGTAGGTCTCGCCGGGGCGATTGGGATTCTTGATCTCTACGGTCTGGCCGACCCAGTTCTCGACTTCGAGGCGGGGGCCGAGGTATTGATCCGCGGCGGCGCGAACGATCAATTCGTCAAGCGACGCGACGACACCCAGCGGTTCGCCCCGACGGACATACCGCCCCGCCAAACGTTCGTGGTCAAACGATACCCAAGTGCCCGTGGTCGAGGGCGATTTCACCAAGGCCGCTAACTGATCTTCGACCCGCTTGATTTGTTCACCTTGTGCGAGCAGTTGCGCCCTCAGCGACTGGGCCAACGCAGGGTCTTCGGCCAACGCGGCACGATAGCGGGCTTGGAGCTGCTCGCGGTCGCTCTGCAGTTCGACGTGGGTGGCGACGAGTTCGGGGTTGTCGGCCACCACCAAACTGATTTCGGACGCTGTGGCGGGCTCAACGGTCTGCCCAGTAGGCAGCGCTTGGTCAATAAAACCGTCCGCCCCCGCGAAGACGCGCTCCAACGTCGCGGGTTCGATCAGAGCCGAGGCCCGCTGACGGTCGGGCACGGGCACCGCGCCCACCAACACCGCGACCAGCAGCACAAACGCCAACGAGGCATACACCGCCCGGCCGCGCGTCCGCGTCAATTCGGGGTTGCTCGTCAGATACTTGACCCACTTGCCCCAAGGCACCAGAAGGAACGTGACCACCGCGAGGAACGCCATGATCATCCCGATAAAGAACAACTGCCCCACCACGAATAACACGATGGTGACGCCCAGGAACACCCGGTAGGCCGCCGAGGTCAGACCATACGAGATGAACCAGGCGATCTCGCCGGCACTGTGGGCCGGGTTCTTGGGGTTCTGCACCGCATAGACATATTTCTTGACGAGGAAGTACAGGTAGTCTTTGCTGCGCTGGTAGAGGTTGGGCAGTTCCGCCAGATCCGAGAGGATGTAGTAGCCGTCGAAGCGGATCAGCGGGTTGGCGTTGAACAGCAGCGTCGAGACGCTGGCGATGAACATGACGTTGTAGGCGATGGCGTGGGCGGTCGGGGCGTTGTCGCCGGTGTTGACCCAGACGATCGCAGCGATCGCCGCGCAGGCGAGCTCGACGTACATGCCCGCGGCGCCCACGAAGGCCCGCCGCCACTTGCTCCGGAAGGCCCAGGCGCTGCTGGCGTCGACGTAAGGCACGGGGGTGAGCACCATAAGCATCAGGCCGATGGTGTGGACCTCGCTGCTGACTTTTTCCTTCTTACCGAAGTACTTGACGCTAAAGCCGTGGCCGAGCTCGTGAATGAGTTTGAGGACGCCGAAGCTGAGGTAAAGGTAAGGCAGGTTGGCGGGGTTGAGTATATTGCCGGTCTGGTCGTAAAGGTCTTGGGTACTCCCGGCGATCGAAAACAGGCCGTATCCGATCAACGCCAACCACAACACAATCCCCACGGGCCCAAACACCCAGCCGACCAGCGGCGCCCAGCGGTCCAACAACCGGTCGGGGTCGAAGATAGGCACCCGGGCGAACAACACGTTCATCAGATACCCGCGGACCTGCCGGTTCATCCGTTTCTTGTAGCGGTCGAACATGCCCGCGGCGTCGGCGGGCAACTCGGCGTGGATGAGATTGGACGTGTATAGTTGGCCCAGCAGTTGGATGGCTTCGCCCTGAGTCGGCGCGGCGTCGCCGAGTTGTTCGTTGCACGCGTCCCAGACCTGGGCGACGGTGCGTCGGCCGTCGAGCATGGCCACGAATCGGTAGGCCGACTCGTCCACGCGGAAGAACTGGTTGTTCGAAGGGTCACGAAACACCACCCACAGCCGACCGCGGTAATGCTGGCGGAAGGTCTGCACCAGCGAGCGCAGCCGCGGTTTCATGTCCGCCACGCGGTACCAGGATTCATTGAAAGTCGGGCGATCAATAGCCATGCGTATTTCAGTGTTCCGTTACCCGAGAGGCGTATCTTTGGGGTGTCGCGGCGAAGCCTTGCCGCCAGCTGCTGAGGTCACCGCAAACCAAGATCACATTTGAAAAAATCATATCCAGAGTTTCATACGCACCCAATTAATCGCGTCGCGTGTCCACACCCAGCCGATGGGTGCCTGATGGGAATCGATCTTCGCGACGCCTTCGATGCCGGGCTTCGCCCACGGCGGGGCTTCGAGCAGCTTGACCTTCACGCGGAACACGTTCTGACCGTCGATCACCTCGGCGATGGGGTTGATCTGCTCCACAGTAAATTCGAGCTTGGTCCCCGGGTGCGCCGCCGCCGCGAGTTGACCCCGGGCGCCTTCCGGGGGGACATCGCCGATCTTGTCGTCAGGTACTTTGAGCTCAGCCCGCAACGCGCTGAGCGGGGCGACCTCAAACAACACATCGCCCTTGTTCACCGGTGCCCCGAGCTGTTGTTTCAGGTCGCCGACCACCACGGTACCCGCGATCGGTGAACGGATCGTGGCGTGCTCGATCTGCCAGCGAAGCCAGCCAAGCTGAGCCTCGACGTTGGCTACCCGTGCCTCGGCGATCTGCCGTTCCACCTGGTTGCCTTCCCGAGCGGCCATCTTGGCTTCTTTGTCGTAACCCAATTGCTCAGCCTCAAGCCGGGCGAGTTCAGCCCGCAGCTCAGCGGTATTCAAAGTCGCTAACGTTGACTCCGCCTCGACCACGTCGTTCGGCTCAGCCCCCACGCTTTCCAGATACCCCTCAAACGGGGCGGGGATCGAACGCTGGGTCACCGCTCGGAAGGTAAACGGGGCTTCGACCCGGACCGTGCCGGGCACAAAAACCAACGCCAACACGCCGATCAGCAGCGCTACCGCGCCGACTTTGGCCCAAGTATGCTTCGGCCCCACCACACCGGCCAGCGTCCGCTTGGTCGTGTCCGCCAGCCGAGCCCCGAACCAACGGTCGGTGTCAGCCAACTCCGTGACCCTCGGCGTACATAGATCAACGGCCATCCGCAGAAACGCCACGTCTTCAACCGACATCGGTTGATCGCTCGGCCGTTCGACCGTCACGACGCCGATGACTTCCCCGCCCCGACGCATGGGTAAGCTGCAGATCGCCGACGGGCCGTGCTGTTTGGAAAGGTCTTGCGCGGCACGGTTGACCAGCGTCGCTTCGGGACCCACCGGGTGCAGGACTTCGATGTCCTGGTCTAACGCCTCTTCCATCGCCGACTCGATCGCGCCGACCAACGCCATCTTCCGGCTGATGTGCTCGGTCTGACTCATCGCCCGCAGTTTGACGTAACGCCCCGACAACAGACCGAGGCTGACGCGGTCGGCCCGCCAGCGTGTAGCAATTTCGTTGCACAACGAAATCGCGGCGGCGCGAAAACGCGGGTGATCGTTACTGGCTGACAGGACCCGCGTGGCCGTGGACAACCCGCGCAGATCGGCGTCGCGCTGCTGCAAGACCTGCCGCATCTCGTAAAGGCTCAGCAGGCTGACGCTCAACTCGATGCGTTGTCGCCGTGCATCAACGACTTGGGCATCATCGGTGTCCAAAAGGAACGCGGCCACACCCGAGAAACCGCCCTCGGTCTTAACCGGAACCAACACGAGATGGTGCACCACCGGCCGGCCGGGCTCGACGGCGGCCGCTTGCAGCCGATGCACCTGCGTGCCCGAAGAAGCCCCCCCCGCATTCATCATCAATTCGATCGCATGGGCCAGCCACGATGGCGGCGAGCCCGTCGCTGGCAACGGCGGGTAGACCGCCATGATTTCGGCCGCCGTTGTGGCCTCGGCCGAAGTCGCGGAGTCTTGAAGTACGTCGATTCCTTGGGTTGGTGGCGGTTGGTCACGGCCGTCTGAGATCGGGAGCCCCAGCCGCACCACCGACCCCGCGCTTGCCTGCCCAAGTCGGCACTGAGCCGCGAGCAACTCGGTCAGAAACAGCTCCGGCGGGCCGTTGAAACGGACCAGCCGTTCAACCAAGCCCGAAGTGGAAGCCCCCCACGGTTGAGCCGCGGTCGCATGTTGATCCAAGCTCATAGAGCGATTTCCTTCGTCAAAACGACACCACGAAGTTCAGTGATTCGCTTAATTGCGGTCCATTAACCCATACTTAGTTTATCCGCTTGCAGGCTTGGCTGATAACCCTACAATGTTTGGCCCGGAATGTTCCGAAATGGGCCATTGGCGCAGTTGGCTAGCGCGCCTCGTTGACATCGAGGAGGTCACAGGTTCAAGTCCTGTATGGCCCACTTCTAAACCTCTGCTGTTGCAGGGGTTTATTTGTGCGCGAGTCCTTGAGCGCTTGAACACAATAAGCGCTGGGTCCAGTGATGGGTCCAGCTGTCATGACCGACTCTGCTGCCGCGGTACCCGTTCGGAGCATCATCGTAATCCAACCGATTTACTCAGCGTCGTACGAGTAAAGAATGACGAATTGAGCGCCAGCGAATTTCGGACTCGCGCCGGTACTAGGTGGGTGCCTAATAGCCCGTAGCGCATTCCGCTGCCATCGCCTAGGTCAAATCAGAAAAATTCTCAGAGCGCCTTGCAAATGGCCGAATACAACCGTATCCTAGCATGAGAAACATGTTTCTATATTTGTTTCAGCATCGCCTCTATACTCGGATCCTCGTCTATGTCATCTGTACGCGAAATCGCCAAACGTGCCGGGGTTTCGATTACCACGGTCTCGCGCGTGCTCAATAATCACTCAACGGTCAATCTTGAGTTGCGTGATCGCGTATTGGCCGAGGTCAACAAAGCCCGATACGCGGCGGCGGCGGGTCGGCCGGATGTCGTGAACCTCGGACTGGTGTATATCGCCGAGACCTCAGCCGCCGAGATGTTGAATTCCCCGTTCGATACCGCCCTGCTCCAGGGCCTGGCCTCGGGTATGGGTAAGCAGGACTACAACCTACTGATTCTCGATGCCGGGCGCGATCGTCAGGGCAATGAGACGTTCACCCAGATGTTTCATCGCCGCGGCGTTCGGGCGGCGGTGATACGCGGCGGTTCACGCGACCGCTTGCTGTGCCAGCAAATCGCGGCTGAAGGCTTCCCTTCGGTCGTGATCGGCGAGCGGTTCGACGAAACCGGACCCGAAAAAGCCGTGAGTTTTGTCCGTAGCGATTCACGTTCCACCAGTCTCGAAGGCGTGCGCAAGCTTATTTCCCTGGGTCACAGGCGGATTGCGATCAGTTTGAACTGGGCGGACGATGACGACCACACGGATCGACTGAACGCCTACAAGCAAGCCCACAACGAGGCCGGGCTCGAAGTTGATCCAAGCCTGATCGTGAGACTTCCCGCGTTGCGGTCGAGCGGCGGGCCGTTGATCAGTCGATTGATGGCGCTCTCCAGCCCGCCGACCGCGGTGTTCGTCGCGGACCCGGTGGTGGCCATTGGTGCTCTGCATGAGTCATTGACGGTGGGCATCTCCGTGCCCGAGCAGTTATCAATCCTTGGGTTCGACGACGCGAATCTCCGCCTCGAAACCTATCCGCCCATGGCCGCAGTCTGTCAGGACGCACGCCAAATCGGGGCGACCGCGGCCCAAGCCGCCATGTCGTTGTTGAACCAATCCGACCTGCCCGCCCAGCGACATGTGCTTGATACATGGCTGGAACTCCGGGGCTCTATCGCGCCGCCATTCGGTGGTACGCGCACTGCGAAATAGATCGATTGTTTTTACGGTGCTTGTTTACTCACTAGCCTCAATTGTATTTCCAACAAACGCGAGAAACATGTTTCTAAAATTGCCCTCGATCTTGACTTTTTCACTGATCGGCAGGCCGTAATCCGCCTCACACCCATATCAAGAAGCCGTGTGCGCTTCCGTTGTTTTGAGTTTCAACTATTTCAACCCTTGGAGGACTTGATTCATGAATGCCCGCTTTCTCAGCTTTTCTGCCACCGCCGTGCTGCTCGGCCTTTCGGCACCTCTGCACGCCGATCTGCTGCTGACCGGTGAATACGACAGCGCGACCACCAACGCCAACCAGGTCGATGTCTCGGCCACGTCAGACGCCAACCCCAACGAACTCTCGTTGGCCACGTTCACCACGCTCGTCGAAACCGCCTTCGCCAATCAGACCGGGGGCGTCGTGACCTTTGACAACGCCGGCGACTCTTTGGGTTCGATCGGCATCACCGAAGACTTGGTGTTTGCCGACAACAGCGTACTCGCGAGCTTCAGCCGGGTGAACTCGCAGCAGATTCAATCCGGCGGCGGAGGGCGCACCCCGATCTCCGGCAACAGCGGTGTCGGCGGCGCTACCAGTTACGCCTTCGACTTCGATGAAGCAGACGAGATCACCGCGGTGGGCCTGACGATTCTGTCGCGGAGCGGTAACGGCAGCGGTAACGCGTCGGTCGTCGCCACGTTCCTCGATGCCAGCGGCGGAGGCGTACAGACCGTGACCGCGACCTCCAACCTGGCGGATTCCAACGGCGGCGACGACACCTTCTTCGGCTTCTCGGCCCCCGACGGCTTGTTCCTGACCCGATTGGATATCTCCACCCCGTATTTCACCTACACGGACGATCTGGCTGTGGTGACTCCAATCCCGGAACCCGGCGCGCTTAGCTTGGTCGGACTGGGACTACTAACCATTGCGCGTTGTCGCCGAATTCGATAAACCCTCAACTTGTGGGCTCGCGGCTTACCGGCGGCGAGCCCCGCTTCTTGTCTATCGACCAATCCCCTCAAACTCGCAGGCTCAGTTATGTTTAAAACCTATTCATCACGACAAGCGTTCACACTGATCGAACTCCTGGTGGTGATTTCGATCATCGCGTTACTCATCGGCATCCTGCTACCAGCGCTGTCCAGTGCTCGGCAGAGCGCCAACGCCACGACCTGTTTGTCACGTATGCGTCAAATGGGCCAGGCGTTAAATATCTACGCCATCGAAAATAAACAATCGCTGCCCCCGGGGTTTGATCCGGCGAACGGGGGGACCAATTGGGCGCTGCTCATCTACAACACGATGGGAGCAAGCGGTACTACTTTTGATGAACAAAGCGAAGACGGCGGCCTCAATACCGCGTTTCGCGATGTGGACACCCTGCCGACCGATGAAACCATACGGCATCCGATCCATTATTCAGCCCACCCGGCCCTGATGCCCGACGTCTCGACGACTTGGGGGGGCGGGCCACTCGCTGGTCAACAACGCCGACCGTTTAAGATTGATGCGGTGAAGAATGCGTCAGACCTGATCATGGTTTTCGATGGCGTGCAGATCGATGATGCCGCCAACGGCAACAGCGCACTATCGGTGGGTCGCGGTATCGATGCGGATCGGTTGTTTTACGACACGTTTCTGGTCTCCGGCGTCAGCACCACCACCGATGACTCCGACCGGGCCCGTGCCGGGGTTAATCTCGACGCCACCTCTGGAGCAGACGGCCACATCGGCGAAATCCGCTACCGGCATCAAGGCGACAGCCGAGCCAACCTGCTGTTTGTTGATGGGCACGCCGCGGGCCTGACTTACGGCGGCAACAACGGCACGGACATCTTCCGCAAAAACTTCAACATCAAGTTTTAGCCCTGAACGGATGGCCGATCGCTTATGGCTCAGGCCAAGTCTCGGCTGGCTAAGATTCTCTTGTATCTCTTCATCTTCCTTGGTTTTAAGAAGGATGTGTATGCATCGTTGCGCCGCCAACATACTCGTTTTTATAGGTTCAATGATCTATTCCGCCTCAGCGGCGGCCTCGGCGCCCGCGATACCTGAAGGTGGCGAGGTTGTTTTTTCACCCGGCCTATCGACCGAGGATGCCGGGATGATTTGGGGCGGCGCGCAGCAAGAGCTTGGCCAACTAGAGATCGTGGAGAACACCGGCCTCGAGTTTGGCCGAGCCTATCGAACCAGACTGGACCGTATCGCCGACGCACGCTGGAACGTCCAACTCGCCGGGACGATCAACGCCCCCATTCGCGACGGACACGTCTACTTGTTGAGTTTCCACGCCCGCTGCCTCCGCTCCACCACCGGGGACGGCGGCCTGCACGTCAAACTCGAACGCAACGGACCCGACTGGGCCAGCCGCATCAGCCGACGCGTCAATTTCGGCCGGGAGTGGACACGTTTTGACCTGCCGTTTGCCGTCGGTCGCGGCGAAGAGTTTGCGGCGGGTGAGTCACGGCTGACGTTTCACCTGGGCAGCGACCTGCAAACCATCGAGGTCGGCGGGATCGTGCTCCGCGACTTTGCCGACCGCGTGCCACTGGCGTCGCTGCCCCGAACCGAAGTGACTTACGACGGCCGAGGGGCCGACGCGGCCTGGCGGGAGTTGGCCGACCAGCGAATCAATCAACACCGCAAAGCCCAACTCACGATCCGTGTGACCGACATCCACGGCAAGCCAATCCCCAACGCGACGGTCCGTGTGAAACAACAACGCCACGCGTTCGTTTTCGGCACGGCGATGAACCTTAACTTCGCCACCTCGGATCGCCCCGAAGTCGAAACGTACAAGCAGAAGCTACTCGAGCGATTCAACGCGGTCGTGTTTGAAAATGCGCTCAAGTGGAAGGGCAATGACCCTTGGGGGCTACGGAATCCCGCGGCCGTCGAGGCCGGCATCGCTTTTACGCAAGAGCACGACCTCTATGTGCGTGGCCACACCTTGGTTTGGCCCGGTACCCGCCACATGCCTAGCCACATCAACGATTTGATCGCTCAACTCCGATCCGATCCGGAAGACCAAGAAGCGCGAGCTCAACTCCATCAAGCAGTAGAAGATCGCATCACTCAAACCTCGTCATACCTCGCTGGCCGAGTTGAGGAGTGGGATGTGGTGAACGAGCCGTTCACCAACCACGCCCTGATGGATGTACTTGATCCCCCCGGCACCCCGCACGGCTCGGGCGTCATGGCGTCGTGGTTCGGCCTGGCCAAGTCGCACGCACCCGACGCCCGGCTGTTCCTCAACGACTACGGGATCCTCACCGCCGGCAACCGCTGGTCGCCCCACCAGCAGCATTTTTTCGACACCGCCCAGCAGCTTCTCGAAGCCGGAGCTCCGCTTGAGGGCCTGGGGATGCAGGGCCACTTCGGGGCCACGTTGACTTCGCCGTCGCGGCTGTGGGCAATCCTCGACCGCTACGCCCAGCTCGGCCTGCCGATCAAGGTCACCGAATTCGACGTCAACATCGACGACCCTCAAGTCCTCGCCGACTACACCCGCGATTTCACCACCGCCGTGTTTGCCCACCCTTCGGTGGATGGTCTATTGACCTGGGGTTTCTGGGCCGGGGCTCATTGGAAACCACAAGCGGCTCATCTCAACCCCGACTTCACCTCACGGCCGCACGACCTTGTTTTACAAGATTTGCTATTCAATCAATGGTGGACCGAAGAAGTGGTGACTACAGATTCGATGGGCGGAGCTCAACTCCGTGCATTCAAGGGCGATTATGAGATCGGCGTCGAAGCGCCAAATCACATGACCCATTTAGCCTTGATCAAATCGTTCATGGATGATCAAACCATAAGCGTTACGCTTAAGACAAACGACTAATCATGGGTTGGCCGGCAGCCTATCCGAATGGATTAAGGGCTTAGAGATATGATCGTTAATCTCATGCCATTTGATGTCAGCAAAGAAAACCGACGGCCGAAAGTGGCCGTCGGTGTATTCATTTCACGGGCTTAGATAAACCTGCTTTAAGCGGAGGACGAATCGTCAGCGTTGATTCGTGTATTGGCCAAACGCACCCATAATCATGGCGGCGTCGGCATCAATCGTTCCGTCACCGTCTTCGACAAACACGTTGTCTTCATCGGTCGAGACGTTGTTGCCGTATTTGGTTTGTTCGACGATAGGAGAGGTCTCGAAAGAAGTCGAGTTGTCGTTGCGGGCGATACCGCCGCGCCAATCACCCGATTCATCTTCGGTCCAAAGCGAACTCACGGTTCCACCCACCATTTCGTCCGAGCCGCTATTGAGGTCAACGATTATCGGGGCTGAGGTATTGAGGGTTTCTTTCCATTCCACGGCCCGATCTTTATCGGGAGCCTCGAGATTATTCGCGGCGGTCTGATCGCCGTTGTACTCCAGCATGGCGTACGAAAAGTTATTCGCACCGATCGCTGCGGTGGCAATGGTAATCGGCTCGCCGGCCGAGTCCGCGGGATTCAACGAATACTCGGGCGGGAACAAGTTGTCGTTAAGCATCAACGCAATGGTATTTTGGTGAAGGCCGGTCGTACCGCCATACTGGTCGCCGACAATCGTCGCCTCGCCGACCTGCATATCCCCGTCGGGAGCGATACCGGGGAAGAAGCCGTCGTTGCCACCGCGTTTGTTTGACTGGGCGAACGTGACCATGCCCTGATGGATGCCGCGGATCTGGGTGTTGTTGGCCATCTGCCGGGCGGTGCGGCGGGCGGCGCCGAGGGCGGGCAGGAGGATGCCGATCAAGAGGGCGATGATCGAGATGACCACCAGAAGTTCAATAAGCGTAAACGCTTGGCGTCGTGGTGAAAGCATGTGGGGGTACTCCGTAGATAAAGACAAAGGCAAAAAGACAAAAGGACACGAGCGACAGAGAGGTAGACAGACAGATAATCAGATAAACGATACGTCGCTGAACGATTATAGCACGCCCTTGCTCGTTTACCCACGCGAGAAACGTGACTTACGGTCATCCAACGCCCCGAGACACCGTCTTATTTCACAAGACCTCTCTGGCTAGAGCACCTAGCGCCTGCAGAGTGTTCCAATTCTGATGGGGAAGCCACGCAGAAAGAAAAATGAGCTCAACCGTTTGCCCGAATCACGAGTCGCGCTTTCGTATTTATCACGCCTACACCATCGGTTTTTCGACATAAACGCACTTCATCGCCGCTATCTCGAACCGCGTGACTCAAATCGACCGGGCGATAGGTCGACCTTCTCGCACTGGAACAAGATGCAGAATTTTGGAACACCTTCGACGAACGCACGCCACGCCCGGCGTTCCGGAGCGATTGGGGTATCTGCCCCAATTGAGAAAACAGCCTGGTTTTCAAAGAGCGAACGCTCGGCGTCGGGGTTCGCGGTGCATCGGCCCACGCACGAACCCGTCCCTAAACTCACCGTCGTCCTCGACCCGCGTGCGGGGGGTGGCCCCCCCGGAATCTTTTCACTCCGCGTCCGGGAGAACAAACCGCATGGACTCCTTGGCCGGTGCCGGGTTACTCCGGGCACGACTCAAGCGTGAACTCGACGAGCTCGAAGCGGTGTCGCTGCGGCGGTCGCTGCGG
>JBCCST010000011.1:0-80689 GCA_039199695.1 Planctomycetota bacterium | reverse complement strand
GCAGGTTGATGCGGCCCTCGAGGACGCCGGCGTGGAATTTATGCTTTACCCCGTCGATCCCGTGTCGTTGGGCGAGGCGATCGACGGCCATGAACCCGGCGTTGTGGCGGGTCTTGGCGTACTCCGGGCCGGGGTTGCCGAGGCCGACGATGAGCTTCATGGGGGGTGCGGGGTTAGTCGCCGTCGGCGTCGTTCTTGTCGTCGTCGCCGTCCTTGCCGATGACTTCGGGCTCGGCGTCGCCGGCGGTGTCTTCGTCCTCGGCGACGGCCTGCTGGATGACGATCTGGGCCAGCAGGAAGTTGGCGTCCTCGGCGAGGGTGACGCCGTCGGGGAGCTTGAGGTCCTGGACGTAGATCGAGTCTTCGAGGCCGAGCTCGCTGATGTCGCAGATCAGGTCGTCGGGGATCGCGCTGGCCTTGCAGCTGACGTTGGCGCTGGTGTGCGGGGTGCTGAGCATGGCCCCGGCTTCGTTGAGCGCGGCGGGCTCGCCCTTGAAGACGACTTCCAGCTCGACGGTGACTTCTTCGTTGAGGTCGACGCGGGCCAGGTCGACGTGGACCGGGGTGGTGTCGAGGTAGTCGTACTGGACGTCTTTGATCAGGCAGGGCTCGGCCTTGCCGTCGACCTGGACTTCGATGACGTGGGCGCCGCTGATCAAGACTTCGTGGAGGGCGCGGGCGTTGATCGCCACGTGGACGGGGTCTTGCTTGTGGCCGTAGAGCACGGCGGGGAGCTGGCCTTGCTCACGGAGGCGGATGGCGTAGCGTGAGCCGAGCTTGGTGCGGGTTTGGGCTTCGAGGACGGGGGTTTCGTGGGACATGGTGTTTTCCTTTTGGTGGGTTTGATGTTGGTGTGGTTAGCCCCGGGCTTTGCCCGGGGGCGTTTTGGCGATGACCCCGGGCATAGCCCGGGGCTAACGGCGGTTCAGCGTTTTCCGGCGTCGATCCCTTTGCGGAAGAGGCTGGAGACCGACAGGTTGTGGGGGATGTTGTGGATGGCGGTTCCGAGCAGTTCGGCGACGGTGAGCTCGGTGAGTTTGTCGGCGATCGCGTCGCAGCGGTTGCCGCAGGGGATGGTGTCGGTGACCACGATGCGGTCGATGGGAGCCTCGGCGATGCGTTCCATGGCGAGGCCGACGAGCACGGCGTGGGTCGCGGCGACGACGATTTTTTTCGCGCCGTGTTTCTTCACCAGCTTGGCGGCTTCGCAGATGGTGCCCGCGGTGGAGATCATGTCGTCGACCATGAGGACGTTCTTGCCCGACACGTCGCCGATGATGTTTTCGGAGCTGACGTCCGAGCCGGACTTCCGGCGTTTGTCGATGATCGCGAAGTCGGCGTCGAGGGCGTTGGCGACGACGCCCGCGGCTTTCACGTTGCCGGGGTCGGGGCTGACCACGCAGAGCGGGTCGAGTTCGTCGCGGCTCTCGCTGATGTGCTTGAGAAGCACGGGTGAAGCGCTCATGTGGTCGACGGGGATGTCGAAGAAGCCCTGGATCTGGGCGGCGTGGAGGTCGAGAGCGAGGACGCGGTCGGCCCCCGCGGCGGTGATGAGGTTGGCGACCAGCTTGGCGGTGATGGGCGTGCGGCCCTCGTCTTTGCGGTCTTGCCGGGCGTAGCCGAAGTAGGGGACCACCGCGGTGATGCGCTGGGCCGAGGCCCGCTTGAGGCAATCGATGTAGATCAAGAGCTCCATCAGATGGGCGTTGACCGGGTTGTGCGTCGATTGCACGACGAAGCAGTCGCGGCCCCGCACGTCTTCTTCGATTTTTACGAGGAGTTCGCCGTCGGGGAAGATATCGGTGTGGCCTTGGCCCATGGGAAGGTCGAGGTGACGACACATGGCCTCGCCCAGCTGGCGGCTGGCGCGTCCGGCGAAGATCTTGATGTGGTCGCGGTCGGCCTGGCTCATGCTTGGGCTCCGCCCCCGGAAAGGGTGTTTGAGGGTGAGGTCGGGGTGAGGCGATCGCGCAGGATGCGATCGACCTCGGCGAGTTGTTCGGGCGTGTTGATGCTCAGCACGTCTTCGGCGGGCACGGCGTCGACGAGGGTCACCGTTTTGCCCTGGTTGCGCAGCAGCCCGGGGACGTCGGTGATGTAGTACTCGCCCTGCTTGTTCGCGTTGCTGACCTGGGTGAGCGTGGCAAACAAGTCGTCGCTGCGGAAGCAGTAGTAGCTGGGGTTGACTTCCTGCACGGCCAGTTCTTCGGGCGTGGCGTCTTTCTGTTCGACGATGCGGTCGAACTGGCTGGCGGCGTTGCGGATCACCCGGCCGTAGCCGGTGGGGTCGTCGAGCACGGCGGTCGCCAGCGTGGCCGAGGCTTTGGTGCGGCGGTGCAGTTCCAGGAGTCGGGCGAGGGTCTGGCTGCGGATCAGCGGGCCGTCCCCGGCCAGGACAAAGACGTCCCCGGCGGGGCGGTTCTCGAAGATCGGCCGGGCCATGTCCGCGGCGTGGGCGGTGCCGAGTTGCTCGGTCTGTTCAACGAAGACGCAGCGGGGTTCGTCGGCCAAGGCCGCCCGCACGTCGTCGCCGCGGTACCCCACCACCACGACGCAGGTCTCCACGCCCGCGGCGAAACAGGCTTCGACCACCCAGCGCAGCATCGGCTTGCCGCCGACCTCAAACAGCACCTTCGGCAGGTCGCTGCCCATGCGTGTGCCCTTGCCCGCGGCCATCAGGATCGCGGCGGGGGCGTTTTCACTGGGGAATGAGGTATTCGTGCTGGCGTCAGTCATCGCGGAAGAACCACCGTTAAAGGAAGCTCTGAAATCTTCGGGTTCAATCAAAAAATGACCGCAACAGGCCCACTAGGACTCGAACCTAGAATGCTAGTACCAAAAACTAGAGTGTTGCCAATTACACCATGGGCCTAAGGTCAAACGTCGTAAGACCCTGGGCGGCCGACGCAGGAGCGTCGACGCGAGAGAGGGTCCGGCATCTGCCTCCAACTGGGCGACCCTGGTGCCGGCTGCTTTGTCTCGGTGAAACAAAGAAGTGTCCAAGGTCCCGTTGTTCATGCCGTACACACGTCACGATCGGTTCAAGGCAGACGCAAAGTTTAGGGGTCCGGCCTGCATTGTCAAGGTGGACAAGTGAGTGAGTCGGCCCCCGGAGGACGGGTCAGGCTCGGCTCAGACGCAGCAGGTTGCCTGGACTTTCAGGTTGGCCGGTGCGGGCGCTCAGCAAGCAGGCGTGCACGCAAGCCAGGGCCTGACGCCCCGGCGCCGCGGGCGGGCCGGGGCGTTCGAGCAGTTGCCGCCATTGGTGAGCGATCAGGCCGACGAAATCGACCGGCTGCGGTTGGGGCGTGCTGTCGTCGAGAAGATTGCCGTCGGCTTGGCGTAACTCGTAAGCCGTATCGCCAACGCGCAGTTGGGCCTCGGGGCTGAGCACCGACAGTTCGCGGCGGGTCTGGGCGGCGGTGTCGCTGGCTTCGATCAGGACGGTGCCGCCGTCGGCGATGCGGGCGTGGGCCGCGAGGTGGCCGGTGATGCGTCGGGTGGGGCTGGTGGGTCCGGTGAGCGAAGCGCTGACGCTTTCGGGGATCGCGGTGAATTCGAGGGCGGTGGTCCAGGCGTCGAGCAGCCGAGCGATGAGCGAACCGTGCTGCGGTCGGCCGAGACTGGAGAAGCGGATCAGCCGGGGTTGGCCCAGCGAGTCTTGCGGGTCGGCGGCGGCGAGGTAGCCCGGTGACCGCAGGAACGCCGGGACCATGGTGATCGCCGTCGGCAACACCGGGCCGTCGAGTTTGCCCAAGTCGTCCAGTTCCACAGCCAGCGGTTCGAGGCAGACCACCCGCGTTCCCGCGTCGGCGGCCCCGCGTAGCTCCTCGAGGGCGACGTCTTGCAACGAGGTCACCAACAAAAACGACGCGGGGCGTTCGACGAGCATCTTCCGCAGGTCGTTTCCTGGAGGGCAGCCGAGCCGTTTTCCCAGTTCGTCCAGTTCACCACTGCGGGGCCCGCCGAGCCCGATGGGGTGGACCGTCGCCCCCATGGCGTCCATGAGTTCTCCGGCCAGCGTGGCCCGGTCCGGGCTGGTCCAGATCGCGACTTCGGCGGCACCGAGCGAGGCGGGGATGTTAGGGGTCGCGGCGATAACGGCATTCCTGAACCGAGGCGAGCATCACGGACAACGGCAGGATACGATATTGGCGTGTGGACGTGACGGCCGCGCCCCGGGAAGTCCGCGAGTTCGCTCGTTGACGACCCGGGGTGAGGAAAGTCCGAACACGGTAGGACACGGTGGTGGGTAACACCCACCGGGCGGGCTGGCGACGGCCCGCTTAGGGACAGCGCAACAGAAAGCAAACCGCCCCCCCGGAATTGTTCACTCCATCGGCCACGGCTTCTAACGTCGGTTGGCCCTTGCAGTGAAAAATTCCGGGGGGGTAAGGGTGAAAGGGTGCGGTAAGAGCGCACCGCTCGCTTGGCGACAAGCGAGGCACGGCAAGCCCCACCGCGTGCAAACTCAAGCAGCCCCACCCCCCGGCCCCCGGAAGCTTCTCGCCCCGCGAAGAAAGGTTCACCCCAGCGGCGCGACAACTTCCGGGGGCCGGGGGGAGCGACGGTCCGTCGGGGGGCGGGTAGAGTGCAAGAGCTCGTCGGCAACGCCGGGCCTAGAGAAATGGCCGTCTCGCTTTCGAGCGAAACAAAATTCGGCTTACGGTCCACACACTTTTTGGTATGAAAACGCCCCGAACGATTTGTTCGGGGCGTTTTATCGGTCAATAGCATGAGGAGTTGGGAGACTGATTATTGACCCAAGATCAAGTCCACCGCGTTGCGGGTCGGCAGGCCCAAGGCGCCGTGGGCCTTGGCGGCGGCGTCGGCCAACGCGGAGTCCTCGGCGGTTTTGACCAGCATGAGGATGTCGTCGGACATCTGGGCGCTGATCAGGTTGCCGTGGGCGTTGGCGGACTCGGCCAGGTCGATCAGGTGCGCGACTTGGACCTCGCCGGTGCGGCTGATGGCGTCGGCGGCGATGGCGGCCTGTGCTTCGGGATCATCGATGCGGGAGAGCGTATCGCCAGCCGCAATGGCCACCGCGGGCCGGGGGTCTTGCACGGCCTCGATCAGGGCAGGCAGCGCGTCGGTGACTTCGTAGGTGGTTTCAGACACCGCGATCTCGCGGAGCAGCGCCAGGGCCGAGAGAGCAAACTCTTGCGATTCTTGGGAGCTTAGGGCCGAGCCGCTGTAGCTGGACGTCAACTGTTGGACCGCGGCGGACAAGGTGTCAGCGCCCTCGAGGATCACGCTGACGCGTTGGTCGTCTTGGAACTGACCCGACAGGCGGGCTTGGTCTTCGGTCGCGGCCATCGCGACGATCGGGGAGGAGACGAGCTTGTAGTTGCCTTGCGAATCGACCAGCGCTTGGTTGATCTCGTCGAGGTTGCCCGTCACGAGGATCAGATCGACGCCGGGGGTAACGGCAACGAGGCCGGAGGCGGCGCGGACGCTTTCGCCGTCGATGGTTTGGAAACCTTCGCTGGCGATGGCCGCGAGCAGTTCGTTGCGGTCGTCTTGCGACGCCGCCACCACGAGGGCGACGCGGCTGTCGCCTTGTCGGACCGCGTCGCCCAGCACGGGCACGACACGGAAATCGTTGGTGAAGGATTCTTCGGGCATCGCCTTGGCCAAGGCCTCGGCCGAGCGGAACCGCACCCGGCGGTCGGGGTAGCCGAGGCCGCGGACCAGCGGCTGCAGGGCATCAAGGCTGGCGGTCGCCGAGAGGGCGGCGATGGCGTCGAGGGCCAAGGCCCCGTCTTGGGCGTCCAGAGCGGTGGCGAGCACGTCGTGGAGACGTTGCGGACCGGCGACCATGGCGTAGTAGCTGGGTTCCTGGCGGTCCGACGAGTAGCTGCGGTCGACTTCGCCTTCGGGCAGACGGTTTTCTCGGCGAAGGTTGGCGGTGATGAACAGGCTCAGGGCCGCGTCGAGGTCGGGGTTCAGCGACAGGGCGGTCTCGGCGGATTGCATCGCGGTGACGTCGCCGATGATCGCACCGGGGACCACGACGGGCACGAGGCCGGGGCCGCCGTTGACGGTGAGCTTGCGATCGTAGGCCCAGACGACGCCGGTGTTGGTGTCTTGGTCGTAGGTGTCCAGAGCCGCGGGTTTGGTGGTGGCCGTCTTGTAAGCGCCTTGGCCCAGCGCCAGGTAGAGGTCGGCCGCGGACGCACCCGACGTTGTCCGGCTGTTGGCCGCGATGTCCGCGAGGGCGTTCTGGGCGATGGCACGAGCGGTGGGGTCGGTGTCGGGGTCTTCGATCACTTGCTTGAGCGCGGGCATGGCTTGGGGGTAGCCGATGGCACCGAGGACTTGAGCGATCTGGCCTTGCGGCACGGGGTTCAGTTCGGGCAGGGCGATCGAGAGGGGCGCGACCAGCGGTCGGCCGATGTCGATCATGGAACGCATGATCGCGGGGTGTTCGCTGCCGCGGTCCTTGTCGACCAAAGCTGCGAGCATTTGCGGAGCGGCGAACTGACCGGCGGCCTTGAGGCGTGCGGTGGCGTTGTTGTAGGCGCGTTGGCCTTGGCTGAGCGTAGTGATGTCTTGCGCGATGCGCTCGGGCTCACGGCTGCGTTCGAGGCGGGCGATCTGGATCATCGCCTGGACTTCGGCGGCGACCTCGGCGATGGCTTCCATGCCCGCGGCGCGTTGGAAGATGCGGTTGGGGTCGTTGTAGTCGCTGGCTTCGACCGCGTCGAGCAGGTCGCCCGGATTGGCGCTGCTCAGGGCGGCGGCGGCTTCACCGGCGAGTTCGGGGCTGGCGATACGCACATAGTGGGCGAAGTCGGCCCAGAGTTGATCGGCGTCTTGAGCGCTGGCGGCGGGGAAGAGGCTCAACGCCAAGCTCAGTAAAGACAAGACCAATACGCTCGGCAGCACACGGGGCGATCGCGACATCGGCAAACTCCAGCAGGGCAAAAAAGTAATCGGGCAAGACGGATTCGGCGGTGACCCGCTGACAATCAAGCGGGCCTTCGTGCCGAGGGGGCAACAAAGGGGAGTCGGGGACTCGATTTAGTCCGTCCAAACTAAACCCCGCCGACCTTGGCGTCAAGGAAAGTGATGCGTCAAACGTGGTTTATGGCCGCGCCCCGGGGTGCGGCGAGGCCGGATCAACTCGGGCGGATTCGGTTGCCAAGGGCGGGCCGGGCCTGCATAATCGATCTTTGTGTCAACCCTTCGGCCCTATAACGTGGTGCGATCGATGAGCCGATAGAGTCGGTTGGGTCTCGTCGCGGCGGATTGGTGCCGCCGAGCAGGTTGTTTGATTCCATGCCCTCCCGGCCCCGAGGTTGGCGGTTTATGCTCAAGTTTTTGGTCTATCACGACGGTCAGCCCGCCACCGATTGGCCGCTGCGCAACGCCTACCTCGTCGATTCGGAGGGCAACGGCGTCCGCTGTGAGTTCTATTTCGAAGACGGCCAGGTCGTTTGCGAGAAGCGTGAAGCGGGTACTGCGGCGTTTTGCCTCCAGCACGCCGCGGGCGACCTGGGTGAGTTGACCCTGCAGACCTGCCTGCTGCCCGAACGCGACGAGCCGTACTTGCTCGCGGTCGAGCTGGCCCGGCACCGGCTCATGACCGTATACAACAAACTCGAAGACTGGGCGATGTTCGAGCTCGAAGCCAGCCACCCGGTCAGCAAGCGGGAAGCCAAGGCCCGCGAGCTTTTTGTCGAGGCGTTGTGCTTCCAAAAAGAAGACCCGGTCAAGGCGACCGATTTGGCCAACCAGAGCCTGGCCGCATCGCTCGACGGCAGCGAAGAGTTGGCGTTGGCCCACTCCGAACTCTTGCTCAATCGGCGCAAAGAGACCGGCTCGCTGCCGAAGTGGCCGGTGGGTTGCGGGGTCGCACTCGATCAGGGGGATGACCGGCTGCGGGCGGGACTCGATGCGAGCTTTGATTTTCTCCAACTGCCGCTGCCGTGGAAGCAGTTGTCGCCGGAAGAAAACGAATACCGCTGGGACGAGATGGACGCGTGGGCGACGTGGGCCCAGCAGCAGAATAAGCCGGTGATCGCCGGGCCGGTGGTGAGTTTTGAGCCGTCGTGTCTGCCCGACTGGCTGTACATCTGGGAACACGACTACGACACGGTGCGTGACCTGATCTACGAACACATCGAACGGGTCGTGACGCGTTACAAACACGTCGTCTCGGCGTGGAACATCGTGTCGGGCCTGCACGTCAACAGCCACTTCACCTTCAATTTCGAGCAGCTGATGGACCTGACCCGGATGTCCACGATGCTCGTGAAGAAGCTGCACCCCCAGGCGTCGGTGATCGTCGAGTTGCGTCAGCCTTTCGGCGAATATTACGCGCAGAACCCTCGGTCGATCCCGCCGATGATGTACGTGGATCTGCTTATCCAGTCGTCGATCCAGTTCGATGCCTTCGGCGTCCGCTACCCGATGGGGCAGGCGGTCGACGGGCAATTCACCCGTGACCTGATGCAGGTCAGCTCGATGCTCGACCAGTTCGCGGGCTTTGGCAAACAGGTCTTTTTGACCGTGGGTGTCCCCAGCGAGCCGGTGACCGAGATGATGATCGCTTCGACGAAAAGCGACGACCCGGTGGACGACAACAGCGGGTACTGGCGTCGCCCGTGGTCGCCGGTGGTCCAGGGGCATTGGCTCGAAGCGGTGATGCAGATCGCGATGAGCAAGCCCTACATCGAAGGGGTCAGCTGGACCGATCTGGTCGACCACGCCAACATCGAGTTGCCGCTCAGCGCGTTGGTCAACGACGACCAGCAACCCAAGGCCGGTTTCAAACGGCTGGTGAATTTCCGGCGGAACCTTGGGATGGGCGCCCACCAAGCCGATTCCGCTGCGCCGCAACCCGGTTCGGTCTGACCGATGACCGTACTTCATTCAAAACCATCCGCACCAAGCGAGCCCCGGCGAGCGTTCAAGCTCGCCGGGGTGTTGCTGTTGGTGGCGTTGGTGGGCGTGCTGGCGTGGAGGTTGGCTCACCTGCCCAGCGATCAGCCTCACGCGGAACGCAACCCCGGTTTCCTGGTTGACGTCAATCAGGCCGACGCGGACACGCTGCAGTTACTGCCGGGGCTCGGGCCGAGCATCGCGGCCAACGTGGTCCAGTATCGCGAAACCGTTGGGCCGTTTGAGACCACGGACCAGTTGGAAGAAGTGAAGATGATCGGCCCCGTGCTCCGGGCGCGGATCGAGCCTTGGGTGACGCTCGGGCAACACGACGAGGCCGACTGGCCGACGACGCAACCGCGTTGATCTCGACATTCAGGAAGCCCGCGGCACCCGCCGCCGGGGGCGGATGCCGGCGTGGACCGCGCCGGGGATCTCGCTGAAGCCGGGGTCCGACGGGCCGGACGGCGTCGTGACTTCGGGGGCGACCCGTCGACGCGTTTTGTCGCGGTTCAGCCGGATTACCGGGGTCGATTCATGCTGCACCGTATCCGCCGAATCCGCGGCTGACGCGGGCTGATGCAGGCTGAGTTGGCCGTTGTACGCCGCGCCTTGCGCCGCCACGAGGTGGCCGGTTTGAAGCGCGCCGCCGATGGTGCCGCCGGGCAGGAGTTCGGTGGTGTGTTGCACCGCGACGTCGCCCGCGATTTGGCCGGCCACGGCGAGGGATGCGGCCTGGACATCGCCGTGGATCACCGCGTCGGCGGCGATTTCGAGGTGGGCGGTGGAATGGATACAGCCGGTGATTTCCCCGGCGATGCGGGCGTCGTGGTCGAGGTGAAAGTCGCCGTCGACTCGGGCGCCGGTGCCCAAGGCGGTGGCCAAAACTGATCTGCTGGACATGTCTTGATCTCGGATGTTCACAAATGGACCCCCCGCCGATCGTCCCGCGAAAAGGAAGCGAGCCCGACAGCGGCTGACGATTTAGATCGGCCGTTCGTCCGAATTTCATGACTATCGGACGTGGTTTTTCGTCAACACGCGGAATCTGGTTTGCTGCCCCCGGAAAACTCGGGGCCGAGTGGGTTGGGACCGCCGACCGCGACACGTTATGCTCAAGCGATGGACGCTCCCCGCCCCGGCCGAGTGCTGCGACAACACGTGGATACCGATCGCCTGTTGGGCGTCGACGCGGTGCCGATGGGGATGGTGACCAACTCTGCGCTACCGCAGCAGGGTGCTTCGCCCGAAGCCCAACGTCCTGCAGCCCGCCCGGAACAAGCTCCGATCTATGCGCCCGGCCCATCGATCGACGTCGGGGACAAACTTACGGTCTTGCAAACCCTCGACGAGCAAGAGGTCCGCGGCTGCGTGCGTTGCGAGCTTCACGCCGGGCGAACGCAGACGGTTTTTGGCGAGGGCGACGCCAACGCCTCGTTGATGATCGTCGGCGAAGGGCCGGGGGCCGACGAGGACCGCACCGGTCGGCCGTTCGTGGGCCGGGCGGGGGAACTGCTGACCAAGCAGATCGGTGCGATGGGGTTGTCCCGCGAACAGGTTTACATTGCTAACGTGGTGAAGTGTCGCCCGCCGAACAACCGCACCCCGACGCCCGCTGAGGCCGCGACCTGCGGCGATTACCTGCGCCGCCAGATCGAGATCATCCGCCCTCGGGTGATTCTGACCGTCGGCGGCCCCGCCGCGAAATTGCTCCTGGGTACCGACACCGGCATCACCCGGCTCCGCGGCACTTGGCACACCTACCGGGCGGTGGACCCAGGGATCCCCGTGATGCCCACGTTCCACCCCGCCTACCTCCTGCGGTCTTACACCAAGGAAAACCGCGCGAAAGTCTGGGCGGACCTTCAGCAGGTCATGCAGCGGCTGGGCTGAGCCTTATCGGCCGTCGGCGGCAAAAGGTGTGGTTCGGGGCTCCGCTTTCTGGTTTTTATGGGTTTTGTGCCCCATTTTTACCTCTAATGCCAGTTCAATACACGTCTTAAGGCATTATCGCTTCCTCAAGCCGTGAGACACGCCCCGTCGATAAGTGTAGATGGACGGGAAAACCTCGCGGAAAGAGAGACAGTGATCCTATGGGACAAATCACCTCCAGCACCGGCCTGATCAGCGGCCTCGATACCGAAAATATCATCAACCAGTTGATTGCGATCGAGTCGCGGCCCCGGACCAACATCGAGCAACGCAACACGGTTCTCGAAGCGCAACAAACCGCCTACCAAACCGTCAACGCTCAGCTGCTCTCGTTGAAGAATGCCTCGTCCCGGATCGTTTCCGATGACGTGTACGACGCGACCAGCGCCAGCAGCTCGAACGAAGCGGTGGCGACCGTGTCTTCCAGCGTCGGCGCGGCGGTGGGCAACTACAGCCTGACCGTCCGCCAACTCGTCGGCAGCCAACAGACCATCTCCCGCGGCTACGCGGACGACGATGCGACGTTCATCGCGCCCGAAGGCGGTGTGCTGACGTTTAACCGTGGCGAGGCCCGCCTCGACCGCGAGACTAGCCTGGCCGAGCTCAACGGCGGCGCGGGCATTGAACGGGGCTTCGTCCGCATCACCGACCGCTCGGGCAGCACGGCCGTGGTCGACCTGACCTCGGTCGTCACCGTGAACGACGTCGTCGACGAACTCAACCGCGCCACCGGCGTCAACATCCTGGCCGAGATCGACGGCGACGGGCTCAAGATCACCGACGTCACGGGACAGGCCAGCAACGACCTGATCATCCAAGATGTCGGGACCGGCGGCACCGCTACCAGCCTCGGCCTCGTCGGCAACTCGTCCACGGGCGAACTCACCGGCACCGCGATCAACACCGTCGGCAAAGACACCTTCGTCTCCACCCTCAACGACGGCAACGGCATCCGCAGCGTCACCGCCCTCGACGACCTCAACATCACCACCAACGGCGGCGGCAGCTTCGACATCAACCTCAGCAACGCCCTGACCCTCGAAGACGTCATCGACACGATCGAGACCGCCACCGCGGGCGACGTCTCCGCCTCGTTCAACCCCGACGGCACGGGCCTGACGCTCACCGACAACACGGGCAACGGCCCGGGCTTCGCCGTTACCGCCCTCAACGATTCCAAAGCGGCGCTCGACCTGGGCATCCTCGGCAGCGATACCGACAACGACGGCGACATCGTCGGTAGCCGCGTGATCTCTTCGATCAACTCCAAGCTCCTCGGGGCGCTCCGCGGCGGCAGCGGCCTGCTCGCGTTCGGCGGCGACCCCTTTGCCCCGCTCGATACCACGACCAACCTCGCTGATCTATTCCAAGGCGCGGGCGTGACCACCGCGGCGGGCAATGACATCGACATCACCCTCCGCGACGACCCCGATACGACCTTCGGCATCGACCTCGACGGGCTCACCACCGTCCAGGACTTCATCGACGCCGTGGACACCGCGACCGCGGGCCAGGCGACCGTTTCGATCGACGGCCAGTCGCTGATCATCACCGACAACACGGGCGGCTCGGGCAACCTCATCGTCGCCAACTCCGGCAATTCCACCGCCGCGGCCCAACTCGGCCTCGGCGTGAACGCCGGGGTGAACTCGGTCAGCAGCCGCGACCTCGACCCCGCGGGCGTTTCCGGCACCGGGGCGCTGATCGACATCACCAACTCGGCGGGCACGACCACCACCGTCGATCTCTCGGCCGCGCAGTCCACCAACGACATCCTCGAGATCATCAACGCCGCCGGGGCGGGCGTGCGAGCCGAGTTGAATAACGCAGGCACCGGCTTCAAACTAACCGACACCGCGGGCGGGCTGGGTGACCTCGAAGTCGCCGACGGCACGGGCGGCGTGCTGGCGACACAACTCGGCCTGACCGGCGTTTACGAAGATGGCGAGGTCGATTCGGGTCCGCTGGGTTTCCAATACGTCAATGCGGGTACCCGCCTGGATAACCTGGGCGTCACCCGCGGACGGTTCACGATCCGCGACTCCGACGGGCGGACCGCGACCGTCGACCTGACCCAGGGCAACGAGCAGACCATCGCCGACGTGATCAGTGAGATCAACTCGCGCGGCTTGGCCATCAACGCCCGGGTCAACGACAACGGCGACGGCCTCGTGCTCGAAGACACCGGCAGCGGGGCGGTCGGCATCAGCATCGAAGAAGACGGCTCGACCACGGCCGCCGACCTCGGCATCCTCGGCGACTTCGCCGCCGGGGCGAACATCGACGGCAGCTTCCGTAAGACCGTGACCATCGACTCGACCGACACCTTGTCGAGCCTGGCCCTGAAGATCACCAACGCCAAGGTCGGCGTCAGCGCCACGGTCATCAACGACGGCTCGCCCGGAGCTCCCTATCGCTTGAGCCTGTTCTCCGACAAGGCGGGCACCGGCGGCGCGTTCACGCTTGACGACGGCGGCCTTGGCCTGGAACTCAACAACGTGGCGACGGCGCAAGACGCCGTGGTCTTCTACGGGGGCGACGACCCCGCCAACGCGTTGGTCGTCACGTCCAAGAGCAATACCGTCGATAACCTGATCGACGGCGCATCCATCAGCCTGCTCGCGACGTCGGACGATCCCATACAGATCACCATCAGCGACGACCCGGCGGCCCTGACTTCGGCGGCCGAAGCGTTTGTCAGCAGTTTCAACGGCCTGATCGACTCGATCAACGAGTTCGACAGCTATAACGCCGAGACCGAAGAGCGAGGCCTCCTATTGGGCGACTCGGCGATCGCCCGGCTACGCACCTCGATCTACAACGCGGTCATCGGCGCTAACACCGGGCTCACCGGCCAATTCAACTCACTGGCTCAGGTCGGCATCCGGGTCGGCTCGGGTGCCCGGCTGCAGCTGGACAACGAGCAGTTTCAGGCGGCGATCGCGGCCGACCCCGACGGCGTCCGTGACCTGTTTACTTTTGAGCAATTCGAGGTCGACCCCGAGACCGGCGAAGAAACCGAAGTCGTCGTCGCCCGCGGGGTGGGCGTTGAAATCGACGAACTGCTCGAACGCCTAACCGACTCGACCGACGGTATCCTCGAACGCCAGGTCCAGATCCTGCAAGACCAGATCGAGATCAACAACGACCGGATCGAACAGATCGACGTCACGATCGAAGACAAGCGAGCCCGCCTGGAACGCGAGTTCAACAACCTCGAATTCACCCTCGCCGAACTCCAGGACCAGCAGGCCGCGCTCAATGGCCTGAGCGCGGCTCAAGCCCAGACCCAGACCCAGTAACGGTCTGAACCGTTGGACCGATAACGACTGAATTTCATCTCGGACTCAGGACTTCCCCCGCCCCTCGTCGATATTTGTGCTGCATGAACAACAACGCCCCCAACCCGTACCTGCGGACCAAGATCATGACCGCCAGCCCCGAAGAGCTGCGGCTGCTGCTCTTCGACGGCTGCCTGAAGTTCTGTCGGCAGGGCAAGCAAGAGTTGACGCAGGACAAGCCCAACTTCGAGTCGGTCTACGAAAACTTCATGCGGGCCCAGAAGATCGTGCTGGAGCTCAGCACCAGCCTCAACCATCAAGCCAACCCCGAGCTCTGCGAAAAACTCAGCGCTTTGTACACCTACGTCTACCGCCTTTTGGTTGACGCCAATCTGCAACGCGACCCGAAGAAGGCCGACGAAGCGATTCAGCTGCTCGAATACGAACGCGAGACCTGGCAGATGATGATGCAGAAGACCGCCCAACTGCAGGGCAACCCCGTGGTGAGCGATGCGGGAGCACAGCAGACCGCGATGAGCAGCCTGTCGAAGTCGGCCTGAGCAGGCTACGACTCAATACTCAAAACGACTCAAAGCCCCACGGCCGTGCGGGCTTTTTTCGTGACTTCGCCGAGCACTTCGTTGGCTCGCTCCGCGCCATTCCGGAGAACGCCTTCGACGTAGCCGGGGTCCTGCATGAGTTTTTCGCGACGCTCCCGGGCTTCGCCGAAGTGGTCGAGCAGGAGCTCAAACAGCGCCTGCTTGGCGTGGCCGTAGCCGAAGTTGCCCGCCCGGTACTTCGCGGCCAAGTCAGTGGTGCGCTCGTCTTCCGCCCCGGCGATCGCGCGGAAGATTTTAAACGTCGTATCGGCCTCGGGGTCCTTGGGGTCTTCCATCGGCGTCGAGTCGCTGACGATCTTCATGATGGTCTTGCGCAGCTTCTTCTCGGGCAGGAACGGGTCGATGATGTTGCCGTAGGACTTGGACATCTTCTCGCCATCGAGGCCGGGCAGGACGCCCGCGTCGGCCCGGACGACGACGTCGGGCACTTTGAAGATGGGATGATCTTCCGAGGCGTAAGCATGGTTGAACCGCTGGGCGAGGTCGCGGGTGATCTCGACGTGCTGCCGCTGGTCTTCGCCGACGGGCACCAGGTCCGGCGCGACGCCGAGGATGTCGGCGGCCTGCAGGATCGGGTAGGTGAACAGCCCGACGCTCGCGGAGATGCCCTTGGCGACCTTATCTTTGTAGGTGGTCGCTTTGTCCATCTGCGACTTGGGGCAGACGCAGCTCAGCAGCCAGGTCAGTTCGGTCACCGCGGGGACGTCTTGTTGCAGGTAGATGTTGACGTGGTCGAGGTCGGCGTCGAGGCCGAAGGCGAGGTAGTCGATCACCACCTGCCGGATGTTCGCCCGCAACTCGGCGGGGTCTTTGACCGTGGTCAGGGCGTGGTACGACGCGACGAACACGAACATCTCGTGGTCGTACTGCAGGTCGACAAACTGCTTGATCGCCCCGGCGTAATTGCCCAGGTGCAGTTGGCCGGAGGGTTGGAGGCCGGAGAGGACACGTTTCATGGCCCGAGAGTTTAATCCATCGTCAGCGAGGCGTCGGCTTCGCGGACTGCTTCGAAAAACGCTTTGATCAGACTTGGGTCTTTTACGCCGCGCGACGACTCGACGCCGCTGGAGACATCGACGCCCCAGGGCCGGGTGGTGCGGATCGCCTCGCCCACGTTGTCCGGCGTGAGGCCACCCGCCAGCAGGTAGGGGGGTAGGCCAGCAAAGCCGCCGGACCGGTCGAACGCGGCGAGGCGGGACCAGTCGAACGCATGGCCCGAACCGCCGGTGATGGTAGCGTCGGGTTGGGGCGGGGTGTCGATCAGCAGGCCGGTGAGTTGATCGCCGAGGGTGCGCCAACCATCGAGTGGGTTTGCGAGAGTGGCGGGGTCGAACGGCAGGGCTTTAAGAATCTTCAAGTCGTGGAGTTGTTTGGCAAATGCTGGGGTTTCTTCGCCGTGGAGTTGGGCGGTCTGAAATCCGACCGCTTCCACGACCTCGGCGATGTGTTCGATCGAGTGGTTACAGAACAAGCCGACCGCCGTCACGCGCTGCGGCAGGGCGGAAGCGATCTCGCGGGCCACCGCTGGATCGACGTAGCGCGGCGAGGCTTCGACGAAATTCAGCCCAATGAAATCCGCCCCCGCTTCCGCGGCCACCAAGGCGGTGGCTACATCACGCAAGCCACAAATCTTGATGCGGGTTCTGCTTGGCGTCTTGGCGTCTTGGCGTCTTGGCGTTATCTCATCGAACCGGTCAGACATCGATCACCTCCAGCCGGGCGTACTGCAGGATCAGCGTCTTGCTGCCCGAAGTGGTGAAGTCGATCTTGGCGCGAGTGTGGGCGCCCATCGGCGAGACCTTGACCACCCGGCCGAGGCCGAACTGCGGGTGCTTCACCAACGTCCCCGGCGGGTATTGTCCGGCCTGCTTCGACGCCAACGAGCGTTGGGTCCCGCCGCCGCCGGTGAATAAATCGCCTTCGTAGGCGTCGGGATCGCTCGACGGATCGATCTCGTCGAGCACGTCCGCGGGCAACTCGGTGAGGAATCGGCTGCGGATGGTGGGCATAGTCTGGCCGAACACGGTGCGGTACTTGCCGTGGCAGAGGTACAGCCGTTGCTCAGCCCTTGTGATCCCGACGAAGGCGAGTCGGCGTTCTTCTTCGAGTTCCTGCGGGTCGTCGTTGGCCCGGTCGTGGGGCAGCAGGCCGTCCTCGACCCCGATCATGGCGACGACTGGGTATTCCAAACCCTTGGCGGCGTGCAGCGTCATCAACGTGATCATGCCCTGCGAATCGTCGACGCCGTCGGCGTCGCTGACGAGCGCGATGCGTTCGAGGAAAGCCAAGAGCTTTTCGCGCAAGTTCACCTGTTCGTACTCCCCGGCCTGCTCGGCCTCGAACTCGTATTCCTCCTCAAACTGCTGGGCAGAAGTCACGAGTTCCCCGAGGTTGGCTAGGCGTTCCTGATCTGGGTCGGATTTGTCGTTGCGGTAGAACGTCTCCAGGCCCGACTCGCGTAACAGGTCTTCGACAAAGCCACGCAGCGACGGCTGCGGCGCGGACGGATCGCGTTCTTGCTCGGCGGTGATCCCGGCGGTGTGTCGCCATTGGTCCACGGTCTTGCCGAACTTGGCGACGCTGGTTTGGGCCCGGGTGTTGAGGGCGGTGACGCGCAGCGGGTCGCCGAGCAGTTCGTCGATCGGTTGGTGGTTGGCCAACGCGAACGCCTGCATGGCCTTGACCGACGCGGCGCTGATCCCGCGGGCGGGGGTGTTGATCACACGCAGCAGGTTGACTTCGTCCGAAGGGTTGGCGACGACGCGGAGGTACGCGATCGCGTCCTTGATCTCCTTGCGGTCGTAGAACGCGGTGCCCCGGGCGATCTGGTACGGCAGGCCCGCCTTCAGCAGTGTTTCTTCCATCACCCGCGACAACGAGTTGATCCGGTAGAACATCGCCATCTGGCCCCAGGCGACTTGCTCTTCGTCGTGCAGCCGTTGGAACTCTTCGGTGATCCAGGTGGCTTCCTGTTTTTCGTCGGCGCAGGTAACGACCTTCACCAAGTCGCCCTCGGCGTTTTCGGTCCACAGCTCTTTGTGGCGACGCCCGCGGTTGTTGGCGATCAGGGCGTCCGCGGCGGCGAGGATTTTTTTGGTTGAGCGGTAGTTTTGCTCGAGCCGCACGACCTCGGCGGCGGGGTAGTGCTGCTCGAATTCGAGGATGTTCTGGATGTTCGCGCCGCGCCAGCCGTAGATCGACTGGTCGGGGTCGCCGGTGCACATGATGTTTTGGTGTTCGGCCGCCAACGCGTTGGCGATCATGAACTGGGCGTGGTTGGTGTCCTGGTACTCGTCGATCATGACGTACTGGTACTTGTCGCGCAGCTCGGCCAACACGTCCGGGTGTTTCTTGAGCAGCGTGACGGTCTTGAGCAGCAGGTCGTCGAAGTCCAGCGCCGCGTTGCGCTCGAGGATCGATTCGTATTTGGTGTACACCTTGGCGACGGTGCGGTCGTAAAAATTGTCGGCCTGCTTGGCGAAGCCCGCCGCGTCGAGCAGGTCGTTCTTGGCGTTGGAGATCGAACCCAACATTGAGGCGGGGGGGAAGTTTTTGGTGTTGATCTCCAGGTCGGCGAGCGCCTGCTTCATCGCGCGTTTCTGGTCGGCCGTGTCGTAGATGGAGTAGCCCGGCGGGAGCCCGAGGCGGTCGGCGTACTGCCGAATCAACCGGGCGCACAGCGAGTGAAACGTCGCCACGGTGGTCGCGCGGGCTTGACGCTCGGTGAGCAGTTGCGCCACCCGGTCTCGCATCTCGCCCGCCGCTTTGTTGGTGAAGGTGATCGCGAGGATGTTCCACGGGGCGATGCCGACGCCCTTGACCAAGTACGCGATCCGCCGGGTGATCACCCGGGTCTTGCCCGAGCCGGGGCCGGCCAACACAAGCATCGCGCCGTCCACATGCGTGGCGGCCTGGGTTTGCGGCTCGGTCAAGCCTTCAAGAAGTTCAGCGGCATCGGACATCGCGGCAGTTTAGCAGGTGAGCCCCACGCCTAATTCAACGACCAGCCGTCGTCGTCACGGCCGCTGGACCCTTGCTCGGCCTGAATCACCAGATCACGCATCGAACGCAACTGGGCCTCGACCAAGCCCGCCCGTTTCAACGGATCGCCCTCGGCGAGCATGGCGTAACGCTCTTCGAGGTCTTGGGTCAACGCCAGCAGCGTCAACTCGATCATGACCTGGGTGGGCACCTCGTCGTCGAGCCATTTTTGGATCGCCGAGACGACCGCGAGCCGTTTGAGGTAGGGATCGTCGAGCAAGGCTGCGATGCGTTCACGCGATTCGCGGAGCTGGTCTTCGGTTTCGTCGTCCGCGTCGTCGTGACCGAACGGGGCGAGCCGGGCCAAGCGGTAGCCGTCGGGGTGGAGCGGCTGCTCCTCTTCGATGCGTGCCCGGCAGACGCCGTGGAGCAGGATGTTGTGTCGGCCGTCGTCGAGGCGTTGGTCTTTAGCCAGGTAGCCCACGGCCACGCAAGGCCGCAGCGGCGGGTTGCCCGCGTAGTCCTGTCGCCAAGCATCGCCCGCAAAGACCGCCATCGCGATCAGGCCGTCGGAATCCAAGGCGTCCCGCAACATCGCGCGGTACCGCGGCTCAAACACGTGCAGCGGCACCGTCGCGTGCGGCAGCAAAACGCACGACTCCAGCGGAAACAGCCGAACGGGCTTATTGAAATCGATGACGAGCGGCTCGGGCTCCATGTCCCAATGATAGGTCGCCAGGACCGGGCTCATCGTCGCCGATCTGCGAATTCACGACGCCCCGGAATCTCCGGAAGTCTTCTTGCCTTTGGGGGCTCGGGGCGGCTTGAGCTTGACTTCGAGTTGATCGACGCTGGCGGTGTGGCCCGCGGGGACGGACTGGGTCACGAAGATGCTGCCATTGATCGTCGCCCCATGGCCGATGACGGTCTGGCCGCCGAGGATGATCGCCCCGCCGTAGATGGTGACGTCGTCTTCGATGGTGGGGTGGCGTTTCATGCCGCGCCAGTCCTGGCCGCCTTTGGTCGAAAGCGCGCCAAGGGTGACGCCCTGGTAGACCTTGACGCGTTTGCCGATGTTGACCGTTTCGCCGATGACGATGCCGGTGCCGTGGTCGATGAAGAAGGATTCGCCGATCTCGGCCCCGGGGTGGATCTCGATGCCGGTCTCGTTGTGGGCGTACTCGCTGAAGATGCGGGCGAGCAGGTTGAGCTTGAGTTTGTAGAGTTCGTGGGCGTAGCGGTGGATGAAGATGGCGTCGAGGCCGGGGTAGCAGAAGATCGTCTCATCGGTGGACGTAGCGGCCGGGTCGCCGTCGAAGGCGGCCTGCACGTCCAGCGACAGCATCCGCCGGACCTCGGGGATGGCGGAGAGGAAGGCGTCGGTTTTTTCGCGCGCGATCAGGTCACACTCGGGGCAGTCGTCGCCGGTCGTGGCTTTGCCTTGTCGGTTGAGCAGGTAACGCTCGGTCTGGCGGATTTGTTCGTAGAGCAGAGCCTCGATCTGGCGGACGAGGTCGGCGGTACGCGCGGCGATGTTGTCCGTGGTCAGCCGTTCTTCCTCGAAGAAGCCGGGGAACGTGAGCTTCCGCAATAACTCGACGATCTCGATGCACTTCGCCCGGCTGGGCAAGAAGATTGCGTCGATGTGCGCCGTGCGTTCGTCGGCCAGCGTCGTGCTGACCAGCGTGTCGACCAGGTCGTCGAGCAACGCGGGATCGGGGCGGCGGGGATCATGGGCGGACGGTTGAACCATGCGGACATGATAACCACGAAAAAGCCCGCCGACGGTCAGACGTCTGGTGCGAGATACTGCGTTGTATTTCTGGCTTCAGTGTCCCGACATAGACTTCGGGGTTTCCGGGATGCTTCCGGGGGGCGTGGGGTGCGGGGCCGCAGGCGGATGAACTCGAACCTCAAATTCAGGTGGGTGCGTCGCGGGATCATCCAAACCTTCCGCTCGATGACGGCCTGGTTATCGCGTCCCATCCAGCTCCCTTTGAGGCTCGAAAGGCCCGAGCGCATGCTTGCCTGAGCTCGGCCGCGCACTTCACGCCCCGGGACCGAAAGTGTTGACTGCGTCGGCGTAAACGCAAGAATATTTTTGCCTTTCGGAAATCTTGATGCCACGGGTGGGGCATTTCGATCGGTCTTCACTTGTCGCTGAACATTATACCTGCGGAGGGTTGGCGGCAAACGCTTTCGCTTCGTGATACAGCACATCGGCTTCCTTACGGATGCGATGCATGCGGACCGCAATCACGATCCAAAAGACGAACTGGGCGATCGCAAACGCGATCCCGCCGAAGAAAGCGGGGATGCCTACCGCCATCAGTAAAGGATCGAGCCACGGCGGCGCGGTCCCACCCCAGGCGTAGCTGAACGATATTCCCAGAAGAATAAGCGACGCCACCGCAAGGCCTGGCCATAAGAATCCGAAGACCGCCAGCACGTTGCCGAAGTTTTTTTGTGTCCCCCAGTCGGCCGCGTCGCACACCCGTGCTGCGTAACGCAACACACTTCCGATGTGTACGCCCAGGCACAGCGCAACTATTCCTAGGTGGGCGAAGATCAGCAGTTCAGAACCGCCGTAACCCTCAAGCACAAACAGCATCAAGACCGCGATCACCGCCAACACGCCGCTGCCGCCGATGACGCGTTGCAGCCGTTTGAACTCCGGCCGACTCTTGGGCACTTCCACCGTCAGCGTGATCACGCCCACCAGCCACACCAACACGCCGAGCCCGAACACCCAGATCATCGGGATCGAGATCGCCAGACACACCGAGCCCGCCTGGATCCGCCGCAGCCAATCCAACGGCAGCAGCCGGATGTTGCTCGCGTTGAGCGTGTCGGCCACGGCCGTCCCGCACTCGGGGCAAGCGCCGTCGGGCGGCTGGGCCCGCAACAAATACCCGCAAGACCCGCACGGCAGATCGGCGGCGATCAGCCCCTCGGCATCGAGGGCCACCAAGCGACCGGGTTCAAGAGCAGGGGAAGGCATGGTTTGATTTTCGAGCGTGCCCGTCGCTGTGGCAAGTTTTAGGCCGTGGCGGACGTATCCTGCATGCGCTCGGCAATTAATCGTCGCAACGCGCGATGTAGCCGAAGCCAAGATTGAAATTGAGCGACCGCAATCACGCTTAACGCCCACCAAGTCGGCGAACCCATTTCGTCGTCCCAGAACTCCCACCAGACCTCGAACACCCCGCCGAAGGAAAAGGCGTCCAAAAGCGAGCCGAGCACCGCGATGGCTCCGAAGAACAACGTCACCAGGGCCGCGGCACGGGCTGACCAACGAACTTTGGGCCAGCGGGAAACCTCGGCCAATCGACCTGCCGCGACATTCATCAAGGCTACGCCGAGCGTCACCGCAAACCCGAAGGCGGCTTCAGCGAAGTAATACACGTCACTGATGGACGCATAGCCGTACTACCGGCTGTATGAATCCCACCATTCCCAGGCATAAAACCCGGCCACGACGGCGGCCACGCCTCCCACCGCGAGCGCTACCATGAGGCCCACGTTCAAAAACCAAGACCCGACGCTTAGTTTCCGCAAACCGACGAAAAAATAGATCGACGCCGGGATGACCAGGCCAGCCCCCAAGCCGAGCAGGATCATCAAGGCCCAACCGATCACCAGGGCCAGGCTAGCGTGGCTGACCGTTTCGAGGCGGTGGGTTGGAGCGAAGCGTGGCAGGCCGTGTCGTAGCGATTGCTGGATCGACGCGTCGCACTCCGGGCACTGCGCCCAGATGCTCTGCCCGACCAGCAGGTAGCCGCACTCGTGGCAGGGCAGCCGGGTCACAATCCGGCCGTCGTCATCTAGCGTGATGAACGGGTTGAGTCGCGACGCTCGTGGGCCCCGGCTTGCCATGTCCTATTTCCGCATGGCCTGAAGCAGCCCGGCGTATTCGACGATCGCGTCGTGGGTGGTGTAGGCGGGCTTCCAGTTCAGTTTGGCCGTGGTCTGGCTGATGTCGGCGCAGGTGTAGTCCTGGTAGAAGTTGAACGGGTTTTCGAAATAGTCCGGCTTGGCGTCGGAGCCGAAGGCCTGGTTCAGGGCGGCGACGATCTGGTTGAAGCTGGTCGCTTCGCCGGTGCCGCAGTTGTAGACGCCGGACTTGACGCCGTCGAGCGCCCCGGCCATGGTGCAGCCGACCACGTCTTTGACGTAGATCTGGTCACGGGCTTGATCGCCGGGGTCGAAGATACGGGGGCGTTTGCCGTCGAGCATCTGCTGGGCGAGTTGGTAGATCATCGACGCCATCTTGCCCTTGTTTTGTTCGCCGGGGCCGAAGACGTTGAAGTAGCGGAGGCCGACCATGTGGGCGTCGGGGTGCTTGGCGAGGATTTTGCGTTGGATGTTTTCCATGACCCATTTGGAGAAGCCGTACACGTTGGCGGGTCGACCGGCGTCTTCGAGGGTGAAGGGGCGGCGCTCGGCGAGTGCGCCGTTGGCCGCCGTGCCGTAGGTCGCGGCGCTGCTGGCCCAGACCAGTCTGATCTTGCGGGCCACGCACAGCTCGACAAGGTGGTCAAACGGTTCCACGTTGTCGCGGATCATCTGGGCTTCGTCTTCGACCGTGGTGTCGGTGATCGACGCTTCGTGGAAGACCACGTCCGGCTGAAAATCGTCCAGCAGGTTTTCCAGGTCGAGTTGATGCATAGCGCTGGCGATGATCTCGCCGCGGTACGACCAGCCGTTCGGGCCTTCGCTGCTGAGGTTGGCGAACGTGCCCAGGCGCATGTCATCGACGACCAGCAACTCGGCGTCGGGCTGCTGCTCTTGCAGGGTACGGGTTAGGTTGGAACCGACGAAGCCAGCTCCGCCGGTGATGAGATAACGCATTGGTGAGTTGTGCTGCGGGACAAGTTTTTAACGAAATTACGAAGCTCGAATACCCGCGGGGCATCGGGCCGGGGCTAGAGGTTTAGTTCGCCCCGGTGTCGGGCGGGGGAATCAGGAGTTCCATGCCCAGTTGCAGCGCGCCGGGGTCTTCGCCGATCTTTTGGCGGTTGGCTTGATAGATCAGCTCCCACTTGGCGGAGGAGTTGTAGAACTGTTTGGCGATGTTGCTGAGGTTGTCGCCGGACTTGACGACGTAGATCGCGCCGCGGCGGGGCAGGTCGTCGTTTGCTTCGGCGGTTGCACCGGTTTCGCCGCTATCGGCAGGCACGCCGTCGAGGTTCGGCAGCTTGATCTCTTGGCCGACGCGGAGCCGATTGGGATCGACTAAAGGGTTGGCTTGGGCGATATCGACCCACTTGTTCGCGCTGCCGTAGGTCGCCAAGGCGATGGAGCTGAGCGAATCGCCGGACTCGACGGTGTAGAGCCGAAGGATCGGCGGGGCGGGCGGGGGCAGATCGATCACCGCCGACTCGGCGGGGTCGGCCCCCGCGGGTGTGACCGGGTCGAGCGGGCCCAACGCGATGCCCGTGTTGGCCTCGGCGGGCGAGACTTCCGTGGTGGTGACCTCGGCGAGCGTGTCTTCGTCGACGGGGATCGGCTCGGGCTCGGGCGGGTTGATCGGATCGGTGAGCGGGTCGAAACCGCCGCGGGCCAAGGGGTCTTCGTCGGTAAAGGCGTCACGCCCGACGGTCATCGAGGCGTGGGGCTCGGGGATGACCGGCAACTCGATCGGCGACTCGTCGAGGTAATCCACGCGGGTCGCGGGGGTGGACGGGTTCTCGGCCGACATGCCGTCACGCACCGGCGGACCCATGGGGTCCAGATCGAGGTCCAAGCCGAGGTCGCGCGTATCAGCGGGCGTCAGCGGATCGATCGCGGGCGGATCAGCGATCTGAGATGTCCCGTCGGCGAGGGCGAGGGTTTCGCCGTTGGATTCGGGGTTGGTGGACTCGGGGTCGCCGCCCCGCAAGACCGAAGCCACCACCACGAGTAGTAGCAGGCCTCCAGCGGCGAGAGCGATTTTGTAGGGAGCGGTCATGGGTTGTTCCTGGCCGGGCGTCGGGTTGAGCCCAGCGGATGACGGGGTGGCATCGGCGTGAGGCAAAGCGAGTCGCCGCCCGATTGATCGAATAAACCACAGTCTAACCGCCGCGGAATAACGCGGCCAAACACCGCGTGGCCATGGAGGTTGCTCAGACGCCTCGGCTGCGTCCGGGTTCCCCGTACACTGTGGCGATGGCCAAGATATCGGTGGTGATCTGCTGTGCGAATTCCGAGGCGACGCTGCCCGCGGCGATCGCGTCGGTCGGCTGGGCGGACGAATTGGTGATCGTCGATTCGGGGTCGGACGACCGCACGGCCGAGATCGCCCGGGCCGCGGCCGACGTGTACCGGCTGGAACCCTGGCGGGGGTTTACCGGCCAGAAGAAGTTCGGGGCCGAGTTGGCCACGAACGATTGGGTCTTGATCCTCGACGGCGACGAAGAGGTGTCGCCTCGTCTGGCCGAGCAGATCAAAGCCCTGACCGACGCGGAACTTGAAAGCCTGGACGTGGTCTACATGAATCGGCAGAACTGGGTCATGGGTCGGCCGGTACGGGCGTGGTGGCCGGATCGGCAGAGCCGTTTGATTCATCGTCAGCGTACGCACTGGCCCGAGGAATCGCTGCACGACGCGCGGCAGCCGTCGGACCCGTCGCGGACCCGCCGACTCACCGGCCACCTCGAACACAAACGCGTGGGCGTCACGGGTCTCGAATCCTGGTCCGACTACTTCAGCGGCCAGCGGACGGACGCTCGGTTGATGATGGTCGCCCGGCAGATGTTCGACCAGGGCAAGCGGGTGACGTGGGCATCGCTGGCTTTTCGGCCGTGGATGGCGTTCATCAAGTTTTATTTCTTGAAACGGGGATTCCTCGACGGCACGTTTGGGTTACTTATCGCCCAAAAGGCGGCGTTCAGCGTGCAGCTCAAATACGCCGCCCTCTGGGCGGTCCAGCAGGAGGACGCCCGCGCGACGCCCACCGACCCCACTTCGACCACAAACCACGGCTGAGGTTGTCGAGCAAAACACCCCGATCGTGGGCGGTTTTATCGGCCGCCGCGTGGGGTCAACCCTGCCGAGTGGTCCACGAACCGCTATTCTTACGTTCGGTTGAAAAATTCGGAACGATGCCCGTGGGCTTGCCAAGCTGCCCCGACGTTCTGACGATGTTACACTGCTCTATCTGAATTCCACCATCCCCGTCCGCCCGGAGCCAGGTCCATGACCGACAAAGATTCCCGTCTGATCGTTAGCGAACACGAAGAGATCACCAAGATCGGTTTCGTCGACCGCAACATCCTCGAAGAGGCCAACATCCAGCAGATCGGCGAAGAAATCGCCGCCATCATCGACGGCAAGGCCAACCCCAAGATCCTCTTGGACTTCGATAACGTCGAACACCTCTCCTCGGCCGCGCTGGGTACGCTCATCACCGTGAACACCAAGGTGAAGCAGAAGGGCGGCCAGCTCCGCCTCGCCAGCATCGACAAACAGATCTACGAAGTTTTTGTGATCACCAAGCTCAACAAACTCTTCCAGATCCACGACACGACCGACAAGGCTCTGGGCAGCTTCAAGTAAATAAGTCACGACGTTCCTGCGCTATGATTCCGCAGTGTTGTACGCGATGGAAAGGTCAGCCCTCGGGCTGTATCGAACATGTTCTGAGTTGACGGATAACGGAGCCGTGCCGAGTTGATGTCACAACCAACCCCCACCAAGCTCGTCTTCCCCAGCAAGCTCAGCGAAGTGCCCGAGGCCCAACGCGCCATCATCGAGGCCGCCCAGGACGCGGGCTTTGACGAAAAAGCCCTGTTTGCCGTTCGGCTAGCCCTTGACGAGGCGTTGACCAACGCCGTACGCCACGGCAACGCCAGCGACCCTTCTAAGCACGTCACCGTCGAATTCTCCAGCGAGCCCAACCAACTCACCGTCTCGATCGAAGATGAAGGTCCGGGGTTTGCCCCGGATGAACTGCCCGACCCCACGGCCGAGGAAAACCTGGGTCGGCCCCACGGCCGAGGCGTCATGCTCATGCGGGCCTACATGACCGACGTCCGGTTCAACGATCGCGGCAACCGCGTGACGATGGTTAAGCAGTTGGACTGCAGCCTGCCGCATAACGATTGATGGGCAAGAAGTTTATCGTCTATCCTGGGTTTAATGACTTCCGGCTGGGCAAGACACCCGCATCGGGGTATCAGTCCCCGACCCTTGGCCCCGGTGTCGAATTGCCTTAAGCTATCGAGTTGACCCGCTTTGAGGACCGCAGTGCCCCAGCCCACCACATCCGATTCCGCCTCCCCGTCGGACAACGCCGCGCCCGAAGCCGCTGAGCCTCCGAGTCCGGCTGGCGCGCCCGCCGACGACCCGGAGCCTAGCTCGGGGCAGTTCCCGCCGGACTCGCCCCGCCGCCCAGCCGTTTCCGAATCCGCGGTGGAGCTTACCTTTACGCTGGATACGGCCGACACCAACCCGCCCGCTGCGGGTTGGCTCGAGTCCCATCTCGCCCAAGCGATCCGCCTGTCGGGCGTGACCGCCGGGAGTCTCTCGGTCACGGTCATCGACGACCCGACGATGATCGCGTTGCACGCCGAGCACTGCGACGACCCCACGCCCACCGACGTCCTGACGTTTGATCTGGCCGACCGCCCGGCCCCGCAGCCGGGCGACGTGGTCACACAGATCGACGGCGATGTGGTGATCTGTCGCGACGAGGCGGAACGCCAAGCCGCCGTACGCGGCCACGACGCCCGCGTCGAACTCCTGCTCTACGCCGTGCACGGCCTCATGCACCTGCTCGGTGAAGACGATCTGGACGACGCCCACTACCAACGCATGCACCAACGCGAAGACCGCCTGCTCACCCAGATGGGCTTCGGCCCCGTATTCCACGGCCCGCCCTTCACGCCTTCTGCCCCGGCGACGCGAGGTGACGCTTGACCCTTGCGATCATCATCACGTTAGTGGCCTGCATCCTGGCCTGTTATTTCTCGGCCACGCACTCGGTGCTCAAAACGTTTTCCCGTAAACGCCTGACCGACCTCTTGGAGGAACGCGGTCAGCACGGCCAGGCCGAGTACGTCCACGAAAACCTCAACGAGCTGCGGCTCATGACCGGTTGGCTGCGGTCGTGCTTCGGGCTGATTCTGGTGTTGGCCACCTTGTTTGCGGTCGAGACCCGGCTCGGGCAATCGACGACCATTTCGCCGTGGCCTTTCGTGATTTCGTTCGTGATCGCGTCGGTGTTGTTGAGCGTGTTCAGCGTGGCCATCCCGGTGAGTTGGGCGCAGTACCGGGCCGAGCGTTTGCTGGCTTGGTCCGTGCCGTTGTTGCGGGTTTTGGTCGTGGTCACCCTGCCGGTGACCAAGCCGCTGAGCCTGTTCGATCCCGTGGTCCGGCGGATATCGGGGGTCGATCTACACGACGACGACGATGACCTGTCCGATCAGGTGATCGCCGCGGTGGAGGACCACGAGGAAGGCGACACCGTCGCGGACGACCAGAAGCAGATGATCGAAGCGGTCTTCGACCTGCGTGACACCGACGCGGGCGAGATCATGACGCCCCGCACCGACGTGCAGGGCATCGAACTCCCCGCCACGCTGGACCATGTCAAGGCCGCGGTGATCGAGTTCGGCCACTCCCGCGTCCCGGTCTACCGCGAGAACCTCGACGACATCGTCGGCATCCTCTACGCCAAAGACCTCATCGAACTCTTAGAAACCCCCGGGAGCGAAGCCGAGAAAGCGGCCGCCTTCAATCTTGAAGCGATCCTGCGCGAGCCCTTCCTCGTCCCCGAATCGAAGAAGGTCCTGGAACTGCTCCACGAATTCCGCGCGACCAAGATCCACCTCGCCATCGTCCTCGACGAGTACGGCGGCACCGCGGGCCTCATCACCATCGAAGACATCCTCGAAGAGATCGTCGGCGAGATCCAAGACGAATACGAACCCGAAGACGATGCGCCCGTCGTCGTCGAGATCGACGAGAACTCAGCGAGGGTCGACGCCCGCACCCACCTCGACGACCTCAACGACCAGCTAAACCTCGACCTGCCCGAAGACGAGGACTACGACACCGTCGGCGGCTTCGTCTTCGCCGAACTCGGCCACATCCCCGAGCCCGGCGAAACCTTCGAATCCCACGGCGTGAAGGTCACCGTCGACGAAGCCGAGCGGACGAAGGTCATCGCGGTGACGGTGGAGAAATTGAACTTACAGTCTGAAATCATCGAGCGATGATCGTTTTCGCTTCTACCCAGAATATCTCTCTATTTCCAGATTTCTCGACCTGCCTGGTTTTAGTAGTTTCGCCGCTCGGCCTAGGGACTTACCTGGCAGGTCTATTCCGTGATAAACCCAAAGATAGAAAACGCTTCAAGGTCATTGGGCTCGTGTTGATGTTTCCGGTGGCACTAACGCTAAGCGTTGGCCTTATTGCCGAATTAGTTAAAAACGAAATGTCCCTAATCCGAGCCCTCATCTCAACGACTCTACTTGCGGTGTATGTGATCATTAGCATCATCGAGATGCCCTCGGTAATGGATAAAAACTAGTTGCTTGGTGTTACCAAGTTTTATGTCGGCTATCATTTTGCCCCATGCCCACTCCTAGCTTCTTCAACACACTGACCCACCAAGTCGATCCGTTCACGTCCCTCAAAGCGGGCAAGGTGACGATGTACAACTGTGGGCCGACGGTGTACGACTTCGCGCACATCGGGAACTTCAAGACATTCCTGTTTGCCGACGTCTTGCGGCGGTTTCTGGAGTTGGTGGGCTACGACGTCCATCAGGTGATGAACCTAACGGACGTCGGGCACATGACCGACGACGCCTTGGCCGACGGCGGGGGCGAGGACAAGATGGCTGCCGCGGCGAAGCGACTCCTCGAAAGCAAGAAGGCCGGCCACGCCCACGCGGCCGTGATCGATGACCCCAACGACCCGTACCAGGTCGCGCAGTTTTACATCGACGCCTTCCTCGAAGACGGGCGAGCGCTCGGCCTGAAGGTGATCGACGAACACCCGCAGAACATGCCGCGGGCGACCGAACATATCCGCCAGATGCTCGAGATGATCGGCAGGCTGCTGGAAAGAGGCCACGCCTATGTCGCCGACGACCAAGCGGTCTATTTCCGCGTTGAGTCTTTCCCCGACTACGGCGAACTTTCGGGTAATTCGCTCGACCAACTGCGTGGCGGGGCTGGCGGGCGTGTGGATGCAGCGACCCAAGCGATCAAGCAGCACCCCGCCGACTTCATGCTCTGGAAGCACGACCCGTCGCACCTGATGAAGTGGGACCCCAAGGACATCGGCGTCACCGGCCCCGCGGCCGAACTCGGGGCCGGCTACCCCGGCTGGCACATCGAATGCAGCACGATGGCGATGCAGGTCCTCGGTGCGGAGGTCATCGACATCCACACCGGCGGCGAAGACCTCATCTTCCCCCACCACGAATGCGAGATCGCCCAGTCTCGCGGCGCAACCGGCCAAGACTACTTCGCCAAGTTCTGGATGCACGCCCGTCACCTCATGGTGGAGGGCGAGAAGATGTCGAAGCGCGGCGGCAATTTCTTCACCGTCCGCCAGATCCTCGACGGCGAGTTCACCGGCCGGCCGGTCGATCCCGCGGTCTTGCGTTACGAATTGATCAAGGCCAATTACCGCAGCCAAGTCAACTTCACCAAACGCGGCCTCGAAGACTCGGCGGCGAACGTGCGGAAGCTGCGTGAGTTCACCGCCGCCCTCGAAGCCCAGGCTTCTAAACCGGCCGAGGTCGACAACACCCACCCCGCGGTGGCTCGGTTTGTCGAAGCGCTCGCGGACGACTTAAACATCGCCGGAGCTTTAGCCGCGGTGTTCGAGTTCGTGAACGCTCCCGCCGAAGACCCCGGCGAAGCGTTGGGCGTGATGCGGAAGTTCGATCAGGTGCTCGGCGTGATGTTTGTTGACGCGAGTGCGGGTGACGATGCGTCGTGGGCCGAAACGAAGGCCGCCGACCTCGACGCGGCCCGTGCGGCAAAAGACTACGCCCAGGCCGACGCGGTCCGCGACGAACTCCAGGCCGCGGGCTACGACGTCAAAACCACCAAAGACGGTACCGTGGCGACCAAGCGGCTCGCTTAGGTATCCGCCGCGATTCGGTGTTTAGCGGGTGACGCGAAGCGTCCCGCGCTCTCACGCGGCCTCGATATCCAGGTCCACGTCAACGCCCTCGTAGTGATATTGCTCGGCGATGTACTGCTCGAGCGGGCGGACATCGGTGAGCACGATGCGGAACGGCACCGCGAGCGTCCGCATCAGGAACGCTAACGCGGTCGAGAGGGTTTCGGTCGTCGTACAGCACAACAGGTGGCCGTCGGGCTCGACCGCCAGCGGCAGGACCAGATAATCCCACGCGTCGCGGGCGGCGAGGTATTCGAGGGCTTGGGGGTCGTGGGCGGTCTGCGTCAGCTTGACCTCGGCGGCGGTGTGTCGCAGGTGCTTCGTCAACGCGTCGAGCAGATCGATCTCGTGCAGGCCGAGTTGCTCAGCGGTGTGTTCGAGAAAGCACTGATTATCAGACGGAGTGGCGGGCGAGTCGAGGACCAAGGCTTGCTGTTCTTCGGTCAAGAGGGATTGCTGGACCAGAACGTTTGTCATTTGCTCGTGAGTCATCGCCGGGGGCTCCGTAGATTGCGCTACTGAGCCATCGGCCGACGGGGCGGCCGGGTTGACCGGGGCAAGCAAAAAACAAGAAACGCCGGTTCATTTATGACGGCGGCGTTTCTTGGGCGGACATCTTTTTGAACGCGCGGATCCCGCCGGTGATGTAAGGCAGCCCGGACAGCACGGTCGCGATCACGGTGGCATACACCAAGACGTCACGCACCCAGCCGAGCCACTGGTAGCCGTCGCGGTTCGGGTCGATCATCACGATGACGAGCACGACGGGCACGACCACGGACTGCAGGATCATCTTGACCTTGCCGGTCCAGGTGGCGCTGAAGTCGATGCCGGCTTTTTCCACCTCGCCGCGGATGCCGGTGACCAGCAACTCTCGGGCGAGCACGAGCACGACCATCCACGGGTAGACCCCGCTGACCATCGTGCGGACGCTGCCCGCTTCGACGGCCGAGGGATCGAGGAAACGCGGGCTGCCCAGGTAGATCACCGCGCCGAGGATGAGGATCTTGTCGCAGAACGGGTCCATGATCCGGCCAAACTTCGAGACGACTTCCCACCGCCGGGCGAGGTAGCCGTCGAGCGCGTCGGTCACCGCCGCGAGGATGAACAGCGCGGTGGCCACGGGCAAGACCCACCCGGCCGAGGCGGGCTCGGCCTGATACCGATACAGATGCAACACGCCAAAAAACGCCGCGGCGAAAACCAACCGCAGCATCGTGAGTTGGTTCGGGATGTTTCTCCGCTGCAGCATCTCCCGGGCATGGTAACGCATGCGGCCCGACTTATTCGGCGGCGAGGCTTTTGGCTGCGCCCAACCCCGCGAGCCGACCGGTGCACCACGCCCACTGGAAGTTGTAGCCGCCGATCCGACCGTCCACGTCCAGGATTTCCCCGGCCAGGTGCAGGCCCGGGCAGACCCGTGACTCCATCGTGGACAAGTGCACCTCGGGCAACGGCACGCCCCCCGCGGTGACCTCGGCGAATTCATAACCGCGGTCGGCGGTGACCGGCAACGGCAGGGCGGTCAGCGTCCGCACTAACGCTCTCCTGCCGTCCTTGGGCAGCTGGGACAACGGCAGGCTGGGTTCGAGGCCAGCACCATGTTGGACCAGCGCGACTGCCAAGCGTTCGGGGAAATGAGGCTGGACGACTTGAATCACGGTGCGTCGTGGATCAGTCTGCGATTGCTCGAGCAACCCTGCTTCAAGCGAGTCGAACGTTTCGCCCGGGAGCAGGTTCGCGGTGAGCGTGTGGTCGGTTTCGTCGCCGAAGTGTCCCGCGAAGTGTCGGCTGATATCCATCGCCGCCGGGCCGGAGAGGCCGAAGTGGGTGAGCAGCATCGCGCCGCCCTGCTTGCGCAGGATTTTACCGGTCGCCCCGGCGAGGCTGAGTTCGACGTCCACCGCGATACCCTTGAGCGCGGTCAGCCAGTGGTCCGGCGGTAACAGCAACGGCACGAGGGCGGGCCAGGTCTCGGTGACGGTGTGGCCGAGTGATCGGGCGAGTTGGTAGCCGAAGCCGTCGCTGCCGGTCTTGGGCAGGGCGAGGCCGCCGGTGCTGAGGACGACACGCTGGGCGTGGTATTCACCTTGCGAGGTTGCGATGCGGAAGCCGTCTTCGAGCCGTTCGATCTCCGTGACGCGGTGCTCCGTAAGCAGTATTGCCCCGGCTTCGTAGCAAGCTTCGAGCAGGGCGTTGAGCACGGTGCGGGCGCGGTCGGTGGTGGGGAACAGCTTGCCGGTATCTTCGCGTTTGAGTTCGACGCCACGGTCTCGGAAAAAATCGACGGTCTGCTCGACGGTGAACGAACGCAAGACTTTCTTGACCGCGTTGTTTGAACTGCCGGGGCCGCTCGCGTAATCCGCCGGACGCACGACATCATGCGTCACATTACAACGCCCGCCACCGGCTATAAGGATTTTTGCACCGAGTTTCTTGGCACCGTCAAAAGCCAAAACCGGCGAAGCGCGGTCTGTTTGTCGGCCCGCAAAGATAGAGGCAAATAGACCAGCCGCTCCTGAGCCGATAATTGCTATGTCGGTTGGCCGAAATAGATTAGGCACTTTTATTAACTACTTTTGATGTCTGATTAGCCTCACGCATACCTTGTCGTATATGGGGGAGCATCAAACAAAGCAAACTAACCACCATGATAGCGGTCACAACCCAGCCTCTTCCTCCCGTGATCCATATGTCGATCGCAACAATACCAATACCCAGCGGCAACGCTAAGAGACTCACGAGAAGAGAAAATATTCGTGAGAGTGTTTTTTTCATTTAAAGTCGTCCAACGACAACCCACCCAGCCCGGTGCTGCCAAGGTTGCCGAGGCCGGACTTGAGGTTTTCTTTGGGGATGCGGGGCTTGGCTTTGCCCTTGACGATCGGCTGTTCACCGCCGCCGCGGCGACCGCCGCCCCCGTAATCCCCGCCGCCATCGCTACCGGCAGGTTTCAGCGACAGGCTGATCTTGCGTTTGTCTTCGTCGATGTCCTTGATGCGGAATTCTTTGGTGTCGCCGACTTTGACGATGTCGGTGACCTGGCCGACGCGTTTGGTATCGAGTTCGGAGATGTGGACGAGGCCTTCGATGCCTTGTTCGAGCTCGACGAAAGCGCCGAAGTCGGTGGTGCCGGTGACGGTGCCGGTGACCATGGCGTCCTTGGCGTACTTGACGGTCGCGCCGACCCAGGGATCGCCCTTGGCGGCTTTCAGGGAGAGCGTGAGGCGGTGCTTCTTGGGGTCGACGTTGAGGATGGCGACCTGGACCACGTCGCCGACCTTGACGACTTCCTCGGCCTTGTGGATCCGCTTCCAGCTCATCTCGCTCATCGGCAAGAGGCCTTCGACGCCCGGCTCGACCTCGATGAACGCGCCGAAGTTCGCGGTGCGGGTGACGCGGGCCGAGACCTGTTCGCCGGGCTGGTACTTGTCGGCCACGCCTTCCCACGGGTCGGGCTGGATCTGCTTCATCCCCAGAGCAATGCGGTTCTTTTCGGTGTCGATCTTCAGGACCTTGACGCGGACCTTCTCGCCCGCTTTGACCACGTCGGAGGGTTTGTTGACGTGGGCGTGGGAGAGATCGGTGACGTGGACGAGGCCGTCGACGCCGCCGAGGTCGACGAAACAGCCGAAGTCGACGACGCTGCTGACCACGCCGTCGCGTTCCTGACCGACTTCGAGTTCCTTGAGCACCTTGTCGCGGTTTTTGACCTTGACGTTTTCGAGGTGGGTCCGGCGGGAGAGCAGGACCTTCTTGGCTTTGCGGTCGATCTCCTGGACCACGGCCTCCATTTTCTGGCCGACGAACTGCTCGAGGTCATCGACGTGGTAGAGGTCGATCTGCGAGGCGGGCATGAAGGCGCGGATGCTGCCGACCATCTCGAGTTCGAGGCCGCCCTTGTTCGACTTGGTGACGCGGGCCTCGACCACGCTGCCGCGGGTCAGTTGGTCCCAGGTCGCGAGGCTGATCGCGCCTTCGCGTGAGAGGTAGACCAGGCCCTCTTGTTCGTTGACCTTGTCGACGACGAAGTCCATGATCGAGCCCATGCGCGGCGGGCGCTCGAATTGGACCAGGGGCAGGACGCCTTGGAGCTTGGCGCCTTCGGTGGAGAGGCCGCCGGTGATGTCGATGAAGACGTCTTCGCCACGGATCGCGGAGATCCGGCCGCGGACGACCTGGTGGTGGAACTCACCGCCCCCCCCGGAATTTTTTTCGCCTTCGTCGTCAGCCGAGGGTGTTTCGGCGGCCGGGGTGGACTCGGCGATGGACTGTTCGATGAGTTGATCGACCCCCCCCTCGCCCGCGGCGTCGAGCTCGGCCTGAACCTGCGCATCGATGTCCTGCGACGCATCAGCGACGGGCACGGGCGAGGCCAGGTTGGCTTCGGCTTCCGGCGCGGGGGCGGACTGCGAGGCAGATTCCGGGGGGGATTCCGGGGCCGCGGGGGTCGTTTCGGAAGGTGGGGTGGGCGGGACGCTCTCGTTCATGATGCTCTCGGAGACTACCGGTGGATGGCGGCGTGGGGCGGTGGGGACAAAAGGGGGGGTGAATGACGCCGTGGTCGGCAGAAGCTTCTAGCTTATCCGGCGGACCGGGGCGATGCTAGGAAGTAACGGCCGATGGCGGCGGAATCATACGGGTTTTGCTCGTGATTCACCGAACACTCACATGAGGATTGCCGGCCAGGTAAAAACGCAGCGGGGCCTCGGCCCATTCCTCGGCGTAATCGATACCCACCCGGGTCGTGGTCACGATCTGGCGGCCCGGCACCGCCCGTTGTCGACGTTGTTCGACAAACAGTTCTGGACTCGAAACGAGGTCCAGCCCGTCGTGCGATCGATCGATCCCGAAGGCCGCCCCCAGCTTGCCCGGCCCCGAGCACAGATCGACCGTCCGCTGCGCTTTGGGGCGTCGCTGGTGCATGGTGTCCAACCCCTCAGTGGGCTCGACGGCACGCACCAGCACCGCCTGAGGCTGATCGATCTTGGCGACGACGATGTTGAAGAGGTGATGGATGCCGTAGTTCAGGAAGACGTAGGCCGTGCCGCCGTCGGCGAACATGGTCTTGGTGCGTTCGGTTTTCCGCCAGTTGAACGAATGGGCGGCTTTGTCCCGGTAGCCCAGATACGCCTCGGTTTCGACGATCAGCCCGGCCACCCGAACCCCGCCGATTGCGCTGACGAGGCGTTGACCTAGCAGAGACCGTGCAACGGTTACGGGATCGCGGCGGTAGAACAGCCGCTCCAGACGTGGGGTTAGCCTGCGTCGTTTGTCATCCAATCTCTTCACCCAGAATTTGATTTAGCCAATCGTCGTAATCACGCTTTTCTTTGGCTTGCAGGTTGCGGTATTGATCGGGGTCGGTCTTTCGTAAATCATATTTCGTCGCGGAAAGAGGGTATTGCGCTTCGACGAGCAGATCGCGGTAATCATCGCAGGCGAGATCGATCAGGCCTTCGAGTTGTTTTTCATCGTAAGGTTGATCTGATACGAGACGGACACGTGCAGGCTCTCGTTGGTAAATTTCGGTACCGTAACGCTGAAGTTGGCTTTCAACATGTTCCCGCTTTTGCGCGTCGGGGTACATGGCCATCAAAACCCGCTGTAGTAACCGTTCGTAATCACGGACCGGGAAGCTTTGATCATCGTCCTGTGGGTTCGACTCAGGCATAGGCGTGCAGCCCGGGCAGCAGCAGGTTGACGCCCTTGTAGCACCACAGCATGACGATAAACCCGATGACGCTCAGCCAGGCGGTGACCAGCCCGCGGTCGCGGACGCCGAAGCGGACGTGGATCGCAATGAGGTAAACGATCCAGGTGATCAGGGCCCAGGTCTCTTTCGGGTCCCACGCCCACCAACGGCCCCAGGAGTGGTCGGCCCAGTACGCCCCGAGCAGGATACCCACGCCCAGCAACCAGAACGCCAACTGCATCAGCGTGAGTTGGGCGTTGTCCAGGTCGGCCAGGAGTTTTTTGCGGCCCGGCAGCTTGCCGCCCTCCGAAGCACCCGCGGCGGCGTCCATGTTGCCGGTGCTCCCGGCGGCAAAGGCCAGGGCCTCTTTGGATTTGACGTAGTGGGCGTAGAGGTAAGCGAGGCTGACGAAGAACGACAACGCGATCAGGCTGTAGCTGACCAGGACCATGTTGACGTGGACGTAGAGGATGCGGCTGGTGCCAAGGATCGCGGCGACTTGGCCGACTTCGTGCGAGGGGATGGCCCAGAGGTTGGCGACCAGCAGCGAGATCGCGCCCAGCGCCGCCGACGCCGCACCGAAGACCCAGATCTTCTTGGCGAACATCAACACCATGCCCACGAGCACCGCGAACAGAGAAATCGCGATAAACGATTCGTACTGGTTGTGGATCGCCCATCGGCCGGACAGGATCGCGCGGATCGCGAAGCTCGCGGCGTGGGCGAGGAAGCCGAGGCTGAGCGTGGTGACGCCGAGGGTGAGCAGGGTCTTGCGGCCCGTGCCTAGGGCGAGAATCATCGCGACCGTGGCGATGGCGTAGAGCCAGTAGCCGATGGTGAACTTGCCGGTGATGTTGTAGAGGTATTCGAGGTTCAGCCGGTACTCGGCGGGGTAAGTCGAGGGGTTTTGGGCGGGCAGTTGCAGGACGATCGAACCCAGGATGCTGTTGACCGCCTCGGCGTTGCCGTGGCTCCAGGCCCCGCGGAGTTGCTCCCAGAGGTCGGACAGCTGAGCTTGCCGGACCGTGGTCGAAGCGGGCAAGACCAGTTCCTCACCGATCGCGTCGGTATCCGAGGCGGTGATGTGGGCCCATTCGACCCCGCCGGGCTCGGGGCTGATCATCAGGAGCCTTCGCCCCGCGTAGAAAAATGCGTCGGCCGAGCCCAGGAGTTGGTTACGCCCTTTCATCTCGGTCTGGCTCGTCTCGGCGCTGCGGAACACCGCCTGCACCTGCGGGTTGGCAAACATCGACCAGGAGATGCGGCCGAGCTGCTTCCACCGCTCCCGCTGGTCTTCGGGCAGGTGCTCGAGCAGCTTCTCCCGGAACGGCAAGACTTCGACGTAAAGGATCGGTTTGTCGGCGTAGTACGACGGGTGGAACACCAGATCGAGGTAGGTGAACACGGGGTCGTAGGCGAGCTTTTCTCGGTCGCGTGGGTCCTCGGCGTCGGCAGTGTCGTAGGTGTAGTCTTGCCAGCGCGGCTTGCCGTAGACCGCGGTGAGTCGTTCGCGGGCCAGGGTGTCGAGGATCTTCACCCGGCCGTCGTCGAAGACCGCGAGCTTGCGGAACGCGTCGAGGTCGACCTGCTCGGCGAACGCTTGGTGTTGTTGCCGGGTCATCGGCGGGTGGTTGTGCCCGGCGTGGTCGTGGAGGCCGTGCAGGGCCGCGGCGTTCGCGGCGACGGTGGTGTCGTCGGGCAGTTCGTTGCCCGCGGGGCCGCCGTATTGCGCCCAGGCGTTGACTGGGGTCAACAGAGCCAGGCACAGAAAGATCAGCCGAAGGCGACCGCCGATGACCGTTAGCCCCGAACGCAAAGATTCAGGCTCAGATTCTGCTTGGACCGGATTCGACGGAATGGCGTGGGGGGTGAGATCGTTCATGGTGTGTATCCGCGTTCAGCCGCGTTCGTTCGCGGCTTCAACGAGCTCGGGTTCAGGTTCGGGCGTGGTGTCGCGGCTCGGGATCGCCGCGGCGGGCGGAACCTCGGCGGCTTGGTTGGCCGCTTTCTTATCGAGGATTTCCGCCGCGAGGTTTTTCGCGCGGCGTTTCATCATCCAGGGCTTGACGTAGAAGGCGTAGGGGATGCCGATCGCCATCAGGAACCCACCGAAGGCGATCACGCGGATGCCGACGTTGTTGCCCACACCCAGGATGGTGAAGCGTTGTTGGTTGACGAACCTACCCTGCTCGTCGCGGAGGAGTTTGTCCTCGGCCGAGGTCGTCGGGTCGCCGGGGTCCCAGCCCGCCTGGCTGAGTTTGATTTTGCGCAGCGGCAGCGGCACGTCGGCGGTGCGGTGGACGACGGGGTGGTTCATCCGCGGGCTGGCGCGGTCGGGCGTGCCGTCGGGTTGGCCGGATTCGTCGACGGGGTAGATGAGCAGCTCCGATTGGAAGTCTTGCGGGATGTCCGAGCCGGGGTAAGGCGTCATCGCGAAGTCGGTCATCGCCACGGCAAAGGGCAGCGACATCCGTCGTCGGCCGAACGCGATCTCGACGTTGCCGTAGCCCGGCACGTTGACGATTTGCGGCCGCATCTCGTCGCCCTGCTGTTCGAGGTAGGGCATCTGGCGGAGTGTGACGGTCTGCGTGAACGTTTCCCCGGTGAGTTCGAAGTTCTCGTCACGCAGGTCGTACTGGACGACGACGGGGACCAGCGCTTTTTCGTAGGTGCCTTCGATCTTGGGGTCACGCAATTCGCGTGGCGTCACGGTCGGCTGCTGGGCCCGAACGGCCCGCTCGAAACGCTCAACCATGTGCATCCATGCATTGGGCCGTGACGGGTCGGCCATCGGCATCTTGCCGTCGACCAGCGGGCTCATGATCGGCTTGATCCCCGCGATCCGCAGCAAGACCCACAGCCCCTCGGCTTGTTCGATCACGTCTTGCGGCACCCCCGCGATCGGTTCGAACTCCTCGGGCGACGGCGCGCCCGTCACGAGGTGGACCTGAATCTTGGACTGGTCGAGGTAGACGGTGCGGATGCTAGGGTCGGGGTCGCCGCGTTGGCCGTCGACGAAATCTTGGGTGCGTTCGGGGTAGCGGTGCAGGGCGTAGCGATCGATCGGCTTGACCGGGCCGGGCCGGGTGATGTTGAGCAAGGCGTGGGTGTCGGTCGCACCTTCGTAGCCTTCGCTGACGAACGGTAGGCCGTAGGGGCCGATGTCTTCGACGAAGATGCGGTAGCCGGTGTCGCCGACCTCGAACGCGTCGCCCACGCCGATCTCGCGGACCTCGCGGTAGTTTTGCTCGGGCACTTCGATGAGTAGCGCATGGCTTGCGCCCATCGGCGTCTCGGCCATCAGGTCAGCCAGCCGTTGGATGCTCGGCTCGTGGAGGTATTCGATCGCCCAGCCGGTTTGCTCGGGCTCGAGTACACGGCCGGCCGGGCGGGCGGCCGTCAGCGTGGTGCGTTCGCCGTCGGCGGGGCCGTCGGCATCGCCCATGGTCAAGGTGACCGCGGGCCCCGTACCGGGAGGGGCGGTTTCCCGCGGGGCGTCGAGCCAGATGGGTTCGAGTTCGCCGTAGGCGATGAAGCCGGGGATGGTGATCCGCAGGTCTTCGCCGAAGCGTTCGGTGAAGTCCGGCTTTTCGTGCAGCTTGATGTCGAGCTCGCCCATCGCGTACTCGTTGTAGCGCGGCAGTTCGGGCAACTCGAACTGCACCGATGGCGCCCGGTCCACCGACACAAACATCGCGGGCATCTTGCGGTCGTAGAAGTGCGCCACCGGGCGGGCCCCGGGCAGGTCGCTGCGGACGATGAACATGTCGCCCTCGAGTTTGAGCTGGGCGTAGAACACCGAGCCGAGCGCCATGGTGACGATGCCCGTGTGGACGGTCAGCACGCCCAGCCGGGGAAGCGAAAACTCGATCCGCCGGATCGCGGCCCACACCATGTTGACCACAAACAGCAGCAGAATAAGTTGCAGCGGCCACCAGCCGAAGAACTCGGTCTCGTTCATCTCGATAGCGGGCAGCTTGTAAACCTTAGTCGCTTTGTGCTGCGCGAAGATCGGCATCGCGTAGATGAACCGGTAAGCCTGCCACGCAAACGTAGCTGCTACGGCCACGCCGCCGATCAAACCGGCGCTGCCGATCAGCAATCTTTTTGGGCCGGACCATTCACTCTTCCGCCCCAGCCGCGTGCCGAAGAAGACCAACCCGCCGACGAGCGCCGCCAGCGTGCCCACCCAGATCAGCCCGATGACCATGAAGTAAAACGGCATCGAACCTGCCGCGCCGTACAACGCCACCAGGATCAACAAACACACCGAAAGCGTGATCGAACTGAACGCCCGGGTCAGCCAGCGCAGCGGCGCGGGCAACGCCAGGTCCGCCTGCTTCACTTTTTTATATTTCGCGCTCATGGTGGGACCGAGAGTATAGGACTTGCCCCCACCCCCGGGGCGTTTTCAGCCACGCTTTTTCGCCGGGTTCAGCGGGTTTGATCGACACGTTCTCCGCTACACTCTTAAATATGTCTCGGCTGACTCCGATCCTCTTGCTCGCCCTCGGCGGGGCCCTCGGCACCCTGGCCCGTGTCGGCCTCGCGACCGCGGTGAACAAACTTCATGGCGGGCCCTGGCCTTGGGGCACGCTCGCCGCCAACGCCGTCGGTTGCTTTCTCTTTGGGGTCCTGTTTTCGGTGATCGATAAGAATCATCCGTTGGGCCCGCTGGCCAGCCTTGCGCTGATCGCGGGGTTCTGCGGCGCGTTCACCACGTTCAGCACCTTCGCCTTCGAGACCGCCGGTTTGGCCCAGGGTCAGACCTTCGCCGGGGCTAACGCCCTGCACGCGTTGGGCAACCTGTTGCTGCACAACGTCGTGGGGCTTTCGCTGTTGTTCGCGGGATTGGCGTTAGGCAGCCGATTGGCTCCCGCCCCCGGAAGTTGAGGTGCTGTTGAGATTGACGGCTTGGGAGGCCGTGTCTCTCAAATCTGCCGTACCGATGCGCCACGTTGTCCCCACGCTCGCACCGGCTACAATGCGGGATTCCCTGCAATTTCCGCGTCAACACGCGACCCGACGAGCGACCCCATGCCCGACACCCCCGGAACCATCGATCCGCCCAGCCCGCCCGCGTCTTCGTCCACCGACACCGCCGGCGATCGGCAAGAACGCATCAACGCCGTCATCCGCTTCGCCGGCGACTCGGGCGACGGCATGCAACTCGCCGGCACGCAGTTCACCGACACCTCTGCCGTCGCGGGCAACGACGTGGCGACCCTGCCGGACTACCCCGCCGAGATCCGCGCTCCCGCGGGCACCGTGGCCGGCGTCTCGGGCTTCCAGATCAACTTCGCCAGCGAAAACATCTACACCCCCGGCGACATCGTCCACGCCCTGATCGCGATGAACCCCGCCGCGCTCAAGGCCCACATCCACGACGTCGAGCCCGGCGGCTACGTCATCGTCAACGAAACCGAGTTTTCCAAGACCAACCTCAAAAAGGCCGGCTACCCGCTGATCGAAGGCACCCGCGACCACGTCAACCCGCTGGACGACGAGGAACTCAACGCCCAGTACAAAATCATCCGCGTCCCGATCACCAAGCTGAATCAGGAAGTGCTCAAAGAGTCTGGCCTGAATCCCAAAGGCATCAACCGCTGCCGGAACATGTGGGCGCTGGGGCTGGTGTACTGGCTGTTCGAGCGCCCGCTCGACACGACGATCAAAAACCTCAAGCAGACCTTCGAGGTCCGCAAGAAGATGCCCGAGGTGGCCGAGGCGAACATCCGGGCGCTGCGGGCGGGCTACGACTTCGGCGAGACCGCCGAGCTCTTCCCGGTGACCTACAAAGTTCCGCAGGCGTCCATCAAGCCCGGCAAGTACCGCAAGATCACCGGCAACGAAGCGCTGGCGATGGGTCTGGTCACCGCCGGGCAGTTGTCCAAGAAGGACGTGATCTACTGCTCGTACCCGATCACGCCCGCCTCCGACATCCTGCACTACCTCGCCCCGCAGAAGCACTACGGCGTCAAGACATTTCAGGCCGAGGACGAGATCGCCGCGTGTTGCGCCGCGATCGGCGCGTCCTTCGCCGGCCAGCTTGCCGTCACCGGCACGTCCGGCCCCGGGCTCGCGCTCAAGGGCGAAGCCATGGGTCTGGCCGTGATGACCGAACTCCCGCTGGTCGTGGTCAACGTCCAACGCGGCGGCCCTTCCACCGGCCTCCCCACCAAGACCGAGCAGTCCGACCTCCTGCAAGCCATGTTCGGCCGCAACGGCGACTGCCCGATGGTCGTCCTCGCCCCGCAAAGCCCCGCCGACTGCTTCACCACCGCGATCGAGGCGTGCCGGATCGCCATGCAGCACATGGTCCCCGTATTGCTGCTGACCGACGGCTACCTCGCCAACGGCAGCGAGCCGTGGCTCGTGCCTCAAGCCTCCGACTTTGCGCCGATCGAGATCAAGCACCCCGCTGAGATCGAATCAAACGGCGAAGCCGCCGAGCCGTTTAAGCCCTACACCCGCGACGACAACCACGCCCGCCCCTGGATGCTCCCCGGCACCGTCGGCGGCGAACACCGCCTCGGCGGCCTCGAAAAACAGAACGGCACCGGCAACGTCTCCTACGACCCGCAGAACCACCAGGACATGGTCCGCCTCCGGGCCGAGAAGGTGAAGAAGGTCGCCGACTCCCTGCCCGACTTGGAAGTCAACGGCGACGCCGAGGGCGACCTGCTTGTGCTCGGCTGGGGCGGCCCTTACGGCAGCATCACTACCGCCGTCAACAAAGCCCAAGCCGCGGGGCACTCGGTCAGCAGCGCCCAACTCCGCTACCTCAACCCGATGCCCAAGAACCTGGGCGACGTGCTGGGACGGTTCAAGAAGATCCTCATCCCCGAACTCAACGACGGCCAACTCCGCCTGCTCATCCGCGGCAGATACCTCGCCGACGCCCGCGGCCTCAACAAGGTCCAGGGCAAGCCCTTCCTCGTCGAGGAAGTCGAGCAGGCGATCGAGTTGATGCTGAGCGGGGAGTGGGGCGACGCCGAGGCGCTGTGGCCGGAAGCGGGAAAGGTAGTTTTGGCTTAGGTGTCTGATTATTCCCCGCATCTAGTGCTTTGGAACGCGGACGATGAGGTGTCTCTTCGAATTGAGCAGGAGATATCCGCGGTATTTGCCAACTGCACGCGGGGTAATGGTTTTATGTTCCAAAGCCAGCCTCCATTAGTAGTTGAGTTATTTAACTCGATTGCTAGTTGGAAGGCAGTGTTGGGAGTTCCTGCTACTGTTTTTCTAGCTTCTTATGCGAAGAAATTAGGAGAGATTTCAGCAGAGAAGACTCCAGCCTTGATTTCCGAGATATTGGGAGGAGCGACCGAATCATGCGGAAAGCTATTCCGCTTAGCGAAAGCTTTTTTATTACCTAAAGTTGAAGAGCAACGCGATGTTGTTGTTTGGGTTGGATTTCATGTAGAGGGCATTGGCCGCGCGAAGATTTCGATACCTTCTGAAGATGAAGTCAAGCTCATTGAGGGCTTAGCGTGGTTTGTGCACAACATGGGTGATTTGGAAATTGCCGTCAGAAATCTATTGCGCGATACGGACAACATCCAGATTGAAGAAGACATAGTGTTAGTTAGGAATGATGAAGGGATCAGTGTCAGCTGGTTTGATGAAGAATCAGGCCCAAAGCACGCGGTTGTTCCTACAAAGATTGACTAGTTATGAGTGAAACCAAACTCCCCGTACTGAAAGCCAAAGACTTCGCCTCCGATCAGGATGTGCGGTGGTGCCCCGGCTGTGGCGATTACGCGATCCTCAACGCGGTGCAGCGCGTCGTGGCCCAGACCGGCCACAGCCGTGAGAACACTGTGTTCATCTCCGGCATCGGCTGCTCGTCGCGGTTCCCGTATTACATGAGCACCTACGGGTTCCACTCGATCCACGGCCGGGCCCCGGGGTTTGTGACCGGATTGAAGATCGCCAACCCCGAACTCGACGTGTGGATGGTCACCGGCGATGGCGACGGTTTCTCCATCGGCGGCAACCACATGATGCACATCCTCCGGCGGAACGTGGACGTGAACATCATGCTGTTCAACAACCGTATCTACGGCCTGACCAAGGGCCAATACTCGCCGACCTCGGAGCAGGGCAAGAAGACCAAGTCCACGCCGATGGGCTCGCTGGACTTCCCGATCGATCCCGTTCAGGTCGCGCTGGCGGCCGGGGCCACGTTCGTCGCCCGCTCGACCGACAAGGACCGCGGGCTGACCGACGTGCTCACCGAAGCGAGCAAGCACAACGGCACGTCGTTCTGCGAGATCTACCAGAACTGCAACATTTTCAACGACAACGCCTTCGAGCCGTTGACCGGCAAGGACACGCGGGAAGACAGCGTGCTTTACCTCGAACACGGCAAACCGATGGTCTTCGGCCAGGGCGGCACCAAGGGTCTGCGCCTCGTCGGCAACCGCCCCGAGGTCGTCGATCTGGAGAACGACGGCGTCGCCAAGGACGACCTGCTCATCCACGACGAAACCAACCTGACGCTGGCGATGATGCTCGCTCGGCTGCACTACCCCGAGTTCCCCGAGCCGTTGGGCGTGTTCTACCGCGAAGAGCGAGACGTGTACGAAGACTTGGTCACGGCGCAGGTCGCCGAGGCCAAGGCCAAGCGCGGGGAAGGGACTCTGGACGATCTGTTCAACGCGGGGGACACCTATGTGTTGGAAGGCGCGGATTCCAACCACGGGTTGCACGATTGATGTTTTGGGAGTGGGGATTTTTTTTGTTGCGTATCGCCTGCGCGGCGAGCGGCAGGGGCGCTGCCCCTGCACCCCGTAAGGCACATACGCGGGGCAGTAAATTTAGCCCCGGGTGAGTCACCCGAGGGCTAATTTTTGTCGTAGCCATGTCATGCATCGGGGTGTCGGGGCGGAGCCCTGACCGCCCGCCGCGCAGGCGCTTGCTTTTTCAAATGCCCTTGTGCGGCACTTACCTGTAAACTTCTTTGCATGAGTGAAACGACGAAGATTCAAGCGGGTGACGGGGCGATCACGGTGGCGACGCGTGGGGCGCGGATTCTGGACTGCCGGGTCGACGGGTTTAATGAAAACCTGTTCTACGACGACGGTTCCGGGGGCGGCGGGGATCGGCTGTGGATCGCGCCGGAGGTGGCGTACTACTGGCCGAGCCTGGAAGACGCGCGGACCGATCCGGTCGGCACGGCCGAGACGCCCGCGGACGTGGACCCGGGGGACTACGAGGTGGTCGGCGACTACGAAGAGACCGAAGACGGCGGCGGCTTGGTGTTGACCAACGATTGTTCGCTGATCGACGGCCGGGATGAGAAAGCGATCGGCCTGCAGATGACGCGTTCGTTTGCCGCGGCCCCGCGTCCCGAAGGTCTGCCCCCGGAGGTCAAGTGCGTCAGCTTTACGATCACCAACATGCTCGATATCCGCGGCGGCGACGACGGCGCGGTCGCCTCGGCGTGGGACATCCTGCAGGTCCCGCCGACGGGGACGCTGATCTGCCCGACGAAGCGCAAAGTGGACCCGCGTTCATACTATGACCCGTTCGGCGAGAAGCATGTGGTCAGCGACGACACGGCCGTGCGGTTCCTGATCGACGCGCAGCGACGGGTGAAGATGGGGATCAAGCCGGCCGACACGCTCGGCAAGATGGCGTACTACCGCCCCCCCGGAAGTTTCGCCAGCGACGGCGTGAGCACGCTGATCTACCGCGAGTTCGAAATCGATCTTGGCGGCACCTACGTTGACATCCCCCGCGACCATCCGGCCGACCAACGCGCCGATGGCGATGCGTTGCAGGCGTACAACGACGACCAGACCTACGGTAACTTTGGCGAGATGGAGTTCGTCGCCCCGGCAGTGATTGTCGGCGAAGTCGAAACACAAACCACGGGTTGCGTGACGCATGTAATCGCCGGGCCCGACGACGCGGTCCGCTCCGCGGGCGAGAAGTTACTTGGCGTGGTGATCTCGAGCTTGTGATGCACGCGGATGGATGCCGCGTTAGTCCAGCGCCGACTGCGCGGACTTGGCGAGGGTTTGCAGGTTCGTCAATTGCTCGTAGATCATGTCCGTAGGCAGCGGATCGAAGCTGAGCAGGGTGGACAATTCGTGGGCGGCCTCGGTGATCGGGGGATACCCATACAACCCCGCGGTCGCGGCGAGTTGTTTGGCGTTGTTCAGGGCGTCCGCTTCGGTGGCGGTTTGCATGATGGTTTCGCTGAGGTAGTCGAGCGTGTTGGTCAGGTCGTTGACGTACTCGATGATGAGCGGGCGGAAGCCGTGGTCTTCCCAGTGTTGGCTGACGAGGCCGCTGGGGGCTTGGCCGGGCTCGGCTTCGGGGAGGTGGGCGGCGAGCAGTTTGATCAGCTTCTCGAAGTCGAAGGGCTTAGCGAGGCAAGCGGTCGCCCCCTCTTTACGGATTTCGGTAGTCGCAGCTCGGCTGAGGTCGTTGCCCAGCACGATGATGGGCATGCTGAGGCCGCCGTTGCGCAGGCGACGGACCAGGAACGTCGCGGGGTCGGGCCGGAGGCGGTATTCGGTGATGATCAGGTCGAAGTGGTTCGCCGTCGCCATCTCGATGGCGTCTTGGGTGGACAGGGCGTTACGAAAGTTCAGCCCAAGCTGGGCGAGGCGGTAACCCAGATAACGCCGATCGGTTTCGATGGGGTCGACGTAAAGTACACGGCCGGTGAGCCGCGGGATCTTGATCTTGGCCTGAACGGGTTTGGGGGCTTCCTGCTTTTTACACTTCAACACGTCGTCGGCGTTGATCGCCTGATCAAACTTGAGGCCGATCTCGTGGATGGAATGACGCAGGTAGCGGCAGCGGACCACGGTCGAGGGAATTTTCAGCAGCGGCATGGACCCATCGAAGATCTCGACGATGCAGACCGAGTTGAGGTGCAGAAAGCCGCCGTGAAGCAAGGCGATGCCGTGGTCGTTGAGATTGCGGGCGCGGACGTGGAACTTAAGCTGGGACCCGCCCGGGTGGTGGGCGACGATGTTGATCACCAACTGGGGCGGCAGGGGTTTTCGGACACTGGCCCGACGATCTGTGCCGGGCATCTTGCCGTGTTGCTCGTTATCGAGGTCGCTGAGGATTTGATCCTGCTCGGCACCACTGATACGCAGGCCGGATACGACGGATTGGCGTGGGTTGGCGGGGTGAGTCATGATGCTGAAATCCACCCGCGAAAGCGCCTCTTTGCGCTGTGAACCTAAATTTCATAATATCGTATCGTCTCATTTTTACTGATGAATGACTCAACTGGCTGGATTTTCGACGGGCCTTGGCGCACGCGCTTGTTCCCATAGATAGGTTTGGATTATCGGATACACTTGCGGCATGGCCAGGAAGACGCCCGCAAAATCAGTGGAGCTGGACTCGAACGTCCGCGTGCTGGCGGTGCACGGTCCGGAGGACGCGATCAAGAAAGAAAAGATCGATCAGCTCCGCGCCGCCCTCGAGAAAGAGCACGGCGAGGTCCAGCGGTTCACCTTCGACGGCAAGGTCGCGACGCTGGCCGAGGTGTTCGACGAGGTGCGGGGCTATTCGCTGATGGGCGGGTACAAGCTCGTGATCGTTGACCCGGCGGACGACTTCGTGAAGGCCCACCGCGAACCGCTGGAACGCTACGCCCAGAACCCGGTGGACCACGCGACGCTGGTGCTGCGGGCCGTGGGCTGGAACCGGGGGAACCTGGACAAATACATCGCGAAGGTCGGGGCGGTGATCAAGTGTGAGCCGCCCAAACCCGCCGAGGCGGTCGCCCGGCTGGTCGCGCGGGCCAAGGACGTGCACGGCCTATCAATCGAGCGCCCCGCGGCCCAGCTCATGGTCGATCGGTTGGGCGTGCATCTCGTCCGCCTGGAAACCGAACTCGACAAGCTCGCCGCGATGGCGGGGGCGTTATCACCCAAAGGCCGATCGATGAAATCGGCGGGCGGGATCGACCGGGCGATGGTCGAGCAGGCGGTGGGCAAATCCAGCGACGAGAAGGCGTGGGAAGTGCAGGAATCGATTCTCGCGGCCATGGCCCCCGGAATGAACCGTGGCGGTGGGGACGGTATGGCTAATTCCGGGGGTGGGGGCAGGATTGTGACCAAGGTTCGCGAACTGATCGACCTCGGCGGCCAGCCTGAGATTTTGGTGATGTACTTCGTCGCGGACCTGGCCCGGAAGCTGGCGGTGGGGGGGCAGATGAAGGCGGCGGGCGAGTCGGAAGGGGCGATCGGCAAAGCACTTAAGCTCTGGGGCCCGCGGCAGCGGCTATTCATGGACGTGCTGCGCAAGGTCGGCCCCGACGGCGGGGCGCGGCTATTGGATTTGGCGCTCACGGCCGACGGCCGAAGCAAATCCGGGTTCGGTCCGGCGGGGCGGAATCTTGAAGGTTTATGCGTGCAGATGGCCGATGCTCAGGAGTAGCCGCGACGCCCGATAACGCCTCACCGCGACTTCGGGATCGTTGGCCGCCACGGCAGGACGCCGCGGCGAGACTCTCCCGCACGGAGGCGTGATGCGAACCGAAGCCTGGACTTGGATGTTGAGTTGGACGTTGATGCTGGCCCTCGGGCTGGTGGCGACGCTGATGTTGGTGGGCTGCGAATCGCCGAGCGGCGGGGCGGCGGCGCCGTCGTTGGCGACTTCGGGCAACCCGGCGGCTGCTCCGACGCCGAAGAACAACAGCGCCTTGGCCGACGAGACCCTGGCGTTGGCCGAGCGGTTGACCGCGGCGATCGACGCCGCGCCCGGCTCGGGGGTGGAAGACGATTTTGATTCGGCGTTCGATCCGTTCGCCGACGCCATGCCGTTCCCCGCCGACCGCCCCGAGGCCACGCCAAACGCAAGCCCCAATCCCGCCTCCGCGACGAGCGCGGCGGACCGCCAAGCGTCGGCCCTGCTCAATCAACAGCCCGACCCCGTGGCCATGGTCGATGTGCCCGGCGGGGCTTACGAGCTGCGACCCGCGACGGTGGTGCCGATGCCCGAAGTGCAGAAGCCGCTGAGTCGGCAGGACCTGCTCGCCGAGTTGTCGGCCCAGGTCCGGGCCAGCGACGACCCCGCTTTAGCCAAGGCCGTGACCGCGGCGGCGTTGAGCCTGGCTCAGCCCGACCACCAACTCGACCCCGCGGTGCTCGAACCGCTCAAGCCCATGCAACGCGACGCGGTGGAACGGCTGCACACGCTGTTTTTGGGCATCCATCAGCGCGCGGTCGAGCAGGGCACCGCGTCGCCCACGTCCCGCGTCCAGGTCGGCGGGCCGATCACGACCGGCGGCGGCGGCTTTGACCGCAAGACGCTGGACGAGGCGTTGGCGGACGCGTTCGGCGAGATGCCGGTGACCATCGTGCACGCCGACTTGTGCCGCAGCGTGTCGGGCTACGGCGTGTATGAGCCGCTGGATTCCCACAACTTCCTGACCGGCCGCAACAACCGGGCGATCGTGTACGTCGAGGTCGAAGACTTCGCCGCCGCGAAGCTGGACAACGACCGCCGTGAGGTCCGGCTGACCCAGGAGTTGATCCTGTACAAAGAAGACGACGGCCTCGCGGTCTGGCGGCACGAGCCGACGCAGATCACCGACGTGTCACGCAACCGTCGGCGGGATTTTTACGTCGTCCAGATGATCACGCTGCCCGCTCGCCTGAGCGCGGGCAAGTACCGGCTCAAGGTCCGCATCACCGACCAACACGGGGACTCGGTGGACGAGACCACGCTGAAGATTCACGTGGTCGCCGACGCCCGGCTGCTCAACGCCGACGAAGTCCAGTAGCGGTCGAGTGGGTTTGAGGGTCGGGCTGGATTTAGCCGTCTCTGCTATCCTCTCGCCCATGCAAGCCTTGGCCGACGCAACGCGGGTGCAGCAACTCATCGCCGAGATGGGGGCGTGGGTTGATTCGCAGCGGCAGGCGCAGCCCCAAAATGAGTTCGCGCTCGTCGGTATCCGCAGTCGGGGCGACGTGATCGCCGGCCGCGTGGCCGAGCGGTTGAATATCGACCGCGTCGGCGTGCTCGATATCACGCTGTACCGCGACGACCTCTCGGAGATCAGCAGCCAACCCGTGGTGCGCACGACCGAGATTGATTTTGCGATCGATGGTCTGGACGTGGTGTTGATTGATGATGTGTTGATGAGCGGCCGATCGATCCGGGCGGCCTTGTCGTCGCTGATGGACATGGGCCGGCCCCGGCGGGTGTGGTTGGCGGTGTTGGTCGATCGCGGGGCCGGCGCCAAGGAACTGCCCATCACCGCGGACCACGTCGGCTTGGTTCACGACGGCGGTGAACACGTCCGCGTCCTGCTGACCCCAACCGACGACCGCGACGCCATCGAACTCCAGGAGAACGCCTCGTGAGCGACTACGTCTGGCCGCACCGCCACCTGCTGGGCATCGAAGAGCTGTCGGCCCAGGACATCCGCTTCGTCCTGCAAACCGCCCACGGCCTCGAAGGCGTCTCGACCCGCAGCGTCAAAAAAGTCCCCGCCCTCCGCGGCAAAGTCGTCGCTAATCTGTTCTTCGAAGACTCGACGCGCACCAGCAGCAGCTTCCAACTCGCCGCCCAGCGGCTCTCGGCCGACGTGCTGGATTTCAAGGGTAAAGGCTCGAGCGTGTCCAAAGGCGAAACCCTCGTCGACACCGCCCGCACGATCGAAGCGATGGGCGTGGACGTGATGGTCTGCCGCCACCACCACTCGGGGGCGGCGCACAAGCTGGCCGACAGCGTGGGGTGCCACGTCGTGAACGCGGGGGACGGGCCGCACGAACACCCCACGCAAGCCCTGCTGGATCTCTACACGATCGCCAAACGGCTGGGCCGGCTCGACGGGTTCGATTTCTCGGGGCTGACGGTGGCGATCGTCGGCGACATCGCCCACTCCCGCGTCGCCCGCTCCAACATCCTGGGCCTGCAGAAACTCGGGGCCAAGGTGATTCTCGTCGGCCCCACGACTCTGCTCCCCGGGGCGTTTCGCGATCTGGGGTGCGAACTCTCGAACGATCTGGATGAAGTCTTGCCGCGGGTGGACGTGGTCAACATGTTGCGGGTTCAGTTCGAGCGGATCGCGTCGCAGGCGTTCCCCTCGACCCGAGAATACACCGCGCTCTACGGCCTGACCGTTCCGCGTTTGGCCCGTTGCAAGCCGGACGTTGTCGTCATGCACCCGGGGCCGATGAACCGCGGGTTGGAGATCGACGGCGCCGTCGCCGACGGCCCGAACTCCGCGATCCTCCAACAAGTCGCCCACGGCCTCGCCGTCCGCATGGCCGTCCTGTTCCTGGTGAGCACCGCCCAAAAATAATGCGGAGTTTCTTCGGTTCGCACGGCGGTTGGGGTGTCGGGGCAAAGCCCTGACCGCCCGCCGCGGAGGCGATGCCTTTACATTCTGATTCTTCTTTTACATCACACCCATAACCTCCAACTGTCCGTGGTATAAACTCTCGACTCATGACCGACCCCGCCGACAACGCGACCGATGCCCCCGCGGGCTTCCTGCTGATCATCTCCGGCCCGTCGGGTGTGGGGAAATCCACGCTGACCAACGCGCTGCTCCAAAACCTCGACGCGGACCTGTCGATTTCGATGACGACTCGGCCGAGGTCGAAGTCCGACGTGGATGGCGAGCATTACTACTTCATCGACGTGCCCACGTTCGAACAAAACATCATCGACCAGCAGTTCCTCGAACACGCGGTGTACAACGGCAACTACTACGGCACCCCGCGCAAGTACGTCCAAGAGAAGCTCAACCGCGGGCGCGTTGTGATCCTCGAGATCGATGTCGAAGGCGCCCGGCAGATCAAATCGGTGATGGACGACAGCTTCGCGATCTTCATCAAGCCGCCTAGCGAAGACGCGCTGATCAATCGGCTCCGCGGTCGGCAGCGCGAAGATGAGGAAACGATCCAAAAGCGTTTCAGCTTGGCCAAGAAAGAAATCGCCTTCGCCGAGAGCAGCGACGTCTACGATGCGTTCGTGATCAACGACGATTTCGATCGGGCCGTGGCCGAGATCGAGAAGTTGGTGAAGCGAAGATTGGCCGAGGGGCACGAGCCGACTTTGTTTTAGAACTCAAACGGAAACCGCAGATCTCGCAGATTGCGCTGATTGTTTTTGAATAAATGAATGGTTGATCTGCAAGCGGCGCCTGAAATCTGGGTCGGTCCCATGCATTTCATCTGCGCAATCAGCGCAATCTGCGGTTACCGCCTTTCCCGTTCTGCTAAATTACCCGCATGAAACGACCGGCGGTCTTCCTCGACCGTGACAACACGCTTATTCACAACGACGGCGACCTCGGCGACCCCGACGAAGTCAACCTGATCCAGGGCGTCGCCTCGGCGATCGCGTCGGTTTGCGGGCTGGGCTACCAAGTGGTCGTGGTGACCAATCAGGGCGGTGTGGCCCGCGGCAAGTACACCGAAGAAGACGTGGACGCGGTCCACGACCGCATGGAAGCCATGATCCGCGAGCGGGCCAACGGGGCCCGGATCGATGCGTTCTACTTCTGTCCGTTTCATCCGCAGGGCAAGGTCGCGCGGTACAAGAAAGAACACCCGACCCGCAAGCCCAAGCCGGGCATGTTGCTGCAGGCGGCCAAGGACTTGGACCTCGACCTCAGCCAGAGTTGGATGGTGGGCGACGCGTTGCGTGATATCGAGGCGGGGGCCGGGGCGGGCTGTCGCACTGTGTTGCTGCAGGCCGACTGGACCAACACGTCGCTGGCGGACCTGCGCAAACAGGAAGCGGCGAAGGCGGGCAAGAAATCGGTGGGCCGCGGCAAGAAAGCCGAGCCGGACTTCGTCGCCAAAGGCTTGGTCGAGGCGGTGCGGATCATCGCGTCGCAGCGCAAGCCCGAAGCCAGCGAAGAGATCAGCCGGACCCGCATCGCGGGCAAGCGGTGGGACGCCGAGGCGATGGCCAAGCTGCAACAGCCGCGGGCCAAGGCTTCTTCCCCACCGGCCGCGGAAACGGACACCCAATCCCCGCCCGCCGTCGAAGACGAACCGACGGACGACCAGGTCAGCCCACCCGAGGCGAAGCCTGAGCCAGCGTCCCGCGAGAACACACCGGTAGAAGTGTCGGCCATCAGCGGTCCGCCGTCCAAAGGCAGCGCTGCGCCCTCGCCCGCTCGGCCGTTTGTGCCGTGGACCAAGCAATCGCCCCCCGAAGACGCGATCGAGCCGGAGCCCGAACCGGAAAAACAATCCCCGTCGGCAACGGATGCCGGGTCATCGACTTCCACCGATCCATCCCCGGCCGAATCCGTCTCGGCTCCTGCCGAAACTTCCCGCGTTACCGAAAAGGCGGACCCCGGCGAAACCCCCGATCCCGAAGCGTTGCACGCCCTCAACAAAACCATGCGGCTGGTCCTCCAGGAACTCCGCATGCAGCGCGGCACCTCCGGCGAGTTTCAACAACTCGGCTTCGTCGCGATCGTCATCCAGGCCGTGGCGTTCATCTGCCTGCTCGGGGCCCTTTGGATGGGCGGAGGGGACGGCGGGACCGGCGCCTTTCTCCGCTGGATCAGCGTCGCGGTCGTTCTCCAACTCGCGGTGATCGCGACGCTGTTGTTCTCCAAGCCCTCGGGCTGACGCGGCTCGCTATACTCGTCGTTCTCATGGCCAAACGCGATCAGCATCAGCCCGCCGAGCGATTGCTCGTTGTCTTGCCGACCTGGTTCGGCGACATCCTCATGGCCACGCCGACGCTGCGGGCGCTCAAGCGGCTTTGGCCGGACACGCATCTGGCGGTTTTGGTCCGCGAGAACCTGACCGAGTTGGTCGAGGGGTTGCCCGCGGTCGACGAAGTCGTGCCCATGATCAAAAAAGGCAAGGGGGCCTCGGCGTTCCGCTTGGCCAAGCGATTGTCGAAGCAGAAATTCGACACCGCGATCTTGCTGCCCAACAGCTTCCGGGCCGCGGCGTTGGTGTCGATGGCGGGCATCCCGCGGCGGATCGGCTACGAGCGTGACGGCCGCGGGGTGCTATTGACCGACAAACTGGTCCCCCGGCGGGAAGGTCGGCAGTTCCTGCCCGTGCCGACGCTGGATTACTACCTCAGCATCGTCCATTACCTCGGCGGCGAACCATACGAGGGCGACCATCTGATGGAAATCGCGACCCGGCCGGAGGACGACGAACGCGCCGCGTCGCTGCTCGCTGGAGCCAAGGGCAAGCCGGTGGTGCTGCTGAACCCAGGAGCCCAAAAGGAATTCAAGCGTTGGCCGGCCGAGCGGTTCGCGCAACTCGCGGCGCGGTGCACGAACGAGCTGGGTTGCGCGGTGGCGGTGACGGGATCGCCGGACGAACGGCAGGTCTTGGCCCGCGTGACCGGCGCGGCGACGACGACGATCATCGACCTGCCCAAGGCGGGCATGAACGTACGGCTGCTCAAGAGCGTGACGAAGCAGTGCGCGTTGATGGTCACCAACGATACGGGGCCGCGTCACCTCGCCGCGGCGTGCGACACGCCGTTGGTGACGCTCTTCGGCCCGACGACGCCCGAGTGGACCGAGATCGGCTACGACAAAGAACGGCAGGTGGTCGCCCGGGACGCGGGCCAGGCCGAGAGCATGAAGCAGATCACGGTCGACGAGGTATTCGCGGCGGCGGGCGAGTTACTGCAAGCGACCGCCACGCGGGCCGACTCGTGAAGCCGGATACGGACACCACCGGCCCCAAAACGTCAACGGAGCGTCCGGGGGAGCTTGCGGGCGAACTTCCGGAGGCGATGCGGTTGGCGGTCGTGATCGAATCGTTTAACCCCGCGGCGGGCGGCAACGAACGCTCGACCCAGCAAATCATGCAGGAATTGGTGACGCGTGGGCACGACGTGACGCTGATCACGGGGTGTTGCCAAGTCGAGAACGAACCCGAGGGCGTGACGACGCTAGCGATGACGCGGACCAAGTCGTCGTCGGTCTTCCGGCTGCGGCGGTTCGCCAAGTGGGCCCGGCAGCAACTGGCTGAGGGGGACTTCGACGCCAGCCTGTCGATGACGATGGCGGTGCCGGCGAGCGTGGTGCAGCCGCGCGGCGGGACGATCCGCGAAACGCTGGCCCGCAACGTCGCGATGCGCGGCGGCGGCTTACCGAGCCTGAAGAAAAAAATCGAGATCGCACTGGACCCGAAGCAACGATTGCTGTTGGCTCTGGAAAAAAACACCTTGGCCGACCCGGCGGTGTTCCGGGTCGCGGCGTTGAGCCGGTACGTCGTTGAGCAACTGGAGCGGCACTACGCGTTCCCCGAAGCCCGGACGGTGGTTATCCCCAACGCCGCGGTGATGCCCGAAGCCAGTGAATCGCAGAAGCAGGCTTGGCGGGCAGAGATCCGAGGGCGTTACGACGTCCCGGACGACGCAGTGTTGTACTTGTTCGCCGCGCAGAACCCGAAGCTCAAGGGTTACCCGACGCTGCTCGGGGCGCTAGCGCAACTTAAGGATCGCGGCATCCACGCGGTCGCGTTGTTGGCCGGCGGCTTCGACTCCAACGGCGATCCGGCCGCGGAGTCGGCGGGCTTTGACGACCGGGTGCGGGTGGTCGGCCCGACGAAAGACATGCCGCCGCTGTTCGCCGCGGCCGACGTCACGGTGCTGCCCAGCTGGTACGACCCGTCGAGCAAGGTGGTGCTCGAATCGTTGATGATCTGGACCCCGGCGATCAGCACCACCTTCAACGGGGCCAGCGACCACTTGCGGCCCCTCAACCGCCCGCCGCGGGGGCGGGTCATCGACGACCCGGGCGACCCGCGGAAGCTGGCGGACGCCATGGCGGAGTTGGCGGACCCGGAGGTCCGGGCGGCGTGTGCGGCGGCGTGCGACGGTCTGGCGGACCAACTGAGCATGGCCCGGCATGTGGATCGGCTGGAGCAGGTGTTGGCCGAGGCGGCGGGGCGGTGATTGATGGGATTCGGCAGCCGCGGCAACCCGGGTCATTGACCCGGGGCTAAATTGGGGATTTGCAACACGGTGGGGCTTACGGCTATACTGCGTAGCTCGATTTACCGAACCAGAGACCCGGCCCATGCCCACGATCAACCAACTCGTCCGTAACCCCCGCCGTACGCCCAAGTTCAAGTCGAAGGTCAAAGACCTCGACCAGTGCCCCCAGCGTCGCGGCGTGTGCCTGCAGGTCAAGACCGTGACCCCGAAGAAGCCGAACTCGGCCCTCCGGAAGGTCGCCCGGGTCCGCCTGTCGAATGGCAACGAAGTCACCGCGTACATCGGCGGCGAAGGCCACAACCTACAGGAACACAGCATCGTGCTGGTCCGCGGCGGCCGGGTCCGCGACCTCCCCGGCGTGCGTTACCACGTCGTGCGTGGTGCCCTCGACACCCTCGGCGTCGATGGCCGTAAGCGTGGCCGTTCGAAGTACGGCGTCAAGAAGCCCAAGGGCTAAACCTCAATCCGATTTTTCAACCTCGGCAAGTAATCGTGGACGCAAAATCTGCGGTGAACGAGAGAAAGCCCGGTCCCGCAGCGTTGCGGGACGGCCAACTCCGAAAGCCGACCCTAGGAGTGCCCGAACATGGGACGTGGATTCACCGCTTCAGAAACCCAACTCAAGCCCGACCCGAAGTACGGCGACAAGACGCTCGCCCGCTTCATCAACTGCCTCATGCTCGACGGCAAGAAGTCCGTCGCCCAGCGCGTGGTTTACCGAGCGTTCGATGAAATCGATAAGCGCCTCGAAGGCGACGAAGTCACCGCGATCGACGTGTTCCGCAAGGCCATCGAAAACGTCAAGCCCAACGTCGAAGTCCGCTCGAAGCGTGTCGGCGGGGCGAACTACCAGGTCCAGATGCAGGTCAAGCCTAAGCGTAAGCAGGCTTTGGCCTTCCGTTGGATCCTGCAGGCCGCCCGGGCGGAAAAAGGCAAGCCGATGCACATGCGTCTTGGCCGTGAGCTGATGGACGCCTACCATGGCGAAGGTCGGGCGATGAACACCCGCGACCAGACCCACCGCATGGCCGAGGCCAACAAGGCCTTTGCCCACTTCGCGTGGTAAAGCAAAAGCCTTCAAGTTTAAACGAATTCAAAGACCCGCTTCGGCGGGTTTTTTTCTGGGGATCGGTCGGTGTGTCGCGGCTTAGCGGAAAAGCCAGAGGGCTAGATACATTCCGAAGCCACCCACGAGTAGGCCGACGAGCGCGGCGATCGGGGTGGCGTAACGGCCCAAGCCCAACCGGAAGACACTCCGCGGACTCGTGGCCATGGCTTCGACGTTACCCGGGTCGTCGTCTTGGAACGCCTGGAGGTCTTCGATGAGCGCGGGCACGTCGGGGTATCGCTCGCCCGGCTCTTTGGCGAGGCATTTGAGGCAGATCGCTTCGAGCTCGAAGGGGATCTTCAGTTTCGGCGCGACTTCGCGGGGCAAGGGGGTGGGCCGTTCGAGGATCTGTTTGAGCACGTCGTCGAGGTCTTGCCCGAAGACCAGAGGTTGGTGGGTGAGGATTTCGTAGAGGATGATGCCCAGGGCGTAGACGTCGGTGCGGGCGTCGGTCCCGTCGCCGCGGGCCTGCTCGGGGGACATGTAGAGCGGCGTGCCGAAGCGTCGGCCCGGCTGGGTGAGTTCGAGCGCCAGGCCTTGCTTGCCGGTGGGCGGCCGGGCGTGTTCGGGGGTGGCTTCGCCCGAGACTTTGGCCAGGCCCCAGTCAAGCACGGTGACCTCGCCGAACTCGCCGATGAGCAGGTTGGCGGGCTTGAGGTCGCGATGGACGATGCCCTGGGCGTGGGCGTAGGCGACGGTCTGGGCGGCAGAGATGAGGATATCGATCAGGCGCTCGAGCGGGTAGAGCTCCTGCGTGCGGTGGTTGCGTTGGATGATGTCGGTGAGGATCGAGCGGAGGTCGCGGCCCTCGAGTTTTTTCATCGTGAAGTACGGGTGACCCGAGCGGTCCCGGCCGAGCTCGTACAGCGGCACGGTCCCGGGGTGCGGGATCATCGCGGTCACCCGGGCCTCGCGGACAAACCGGGCGGCCTCGGTCTCGTCGTCGGTGAGGTGCGGGTGCAGCGATTTGTAGGCCACGATGCGGTTGAGGTTCTTGTCGAGGCAGCTCTGGACCGCACACGTCCCGCCCTCGGCCAGGGGTTGGAAATCGTCGTATTTCAGCGAGCCCGACTTCCAGTATTTGGGGAAGTTGGCGTCGGTCAGGCCGATCTGGATGAAGTGGTCCAGCGGCACTTCGTCGGCTGGGCGAGACGGGTTGGCGTCCTCGATTCCGTGCTCGGGCGACGGCTCGTTGGGGTTGGGACCTTCGTTCTTGGGGGTGGAGTCCGTCATGGGCGTCGGCTCAAGCATGGGCACGGCTGGACGATCCGTCGTCGTGAGGCGTGACCGCCAATATGATAAACCTATTGCGGTCCCGTGCGTGCGGGGGTTGACTTGGTGAGATCACGCGGCTACTCTTTGTCGCTCGACTCAGGTCGGAACAATTGAATAACTGGCACTTATCCAGAGTGACTGAGGGACGGGCCCGTTGAAGTCACCGCAACCGTCGAGCGATGCTCGAAGAGGTGCGAATTCCCGCCTCCGGCCGACGCCGAAGGGAAGATAAGCAGCGGTGTGATTTTCTTCTCGTAAGAACCCATCAGCCCTTCTTATCTTCGGATACGAAGGGCTTATTTTATCCCGCTTGCGGCTTAACACGGGTTTACGATCAGCGAGAACGCACCATGAGCTACGTCAAATCACTCCAGGGCAAAGAATCGGGCGTCGACTACCCGATCGAGCCGCGCACGATCTGTGATTCGGACTTCGGCCCCGTCGAGGTGACCTACGACTACGAGGCGATGAAGGGGAAAGTCACCCGGGAATCGATCGAGGCCGGGCCGTTGTCGCTTTGGCGGTACAAGGACTTGCTGCCGATCCAGGGCGAGCCGCGGTCCGGTTTGCATTCGGGTTGGACCCCGCTGGTCAAGGCCGACCGCTTGGCCAAGCACCTGGGCGTGAAAGAACTCTACATCAAGGACGACTCGGCGAACTACCCCAGCTTTTCCTACAAGGACCGCGTCGTCGCGGTGGCCGTGACCAAAGCGTTTGAGTTCGGCTTCGACACCGTGGGGTGTGCGAGCACGGGCAACCTGGCCCACTCGGTCAGCGCCCACGCGGCGGGCGCGGGCCTCAAGGCCTGCGTGATGGTCCCGCACGATCTCGAAGAAGGCAAGATGGTGGCGATGCGGGCGTTCGGCCCCCAGGTGGTTCGCATCGAAGGCAACTACGACGACGTGAACCGCTTGTGTTCGCAGATCGCCGACCAGTACAACTGGGCGATCGTGAACGTCAACCTCCGGCCGTTCTACACCGAAGGCGCCAAGACCCACGGCTTCGAGATCGCCGAGCAGATGGGCTGGAAGCTGCCCAAGCACACCGTCGTCCCCGTCGCGGGCGGCACCATCCTGCCCAAGATCTGGAAGGCCTACCAGGAGTTCATCACGCTCGGCCTCGTCGACGACAACCAGCCCGCGATGTACGGGGCCCAAGCCGAGGGCTGCAACCCGATCGTCACCGCCCTCGAGGAAGACGAAGAGCTCTTCCGCCCGCAGAAGCCCGACACCATCGCCAAATCGATCGCCATCGGCAACCCCGCCGACGGCTACTACGTCCTGAAAAACATCCGCGAGTCCGGCGGCTACGGCGCCTCGGCGACCGACCCCGAAATCCTCGCGGCCATCAAGCTCCTCGCCGAGCACGAAGGCATCTTTACCGAGCCCGCCGGCGGCACCACGATGGCCTGTGCGATCAAGCTGATCCAGTCGGGCCGGATCCCCAAAGAAGAGCCCATCTGCGTCTGCATCACCGGCAACGGCCTGAAGACCCTCGAAGCGATGGACGGCCAATTCGACGAAGCCCCCGCGATCCCCGCTAAAATGACGGACTTCAACCAACTGATCGCTTCCACCCCATCCAAAACCCAAGAGCCCGCCCATGTCTGACACCTCCACCACCCTCGCCGTCGAAATCCCCACCGCCTTGCGGCCGCAAGTCAACGATCAGGAATCCGTTTCGGTCTCCGGCGGCACGGTCGGCGAACTGCTGGGCAAGCTCAAAGCCGAGTACCCCGACTTCGGAGCCAAGCTCTACAAATCCGACGACGAACTCAACCGGTTCATCAACATCTACCTCAACGACGAAGACATCCGGTTCCTCGAAAACCTCGACACCCCGGTCAAAGAAGGCGACCACCTCGCCATCGTCCCCGCCATCGCCGGCGGCTAAAGCCGCCCAGTGATGAGTGACGAGTGAACCGTCATGAGTTCATTTGTTCTTACTCATCACTGTTTACTACTCACTTATCACTCCAACCGGAGGTTGGCATGCCCCAAGCTTCCCGTAAATGCTGGCTGACTTTTGAAGGCGGATGCCAGGACCAGCCCGTTCTCTGGCAACTCTCCCAAGCGTTCCCCACCGTGCAGTTCGACGTCCGTCAAGCGTCGGTCAGCCAGAAGATCGGGATCATGGCGTTGCAGTTCACCGCGGACTCCCAGGAAGATCTGGACGCCGCTGTGAAGTTCCTCGAAGACAAGGGTGTCCGCGTGGACCCGGTCGAGGGCGGCTCGCTCGTGGTGGGCTAAGCCATGAAGGTCCACCAACCGGCCTGGTTCCGCGCCGCGATCGTCTCGAACGTCCTCGCCTTTGGGTGCTTCGTCGGATCGACCGCGTTCTCGGCCGACCTCGCGTCTAAGGCCATTGTCCTGGGCCTGGGCTTCGGCGTCGCCGGCCTGTACATGTTTGCCGTCGCGTGCAAATCTCCGAAGAAAACCAAGGAATAGAAACCGTGTCCGTGGAAACCTCCTCCGAACTCGACCGCTACCACCGCCAGATGCTGCTCCCGGGCTTCGGCGAAGAAGGCCAACGCAAGCTCCAGAACAGCACCGCGCTGGTCGTAGGCTGCGGCGCGCTGGGCACCGTCATCGCCAACATGCTTGGCCGGGCGGGCGTCGGCCACCTGATCATCGTCGACCGCGACTTCATCGAGATGACCAACCTGCAACGCCAGGTGTTGTTTGACGAAGACGATGTCGCCAACGCGATCCCCAAGGCCGAGGCCGCGAAGAACAAACTCGCCAAGATTAATTCACAGATCAAAGTCACCGCGGTGGTCGAAGACGTCAACCACACCAACATGGAAAAGCTGGCTTGTGGTGAATACAACGACGGCAAGCCCGTGGACATCATCGTCGACGGCGTCGATAACTTCGAGACCCGCTACCTCGCCAACGACTGCGCCGTGAAGCACGGCATCCCGTACATCTACGGCGGCGCGGTCGGGACCGTGGGCGCGAGCTACGCCGTGCTGCCCCACACCGAAAACGGCGACAGCGCTTGGGAAAAAGCCGGCAAGGCCACGCCGTGCCTGCGTTGTATTTTCGAGCAGGCCCCGCCGCCCGGGCTTAACCCGACGTGTGACACCGCGGGTGTGATCGGCCCGGCCGTGTCGATCATCAGCAACTACCAAGTCACGGAAGCCCTGAAGATCCTGACCGGCAACCTCGACCGCGTCAGCCCCACGATGCTGAACTTCGACCTTTGGGGCAATACGTTCCGCCAGTTCAAAGTCGCCAAAGCGTACGACGTCGGCGACTGCCAGTGCTGCAAACACCGCAACTTCGAGTTCCTCGACGGCAAGTTCGGCAGCAGCACGACCACGCTCTGCGGCCGCAACGCGGTACAACTGACCCAGAAAGACGACGGCTCAGCAAGCAAGCTCGACTTCGCCGAGATCGCCAAACGTCTGGAGTCGCACGGCACGGTCAAAGCCAACAAGTTTATGCTGCGGGCCGACATCGTCGACAACGGCGAGCCGTACGAACTCACGCTGTTCACCGACGGCCGGGCGATCGTCAAGGGTACCAAGCACGCCAACGTCGCCAAGACCGTGTACGCCAAATACGTCGGAGCGTGATCCTTCTCAAACCAGGACGAACCATCCATGAGCCTTGAAGCCCAGATGACCCAATACCGATTCCTGCGTCAGTACGGCGAAGGGCTGCTCGCCGATATCGACGCTGAGGATGCTTTCCGCCCGGTGCACGAAAACGGCCACCACCCGGCGTGGATCATCGGGCACCTGGCCACGATCGGCAGCCGAGGCATCGCGATGCTCGGGGGCCAGCCGCCGATTGACCTTGAGGAGTGGTCACCCCGTTTCGGGATCGGCAGCGAGCCGACAAACGATCCCGGCGACGGTCCGAGTTGGGACGAATTGATTGCGGCTTGGCGGGCGACGCACGATGTCGCCGACGAAGTTGGTCGCGAAGCATCCGTTGCGCTGTTGAATAAACCAAACCCGATCGAGCGCCGCCGCGACACCCTGCCGACCACCGGCGACATGGCGGGTTTTATCTTTTCGTCGCACGAAGCGGTCCACCTCGGCCAGCTTTCGGCGTGGCGTCGGGTGCAGGGCCGACCGCGACTTTTTTAGGAAACGCCCATGTACGACCGCGAAATCAAGACGTTGCGTTTCATGCAGGGCTACGGAGATCAGCTGGCCGCGGATATCGCCCCGCAAGATTTTTGCCGGCAGCCGGTCGAAGGGATGAACCATCCCGCTTGGATCTTCGGGCATTTGGCGCTCGCGGCCGACGCTCACGCGGCCTATGTGGGGGGGGCGCCGCAACTCGGTGATTGGAACGAACGGTTCGGTTTCGGCAGCGAGTTGTTGATCCACCCGGATGAGTATCCGAGCAAAGACGAATTGATGACCGCGTGGCACGACGCGAATGAACGCTACATCGCCGCGGTCTCCAGCGCTTCGGCTAAAGATTTGGCCAAGCCCACCAAGGGCCCTTTGGCCGAGTCGCTGCCAACGGTCGGCGACTTTCTGACGTTCAGCCTCACGGCCCACGTTTCGCTACACCTCGGGCAGCTGTCGGCGTGGCGTCGAGCTTCGGGCATGCCGCGGTTGTTTTGAACCGCGGACTGGTCATCTTCTGTGTGGCCCGCTGAATCTGAAGCGATGGCGGTACAAATTTCAAACCTCAAACCATAGACTCCCGATCCATGATTTACCTCGATAACGCAGCCACCAGTTTCCCCAAAGCCCCCGGCGTCGGCGAAGCCGCGGCGGCGTTTATCGCTAAGGACGCGGCCAACCCCGGCCGGGCGGGCCACCGCATGGCCGTCGCGGCCGAGCAGATGCTCGACGGCGTGCGGCTCAAGCTCACCCGGTTGTTCAACGCCCCGGATCACGAGCGGATGGTCTTCACCATGAACGGCACCGACGCACTCAACATCGCGATCAAGGGCGTGGTCAGCGCGAAGTCTGCCGATGGGAAGGTGCCCCACGTTATCACGACCGTGCTGGAACACAACTCGGTTAGCCGGCCGTTGCAGGCGATGGCGGACGCCGGGACGATCACCCTGACCCGCGTCGATTGCGACGACGACGGCTTGATCGATCCGCAGTCGATCAAGGACGCGCTGACCGCCGATACGGCGTTGATCGCGTTGACCCACGCCAGCAACGTGACCGGCACGATCCAAGACGCCGCCGCGGTGGGTGCGATCGCCCGTGAGGCGGACGTGTTGTTTTTGCTCGACGCGGCGCAGACCGCGGGGGTGGTGCCGATCGACGTGGAAGCGATGCAGATCGACCTGCTCGCGTTCCCGGGGCACAAGTCGCTGCTGGGCCCGACCGGCACGGGCGCGTTGTACGTCGGCGAGCGTTGCCCGGCCTCCAGCGAAGACCCCAAGTCGGCGGGCCGGTTCGCCCCGTTCCGCGAGGGCGGCACGGGTGGCGACTCTTCCACGCCGACGCAGCCGGCGTTGTACCCGTACTACCTCGAAGGCGGGACGCCGAACACCGTGGGGATCGCCGGGTTGGCCGCGGGGATCGACCACGTCCTCGCCCACCCGATGGACGAGACGCTGGCCCACGAGCAGGCCCTCTGTGGCAAGCTGATCGATGCGGTGAAGGACGACGAGCGGTTTACGGTGCTGGGCACCACGGACTCTGCGGCCCGCGTCGGGACGGTGTCGATCAACGTCGTCGGCATGGATGCCCCCGACATCGGGTCGATTTTGGACGACAGCTTCGAGATCGCGGTCCGCCCCGGTCTGCACTGCTCGCCCTACGCCCACCAACGCTTCGGCACGTTCCCGGACGGAGCGGTGCGCGTGAGTCCGGGCGCGTTTTCAACCGAAGATGAACTGGATCAGTTGATCGAGGCCTTGGATCAGATCGCGATGTGATTGGTACGCAGGCGAGCTTTGAAAACAGCGAAAGCCATTGGATACGAGTGGGTGATCAGGCCTAGAGCCGAGGCTCACGATTAGCGGTACTTGATTCGAAAGCCGGCCTTTCCAACTTGTAGACTCGCGCGGGCCATTTTCGATATTTATGTCCAAGAAAAAACCCGACCCGCATGAGCGGATCGGGTTTCGGAGTTTTTGGGTGGTTGCGTCGCGTGGGCCCGGGTTCCAAGAAGGCCGTCCACGATGCGTTCCCTGCGAAGTCCCTAGGTGACTCCGAGAGAGAAGGTTACCCGAGGAGCTTAGTACTCCATGGAGACACCGACGAGGCCGACGATTTCGAACTCGTCGCCGTCGTCAAGCAGGCTTTGTCCACCAAGAGCTTCGTCGTTGACAAAGAAGAGATCGATGCCAGCCGAAGCCGACCAAACACCGTAGTCGGCGGGGATGAAGTCCAGCGGCATGCTGGCGGCGACGCCAACCTTCAAGAAGCCGAAGAATTCGTTATCGCCACCGCCGTCGGTGTAGTAATCATCGACGCTGAAGCCCAGCGCGAACGGGAAGCTGAGTTCAACCGGAAGGTCTTCACTTTCGATGAAGAACGCGGAGAACTCACCACCGACTTCGAGGTAGATGTCCTCGGTGCCGCCCGCGTCGCGGGTTTCGAACGCGATCATCGCGTAAGGAGCGAAGGCGAAATCACCGAGCGCTTCGCTGTCGTCGTAATCGAGTTGGAAGGCCAGTTCCTCGATGCTGCTCGCCGAGTTGTTGGGGTAGTAGAAGCCCGTGAAGGTCGTGCTCACGGCGAACTGGTCGTTAATGCTGTAACCCAAGCTTGCGTACAGGTCGGATTCGTACCAACGCGAAGGACCGCCGGCGACGGCACCGGTACCCACGCTGTGGATCGAGTTCCAAGTACCGATGGTCAGATCAACGCCGGTGTCGCCTAACGGGGTTCCGACTTCGACGTAGGGCTGGAAAATCAGACCGCTGTCTTCTTGCTCAAAACCGCGGAAGATATAGGTGGACACAACGTCAGCACCGGCGCTCCAGGTGAGCAGGCCGTTGTTGACTGCGGGGGGCGCGTCTTGTGCAACGCTCGAAGTGGTCAGCGCCGCAGCAGCCAAACCACCGACCAGACAGAGCCCGGTCAATTTACTTTCCTTTGTCATCTCAATGACTCCTTACCGTAGGGGGAACCCTAAAAAAACTAACCGGGGTAAACCGTCACGCGACGGACCCGTCTGTAAAACAAAAAGCTTGGCCGAATAAATACCAGAAGCGTTAATGCACCGCAAGAAAAGCGTCAGCGGGAGGTTAACGCTGGGTTCGGCAGGGGCTGGATTTACAGCCCCACATCTCGAACTCGTATCGGAAGACACGCGGCTATCAGAACAGAAATTCTTAGAATTATCGGGTTTAAGCCGCTTATTTGCGTGTCTGAATCGATCCATCAACGGTAAAACACCTCCGCCTAAGCGGATGGGGGATTGAGCCGTCATGGATGGTTTTGTTGCCGAGAAGAAGGTCATTATCGGTCGTCAACCAACAGGTGGACGCAGGGCCATAGGCATTAAACACGAATTGCGATCGCGGATCAAGCGGGCGTCAATCCGCGGTACAGCTCCTGAACCCGCTGGGACTGCGTTCGGCGGACGGTCTCGAGCGTCAGCCGGTTGATGTTGTAGTCCGCGGCGTCTTCGGGAAGCAGCCGACAGTGTTCCTGCACGACGTTGTAGAGGAACTTGAACGCGTCGCGGGGTTGGTGCATCTGGTCGAGCGCATCGATCAGGGTCTCCCGGGTGACGCTTTCCTCGAAGAAATCGGTCAGCGAAAGCTCCGCCGCCTTGCCCGCGGTGCGGCAGGCGTTGAGCCGGCTGCTGCAGAGGTCGTAAAGCGTTGCTCCCGACCACGTCAGCTTGTCGATCATGTTCTGCTTGTCGAGGCGGGCCTCCTGGAAGAAGCTTGGGCCTTCTTTGTTCAACAGGTAGCTGAGTTCGATCGGCAGCAGCAGTTTAAGGCCGATACCTTCCTGCTTCAGGAATTTATTGTCGAACATCGGCCAGATTAGGTCACGCATCTTGCCCGCATCGCCCGCCACCGCGGTCGGTTCATCGACGCGGTCCACCAGCACCACCATGCCCGCGTAGCCCAGCGCTTTGAGCACATCGACAAACCGGCGCGACAGTTGGTACCGGCTGTCGCGTTGCTCGGTCGCGTCTTTGCCCGCCAGCGGAAGCGGTTGGCCGACGAGGGTGGACACGCCGAGTTCGCCGAACACGCCCCGCAGCGTCGGCGTGTTGCGGCCGATGGCGGGCATCTCCTTGGCGACCTTGCGGGCCAAGCCCCAGGTCCGCATGAACTGCACCACCCAGACGGTCCATAACGCCAACGTGCCCGCCGCCGCGAGACCCAACACGGGGATCATCCAGCCCGCCGGCCCGCCGGTGACCACGCCGGTCGCTTCGTCGACGGTCTTGCTGACCTCCAGCCAGGCAAACCAGCCGCCCAGGCCCGCGGTGATCAGCGTCACCAGGATCGCCGAGTTCCGCCAAAACGCGATCGGCAGCCGCCACTTGAGTTTCAACGTCTTGCGCAGCTTCCGCCAGCGCGGCAACACAATCCCCGACGGCGGCTGATCGTATAGCCCCGCCAACACCGCCAGGTCCAACCGCTGCTGCGCGGTCAGACGTTTGCGCATCTTCTTGATCTTCTCGTCCGGCAGCGACATGCTCGCTTCGCCCGGCGATCCGCCGTCTTTCAAGAGCGCATTGGTTAGAGCCGTCACCGCGATGGTCAGGATGGCGTCCTGGTGATCGGCCAGCCGGAAGTTGCGGATGATCTGCGACGTATCCTGTTTGCCCGCCCGGCTGAGCTTGTCCAACACCGGGTTGAAATCGTCGTACGACACCGCGAGCACCCGCTGGTGGTTGTCCGCTTCGAGCACGTTGGCGTTGTGCTCGGCGATCTTGCGTTGCATGGTCAGCCGGATCGCCGTCTTACCCGAGCCCTTTTCGCCGAACACGACCGCGGTGCTGGGCTGGTCGAGCGTGCCGAAGATCTTGTTGATGTCGGGGTGATGTAGCGACGAGTCGGCGAGCCGGTTGAACACCGCGTCGAGCCGGGCTTCCTCGGCGGCGAAGGGGTTTTCGATCAGGCCGTGGTATTCGAGAAAACTTTCAACTTTCATTTCGGGCGGTCCCCATCTCAGCAGGCCGAGGTCGTGCGTGATTCCGGTCCCGGTTATACACTACTTCCGAATGGTCGTAGTCTTCAAACGCCCACGCTCGCCGGTTTTTTATCTCGGCCCCAGAGACGACGGCCTACGAACTTCGCTTTAACCACGCGAGATGCATCCGCGATGAAACCCACGCTGCGCAAGATGATTTGGTGGCCCCGAGCGGTCGACCCGCCCCAGCCCCGGGCCTGACGCCGTGTCGGCGTCGCCCCCGGAAGTCCCGGAGAAGTCCCTCGGACATCTCCGGGAACTCTCCTCCGCCCGCCCGTGCTTTCGTCGCCACCCGACCCTTCTTGCGTTGAGTTTTTCCCATGTCCGATCTCCCGCCCCACCCCCAGACCAGCCTGCCCGGTCCCGCGTTGTTCGCTGAATGCTTTACCGCCGCGAAAGCCGCCGCCGACCCTAACCAGACCACGCTCATCCCCGTGTTCCGCCGGCTGCTCAACGACTCGTTGACCCCCGTGCTCGCCTACCGCCGGCTCGTCCGCCCCGACGAACGGTTGGCCCCGAGTTACCTCTTCGAGTCCGTCATCGGCGGCGACCGCGTCGGCCGATTCAGCTTCCTTGGCAGCCGGCCCATGGCTGAGGTCGTGGCCCGTGGTCACGACGTGACCTACACCAACCACGAAACGCCCGAAGCCTCCAGATCGTTCCGCAGCGACGACCCGCTAATGGAGATGCAGAAACTGACCGCGGGCTATGTACTCGATGAACCCACGTACGCGCTGCTGCCCGCCCAAATCCCCGGGGCCGGCGGCTGGGTCGGCAGCGCCGGTTACGACACGGTGCGCTATCTCGAAGGGGAATCTTTACCGAACCCGCCGACGGACGACCGCGGGCTACCTGACTTGCATATGCAGCTCTACCTCGACACGGTGGTGTTCGATCACGTCCAGAAGACCCTGCTGCTGATCACGTTTGTGCGACCCGCGGACTTTACCGCGGCAGACGAAGCCTACACTGGCGCGCAATCGCGTCTCGACGACTTGGCGGAGCGCTTGCTCCACGCCGATTCGGCCGACGACGTCAGCCTCCCGCCGGGGCATGTCACCATCGACAGCCCGCCCCCGGCGCTGCCGCCAAGCAACATGGGCGAGGGCGGATACCAGAAAGCCGTTGAGGTCTGCAAGGAATACATCCAGGCGGGCGACGCGTTCCAGATCGTGCCCTCGCAGCGGTTCGCCGTCGAGACCGCCGCGGACCCGTTCGACATCTACCGGGCGCTGCGGGTGGTCAACCCGTCGCCGTACATGTTCTACCTGCAGATCGACGGCGGCATCCTCGTGGGCTCGTCCCCCGAAATTTTGGTCAATGTCACCGACAGGGTCGCCACCAGCCGGCCCCTCGCCGGCACCCGGCACCGCGGCGCGACCCCGGAAGAGGATCAACGCCTCGCGGATGAACTCGTTAACCATCCGAAAGACCGCAGCGAGCACATCATGCTCGTCGATCTGCACCGCAACGACATCGGCCGGATCGCGGTCCCCGGAAGTGTTGAATTGCCGGAGTTGCTTGCGGTCGAAAAATACTCTCACGTCATGCACCTGAGCTCCACCGTTCACGGCCGGCTGCGCGATGGACTTACCGCCTGGGACGCGCTGCGCGTCAGCCTGCCCGTGGGCACGGTCAGCGGCGCTCCCAAGGTTCGGGCGATGCAGATCATCGACGACCTCGAACCCTCCCGACGCGGCCCCTACGGCGGGGCGGTGGGCTACGCCGACTTCGCCGGCAACATGGACATGTGCATCGCGCTGCGGACGATGGTGATCCTGCCCCCCGGAAGCGACGAGGGAGATTCCAGGGGGGATTCCGGGGGTTGGACGGTCCATATTCAGGCCGGAGCGGGCATCGTCGCCGACTCGGACCCGGACGCCGAGCACCAGGAAACCGTGTACAAAGCCGCCGCGCTCGCCAAGGCCGTCGAGGTCGCCGAACACCTGTTCACCTGACGTCCGTTCCAATTTAGCTCAGGGTCAATGACCCGGGGCCGCCGCGGCGTCCGACCGTGCGAAACCGCAAACCCCGCGATGAATCCACCCCGCGGCACCCCGGGCGACTCGCCCGGGGCTAAATTTAGTCAACCCCGCACGACAAATCGACCGATAAACCCTTCGTGGCTACCGACTTCAAAACCATCCTGAACCTCACCGTCCCGATGATCGTCCAGATCGGCCAGCGCAAGCTCCCGGTCGGCGAAGTCCTCACCCTCGCCCCCGGCTCGATCATCGAACTGCCCAAGTCCGCCGACGAAGAACTTGCCTTCTGCATCAACAACAAGACCATCGGCACCGGCTCGGCCGTCAAGGTCGGCGAAAACTTCGGCATCCGCATCAGCGAGATCAACTCAGCTCGGGATCGAGCAGAGACCGTCCTCGGCGGTTAATCGCTAGTTAGATTTTTGCCAGATCTCGATCGGAATTTGATCGGGGTCGGAAATGATCATGAACTCTTCGGGGTGCCACTCCAGAATCTTGATGGAGAGAGATTTTATGCGATCGTGAACCGACGCAAGATCATCGGTTTCGAGGTACAGGTGAGCGAGTGCGTGCTTTGAATAATCAGCAGGGCATGCGTCACTGGCATTAGGCATTAATGAAATAGTCATCTCGCCGAGTGAGTACCAGGCGCAGCCATACCCATCACTGGGGAGCAAAATCGCACCAAGTACCTCGCGATAGAAAAAATCAGATTGCTTGGTGTTAGAGCAATTGATTGTGATGGATGCTTTATTGAACATGGGTACCCCGGTTGATTTTGAATAAGACCGAAATCAGTACTCCCGCCTCTGACGCGCGGGTGGGATATTCAACTGCTTGCGGTATTTCGCCACGGTCCGCCTGGCGATTTCGATGCCGTGTTTTTTGAGTTCGTCGACGAGGGCGTCGTCCGACCAAGGCTTGTTCTTGTCTTCGTGGTCGATTACCTCTTTGAGCTTGGCCTGCACGGCGGTCCAGCTCATGGCGTCGCCCTGGTCGGTTTCGGTGCCGCCGGAGAAGAACATGCGCAAGGGGAAGATGCCGCGGGGCGTCTGGAGGTACTTCTCGCTGACCGCCCGGCTGACCGTCGCGACGTGGATGCCGAGCTGGTCGGCCACGAGGGTCATGGGCAGCGGCTTGAGCGCTTGCGGGCCCTGCTCGAAGAATTCGCGTTGGGCTTCGACGACGACGCCGATGACGCGGAGCAGGGTGGCGTGGCGTTGGCGGACCGCGTCGATCAGCCAGCGGGCGTTGCGGAGGTTGGTGCCGATGAAGTCGCGGGTTTTTTTGTCTTCGCTTTTGTCGCTGGCGATCTTTTCGTACTCGGCGCTGATCTGCAGCGCGGGCAGTCGGCTGTGGGTGAGTTGGACCGAATACGAATCGGTCTCGTCGTCGTAGTCGATGACCGCGTCGGGCGTGATCGTCCGGACGGTGTCCACGGCCAGCAGTCGGCCGGGGTGGGGGTGGAACTGCCGGAGGTTGTGGACCGCCTTCTGCACAGTCTCGATGTCGAGGTTCGTTGACTTGGCAATCTTGGGGTAGCGGTTGGCCTCGATGTCTTTGAGGTATTCGCTGACCAAGAGGCGTTCGATCTTCAGGTCGGTGTCCGGCTCGTTGTAGGTTTTGGCGTCGATCTGCAGGAGCAGGCATTCGCGGAAATCGCGGGCGCACAGGCCGTTGGGCTCGAGGGCTTCCTGGAGCAGTTCGATGCACTCTTCGATCTGCTCGGCGGTTGTCCCCGCGGAGGCCTGGTCGAGCAGGTCCTGGGTGGAGTTGCGGAGGTAGCCGTCGGCATCGACGAACCCGATGAGGTATTCGCCGAGCTCAGCGGTGGGCGGGTCGATGTCCACGAGGTGCCACTGATCGACGAGCTGATCGAACAGCGACGCGCCGCGGGCGGCGGTGTTGGCCATCGCATCCATCTTGGCGTCGCGTTCGCCGCTGCCGATGTTGGCGGCCCGGCGGAAGTCGGTCGCGCCGCCCTCGGAGGTGTTGGCGGCCCACGAGTCGCCGTACTGCTCGGACATGTTGGAGAGGCGTTCGAAGTCGTCGGCCTGGCCGTCTTGGCCGTCGCCGTCGGAGACGATGAGTTCGCGTTCACCCTCGCGGTCGTCGCGTTTTTCTTGTTCGCGTTCGGCGAGCAGGGTGTCGCGGTCGCTGCCGGGCTCGACCTGTTCGAGGGTGGGGTTGCTGGCCAGCTCCTGCTCGATGCGTTCCTCGAGGGCCGGCTGGGCCATCTGGAGGATCTCCATCGACTGGATCATGCGCGGGGCCAGCTTCATGCGCTGGTCCATGCGGAGATGTTGGCCGGTGTCGATTCTCATGAGGGGAAGGGTTTTTGTGTCTGATCGAGTGTTTTGCTCGCTGCGGCGCAGCTTTTGCACCGGCAACGCTATAACTTTATCACCCGCTTGGCGTAGCGACCAATCGGAATGATGAGATCAGATCAAAAATCAGAAACGCGTCCCTGCACCGCGTCGCTGAGCACGGCCTTACTGACGTTTTGCAGGTTCGAGCCGGTCGGCAATCCGCGAGCGAGGCGGGTGACTTTGGCGCCCATCGCTTGGAGTTGGTCGGCGAGGTAGAGCGCGGTGCCGTCGCCTTCGAGCGTGGGGTTGGTGCCGAGGATGACCTCGGTGATCGTGGGGCTGCCCCCGGAATTTTGTTGTCCGTCACGGACGCGTTTCAATAACTTATCGATGTTCAGGTCGCCGGGGCCGAGCGCTTCGAGGGGGGCGAGTCGGCCCATGAGCACGTGGTAGCTGCCGTGATAGGCGCCGGTCTGTTCCATCGCGATGACGTCGGAGGGTTGTTCGACGACGAGGATCGTGCCGTGGTCGCGGGACTCGTCGGCGACGATGGCGCAGGGGTCGGATTCCGAGACGTGGCCGGTGACCGAACAGACCTTGAGGTTCTCGCGGAAGGCGCGGACGGCGTCGGCCAGGCCCAGCGTGTCGGCCTCGGGTTGGCGGAGCAGGTGGAACGCGATGCGCTCGGCCGAGCGTTTGCCGACCCCCGGAAGTCTTTCGAGGTTCGCCAAGAGGTTGTCGTAAGCGGAGGGTTTTTTCATCGCGTGATGGACCGGCCGGCGGCTGGCGCTTCGTGGGTTGCCGGGGCTTCGACAAACTCTAGCAACACCGCCTGCAACGGGTCGGCTTCGGGGTGGCCGGGTTGGTCTCGCAGCAGCAGCGAAAACGATTCGCCCGCGGCGTGGTAGTCCTTGCTGGTGAGTTTCCAATAAAGTAGCCCGGCCAATAGGCCGTCATGCTGGTCGTTGGCTTGGCGTAGGGCGGTCATCGCCCGCACCCGCTCGCCGGGGTCCATCGGCAGCGTCTCCCACACCATCAGGGTTTTCGATTCGCCCACCAGATCAAACCCCTGCCACGCCCACGGCGCGGTCGTGGTGCCGGCCCTTTGGGTGTAGCCGAGTTCGGTAAACACCACCGGCAAACCGGGTACGTCCATCTCGTCCTGATGGGATTCGATGTCCGTGAAAACTTCGCCCCACGCTTCGGCGAGCGTGGCGACGTCGGCCGGTTCCGCCGGATCGCGCAGCGGGAAATACGCGTTGATCCCCATCACGTCCAACGCCGGCCAAAACCCGATGTCCATGTAGCTGTCGAAGTTCGCCGCGTACGTCAGCCGACCCGCGTACCGCGAACGCACCTCGGCGATCAAGTCACGCCAACGCAGCAGCAACTCGGCCCGGCGGAGATTGATCTGCTCGATCCGCGTTTCCATCGCCAAGTCACCCGTCCCGAACGTCACCGCCTCGGCCCAGTCGTACAAGGCTTGATCGCGATCTTTCATGAACACCCGCAAGTTGTCCACCGGTGCGGCGTCGCCGGGAGCGCGGATCAACTCGTCCGGCACCGCGTGGGCCGAGTCGAGCAGGGCCTGCCGCCGACGGGTTTGTTGGGCGGTGTCGAGGTAGTAGCGTTCCAAACTCGGCAGCTTTTCGACCGGCCGGGTCGCGGTGATGGCGTTCATTTCGCTTCCGAGTCCCAACAACTCCACGTCCTCGGCTTCGCAGACCTCGGCCCACTGGAGCACAAACCCGGCGTAGCGTTCGAACCACGCGTCGAGGTGGTCGGGCGAGGGCAGGACCAGGCCGTGCCAGAGGAAACGGTTTTCGGGGTGGGCGTGGTCGAGATCAATGCGGAGGATCAGCGCGACGCGGAGGCCGGCGGCGTGGGCGGCGCGGATTTTTTGGATCGTACCGTCGTCGACGGGTTTGACTTGGAGGTCGTCAGCGTGCCAAACGCCTTGCCGGGCGTAGACGGTGATGTGCATGGTGTTGAACCCGTTGTCCGCCAGATGTTGGGCCCAGACGGCCTGATCGGGTTCGTTGATCTGGATCCCCCCGAGCATGAACGGCTCGGCATGGGCGGCGGGCGAGACGAGCATGAGCAGTAGCAGAAGGTGGAGGGTTCTCCGCATTTCGTCAGTGTAACCCGGCCGAGGGCGGTAAGATTCCCGCATGGACCCCGACGACCACGTCTGCCTGTGTTTCCGCGTCAGCCAGCGGAAGATCGTGAATTATTGCAAGCGCGAGAAGCCGCCGGTCGCGAGCCTGATCAGCGAATGCCTCGGGGCGGGGACGGGTTGTGGCTGGTGCATCCCGTACCTCAAAAAACTGCACCAACAAGTGCTAGATGGCGTCGAGCAGCCCGACCTGCCGGTGAGCCCGGAGGTGTATGCGGAGCAGCGTCAGGCCTACCGAAAGACCGGCGAACGTTAAAATAATGAAGTTTAATAAATCGCTCACTGATTTGATGACCGCAAGAAATCGAGTCGTCGCCATGGTGGTGATGACGATGAGTCTGCTGCATGCCGAGGCTGATGTGTTCGCGCAACCGCTCAATGATCTAAAGCTGGATCGGCCCCGTTTGATCGCCACGGCAGATCGTTTTGCGGCTTTACGTGAGCGGAGGTCGCAAGACACGGTTCTCAATGAAATTTTGGACCAGATCGAACGGCGTGCGGGTGTGTTTCTTGACGAACCGGTTTTAGAGCGGAAGCAGGTGGGGCGGCGGTTGCTCGGCGTGTCGCGCGAAGCGTTTGAACGCATCACGCTGTTGGCGGTGGCGTTTCACACCACCGGCAACCCCGAATACGCCCGGCGGGCGGAAGCGGAGTTGCTCGGCGTGGCGGCGTTTTCGGACTGGAATCCGTCCCACTTCCTCGACACCGCGGAGATGGCCGCGGCGGTGGGCTTGGGTTACGACTGGCTGTACCAAGAACTCGACGACGATAGACGGCAGATACTCCGCACGGCGTTGTTGGACAAGGCATTGGTCCTAGAAGAAACGCCTGGGGTTTACTACTGGAAAACTCGGTCGAATAACTGGAACGCGGTCTGTTTCGGGGGCATGCTCATCGGGGCATTGGCGATTGCGGAGGACGAGCCCGAGGTCGCGCTTCGGTGGATCGCGTCGGCCCAGCGAGACAACCCGCTTGCGCTCCACGAATACGCACCCGACGGCGTTTACCCCGAAGGCCCTTCCTATTGGGCTTATGGTACGACCTACCAAGTTTTGTTGATCGAGACGCTGCGTTCGGCGATCGGTGACGATCTCGGTCTAGCCGAAGCACCGGGTTTTATCGAAAGCGGCGGTTTTATGACACATGCGTGCGGCCCTAGTGGCAAGGCGTACAACTTTGCTGACGGGCGGTCTAACGTGGTCTATACCCCAGCGGTGCTGTGGACGGCCCGTGAATCCGGTCGTAGTGAATGGCTGGTTCCGTGGCAACGCGGCGGCTGGCGTAGCGTGCTGCAAGACCGCGGCCGATTCACGGCTTTCTCGGCCTTGTGGTGGCTCGACACGGCGGCGCCCGACGGTGCGGCCACCCCCGCGTTGAGTTGGATCGGCCACGGGAAAAATCCGGTCGCGTTTTTTCGCGAGAGCTGGTCCGACCCGAACACGATGTATCTCGGCCTTAAGGGCGGAAGGGCCAATGTGAGCCACGGTCATATGGACGCGGGCTCGTTTGTATACGAAGCCAACGGCGTGCGTTGGGCGATCGATCTCGGTATGGCGCCTTACCATCCACTCGAAGCGGCCGGGGTTCAACTCTGGGATCGAAATCAAGACAGCGATCGCTGGCGGGTTTACCAGTATCGAAACGAAACCCACAACACCCTGACGGTCAACGATGAAACCATGCTGGTGACCGCCGACGCCGCGATCACCGGATTTGAACCCTTCGACGAGCGTAACGGCCGCGGCTGGGCCCGAGTTGATCTGACCGAATCGCTCGGCTTGATGGTCGAATCGGCGGAACGCGAGTTTGTGTTTCGAACCGCGGGGCACCGCGGTATCGAGATCAAGGACACCTTACAGTTGGTGCCCGGCGCTCAGGTTGCTTGGACGCTCATGACCGCGGCCGAAGTTGAATGGCTCGCCGACGCCAAGTGGGTTCAACTGCGGCAGGACGGTAAAACGTTGAGCGTGGAATTCGTCGGCGAGGCACCGGGGATGTGGGTGGCCGAGCCGTATCGGATTCCCGAGGGTTTCTTCGGGCCCGAGCGTCCGGAGGTGACGCGTCTCCAGTGGCGTGGCGTAGCGGACGAGGCCGGGCGTTTGGACCTTCGTGTGGTGCTCCAGCCCGGGGCGGTTGACGGATGAAGTCATCCGTCGGTAACGATCTTTCAAACCACCGATCATCAGTTATGCTCTGTGAATGACTCCCCAAACTCTCATCCTCCGCACCGCGGGCACGAACTGCGACCGGGAACTGGCCCACGCCTTCGAGTTGGCGGGGGCGGAAACCACGACGCTGCACCTGCACGATCTGATCGAAGACCCGCGTAAGCTCGAAGCGTTCGACCTGATCGGTTTCCCCGGCGGTTTTAGCTACGGCGACGACATCGCGGCGGGGCGGATCTTTGCGAACCGGCTGAAGCATCGGCTGTACGAGCCGTTGCTCGCAGCGATCGACCGCGGGGTGCCGATGTTCGGGCCTTGCAACGGGTTTCAGGTGCTCGTCAAACTTGGCCTTCTGCCAAACCCCCATTCCGGGGGGCAGGAAGTCGCGCTGGCTCACAACACCTCGGCCCGGTTCATCGACCGCTGGACGCCGATGGCGGTCAACGCCGAAAGTTCGTGCATCTGGACGCGCGGCCTGGCGGACCACGATCTGCCGATGGCCCACGGCGAGGGCCGATTCACCGCGCCTGCGGAAGTCTTGGGTCGGTTGGAAAGCAACGGCCAAGTCGCGCTGCGGTACGACACCTCCGGAGGCGTTGATAATCCTAACGGCTCGGACCGCGACATCGCGGGGGTCTGCGATCCCACCGGCTTGGTGTTCGGCCTGATGCCGCATCCCGAGCGCTTCCTGCACGCCACCAACCACCCGCAGTGGACCCGGCAACCCCCGGAATTTATGCAAGCCACGCCCACCGGCTTGAAGTACTTCCAGAACGCGGTGAATTTCGTCAAAGCCCAACACGAGGAAGCCGCGGCGGTTTGAGCGGGTTGGGTCATTGGCCGGGCTATCCAGCGGTGGAAGCGAAGTTTACGCTCACGCCGATGGTTGATAACCAAAGTTGACGGGCCGGGTGATTCGCGTTTGACGCTGCCCTGGGGTACATTATTTGGCTCGAAACCTCGTTTGAAGACCGCCCGTTGGGTGGTCGGCGGGGCGACACCAGGTGGCCTAACCGTGGGCCGCGACCCGGTGGTTCCCAAGCACATGTCGTGCGGGGCCGGGTAAACCGATCACGAAGGAAACACATTTCTTATGGTTAACCAGAACCTCATCGCAGAACTCAGTGTTGAAGACCAGGAAGCCGAGGCCATGATCGCGGAGGCGCTCGGTCAGGCGGTCGCCGACGGCGACATGGAAGGCCTGCTCGAAGAAACCATCGGGGACTTCAGCACCGGCACGATTCTTCAAGGCAAGATCATCGGTTACGCCGGCGACGACTTCCTCGTCGACGTCGGGCTCAAGTCCGAAGGCATCCTGGACAAGACCGAGTTCGACGACCACAAAGACGTCGAGATCGGCGACACCGTCGAAGTCTTGCTCGAAGAAGTCGAAGGCGACGGCGGCACGGTCGTCGTGTCGAAGCGCAAAGCCGACCGCATCCGCGGTTGGGAAAAGATCATCTCCGAGAACAAAGAAGAAGACGTCGTCGAAGGCAAGGTCATGCGGAAGATCAAGGGTGGTCTTCTCGTGGACATCGGCGTGCCGGTGTTCCTGCCCGCGTCGCAGGTCGACGTCCGCCGCCCGGCCGATATCGGCATCTACATCGGCCAAACCATCGAGTCGAAGATCCTTAAGATCGACCTCGAACGCCGCAACATCGTGATCAGCCGCCGCAACCTCATCGAGGAGCGCCGGGCCGAGCTGCGTAAGGGCCTGCTCGACAAGATCAAGGTCGGCGACATCGTCGAAGGCACGGTCAAGAACATCGCCGACTTCGGTGCGTTCGTTGACCTCGGCGGCATCGACGGCCTGCTGCACATCACCGACATGTCCTGGGGCCGGGTCAACCACCCCAGCGACGTGGTCAAGATCGACGACAAGATCGAAGTCAAGATCCTCAACATCGACTTCGAAAAAGAAAAGATCGCCCTGGGCCTCAAGCAGAAGGACTCTTCGCCTTGGGAAGCCATCGAAACCAAATACCCCGCCAACACCCGCGTCCGCGGGGAGGTCACGAACATCATGTCTTACGGGGCGTTCGTCAAGCTCGAAGAAGGCGTCGAAGGCCTGGTCCACATCTCCGAGATGTCCTGGACCAAGCGCATCAACCACCCGTCCGAGCTGGTCTCGATCGGTGAAGAGGTCGACGTTGTCGTCCTCGACATCAACAAAGACAAGCAGGAAATCAGCCTCGGCATGAAGCAAACCGAGGTCAACCCCTGGGAACTCGTCGCCGAGAAATACCCGCCCGGCGCCGTGGTCGAGGGCAAGGTCCGCAACCTCGCCAGCTACGGCGCGTTCGTCGAGATCGAGCCGGGCATCGACGGCCTGCTGCACGTCAGCGACCTGTCGTGGACCAAGAAGATCAGCCACCCCAACGAGCTGCTCAAAAAGGGCGACGACGCCAAGTGTGTCGTCCTCGAAGTCGATCGCGAGAAGCAACGCGTCGCCCTCGGCCTCAAGCAGATGGAAGAGGACCCGTGGGACGAAGCGATCCCGTCGGCCTACCAGCCCGGCATGATCGTCATGGGCAAGGTGACCAAGATCACCAACTTCGGCGTCTTCGTCGAGCTCGAAGACGATCTCGAAGGGCTGCTGCACATCTCCGAGCTGGCCGACCACAAGGTCGAAAACCCGCAGGACGTGGTCAAGCAAGACCAGGAGATCGAAGTCAAGATCCTCCGCGTCGACCTCGACGATCGCAAGATCGGCCTGTCGCTCAAGCGGGCCATGTGGACGTCCGAGCAGGACGCCGCGGCCGAACGCAACGAGAAGAAGGCGGGCGGCGGCAACGCCGGGTTCGGCGGCGGCGGTGGTGCGGGCGGCGGTGGCCTCGGCGATGCCGACCACCTCGGCACCGACAAGATCACCTTCGGCCAGGGCGGCGCGTCCACCGACTGATCTTGGTCAGCCCCTCAGAACACGTTTTCCCCAAGCCCACGCTTTCGAGCGTGGGTTTTTTGTTTTCATTCGTGGCATGCAAAAATAGTCTTCGCCAAAGTCGCGTCGCGCGCTATCCTAAAGGCATGGACCGTTACGACCTCCAAAACCGCTACCTCGATCTAATGCGTATCCAACTGCCTTCGCTCGGCCGAACGCGGGGCTGGGTGGTGACCGAAGACCACTGCTTCATGCGGATTGTGCTCGACCACGTCTTCGCGGACTGTTGGTACCACCACCTCGACCGCCGGCTGCGGGCGTACAAGCAGCTCAACGATACGCAACTCGCCCAAGCGGTTGGCATCGCGGAGCACATGTGCCATGCCGACGATCAGACGATCGCGCAGATGAACGCCCAGTCCCTCGAATGGCGGGACAAGCCGGTCCCCCAAACCGTCAAGCACCACCCGCCACCGCTGTCGAAAACGTAATACGGCGTCTTCTGGCCGGTGAAGGCCAAGGCCGCTTGATTCGATAGTGCACCGCCGCGATGCTTATTCGCCAAAGAACGCCTGGCGAAGTTCTAAGATCGCTTGATCGTTCATGGGCGACACCTCCCCCAGTGGTCGGCTGTTGACGATCGCCTCGGCGGTCGATTCCAAAACTTCCAGGCAGTCGAACGCCGCGAGCATGTCTTGGCCGGTCGCCAGGACGCCGTCGTTCTGGATTAGCGCGACCGGCTGCGTCGGGCCGACGCGTTGGGCGACCGCTTCGGGGTTCGTCGTAGCTTCTTCATAGGTCACCCACTGCACGTCACGCAGGAACACGTAGCTCTCGGGGATCGTCCGCGAATCAAGTCGGTTTTGGCTGACCGAAAACGCGGTGGCGTTGACGCAGTAGGCGTTGATCACCGCGTTGACTTCGGGGTGGGCCGCGTAGATGGCGGCGTGCAACCGCGCCGCCCGGCTGGGCGCTTTACCCGCCTCGGCCCGGCCGTGATCAATGAGTACCGGGTCGTGGACCGACATCGTCAACCGATCGACGTTGCTGGGCGTGATCACGAACGCGTCGCCGCCCAGCCGCATCGAAAAACTGCCCTCGGTGCTGATGAGCAGGCGTTGGCGGTAGCCGCGTTCGCAGAAGTCGACGATCATCTGGCGGGCTTCTTTCTCGGCCACCGTCGCGGGGCCCGGTGTAAACGTCGGCCACGCCGGCGGGGCGACACGCCGCATCTCGATCTGTT
>JBCCST010000010.1:0-87927 GCA_039199695.1 Planctomycetota bacterium | reverse complement strand
GGAGGTTTTCCAACGCCCGCATCTGGTCCTTGGAGACGCGTTCGGGGCGTTTGAAGTCGTAGCCGCGAATTTCGAGTTCTTCCTCGCCGCCGCCCCCGCCCCGGCGGCGGTTGGAAAACACCTGGGCTCCGCCGTGGGACTCGGCCGAGGATTCCTCAGCGTCCACCGCGGCGAGCAGCGCGTCAACTTCATTCTGGTCAAGGACTTCGGCCATAAATTGCGGTCTCAAAACACCCGTGGTCGGGCTGCCAACTTCTCCATGGTGTTATCGGGCAGCGGCCCGGATCGTCTGCAAATCGCCGCCTCCGGATCGGGGCGGAGCAGCGCCGAGCGAAAAATCGCCGATCTGTGCAATCAAAACGGGTCGCCGGGCCGTTGGTGTAGGTGTGAAGGCGATTTCCCGCGAATCTGAGGCCCCGCCGAGGTCGGACGACCTGCAGGACCTATTGCAGAGCGGGTTCAGGTACGCCCTGGCGTTGACCCGTCAGCGGGAGTCGGCCGAGGACGTGCTGCACGAGGCGTGTCTGTCGCTCGCCCGGACCGGCGGGCCGTGGAAGCGTCGGCTGCTGTTCCGGGCGATCAAGCACCGGTTCATCGATGCCTACCGGAGAGACCAGCGGCGGCCCGTAACCCACCAAGCCGAATTCGAGATCGCCGAGGACGCAGTCCACGCTGCTGGTGAAACTCATTCCAGCGGCGGGGATCATTCCGGGGGTGTGTTGGCTCGGCTGGTGCAGGCCGACGCGGTGGAGGTGGCGTTGCGTTGTCTGAGTGAAGACGAACGCGAAGCGGTGGTGTTGTCCTGGGTCGAGGGCTACTCGGCCCGCGAGACGGCGAAGCAGCTCGGCCGACCACGCGGCACGATCCTGAGCCTGCTCCACCGGGCCAAGCAAAAACTTCGCGAACGATTGGCCGACCAGGCCCCCGCGACCCCCCGCAACCCCGAACCACGAAAGGCGGACCGATGAGTCAACCCACTCCACCCCCGGACGTCCGCGACCAGGTCCGAGCGTACTACGAAAAGCAGACGCTACGGCCCGAAAAAATGAACGCGATCCTGCGGGACATCGGCAAAGCCGGACCGGCGTCGGATGCCGGCCGGGCGGCACGCCCGTGGGCCGGGTGGTCCACGCAGCGCTGGTCCGCGGCGGCGGCCTTGCTCTTGGTCTTCGTCCTCGGCGGCGTATGGGCGGCTTGGCCCGGCGGCCACGACCTGACCCGTGTGGTCGCGCAAGAGATCGCGTTGAACCACAACAAGACGCTGAAGCCCGACTATCAGGCTGTGGTCTTTTCCGACCTGTCGAAGATGAGCGACAAGCTGGGCTTTACGCCGATCGAGCCCGCGTCGTTGGCCGGCCGGGGGCTGATCCTAGAGGGCGGGCGGTACTGCTCGGTGCAGGGCTGCATGGCGGCGCAGCTGCGGGTGGTTGATGCCGAGGGCGGGGCGTACACGCTGTACCAGGTCCGGCCGGACGAACGCTTGGCCAAGCTCGATCCTGCGACCGCCACGGTGGACGGCGTCGATGTCGAGCTCTGGTCCGAAGCGGGGCTGGTCATGGGCTTGGCCCGCTCGCGATGAATTGATGTGCTAGTTGTTTTTGAACCTTTTTATTTTTTGGAGCTTGATATGAAACGGATGAACGCGATCGGGATGTTGGCGCTGGCCATGATGGTCGTTGGCTCGGTAAGTGTGTCGGCCATGGCGGACGAGGCCGAAAAAAGCGCGACGCCCGAGTTGGTGGTCGTGAAGTTCCACGCCGACTGGTGCGGTTCGTGCAAAGCGATGGGCGACACGTTCGAGGACCTGACGAGCAAGCTCGACAGCGAGCCGGTGTTGTTCGTGGAACTCGACCAAACCACCACGCCCGGCCGGGAGCAGGCGGGTTACCTCATGAACGCCATGGGCGGCGGCGCGGTGTGGGACGAGTTCGGCGGCAAGACCGGCTTCATCCTCGTCATCAACCCCGCGGACATGAGCGTGGTGGGCAAACTCACCAAAGACATGGGATTCAAAGACATGGTCAAAGCCATCGAAGAAGCACGCCCCGACGCGGCGTGAGGCTTTCGCGGGGGGTGACGCTCGTCGGGGTAAGACCCGGCGAGCGTTTTGGGGCGACGTTTTTAGGCGAAATGTCAGTACGGCGTGAGCGGTGTGGTCTAGGATATTTCGATGCCTGCGACGAAGAACCACCGCCGACTTGTTGCCACGCTCGCCGTTTTACTGGTAACCCTTTGGCCAGGGCTGAGCTCGGCGGTAGCGCAGGGCTTGCCCTTGACGCTGGACAACTTGGTCCCGCCGGTGACCGCCAAGGCCGTCGTGATGGCCGACCAGGCCCACGTCGGCAGCCCCACGGCGATCGCGGTGGTGATCGACATCGCCGAGACCTACCACATCAATCCCGATCCGCCGCGTAGCGGCCCCGAGTGGTTCCCCGGGCAATTCCCCACGACGCTGAAGCTGATCGACCCGCCTGCCGGGGTGAGTGTGGGCGCGGTGCAATACCCCGAGCCGAAGCCCTACATGGTGGAATACGCCGACCAAGAAATCTTGGTCTACGAAGGGCAGGTCGTGCTCTACGTCCCGCTGTTGCTGGCCCCGGAGATCGAGCCGGGCGCGTTGGATCTGCAACTCGAGCTCGAAGTTCAAGCGTGCGACCCGCAGGTCTGCCTGATGCCCGAGACGTTTGAGTTGTCGACAACGATCGAGGTCGTGCCGCTCGGCACGGCGATCGACTCGGTCGACGAATCGAGTGCCGAGATTTTTTCGGCTTTTGACACGGCGGGTTGGGCCTTGATCGACGAAGGCGCAGAAGCTCCGCCCGAGGCGGTCGAGTTTGACCTGTTTGGCTGGGACTTCTCCGTCGATCCGCAAGGGGTGGGGCTGATTTTGTTGTTGGTGGTCGCGGCGTTCGGCGGGTTGTTACTGAACTTTACGCCCTGTGTGTTGCCGGTGATCCCGATCAAGGTGATGTCGCTGAACCAGAGCGGCGGCGGACGGGGGCGAACGCTGCTGTTGGGTCTGGCGATGGCGTTCGGGGTCGTGGGATTCTGGATGGTGATCGGTGGGGCGATCGCGTTCATCAGCGGGTTCGGCGCGATCAACGAACTCTTCCAGCGGCCGTGGTTCACGATCGGCGTGGGCGTGGTCATCGCGGTGATGGCGGTGGGCATGTGCGGGCTGTTCGCGGTCAAGCTGCCGCGGTTTGTGTATCAGGTCTCGCCGAAGCACGACAGCGTGTCGGGGTCGGTGGGGTTTGGGGTGATGACGGCGGTGCTGTCGACGCCGTGCACCGCGCCGTTCATGGGCACCGCCGCGGCGTGGGCGACCACGCAGCCGTCGGGCGTGACGCTCGGGACGTTCGCGGCGATCGGGGCCGGGATGGCGCTGCCGTATCTGGTGCTGTCGGCGTTCCCGGAGTTGGTCGATCGGATGCCGCGGACCGGCCCGGGCAGCGAGTTGATCAAGCAAGTCATGGGGCTGCTGATGCTGGCGGCGGCGATGTATTTCCTGGGCGTGGGTTGGTCGGCGGTCACGCACGACCCGCCCGAGGTGCCCAGCCGGGCGTACTGGTGGGCGGTGGCGGCGTTCGTCGCGGCGGCGGGCGGTTGGCTGATCTTCAAGACCTGGCGGATCACCACCCGCCCGGCGAAGCGCGGGTTGTGGGGGGCGGTGGGCTTGGCGGCGATCGCGTTGTCGCTGGTCGGGGCGCGTTCGTTCACGGATGCCGGCCCGATCGCGTGGGTGATGTACACCCCCGAGCGGTTCGTCGAACTGCGGGCGGACGATCAGATCGTGGTGATGGATTTCACCGCCGAGTGGTGCCTGAACTGCAAGGCCTTGGAACAGTCGGTGCTGTACAGCGAGCGGGTCGCGGCGCTCGACGACGCGGCCGACGTGACGTTTGTCAAGGTTGACCTGACTTCCCACCACAACGTCGAGGGCAAGGCGAAGCTGGCGTCGGTGGGGCGGGTGACGATCCCGGCGTTGGTGATCTTCGACGGCCGGGGCGAGGAGGTGTTCAACGGCGACTTCTACACCATCGAGCAGGTGCTCGGCGCGGTCGATCAAGCGCGGGATCGGGCGGCGGTGGTACGTCGGTGAGGTCCGTGGCCCAAACTCTGGTTCATGTCCATTTTCCCCGCGCGCACAACAATGCATGCGGGGCATACAAAAATCCGGGGTATTCGATATTTTTTATCTGACTGCGTCAGTTGGGTTTAGCCGCCTAACGACAGGCCGAGCGTGGTCTCTGTGCGCACTTTCCGTACGCCGCGTCCCTGATTAGAGGCGCGATTGTTGCGCCGGTTCTTTGACAACCAGTCGTGTCACAGGCATTACCCGTAGTGAGATGGCGTCACGCGTCGCGGGTTTTGCGGTAAACGGCGATCGAGATGGGAACTCACGTCATGGGCCACTTGGATGCGGCCGGGCCGAGTTGTGGTTTTCCGGCGGTCCGATCGCGGTCTATTTGCGGCCTAGCACTCCATGCATTCGAAAGCGACCAGACCAGACCACCGCAAGCAGACCACCGTCGGCTCGCCCGGCTCCTCACGGGGGCACGAATAATTAACACTCGACACCCTCCGAGCGGTCCGCGACACTGTCAACATGAGCCTGAACCATAAAGTCCAACAGCTCGGTCTAACCCTTCCGCCCGCGCCCGCCGCCGCCGCGGACTACCGCGTGACCAACGAGAGCCACTTTACGCTCTACATCAGCGGCCAACTGCCGAAGACCGACGACGGCCAACTCCTGGCCACCGGTAAGGTCGGCGGGGCGGTCGACCTCGAGACCGCCCGGCGTTGCGCCCGCCAATGCGTCCTCAACGGCCTGTCCGCGATCCAGGCCGAGCTGGGCGGCAACTTCAAGCAGTCCTTCCGGCAGGTGGTCCGCCTTGGCGTCTTCGTCGCCAGCACCCCGGATTTCACCGACCAACATCTGGTCTCAGACGCCGCCAGCGGGTTGCTGAAAGAAGTACTGGGGCCAAAAGGCCGACACGCCCGCTCGGCGGTGGGCTGCGTTTCGCTGCCGCTGGACGCCCCGGTCGAGGTCGAAATGACGTTAGAGTTGTTCGATGACCGTTTCGAGATGGATTGAATTAGCGTCTCGCCTCGGTATCGATTACGAGGCCAATTTCCTCTCAGCCTTCGCTGGATTTGACGGTGTAGGGCCGTATGCCCCCGGCTCGGTCCGGTAAACCCCGTCTTTCCGGGGCCGAGGCTTGACGAAAACCGATCTGCGGGAGACACTTACGTTCCTCGGTACCGCTTTTTCTGGCGGTGCCGACCCTTTGGTTTCTTCATTGGAGTTTGCATATGGCACGCGCACGTACGGGCGGAGGCAGCAGCGGATCGATCTGGGGATTGGTTCTTTTCGGAGCCGGCTTCTTCATTTCGATGATCCTCGCCATCGTGTTTTACACGAGGGTGGAAGCCGCCGAACAAGACGCCGCCGCAGCCGAGTCGGCCCTGAGGCAGGTCATCGATAGCCAGGACCAGAACAACCCCGCCCTGACCCAGATCACCGCAGAGGGTTCGGGCACGACGGTCAGCCAACTGATGGCCGCGATCCAGTCGCTCCGCAGCGAAGTCAGCGTGTTGCAAACCGACCTCAGCGGCAAGACCACCGAACTCGACGCGACGAAATCCCAACTCGCCGACCAACAAGCGGCCACCGAAGCAGCGCGAGCCGACCTGCAGAGCACCGTTGCGGCCAAGGACACCCAGGCTCGCGATCTGACCGCTCAAGTGAACGATTTGCAGAGCACGGTCGACAGCATCTCGGCCGAGAACACCCGACTCCAAGCCCTGATCGATAAATCAATCGACGACGTCGAGGCCCAGCTCCTGGCTCAGATCGAGGAATGGAAGCGCCGCACCAACGAAGCCCAGGCCGAGGCCAGCGAAAACAATCGGACGGTGATCCAACTGCGAGAAACCATCGATGAACTGCGCGGTAAAACGCCCGAAAGCGTGCCCGTCACGCTCGCCGACGCGACGATCGTGGCCCAGATCCCCGACGAAGACAAGGTTTACCTCGACATCGGCCGCGACGCGAACCTCACGCTCGGCATGCCGTTCCAAGTCTACGACGCCGACGACTTGATCAAGATCGAAGACCCCGAGGCCGAAGGCAAAGCCGTCGTCGTCATCATCAGCATCAACTCCAACAGCGCCGTCGGCCGGATCGAAAGCCGCAAGCCCCGCGCGATCATCAATGACGGCGACGTGCTGGTCAACGTGGCGTTCGATCCCAACCGCACCCTCGCCTTCCATGTGTTCGGCCAGTTCGACATCAACAACGACGGCGACCTCGACGAAAACGGCAACGAACAGATCAAGAGCATGGTCACCCGGTTCGACGGGAAGCTGACCGAAGAACTCGGCTTTGCGACGGATTATCTCGTGCTGGGTATCGAGCCGGAACTTCCCTTACGTCCGGATGACGAGCTCGACCTGATTAAGATGCGTGAGTTCCGTGAGCAGCTCTCGAACTATGAAGCGTACCTGAACCTGGTCGCCGAGGCCCGTGAATTGGGCGTGCCGGTCCTCAATCAAAACCGCTTCCTGGATTTGATCGGCTGGTTCGAGCGTTGAGTCGCTGATCTACCTCGCTACAAGCCCGTGGGACGGATGCCTTCCGCCCCTCGACTATCACCGCAGAACTCCTTTGCTCTATGGGCCAACGCGGACCGATCTACGAAAAGGTCGAATACGTCCTCGCCCGCCTGCTGGCCACCGCGGTGACCGGCTTCGAGGTCGAGCAGAGCCAGAAGACCGCCCGCTTTATCGGCGCCCAGTTGGACCGCTTCGACGCCAAGCACCGCAAGCGGGCCCAGCACAACATCCGCCTCTGTTTCCCCGAGTGGACCGACGCTCAGGTGACTTTGTGCGCCAAGAAGTCGACGCAGCACCTGATCCAGTTGGCGTTCGAGACGCTGCACACCCCGCGTGTGCTCAACCGTGATTCCTGGCCCAACCACATCAAGATGGTCAACCTCGGCCCGGCGATCGACCTGCTGAACTCCGACGAGCCGACGATCCTGCTCACCGCCCACCAAGGCAACTGGGAGGTGCTCGGTTATCTGTTGGCCTTGCTTGGCTACGACATGGACACGATCGCCCGGCCGCTGGACAACAACCTCATCAACGATTGGCTGTTGGGTATCCGTGAAAAGCAGGGCATGCGGATCGTGACTAAGTGGGACGCGACCGACCGGATGGTCTCGGTCCTCGAGCGAGGCGGGGCCTTGGCCTTCACCGCCGACCAGAACGCGGGGGACAAAGGGACTTTTGTTCCGTTTTTCGGCCGGCTGGCGAGCACCTATAAATCCATCGCTTTGCTCGCCATGAAGCACCGCGCCCCGGTGGTCTGCGGCTACGCCCACCGGATCGCTCAGGATTTCCGTTTCGAGATGGGCATCACCGACATCATTCGTCCCGAAGAATGGGAAGCCCAGCCCGACCCGTTGTACTACGTCACCGCCCGGTATTGCCGGGCGTTTGAGACGATGGTTCGCGATCGGCCGGACCAGTTTCTGTGGAGCCACCGCCGCTGGAAGAGTCGGCCTCGACACGAAAAAAACGGCAAGCCGATCCCCAAAGCCCTGCGGCGCAACCTCGAAGGCCTCCCCTGGATGACCGACGACCTGATGCGCCAACTGGAGAACCCGCCCCCGCTCTACACCGCGTGAGCCAAGTGCTCAAATACAGGTTAGTCCTGAATTTGGCCCCCTCGGCTTGACCGGCGGCAGCGGCTGGCCATAATCCCCCGTCCGGCTTGGTATGCTGCACCCAAGCGACCGACGCGAACTTGCAGCGATTTAACGCCGTGCGTTCGCTTGAAACCGCTTCAAGCCCCGCCCCGTGTACGGCTGATTTATCTTCCCCATTTGACCTTATTGGGTGTGACGACACACCCACGGAAAAACGCTCCCATGGTTGATCAAGACGAACCGCTCCGCCTGAAAGACAAGAAAATCCTCGTGGTCGACGACGACCCGGAAATCCGCGCCGCGATCGACCACGCGCTCCAGGCCGAGGGTGCTTTAACCCAGATCTGCGGCGACGGTAACTCGGCCGTTCGTATCTGTGAAGGCGATCCGCCGGACCTCGTGGTGCTGGACATGATGCTGCCGAAGCGGTCGGGCTTCCTCGTGCTCGAGAAGGTCAAGAAATTCACCACCTCGCCCCGCGTGATCATGGTCACCGCCAACGAGGGCAAACGCCACCAGCAGTACGCCGAGAACCTTCAGGTGGATGGGTATCTGCTTAAACCTGTCCGGCTCGAACGGCTGATCACGTTGGCCGAGGACCTGCTCAGCGGAGACTGAGTCGACGTGGTCGGGCCGAGTAAAACGCGGGTTCACGATCGGCTGGTTTTATCGTCCTCCGCCTCCAATCCCAAGAAGTGCATCGCTGGGTCCAAACTCGTTGGTAAGAGCGGGGACTTAAGTTTTGCTTTTCGCCGATGGCACCTACACCTATGATTGAGGTATCCCACGCGGCCGGTTGTTCGACCCGACATTGAGTTTTCGTCTCGTCGCCAGGAGTTTCATATGCCTGCCCCTTCGATTTACGGCCGTGTCTTTCGCGGCAATCGACCGTTGTTGCTTGGCGTTGTGGGTGTTTTGGTGTTCTGGGGGGCGACGAACGCTTCGGCGGAAACCCGGCGTGCGGTGGTGCAAACGAAAGACGGAAACGTGGTCCGCGGCGAGCTGGTTCGGCAGAGCGACGAAGAAGTGGTGCTGAGCGTCGAAGGCATTAACGCCAGTTTCAAGCAGGAGGATATCGTCCAGTTTCGGCTGCTGGACACCCCCGAGGAAATCTACCGCAAGAAACGACGGGCCCTCTCGGACCGCGACCTGGCGGGCCGACTCGATCTGGCCCGCGAGATGCTCGAACTCGACGCGTTGGCCTGGGCCAAATTCGAACTCACCGAACTCGAACAAGACTTCCCCGAGCATCCCGCGGTGCTCGAACAAAGCGCCGTGGTCGACGCCAAGCTCCGCCTGGAGGAAACCGAGGGCGAAGCCACTGCGCCGGACCCCGACGACCCGAGGCGTCTCGAACGACGCGGCGCCACCGAGGACGACCCCTTTCTCTCGCCGGCCCAGATCAACCTCATCAAGGTCTACGAGATCGATCTCGACACCAAGCCCCGGGTTGAGATTGAGGACGAGACGATGGATTCGTTTTTCGAGAAGTACAAAGACCACCGCCTGGTTCCGCCGGATCGACGTGATCGCGTGTCGATCAAACGGCTTGAAGGCTACCAACAACTCGATCTGCTGTTCCGCATCCAGGCCCGCGACTTTTACGACCAGGTCGATGTCCGGCAGGAGCCGGCCGCGCTCGCCAAATTCCGCCGCGGCGTCAACCCCCAGTACGTCGCCGGATACTTCGCACCGACCTTCGGCCACGGGGCGATCCCCGGCCTGTCCTTGTTCAACAAACGCCCCACCAGCGAGGCCGAGGCCTACACCAATTTCTACCGACTCACCCAGTTCCGCCACGAGGGGAACCCGATGATCAATCGGGCCAACCCCGAGTTTTCGCTGCTGCTGCAGTGGGGGCTGGTCCGCGAGTCGGCCCGGTTCCCCGCCCCGGAGATCGAGGGCTGGCGGCCCATGTTCCGCTCGACCGACGATTCCGATTTCCAGCGATACGTCGCGTGGATCGAGAGCCTTTTTCAGGACGACCTGGACTACGGCCTCAACCCCGAACCGCTGCCCGAAACGCCGGAAGCTCAGCCTTCATCGGCGGTCGGCAAGGGTCAGCCAAAACCGGCTTGACCCGATATTCCTGCGTTCCGTGTCGATTCAAGGCGTTATTCCGGCGGATTCGGCGGCAATGGCCGGGCAGGGGTGTTGCCCGGACGCCTCTTGCGTTATCTTATGAGGTCCCAAGGGTTAACCTCCTTGCGTCTGGATTTTTCCGTTTTGTACCGAAAGGCTTGCCGCGTGACCCGACTCCAAACTTTGATGCTGGCCGGATCGATTTCGCTCACCGGGGTGATGATTGGCTGCGACGATCAACTGGCCCAGACCGCCAAAGCCCGCGCCGCACTCGACGAAGCGATCGCGGTCCTCGACGAGGCCGAGCAGGGCTTTCTGAGCGACGACTCGGCGGGCAGCTACACCGAGTTCCGCACGCAACGGCTGAGCGATGCCGAGTCAAAACTCAAAGCCGTCATCGCGTTGGATACCGATCGCCTGTCCAAAACCGGGGCCCATCGCCTGCTGTCGGGCGTCAAGTCCTCGCAGGGCCGAACCTCGGCCGAGCAGGCCGCCGCGGGTTTTACGCAGATCAACCAGACCAGCGTCGGACTGTTCAACCAAATCGCCACGGCCCAACGCATCAACGCCCTGATCGTCGCCCGCGGCGGCGACAGCGAAGCTATTATCGCGGCCCTCGAAGAAGGCCAGGGCATGATCAGCCAGAGCAAAGCCGCCGCGAACGCGGGCATCTCCGAGTTGTCGGTGCTGCGTGAAGGCGCCGCCAACAAAGCCGAGTCGCTCAACAGCCAAGCGGCCAGCCACCTCACGCGGGCCCAGGAGTTTGAAGAGCAGTCGCTCGTCGCCCCGAACGACGAGGTCAAGCAGGACGTCTACACCAAGGCCTACTCGGCCCAGCTCGATGCTCAGGAAGCCCAACGCAAAGCTCAGGAGCAGGAAATCGAAGCGCAGCTGGCGGCCGAGCAGATCGCGGCGCTGCAGCGGGAGATCGGTCTCTGGGACCAGATGTCGGAAGAAATCGCCGACCTCAAGCAAAAAGTCGAAACCGAGGGAACGCTGGCGGCTCGTGACGTGGCGGCTGCGGGGAGCAAGCAAACCATTGCGTTCAACGATCTCGAAGCCGAAATCAGTAAATTGGTGGCGGCTTACAACGATGGCGTTCAGGCTCCAATGGAAGCCGCGACCGCCGATATGAATCTTGCGGTGTCTGAACTGGAAACCGCCATCGGCCTCGCCGACGCGGCCGACAAAGTGACGCTGCGTTTCGGACAGGTCGGCGCGAAGACTGAACTGGCCGGCGTGCTGAGTCGCCACGCCAACTACGCCGCCGACTTCGGCGCGATGCTGGCGGCGGTGCTCGAAAACCCGGTCATCAGCCAGAGCCCGGCGGCCTCCAGCCTGCGCTCCCAAGCGGACGGCTTTGCCCAGCAAGCCGGTGCCCTGACCGACCAGGCCCGCGACGTGATCAGCGACGGCTTGGCCCAATCCGAAACCATGATCGGCGAAGACCCCATCGGACAAGCCACGCAAAGCCTCGCCCAAGCGCTGCGGACCTACGGCGACCAACTGAACTAAAACGGTCAGTTATCTATCCAGCGAATTAACACAGCCCCGAGCATCAACTCGGGGCTATTTTTTGGAAATTGAGCATCCGTTGTGTGGCGTTGCTCGTGCCCGGTCAACCGCCGAGTTGTAGCTCAGCCAAAGCGGTCGCGGTGTCTTGCGAAAACTCGAAAACCTTATCGAGGCTTGCGGTCAAAAACACCGACCACACCGCGTTGTTCGGCCCCGCGACGCGGACCCGGCGGCCGTGTCCGGACGCCGTTTTCTGGATTTCCAACAGCTGCGAGATGTTCGAGCTGTTGAGTACCGCGACCTGCGAGAGATCGATCACCACGTGTGGCGGCTCTTCGGCGGCGGCGTACTGAGACTTGAACACCTCGATCTCTTCGGAGAACGCGGGCTCGTCGGACATCTGGCTCACCCAGATCTGATCGGACCATTTTTGCAGCGGCATACGGATTCCTTGGGCCGCGGCGCGGCGCTGGGGGTGTGGTGATTAGTCGTCGTCGCCCGTGTCATCGATCGACGGGGTGTTGTTCTCGCCGGACGGTTCGGCCGGGCTGTCGTCTTCGTCTTTAACCCGGGCCACGCCCACGAGCTTATCGCCCGCCGAGAGCGAGATCACGCGGACGCCCGCCGAGGCGCGTTTGGTCTGGCGGACGGTTTCGGCGCTGATGCGGACGATCATGCCGTTGACCGTGATCAGCATCAGGTCGTCGGCCTCGGTGATACGACGAAGGGCAACCACGCTGCCGTTGCGGGCGGTGGTCTGGATGTCGCGTCGGCCCTTACCGCCGCGGCCCTGCGGCCGGGTGCTGCCGTCTTCGGACTGGACGAGGTATTCGACCAGTGGCGTGCGTTTGCCGTAGCCGTTCTCGGTGACGGTCAAGAGGTCGGCGGCGTTGTTTTCGGGGGCGCAGCGGATCACGCCGACCACGGTGTCGTTGTTGGCCAGGTCGATGCCCTTCACGCCGCTGGCGTTGCGGCCCATCGCCCGGGCGTCCTCGGCCTGGAAGCGGATGGCCATGCCCGACGCGGTGCCGAGCAGGATGTGGTCTTCTTCGCTGACCCACTTCACGCCGACCAGCGAGTCGCCGTCGCGGAGGTTCAGCGCGATCAGGCCGGAGCTGTTGACGTTGCGGTAGTCGGCCAGGGCGGTCCGCTTCACCAGCCCGTTGGCGGTGGCGAACAGCAGGAAGTCTTCGCCCTTCTCGAAGTCGGCGATCGGCATGAACTCGACCACCCGCTCGCCGTCTTGCAGCTTGATCATGTTCACGATCGATCGGCCGCGGCTCGTCCGCCCGGCCTCGGGGATGTTGAATACCTTGATCTTGAAGACCCGGCCGGTGTTGGTGAAACACAAGAGGTCGTCGTGCGTGCTGGCGACGAAGACTTCTTCGGTGAAGTCGTCTTCCTTGGATTTCGCCCCGATGACGCCCTTGCCGCCGCGGCCCTGGGTCTTGTACTCGGCCGAGGGCAGGCGTTTGACGTAGCCCGAGTGGGTGATGGTCACGACCACTTGCTCGACCGGCGTGAGCGCGGCCATATCGAGGTCGTTGGCTTCGCCCTCTTCGATCACCGTGCGGCGATCGTTCGCGTGCTTCGACTTCATCTCCGCCACTTCGTCGAGGATGATCGCCTCGACCCGCTTGGGGTCAGCCAGGATGGCTTCGTACTCTTCGATTTCGCCGACGAGCTTGGTGTAGTCGTTGACAAGCTTTTCGATCTCGAGGCCGACGAGTTGGATGAGTTGCAATCGGCCGATGGCCTCGGCCTGGACGCGGGTGAGCCGCACATCGTCCTGCGACGCGTCGAGCAGCCGCTGGGGGATCGTCGGGGCGTAAGGGTGGTCGGCGGGGATGCGGAAGCCTCGGGCCATCAGTTTCTCGATGGCTTCGTCGCGGGTCGTCGATTCGCGGATCAGTTTGATGACCTCGTCGATGTCGCAGACCGCGTAGATCAGGCCCTCGATGCGGTGGGCTTCCTGCTGAGCTTTGTTGAGCAGGAACGCGGTCTTGCGGCGGGTGACCTCGACGCGGTGATCGACGTAGCAGTCGATCATCTGCCGCAGGCTCAGCGTCCGCGGCTGGCCCTTGACCAGCGCGATGTTGATGATCGAGAACGTCGACTGCAGCGGCGTCAGGGCGTAAAGCTGGTTCTCCACGGCTTCGGGTGAAGCGCCGCGTTTGAGCTTGATGACGACCCGCATGCCGGCGCGGTTAGACGATTCATCCACGATGTCGGCGATGTCTTCGAGCCGGCCGGCCTTGTTCATGGCGACGATCTTGTCGATCACGCCGTTGACCTTGCTGACCTGATACGGCAGTTCGGTCACCACCAAGCGTTCCTGCTTGCCCGAGGTTTCCTGGTGCATCTTCGCCCGGACGGTCACGCGGCCACGGCCCGTGCGGTAGGCCGCGGCGATGCCCGCCCGGCCCATGATCGTGCCGCCCGACGGGAAGTCGGGGCCGGGGATGATCTGCAAGAGTTCGGGCAACTCGATTTCGGGGTTGTTGACGACGGCGGTGATGGCGTCGCAGACCTCGCCGAGGTTGTGCGGCGGCAGGCTGGTGGCCATGCCCACGGCGATGCCCAGGCTGCCGTTGACCAGCAGGTTGGGGAACTTGCCGGGCAAGACGGTGGGCTCGTCACGGGTGGCGTCGTAGTTTTCCTGCCAGTCGACGGTGTCGAGCTTGAGGTCGTCGAGCATGTCCGCGGCGGGCGAGGCCATGCGTGCCTCGGTGTAGCGCATCGCGGCGGGGGGGTCGGGGTCGACGCTGCCGAAGTTGCCCTGCGGGTCGACCATGGTGTGGCGCATCTTCCAGCCCTGGGCCATGCCGACGAGGGCGGCGTAGACGGACTGGTCGCCGTGGGGGTGGTAGTTGCCGGTGGTGTCGCCGACGATCTTGGCGCACTTGCGGTGCTTGCTGCCGGGCCGGAGGTTCAGGTCGTTCATCGCCACGAGGATGCGGCGCAGCGAAGGCTTGAGCCCGTCGCGGACGTCAGGCAGGGCGCGGTCGACGATGGTCGACATCGCATAGGTCAGGTAGCTGTCGGCAAGCTCGCGCTCGATCGCGAGGTCTTGGACCTTACCGCCGATGACCGGGCCGTCGCCGGCTCCTTCGCCGGGCAGCTCGTCGGGGTTCAGGTCGTCCTCGGGGGTGTTTTCGGGGGGCGTTTCGGCCATGAGGCAGGGTTTCCGAAGCAGGTTTTAACGAGCGTTTCAAGTCTTCCGGCGGGCGGTGCACACGGGGCAAAAGCACCACCCTCCGCAAACCTCCATTTTACCAGAATCATGCCCGCACTGCAGGGGCTCAGCTTCCCATTCAGCAAACCCGGCATGAACGATTTTCCCCTTAAAACCATGCACAAATCAGACAGCTTGCTATCATCTGCCCCACTATGGAAGCAGGAATCGTCGGCCTCCCCAACGTGGGCAAATCAACTCTCTTTAACGCCCTCACCCAAGCGGGCATCCCCAGCGAGAACTTCCCGTTCTGCACCATCGAGCCCAACGTCGGCGTCGTCCCCGTTCCCGACGGTCGGCTCGAAACCATCACGACCTACATCCCGCCCCATAAAGTCATCCCCGCGGCGTTGCGGCTCGTAGACATCGCCGGCATCGTCAAGGGCGCGTCCGAGGGCGAGGGCCTGGGCAACAAGTTCCTCAGCCACATCAAATCCGTCGACGCGATCCTGCACGTCGTCCGGTGTTTCGAGGACGACGACATCACCCACGTCGACGGCAGCGTCGATCCCATCCGTGACATCGAGGTCATCGACACCGAGTTGATGCTTTCGGACTTGGCCACCGTGGACAACTCGCTGCAGAAGGCCGCCCGCAACGCCAAGTCCGGCGACAAGGATGCCAAGGCCCGCCTCGCGCTCTTGCAAAAATGCCAGCCGGTTCTGGCCGAGGGCAAGCCGATCCGCAACCTGATCGCGTCGGGATCACTCGACCCCGAAGAACTCAAAGCTCTCAAGAGCTTCGGCCTGATCACCGCTAAGCAAGTCCTCTACGTCGCCAACGTCGACGAAGACGACCTGCACGGCGAAGGCGAACTCGTCGGCCGGGTCCGCGCTCGGGCCGAGGAAGAGGGCGGCGCGGTCGTGCCGGTGTGTGCGAAGCTCGAAAGCGAACTGGCCGAGCTCGACGACGCCGACCGCGACGAGATGCTCGAGAGCGTCGGCCTCGAAGAGCCCGCCCTGGCCGTGCTGGCCCGCGCCGCGTACAAGCTGCTGGGCTACCAGAGCTACTTCACCGCCGGCGAAAAAGAGGTCCGCGCCTGGACCATCCCCATCGGCGCCACCGCCCCCGAAGCCGCCGGCGTCATCCACACCGACTTCGAAGCCAAGTTCATCCGCGCCGAAGTCTATACGCTCGACGACCTGGTCCAACACAAAGAAGAAAAAGCCATCCGCGAGGCGGGCAAACTCCGGGCCGAGGGTAAAGCTTACGTTGTCCAAGACGGCGATATCTGCCACTTCCTGACGGGGGCGTGAGTTATGTCCTGCTTGCTCTTTGGGATATATGGGTAAGAAATTCTTGGGGAAGTTATGGAAACGATTACGCTGAATTCATGGGCGGATTATGCAACTGCTATATCCGACATTAGAAATAAATACGGGAAGCGAACTGTCGGTATTTCCGGTAGGGAGCTCGATAACGAGATACTTTTTCGTGGTCAAGCTAATAGTGATTGGCCTCTAATTACTACGCTTGAGCGTGCTTCAACCGAGGAGTATTCAGTACAAAAGTATTTGCAGAGAGCAGATTCTTGTGTCAACGAGATCGAATCAGTCAGCGGTAAGCAGTGGGGATTAAAAACATATCCTGAGATTTTGCGTGAAATAGAAAATAGGCAAGATTCTATGCGGGTTTATCTTCCGCATTACGACTATCTTGTTCACTTAAGGCATCATGGCTTTCCATCGCCACTATTGGATTGGACCACTTCCCCTTACATCGCAGCGTATTTTGCTTTTGAGTCTGCTGGTAGCGCTAGCTATGTGTCTGTTTATGCGTTCATCGAAACACCTGAAGGACATAAATCTGCAAGTGGAGGAGAAAGCATGATTGATACACATGGGCCATACGTGACGACGCATGCAAGACACTTCAATCAGAAAGCGTGGTATACGACAGCAACCACTTGGGATTCAGAGCGGAATAGGCATATGTTTTGTTCGCATCATGATGTTGTGCCATCTCCAATTGCCCATCAAGATGTGTTGATCAAGCTAACTCTGCCTCGATCAGACCGAATAACAGCGTTACGTCAGTTAGATGATTTCAATATCAACCACTATTCCTTGTTCGGAACAGAAGACGCACTCGTACGCACTATGAGTTTACGTAGATTTGATATTGACGAGAGTTAAGGGTAACTCATCTATTTACTGTCGATTAAAGCGATCAACTCCGGGAAGTCGAATTTCCTCGGATTGATCGGGCAAGCGAGTGTTTGAAACGGGCGAGGTCATCCTCCGAAGGCATCCCATACGGCCGGAAGCGCGTGATCGTCCCGCGGTCTTCGCGGTAGAGCAAGGCCCGGTAGGGGCCGAGGTCGTTGGCTTCGCTGCTGTCGATGATCTGGGCCGAGTCGGTGGCGGACATCTGGAACATGACGCGGTTGTCGAACTCGCGCAACGCTCGGCGGTCGAAGACCGGTTCGATCGAGGCGGCGCGGTCGGCGACGACGATCAGGTGCATGCCCACGACCGGGCCGTCACGCAACAGGTCCAGCAGCTGTTCGTCGGGCTTCGAAGCGCCGCCGGCGTCGTCGTCCAGCGAGAACGAGAAGCCGTCGTCGGACTTGCGGAATTGGCGGAAGCGTTGGAGGCCGAACACCGCGATGAACGTGGTCGGGGCCTCGGCGGTGTCGGTCGGGGCACCGTCTTCGATGCGGCGTTGCAGCTCGGCGTGAAACTCGGCGAGCGACGAGTCGACATCGCGGAACGGCACCTGGGCGACGCCGTGCGGTAGCGTGTCCAGGGTTTGGCGGAGCTGTTCGTCGTGCTCGGGCTCGGTCGAACCGTTGAAGACGACAAAGCGGGCGCGGTCAGGGCGGTGGGCCGCGGCGAGCGACAGGAGCCCGGCGCACAGCAGGCCGAGCGTGTTGTCGGCGTTTTGCCCGAGGACCAGGGCGTTGGCGCCGTTGAGCTTGGGGAAGGTGATCGCGGTGGGGGCGTCGATCGCGATAGGGTCGCCCAGGTAGGCCGAGGGGGCGTGGGTCCCGCTGGGAACCGCCGGCCAATCGGGGCTTTGCAGCATGGCGTTGAGCGGCTGGTTCTCGGCGAGCACGGCCGGGGCGTTACCCTCGAAGATGTGACAGGCGCCCGGATCAACCCCGCTCTCGGCCGCAAGGTTCGTGATCGTGCGCAGGCTGTCGCGCAGCTCGTGGTCGGGCAGCCAAGCGACCTGGAACAGGCTGTTGGCTTCGAGCGTGTCGTTCTGGTCGTTGTAGATCGCTTCGCCGGGGCGGGTGAGCAGGCGGGCGGCGGAGTTCTCATCGCCGAGGATCAGTTGACTGTCGTTTTCCGAACATTGCAGCGCGATGCGCACGGCCATCTGCCCCATGGTGCCACGGGGTAGTCCCGCGGCACCGCTGAGCGACTGCGAGCCGAGGAAGGCGTGCATCCCGAACGCCCGGCCCTGCCGCACCAAGCGGTCGAGCAGTTGCGTGGCACTCTGCGAGATCGCGTCGTCTTGGCCGAACAGTTCTTGGAACTCGTCGACGATCAGCAGCACTCGCGGCATCGGTTGATCGGGCACGGCTTGGTGGTAGCCGGCGAGATTCGCCACGCCTGCTTCGCGGAACTTCTCGCCACGTTCGTCGAGCATCGCGTCGAGCCGTTTGAGGATGGACAGGCCGAACTCGCGGTCGGACTCGATCGCGATCGCCCGCAGGTGCGGCGGCCGGTGGTTGACGTAGGGCTTGAACTCGACGCCCTTTTTGAAGTCGATCAGGTACAGGTCAAGCTGATCCGGCGGATACCACAAGCAGAGGTTGGTGATGAGCGTGTGCAGCAGCGACGACTTACCCGAACCGGTTTTACCGGCGACCAAAGCGTGTTGCGCCACGCCGCGGCCGACGCGGAAGGATTGCAGCCGGGTCGCGCCCGCTCGGCCGATAGCGACTTCGAGGTCTTCCGAAGCGCTGCGCGACCACACCTCGGGGCTGCCGGCGTTCGGGGTGATGGTCGAGAAGGGCACCTGGACCCGGCCGGCCTCGATGGCGGCTCGGCCGACCTTGCCCACGATCTGGCTGACCAGGTCTTCGTCGGGCGGTGAATCGGGAGTAAACGGGAAGCGCTCGGTGATCGGGTGACGCCAACGCCAGCCGTCGTCGGGGCTGAACGAGGCAGCGGTGCAGTGGCGTTTGAGGTCGTCGATCTCGCCGGTGGGTGGGGCGGTGCGTTGATCGTGGAGGACCAGCACGAACACGCCGCACCGGGCCCCGCTGGCCGCGAGGCTGTTGAGTCGGGCGGCGGCGTCGGTCGAGAAGCCTTGGGGGTAGTCGGCGGCGACGAGGAAGCGGTAGGGCTCGGCCAGCTCACCGGCTTGTTCGTTGTATTGATCAATGGAGTCGTAATCGTTGCGCAGATACTTCTGGATCATCTGCCCCATGTGATCGGTCAGGTCGGTGAGCCGGCGGTCGATGTGGGCGGGTTCGGACCAGACCCGGCCGTTGACCAGCGATTCTTCGTGGTCGGCCAGGTGCATGAAACCGCCGAAGGATTCGCCGAGGCCGATCGGGTCGATCAGCGTGAACTTGACCTGGCCCGGCGGCATCGTGGTGAGCAGCCGGAGCATCACGGATTGCATCATGGCGAGCGCAGCGGGGCGCTGCTCGGGCGGGGTGCCGAGGTAGAAGGACCGTTGGTCCGGCCCGGACAGCAGGGCGGGCACGGACAGCGAGGCGGGCAGGTTCAGGTCGAAACGTCCACCCGCCGCCTGCTCGTCGAGCAGGTTGTCGGTGTCGAGCGTAATCGAACCGAAGCGGACCGCCGGGGCGGGGCTGGTCGGGGGGACCCAGTCGGCCCACGCGGCGTCGGCCCACGGCCGATTGGAGGTGTCTTCAAGCCGACGCATCTCTTCGAGGCTGTGGAGCAGTCGGTCTCGGCCGGCTTCCCATTTCTGTTGGAGGCGGGCGGCGCTGCTGCCGTGTTCGGAGTCGAGCGAGGTTTGGTCGCGGTCGCGGCGACGGGTTGTGATGTCGATCCGGCGGTCGAAGCGCTCGTCGAGTTGTTTCAGTTCGTCCGCCGATGCGGCGTCGAAGGCGCCGCGTTCTTGTTGGAAGTGTTCGTTGATACGATCAAGTTTGCCCTTGACTTTACCGTCGAGCTCGGCGGCGGACTGTTCGCGGCGTTGATCGATTTTGGCGAAATACGGGGCATATTTGGCTTTGGTTTTGTCGTGAGCCGCGTCGCGTTCCTGGCGGGCGGCATCGCCGCGCACATCGTGTTTAATCTGCGCGGCGTGTCGGACTTCGTCTAGGTAGTTCAGGTGGGTTTCGCGTTGTGCGTGATACTGCCCCAAGGCGAGCGCGACTTTTTTCGAGCCCGCGTTGAATATGATTTTGCCGACAAGCCAGACCAGGCCGCCGCCGACCACGAAGGCCCCGGCTCCGGTGATGATCGGGGACCAGGTCCACGCCAGTTCGTTGCCCAGCACGATCAAACCCGCCGTAATGCCCAGCGTTAAGACGAACCAAAAGAGATACGGTAGGAAACTCAGAAACAAGGCGGGCAGCAAAAGTTTCTTGAGCTGTTGGAGGGCTGCTTTGAGTTGCGCGTCTTGCTGCGGGTAGTCGTCGATCAACTCGTTGAACGCGGCTTCGGGGTCGGCCGGGGTTTCGTCGGCCGGCGGGGTCGAGGGCGTGTGCTCGGGCATCGACAGGTCACGGTAGCGGTAGCGACGCAGGGTGTCGCCCGCTTGTTCGTCCAAGCCGGCGGCGTGGTTCCGCATGGTTTCGAGTTGGTCGCGGTCGCGTTCGAGTTCGGCCTTGAGTTCGTTGAGCCGGCCTTCGAGCATGCTGTCGGCGACCCATTTTTCGTGGCTCTCTTCCGAAGCGGTTTTGCTGGTTGATTCCTGGGCCTGGCGTTCGATCTTCTTACGCAGGGCTTGAGCGTCGCCTTGGAGCTTGGCCTGCTTCTGATCGAATTCTTGTTGGAAGCGGGCGCGTTGCTTGGCGTGCTGTTTTTCGATGCGGTGCCGGCGGGTGCGGTGCCGGGTTGTGATGCGGTCGTGGTTGAGTTCGTAACGCCGGGTGATGAAGTGTTGGCGTTGCTCGGCGTCGCTCAGCAAGAGGCGTTCGGCCCGGTCGCTGGTGTTGGACAGATCGATCAAGTCGGCCAGGGCCGCGAGCTGGCGTCGGCCGATGGACGACAACGCCGTCGAAGCGTCGGCCGAGGTGATGGGGTTCTCGTTGTTTTCGCTGCCGTTAAACGTCATGTGCATTCCTGTCGGGCCCGTTGGACGGCCTGCTGGGCGTGGATCATCGCGTCGATCGCTTGCTTGAGGTCGTGGTCCATGGGTTGGATAAAATCTTGCTCAAACTTGGCCGCCGCGGCGTCGTCCCACTGGCGGCGGAGTTCGTCCCAGCGGGCGTTGAGCGCCTTGCGGGCATCGTTCAAAGTCGAAGCGCCGACGCCAAGGCTCATGGCTGTTCCTTGTCTTGTGGGTCTTCATCAGTGGGGTCGGCGGTGGCGGATTCCTCTTCGGCTTCGGATCCCACGTCGCCGCTGCGAGCGATCCCACCCGAGTCGGCGGATGGTTGCGAAGACAAGGTGGGCCGAGGGTTCTGGGCTTCCAGGTATTTTTCGAGGGCGATGACGTGCCCTTCGAGTCGGGCCAGCGCCCGCGAGATCACGGCTTCGGGCAGGCTTTGGGCCGCCTGGAGTCCGGCTTGAAACTGGGTCGCTTCTTTGTCGAACTGACGCGACCAGCGTTGGGTGGCCGTGAGTTTGTCGTCGAGCCACTGCTTCTTGGCTTTGGCCTTGGCGAGGTTTTTCTGCTCGGTGACCACCGAGGGCGGGTCGCCGGTGGCGGTGGGTTGGAGGCGTTTACGGCGGAGGTCGTCGGTGGCGTCCTGCAGCGCACGCTCGGCTTTGCGCCGCTCGCCCAGAAGACGTTGGGGGTGTTCGTCTTTGAGCCAACGGACGGTGCTTTGGACTTCGCTTTCGGCGATGCTCGTGCCGTGACGCACGCCCTCGGCGAACTTCACGAGGAACGCCCGGAAGTCGGCGAGTTGTTGAACGGATTGAACCCGGGCGCCTTTGGCCATGTACTTCCTTGGTGAATCGATCGGCCGCTGAAAATACGAACTACTACGTCAAATCGTTTCGAGCTTCACGCGTCGAGGTAGGCCTCGATCAGGCGCGCCTTTTTGACCAACAACTGGGCGTGTTGTTCGTTGGATTCGACGAAGCGGTCGATGAAACGCAGGGCGTCGAAGAACTCTTGTGAGAACTTGGCCTGCTCTTGGTCTTGCCAGGTGGTTTCGAGCCGACGCATCTGTCCCTTGAGGCTGCCGGTCATCTCCTGCATCGTGCGGTTGAAGTGCCCGAGCGATTTGGCGAACTTGACGAGGTCTTCGGGGTCGACGTGAGCTTTGGCCAAGGGGAACCGCCTTTGGTTTACGGGTGAAAGAGGTTTTTAAATTGTAGGTCAACGCTGCCTTTGCCGAAAGCCTCGGCCGCGGATAACCGGCTGTGGGGTTACGGGGTTGATAAGGGGGAGTTTTTGACTGATTTGGACGCCGGTTTAGTCGCGTTTGAGCAGTTGTTCCCGCTGAATCATGACTTTCAGCGTGTGGCAGACCAGTTCGACCTGCGTCGCTTCCAGCCGGTTGAAGAACGGCAGGGCGAGCGTGCGTTCGCTGATCGACTCGGCGATGGGGAAGTCGCCTTTCTTGAAGCCGAACTGTTGGCGGTAAAACGGCTGAAGGTGGATGCAGGGGAAGTAGTTCGAGGCGCCGATCTCGTGACGCTTCATACCCTGGATGATGCGGTCGCGTTCGACGTGGCCGTAGTCCGCGGTGAGCCGCACCACGAAGACGAACCACGACATGGTCGCCTCGGCGGCGGGCTCGACGGTGGGCAGGACCAAGTCGTCCCAGTCCATCAGCCGACGCATGTAGTGCCCGGCCACCGTGCGGCGGGCCTCGAGCATGGCGTCGAGGCGTTGCATCTGCACGATACCCAACGCCGCGTTGATCTCCGAGAGCCGGTAGTTGTAGCCCAACCGTTCGTGGGCCAGCCACGACCCGGCGTTTTTGTCGGTGCCCATGTGGGCCGCGGTGGCGCGGCCCTGGTTGCGGAGGCTCCGGCAGCGGTCGGCGAGGGTGTCGTCGTCGGTGACGATCATGCCGCCTTCGCCGGTGGTGATCTGTTTGTTGGGATAGAAGCCGTACACGCCCGCCCGGCCGAACGAGCCGACCGCCCGGCCGCAGGCCGCGGTGCCGCCCAGGCCTTCGCAGCAGTCTTCCACCAAGGGTATCTCGTACTTGCGGGCTATCGCTTCGAGCGCGGCCATGTGCGTGGTGTTGCCGAAGACTTCGACGGCGACGATGGCTTTGGTCTTGTCGGTCACGGCCGCCTCGGCCTTGGCCGGGTCCATGTTCAACGACTTGGGGCAGATGTCGACAAACACGGGAGTCGCCCCGACCATCAGGATGCAGTTGGCCGACGCGATAAAACTGAACGGCGTGGTGATGACCTCATCGCCCGGCCCTACGCCCAGCGCGAGCAAGACCAGGTGCAGGCCGGCCGTACCCGACGAGACGCCGATGCCGACGCGTCGATCCGAACGGCGGGCCACGTCGCGTTCGAACTGCTCGAGCTTGGGGCCGATGCTCAGCCGTCCGCTGCGGAGGGTGTCGACCACGGCGTCGATGTCGTCGTCGGTCAGATCAGGCTGGCTCAGGGGGATGTCGCTCATGGTGATTCAGATGTATCGGCGAATCGTATCGGCCGACGGTATTCAAAGGCGTGGGTCGGCCCGCGGGGCGGACAAGATATCGCGGAACTTGGCCGTCGCCTAGCGGGACACAGGTTCAAGGCTCGGCCAAGACCGCGGCGATCGCTTCGGCTCCTTGCCCGGTGCGGTACAGATACGCCCACGCCATCTGGACCCGTAGCGAATCGTCCAGGTCGGCCCCGCCACGCAGGACCAGCGATAAATCTTCGGCCTGTGTCTCATTCAGTGGGGCGGGGTTTTGCAGCCGGAGCACCAGCGCCAGCGCCTCGGTGTTGCGGTCGGTAAAGGGTGGTAGTTGGTCGCCGATCTCGCGGGCGGCGTCGCTGCGGCTGCGGATCAGGCCCAGCAGCACGCCGCGCTGCCAAGCGGGGTCCACATCCTCAGATTGCAGGGCGGCGACCAGCAAACGCTCGGCCATTTCGGGTTCGAGTTGGATCAGAGTTTGGGTGCTGCGGACCACGGCGTCGAGTCGGCGGGCCCGGCCGCGTGGCTCGCCGGGGTCGGTCTTCATCACGACCGCCGCCGCGAGCGCCGCCGAGCCGGTTTCCGAGGCGTACTCGGCCGCCCAACGGGCGGCTTGGGGGTGATTGGTTTCAATCAGCGCGACGGCGTGAGCTTCGACGGCCGGGTGTTGGCCGTGTCCCGGACGTGATTGAGCGACGGCTTGTGCCGTGAGGCCAAGTTGCGCGATCAACGGATCGTCCGACTTGATGAGGGGGGCAAACCGCTCGGGCGAAAGCCAAGGCGCGACTTCGAGGCCGACCCACGCCAGCCGGGTGCGGAGCGAGATGTCTTCGCCGGATTCGAATCGCTGGGTCCAGCGAGCGTCGCCTCGGCCGTCACCAAACCTGATGGCCACCTTGAGCGCCAGCATTTCCAGACGGGGCGGCGTCCCGGGTCGGGTGGCGACGTCGTAGGCCCACGCAGCGCTGCCGTTAAGCCCGTGGGTCCAAGCGGTCTCCAGCAGCGTCGCCCGCACGGCGTCGGACGAAGGATGGGTGGAGTCGGTGATCGATTCCAGGGTTTGTCGGCCCTGGTCTTCTCCGAGCTGATTCAAAAGCATTGCCGACAAACCGCGACGCCCGAGGGTGTCGTCGTCCATCGCCGCGAACAAATGTTCATAGCCCGGCGAGTTGTAGTCGTATTCGCCTGCTGCCACCTGGGGCGTGGCCAGCAGAAGCTTCACGCCCGGCGGCAGGCTGTGCCAGCTCAACAGCGCTGCGCGGGTCGGTTCGTCGATCAGGTCGCCGTCGAGGGCAGCGCTGATAAGTTCGGCCTGCACGTCGGGTCGAGCGACCGCGGCGATGTCCGAAGCGATCAGTCCCCGAGGTTGATTGAGTTCAGCGACTCCCAGCAGGCCGTGGACTTGGAGCGACGGGTGCGACGCACGCGACAATTCGACAAACAACGGGCCGAGGGCGGGCGCTTCGAGGTGCCGCAACGCCCGCAGCAGGCGATTGTGCTTGCCGTTGGCTTGGACGGTCACGGCGTCGTTGAACAGCTGGATCGCCGCCCGGGTGGTCGCCTCGTCGGCCTTGATCCCGGGTGCGGTTTCTTTGGACGCCTGGTCAAAGTCTAACGACGTCTCGGCAGCTTGCGCGGCCGCGAGGGTCGAGACCAGGACGACCGTCAGGACGTTCAACCCAAGCCAAGCAACAAACATCGCGCTCGCCGTCTTCTTCCCTGATCGCTGCGTTCGCATAGCTGACAGTTTAGGCCGATCGCGGTCGTCGCGCGGCCCGGAGTGGGGACAAAACTCGTCTCGGCTTACAAAAATAGGGGAAGCATACGGACCGGGGTTTTTGACCCGCTACGTCCGCTCTGCGACGATACGCGGCTTGCCATGCCCGACGAACGCCCCAACATCCAACGCCTGCACGCCTACGTCCCCGGCGAGCAGCCCGGCTACCGCGAAACGCTCGGCGGCGGCGACTTTGGCGACGGCATCGTCAAGCTGAATACCAACGAAAACCCTTATCCGCCCTCGGACGCGGTGATGCAAGCGATCCGCGGGCTCAGCCCCGAGGCTTTGCGGCTGTATCCCCCGGCCGACGCCGCTGAGTTCCGGCAGGCCGCGGGCAAGCTACACGGCTTGTCCGCCCAGCACGTCATCGCCACCAACGGCGGCGACGAACTGCTCCGCCTCCTGATCACCGTGTACTGCCCGCCGGCGACGGATTCCGTTTCGGCGGGCGGCGGCATCGGCATGACCGACCCGAGCTACACGCTCTACCCCGTCTTGGCGCACATCCAGGACGCGCCGGTGACGGTGGTGCCACGCGAAGGCGATGGATTCTCACTCCCCGCCGACTACGCCCAGCAACTCAACGCCGCGGACTGCCAACTCGCGTTCATCGTCAACCCCCACGCCCCGACCGGGCAACTCGAATCGCTCGACACGCTCCGCAAGCTCGCCGCGGATTTCGAGGGGATTCTGGTCATCGACGAGGCCTACGTCGATTTTGCGCCGCACAACGCGCTGCCCTTGTTGCAAGACGGCATCGAAAACGTGGTCATCCTCCGCAGCCTGAGCAAAGGCTATTCGTTGGCCGGCTTACGCTTCGGCTACGGATTAGCCAGCCCCGCGATCATCAACACCCTCGACAAAGCCCGCGATTCTTACAACACCGATATCCTCGCTCAGGCCGCCGCAACCGCAGCGTTGCGCGATCAAACCTACGCCCAGTCCACCTGGGATCGAACTATCGCCGAGCGCAACCGACTCACCGCGGCTCTCCGTGAGCGCGGCTTTGTGGTCGGCGATAGCCACACCAATTTTGTGTTGGCGGCCGTACTCGGCAGTGATACACAATCGCCCGACGAACAGGCCAAAGCGCTCTACGAAGCCCTCAAGCACAACAACGTGCTCATCCGTTACTTCAGCAAGCCCCGGCTGACCGACAAACTCCGCATCACCGTCGGCACGCCGCCGCAAAACGACCAACTCCTCCGCATCCTCGACTCGGTGCTCCCATGACGCGATCCGCTTCCCTCCAACGCGACACCAACGAAACCAAGATCAAGCTGAGTCTCGATCTGGACCAAACCGGCTCCCCCGGAAAGCCCGACGACATCCAGACCGGCGTCGGTTTCTTCGACCACATGCTCACCCACATCGCCAAGCACGGCCGACTTGCGCTGAAAGTCACCTGCGACGGCGACACCTACATCGACGACCACCACACCGTCGAAGACGTCGGCATCGTGCTCGGCCAAGCCATCGATCAAGCCCTCGGCGACAAACGCGGCATCGAACGCTACGGCCACGCCGCAGTGCCGATGGACGAAACGCTCGCCCGCGCCGCCCTGGACCTGTCGGGTCGGCCGGCGTTCGTGTTCAAGGTCGATTGGGTCGGCTACGGCATCGATCCGCCGGCCATCGTCGGCGAGTCGATCGGGCAGTTCGACGTCCAACTGGTCAAAGAATTTTTCAACGCGGTGGTGAACAACGCCAAGATGAACTTGCACCTCGAGGTGCCCTGGGGCGACAACAACCACCACATCGCCGAGGGGTTGTTCAAGGCGTTCGGCCGGGCCCTGCGGATGGCCGTCGCGGTGACCCACAACGATATTCCTTCGACCAAAGGCTCGCTTTGACGCATTTCGGCGTGGTCCGGGGCCGCTGGCGTCGCTTGGCGAGAATTGGTATCCTTTGCGGTTCGCCATTGGCGATCCCGTTTCTCGGGGCGTAGCGCAGCTTGGTAGCGCGCCATACTGGGGGTGTGGAGGTCGCAGGTTCAAATCCTGTCGCCCCGATCTCGAAACCTTCGGCCCATCGGCCGGAGGTTTTTTATTTCCCGCCATTGCACCTTGCTTGCCTCACCTCACTTCCGGGGGGAGGGGGTACACTGCCCACCATGTCCACCACCGACGAAACCAAAATCATCTACTCCATGATGGGCGTGACCAAGCGTTACGACCGCAACGTGGTCTTCAACGACGTTAGCCTGTCGTACTACTATGGCGCGAAGATCGGCGTGCTCGGGCTGAACGGTGCAGGTAAGTCGTCGTTGCTGCGGATCCTCGCGGGGGTCGATACCGATTTTGAGGGTGAGGTTCAGGCGCAGCCGGGCACGACGGTGGGTTACCTGCCGCAGGAGCCGCCGCTGCCGGACGACCAGACGGTTATCGAGGTGGTGCGCGAAGCGGTGAAACCTGTGACGGAGTTGATGGCCGAGTACGACGCGATCAACGAGAAATTTGGCGAAGAGATGCCCCCGGAAGAAATGGACAAGCGGCTCGAACGCATGGGCGTGGTGCAGGAGAAGCTAGACGCGATGGGGGCGTGGGAGATCGACAGCAAGCTGGAGATGGCGATGGATGCGCTGCGTTGCCCGCCTTCGGATGCGCTGATCGGCCCGTTGTCGGGCGGCGAGAAACGGCGGGTCGCGCTCTGCCGGCTGTTGCTGGAGCAGCCGGACGTGTTGCTGCTCGACGAACCGACGAACCACCTCGACGCCCAGAGCATCGGCTGGCTGGAAAAGCACCTCCAGCAGTACCCCGGCACGGTCATCGCGGTGACCCACGACCGCTACTTCCTCGACAACGTCGCGGGCTGGATGCTCGAGCTCGACCACGGCCAGGGCATCCCCTGGAAGGGCAACTACTCGTCCTGGCTGGAACAGAAACAAAAACGCCTCGAGCTCGAGGCCAAGCACGACGCGAAGCGGGCGAAGGAACTCAAACGCGAATCCGAGTGGATCGGCAAATCCCCCGCCGCTCGCCAGGCGAAGAACAAGGCCCGCGTGGCGCGGTTCGAAGCGCTCTACGATGCCGAGCACCGCAAGCGGGCCAAAGACGTGCAGATCTACCTCGCCCCAGGCCCACGCCTCGGTGACAAGGTCCTCACCGCCCGCAACGTCTCCAAAGCCTACGGCGACAAACTCCTGCTCGACGACGTCAGCTTCGACCTCCCGCCCGGCGGCATCGTCGGGATCATCGGCCCCAACGGTGCGGGCAAGACCACGCTGTTCAAGATGCTCGTCGGCCAGGAATCGCCCGACGCCGGCACCCTCGAACTCGGTGAAACCGTCAAACTCGCCTACGTCGAGCAGATGCGAGAAAGCCTCGAAGACGACCACTCGGTCTGGCAGTCGATCAGCGGCGGCAAGGAAAACGTCAAGCTCGGCGACCTCGAGATGAACAGCCGGGCTTACGTCGCCCGCTTCAATTTTTCGGGGAGTGACCAACAGCAGTTGGTGGGTTCGCTGTCCGGGGGGCAGCGCAACCGCGTCAACCTCGCCCGGATGCTCACCACCGAGTTCAACGTCTTGCTGCTCGACGAGCCGACCAACGACCTGGACGTCAACACGATCCGCTCGCTGGAAGAGGCCCTGGAAAACTTCCCCGGCTGTGCCGTGATCATCAGCCACGACCGCTGGTTCCTCGACCGCGTGGCGACCCACATCCTCGCGTTTGAGGGCGACAGCCAAGTGAAGTTTTTTGAGGGCAACTACGCCGCCTACGCCGCGGACCTACGCAAACGCAAGGGCGAAGACGCCGACCAGCCGCACCGGATCAAGTATCGGCCGCTGACCCGTTAGCTGACGCGTTGGTCGGCATCGCCTCAACGGTCTCGACCCAGTGCTTTGCTTTCACGTCAAGGAAGTCGTGCAGTTGGTGCCGGCAGGAGATGCCGCAGGCGACAATGGTCTTGCCGTCTTTAACCGCCTCGCGGACGGCGGTAAACAGGCGGTCTTCGCCTATCTTTTCGGACAGGTCGTGGTGTTCGTAGCCGAACGAGCCAGCCATACCGCAGCAGCCCGAGTCGACTTCTTCGCAGGTGGTGTCGGGCATGGTCGCGGCGAGTTGGTGAATGGCCTTGGTGCCGAACAGGGCCTTCTGGTGGCAGTGGCCGTGTAACAACACGTCGGGGTGTTTGCTGCGGAGTTTGACGCCCTCGGCTTCGAGAAACACATCGATCATTTTGACTTGATTCGCCACTCGCTGGCCCAACTCGGCGTCGTCGATCAGATCCGGTAGATCGTCGGCGAGCGCCGAAGCACACGACGGCTCCAAGCAAACAATCGGCAGGCCCTGCTTGGCGAAGGCATCGAGATTGGCCATGGTCTTTGTCCCCAGTTTCTTGGCTTCCTTCACCAGACCTTTGGAGAGCCGCGGGCGTTGACAGCAGCCCGCGTTGGCGAGGATGACCCGGTACCCACAGCCTTCGAGGAGTTCGACCGCGACGACGCCGAGGTGAGGCTCCATCGTGTTGGTGTAGGTGTCGTTGAACAGGACGACGGTCTTCGCGTCGTCGGCCACCGGCGAAGTTACTCCACGTCGTTTAAGCAACGACTTGAGGTGCCGGGTCGCGAACGGCGGCAGCGGCCGACGGCGGTCGATCCCCGTCAGTTTTTCGAACAACACGCGGTAGGGCGGCAATTTGTCGAGCGTCTTACCGACCCAAGCCATCGGGCCGAACATGAACTTCGAGACGTCCGGCATCCGGCCGATGAGTTTGTAACCCAGCGGCACGCCTTGCTGGTCGTGACGCATCTGCAACGCCTCGGCCTTGAGCTTGGACATATCCACCGCGTTGGGGCATTCGGTCTTGCAGGCTTTGCAGGACAAGCAGAGATCGAGCACGCCGTGCACCTCGTCGCCGCCTAGGGCGGTGGTCATGTCCTCGACGGTTAACGTCCCCTCGCCGCTGGAACCGCTATTGTTCAGTTGCCCCGACATGGCCAGCCGCAGCGCGTTGGCCCGGCCGCGGGTGGTATCTTTCTCGTCCATGGTGGCCATGTACGACGGACACATCGTCCCGCTGCCGAGTTTGCGGCAAGCTCCCACGCCATTGCACTGCTCGACGGCCAAGCGGAAGCCGCCCTGATCCCGGTACTTGAATTGCGAAGGCACCTCCGCGACGCGGTACTGGTTGCCGTAACGCAAGAGGTCGGCGTCGGTCATCGACGGGCTGTCGATGATTTTGCCGGGGTTCATCAGGTTGTGGGGATCGAAGAGGTTTTTGAGTTGGACGAAGGCGTCGTAGACGGCCGGGCCGTAGGTCCGGGGGATGAAGCCGCCGCGGACAAAGCCGTCGCCGTGCTCGCCGGCGAAGACGCCGCCGTATCTTTTTACTTCTTCGAAGGCGTACTCGGCGATCGTGCGCATCGCGTCGCGGTGGTCTTGACGGTGCAGGTCGATGGCGGGGCGGAAGTGGATCACGCCGACCGAGGCGTGGGCGTACATCGAATACTCGATGCCGACCTCGCGACACTTGGCCTGCAGCCCGCCGATGTACTCGGCCAACACCTCGACCGGCACGCATGCGTCTTCCACAAACGCTTGACCCTTCACGGGGCCTTTGACGTTGGAGATCAGGCCGAGCCCGAGTTTGCGGGTTTCCCACGCGTCTTTTTGTGCCGCCGGTCTTTCCAGCACGGGGTGGGCGTAGCCGATGTTCTGGGTCTGCATCGCACGGGCAAAGCTCTGCGCTTTGCTCGCCGCGTCTTCCGGCGTGTCGCCGAAGAACTCGGTGAGCAGCACCGCCGCGGGGTCGCCCTCGATCCACCACGCCATGTCTTTCGTGGCGGGGTTGACCTTCGCTTCGCGGAGCACGCTGCGGTCGAGCAGTTCGACGGCCGACGGGCCGTGCGTGTTGATCGCGGGGACCTGGGCGAGCGACGCGAGGTCGTCGTCGAAATGTACGACGCAGACGGCGGTGGCTCGCGGCAACGGCGTGAGGCGGATCTTGATTTCCAGCAAGACACCCAGCGTGCCTTCGCTGCCCACGATCAAGTTCGACAGATTCCAGGCGCGATGACGGCCGACCTCGATTTCGTCGGCCCGCGGCCCGATCGGCCCGCAGTAACCAGCCCCATCGACAAACTCATCGAGGTTGTAGCCCGACACCCGCCGCATCACGCGCGGGAACGCCTGGTTGATGTCGTTTTGGTAACGGTTGACCAAGTCGCGCACCCCGCGGTACACCTCGGCCTCGCGCGGACTTTCCACGCCTTCCCCCGCGGCTTTGCGTTGCCAAGTGTCGTCGTCGGTGGCCTCGCAATCGATCACGGTGCCGTCGGCCAGCGCGACCCGGCAGGACAGGGTGTGGTCGATGGTTTTACCGTAGACGATCGAGCGGGTGCCCGACGAGTTGTTGCCGACCATCCCGCCGACGGTGGCCCGGGACGACGTGGCGGGGTCGGGGGCGAAGTGCAAACCCGACGGTTTGAGTTGGGCGTTCAGCCGATCGCGCACCACGCCCGGCTGGACGCGGGCCCAGCCTTCTTCGGCGTTGACCTCCAACACCTCGGTAAAATGTTTCGACAGGTCCAACACCATGCCCGGCCCAAAGGTCTGGCCCGACAGGGCGGTCGCGGCGCCACGCGGCGTGGTGGGAACTTTGTGCTCATGCGCCACCCGCAAGGCGGCGACCACGTCGGCTTCATCCAACGGCACGACCACCACCCGCGGCTGCTGCTGGTAGTGGCTGGCGTCGGTGGCGTAGATGCCCCGCGTCGCCGCGTCGGCGTACACCTCGCCCCGCACCGCATCGCGCAACGCGGATTCCAAGGCGGCAGGGGTGTCAGGCGGGGCGAGGGTTGAATGATCCATGGGGTTTCACTGAGCAGCGCCGAGCCGTGGTCGGATGATCATGGCGGATAGATAAATTATAGAATCTGTATCCTAGCGTCTCCTGCCGCGGATTTTGGGGATAACGGGACCGGGCATCACGATTTATATCGCTTGAACCCCAGGGCTTTCGGGACGGCGGGCGTCGCCGGGGAGCGGGGATTTTGCTATCTTGTCGCTCCGGAAGGGCGGATTCGGAACGGACTCCCTCAACACGCCACGGCGAAAGGAACGGCAATGCTCGGTCAGCACACCAACAAATTTTTCGGGGTCGGACTCTTGGTCTTCGCCATCGTGGCCACCGGCTGCGGGCCGGAGATGAAACGTCTCCGCGATGAGCGCAACGCTCTGTTCAGCCAGAACCAGGAAGCCCAGGACCTGATCGACGATCTGCGTCGCGCCAACGACGCACTCAACATGGAAAACGCGACGCTCCGCAGCGACCTTTCGGGTGCGGTCATGGTGAGCGACGAAACCGCGTTCGACGACGTCGGCGGCGGCGTGACCGCCACGGCGACCGACCAGGCTGTGACCGTCAGCGTCCCCGGCGACCTGCTGTTTGCCCCGGGCAAAGTCGCGCTGAACACTGCGTCGCAGAGTACGTTGGCCAGCATCGCCAGCATCATCGAATCGGAATACCCCGGCCGACGCATCCGTGTCGAGGGCTACACCGACACCGACCCGATCAAGAAGTCGGGCTGGGACGACAACCTCCAACTCAGCCTCGAACGTTCCGCCGCGGTCTATCGTTACCTCGAAGACCAAGGCCTGCCCGCCGAGCTGATGTACGCCGCGGGCTTTGGCGCTCAGAAAGCCAAAGAAACCAAAGAGCTCAGCCGACGCGTTGAGATCGTGGTTATCCTCGCGGGTGAGTAATCCGCTTGAACCGTTTTCGAAATAATGCGGAGTCGAAGGTCATCCACGGGCCTTCGACTTCTTTTTTGTTCGCCGCATCCCCCGACTCGCGAAACGCATCATGATCGGCATCCTCGACTACGGCATGGGAAACCTCCGCTCGGTGCAAAAAGCGTTCGAGCAATTAGGCGGCACGCGGGCGGTGGTGGTCGATGATCCTCACGAAGTAGTCGGCTGCGAGAAGCTGATCCTGCCGGGCGTCGGCAACTTCGCGGACGGGATGGAACAGCTGAGCGATCGCGGTTTTGTGGAGCCGGTCAAGGACTTCATCGCCAGCGGTCGGCCGCTGCTGGGCATCTGCATGGGCATGCAACTCTTGCTGGACAGCTCTACCGAAGACGCCGAGGTCGACCCGGTCGCGGGGTTGGGCGTGGTGCCGGGCACGGTGGTGCGTTTCGAGGAAGATCAGGGGCCGGGTCGGCCGCGTCTCAAGGTCCCGCACATGGGGTGGAATCGGCTCGAGCCGCGCGACGACAGCCCGCTTTTCGCCGGGTTGGAGGACGAGGCCTACGTCTATTTTGTGCACGGCTACTACTGCGTGCCGCAAGACGACGCTGTCGTTGCGGCGACGGCCGAATACGGCTCGCCGTTTTGTGCCGCCTTGCATCAGGACAACGTCTGGGCCACGCAATTCCACCCCGAGAAGTCGCAACGGGTGGGCCTGCGGATCTTACAAAACTTCGCCGCGTTGTGAATTCGCGGTGAACCTGCGGTTCGAGAAGACCGCTCGGCCTCGCGTCCATCCCGGTCTGTTACCCTTGGGCGATGAGTGTCCAATCCACCGACAACACGGCTGTTTTCCCGATGCTGGCCGACCCGGCAAATTACCAAGCCTGCGAGTGGGACCTGCTCGACCTCCCCGAACGCCGGGCGTATTGGCTGGGCTTGTTTCGCAGCCACTTCGGCGGGCTGCTGGAAGCCTATCGGGCCGAGGCCGAAGACCGCGGCGAGGATGTGGAGACCGTCGAGCGTTCGATCGCCGAGGCGAGCGACCGGTTCCTCGCGTATCTCGACATCGTCGAAGCCGATCCCGCCGCCTTCGGCCGACTGGATATCCTTGAGATCTGTTACGCCCGGGAGCGGGCTTTAAGGTCGGCCAACATCGACGACGCCTACCGGTTGGCGAAACAGACCGACACCGAGCACGCCTTGGGATTGCTGCCCGCGTTGCTGACGGAACTCGACGCGATGCCCGAATCCGGGCGTCGCGTGGCGGTCATCCAGGGCGTCTTCGCGGGCAACATTTACGACCTCGGGGCGACCGAGACGGTGGCGATGTTCACCGACCAACGCGTCGATTTCCACGCGGTCCGGGCCAAGCTCAAGCCCCGGCCGTGGCGGTTCGACGCGTTGGATGCCTGGTTCCAGCGTCTCGACGGCCCGCCGCACCGCGCCGCGGTCATGTTTGTCGATAACGCCGGGCCGGACGTCACGCTGGGCATGCTGCCCCTGGCCCGCGAGCTGCTCAAACGCGGCACCGCGGTGATCCTGACCGCGAATACCCAGGCCTCGTTGAACGACGTGACCCACGCCGAGTTGGGCGAACTGGTTCGGGCTATCGCCGAGTTCGATCCTTTGGTTCGTGACGCGCTTGCGACGCAACAGTTGACGCTCGTCGCCAGCGGCAACAACGCGCCGCTGATCGACCTGTCGCGGATCAGCCCGGAGCTCGCCGCAGCGGTGGACGCGGCGGACGTCGACCTGGTAGTACTCGAGGGCATGGGCCGGGCGGTCGAGAGCAACTTCAACGCCCAGTTGTCCTGCGATACGCTCAAACTGGCGATGATCAAGGATTTGGGCGTCGGCGAAGCGTTGGGGGCCGAGCTTTTTGACCTGGTGATGAAATTTGAGCCGGCGGACACGCAATAGGTCGGCCGTTGGGGCGTTGTGCTGGAATGTAGCCGCGGCAAGCGGCTGGATATCCCTCATCCCATCCCGGAACACGACATGCCCCGGTCAGCCTCCCGTCCCGAACCCAGCGGTTTCACGATCATCGAATTGCTGGTGGTGATTGCCATCATCGCGTTGCTCGTCGGCATATTGCTTCCGGCGTTGGCCGGGGCCCGCCGTTCGGCCCAGCGGGTGACCTGCTCCAGTAACCTCCGCCAGATCGGCGTCATCATGGAGTCTTACACCCAGGACTACGACGGCGTCTTCCCCGTCGCCCGGCCGATCCCCTCGCCTTTTCCAACGCTCAGCACCGAAGCCCCGCTCTACAAAGTCTTGAGCTACTACGTCGAGGTGGGCCAGGCCCCCGAAACCAACCGCGTCTTCCAGTGCCCCGACGACGATACCGTGTACCCGTTGGCGGGGATGAGCTACAAGTACGAACCCAGCGTGGCGGGCGGCACGACGCTGCCGGAGATATTGTCGCGCGGCTTCGTGGAGCGGATGGGTTGGGACGCCTCTTACATCCGCATCGCCAGCGACTTCGACGGCGAAGAAAGCGACGAAGGCGGCTCAGTATTCTTCCTCGAAGACGGCAGCGACTTGTTTGTGCCCAAGCGCCACTTCAAGCGGAACCTGCTCTTCGCCGACGGCCACGTCGATATCAACCTGCCCGGCATCTAAAACCAAACGATCCCCACCTCCCCTTGTAAACCTTATCTTGCAGAGCAAAAGTGAGAAAACTCATGGCACGAATGACCGTCCAGGAAGTCGACGTGAAAGCCGAGCGTCGCCGACGCCGCCTCAAGACCGCCGCCATCACGCTCGGCGCGGCCGTGGTCCTCGGGGGCGGCTCGGGGATGGCGTGGTATTTCACCCCGCCAGCGATGCCCGAAACGATCGATGAAGCCCGGGCGGTGGTTGAATCGCCCCGGTATGAGCGGTTGAGCAAGGCCCAGAAGCAGCCGTACCTCGACGTGATCCGCGAGCAGTTTGGCTCGCTTGATCGCGATCAACGGCGGGCCATGATGCAAGAGAACGAACAGATGCGCGAGGCGTTGCGGGCGTCGCGGGATGCCGAGCGGGACGCGTTTACCAAGGCCTACGTCTTGGCGACGCCCGAAGAACGGGCCGCGATGATGGCCGAGATGGAAGCCGAGCGTGCCGCCCGTCGGGCGGAGCGCGGCGGCGGCGAGCGTGATCGGAGCGGTCCGCCGGAGAACGGTGAAGGACGCCCCGAAGCCGGCGAACGCGGGGGCAACCGCGGCGGGGCGGATAACGGTTCGGGTGAGGGTAACCGCGGCGGGGGCGAAGGTGGACGACGCGGCCCGAGCAACGAACGCGTCAACGAACGGGCGACCAACGGCAACGCCCAGAACAGCCAACTCCGCAGCGAGATGCGCAACGAACGACGTCAGCAACGCGAGCAGCAGCAGAGCGGCAACTAATTTCCGGGCCCGATCTGTAACGTTGGCCTATCGTTCTGCGTAAACGCGGTGTAGTCACCTTATCGCTTACGACCAACGGCCACGGAAACCTCGCATGATGTTGCTCAATCCATCCGGCTCTCGGCCGACACGCCGTCGCTTGGCTCGCCACGGTTTCTCGTTGATCGAACTGCTGTTGGTCATCGGCATCATCGCAATCTTGGTCGGCATTCTCTTGCCCGCACTCTCGGGGGCCCGCGAGTCGGCCCAACGCGTCACCTGCTCCAGCAACCTGCGTCAGATCGGTTTGGTGCTCAGCAGCTATTTAATCGATCACGACGAGGTCTATCCGTTGGCCCGGCCGATACCCGAGCCGTTTGTCGCGATCAGCGGTGACCCGCCGTTATATGAAGTGCTACGCAACTATGTGGACGTGGGGGCCGATGACACGAACCCGATCTACCTTTGTCCGGACGACGACACGGTGTTTCCGCTGACGGGTATCAGTTATGTCTACAGCCCTTCGGTGGCGGGCACGACGATGGCCGACATCCTCGACCGCCGGTTTATCGAACGCCTGGGCTGGACCGACGCCCAGATCGAGGTCGCCAGCGACTTCGACGGCGAAGAGGGGGGTACCGAGTTCAATCTCGTCGGCGGCGGAACCCAGTTGGTCCCCAAACGCCATTTCAAACGCAATATCCTGTTCGGCGACGGCCACGTCGATATCGTGGTCAACTAATCTAGCAACGCCTCAACCCGCGGAGTATTCCATGCCCGGAAAGATCCAAGTCCAAGACGTCGATGTGAAGGCCGAGCGGCGACAGCGTCTGCTCAAGCGGAGCGGCGTGATCGCCGGGGGCGTCCTGCTCGTGGCGATCGCGGGCGGAGCTTCGTGGTATTTTACCCCGCCGGCGATGCCCGAGACGATCGATGAGGCCCGAGCGGTAATCGAATCGCCGCGGTTTGAACGGTTATCGAAAGAAGCCAAGCAGCCGTACTACGACGTGATCCGCGAGCAGTACGGCTCGCTGGACCCCGAAGAGCGTCGCCGGCTGCGCGCGGAAGACGAAGAGCTCAGCGAAGCGATGCGCGACGCCCGCACCGTGATGATGCGGCAGATGCTGGTGCAGATGGCCGAGATGACCCCCGAAGAACGCGACGCGATGATCGGCACGTTTCGTCGGGGAAGGCCGGGGCAGGGCCCCGACGGTGGCCCGGGGCAACAGCCCGAACGTACCCCCGAAGAACAGGCCGAGCGGGACGAGAAGATTCGCGAACACATCAGCGATCGGGTGGCCAACGGCGATTCGCAGATGAACCAACTTATGCGTGAGATGTTCAGCGAGCAACGCCGGTAGGGTGAAGGCCGCTAAGTTCTGCCGACGGTAAAAACCGGTCAAGCGCCCGCCGTTTCATCCACGAACAATTGGTTCAGCCCTTCACGCAGAGCCGTACTCATCGGCCCGGCTTTGCCGTCGGCGATCTCGCGTTGTTCCACCTTCGTGACCGGCAACACGCCCCATCCCGAATTCGTCAGCATGACCTCGTCCGCTTCGAGCAGGTCTTCGACGGTCAGCATCTTTCGCACGACTTCGATGTTGCGTTGGTGCGCCAACTCGATCACCGCGGCCCGCGTCACGCCGGGCAGTACCGGTGCCCGCAGGGCTTCGGGGACTTCTTCGCCGCGAGCAAACGGCGTGAACAACTTGCCGTCTTTAACCAGCAGCAGGTTACTCACCGCGCCGGAGGCCAGATGGTTCGTGATGTTGAGCCAGAGGGCTTCGCCCGCTCCCGCGGCGGCGGCCCGGCGGAGCGAGCGGAGCCTCGACCAGTAGTTGAGCGTTTTGTGCCCGGCGTTGTCGTCGAACGGGCTGGCGGCGGGGCCGTGGATGAGCGCGGTGATGCCCTGGGTGAAGTATTCCGGGGCGTAGGCGGTGGGCTCGGAGGGCACGATGGCGACGGTACGCTGCACCTCGATCTCGGGCTGGCCGTCGGGGCTGGTGTTGAGCATCGACAGCGTCCCGGCGGTCAACGTCAGCCGCATCCGGGCCCGGACCAGGCCGTTGTGCTCGATGGTTTTTTGCACGGCCTCGGCCAGCGGGGCGGTCTGGAATTCGTCGGCCAGCCCCAGTTCGCGGGCTGAGCCGGCGAGGCGGTCGAGGTGCTGCTGCAGCCGGAATGGCCGGCCCTGGTGCACCTGAAAGGTCTCAAACAGGCCCACCGCGTGCTGGAAACCCGCGTCGGCGACCGAGACGCGGGCCTCGGCGGCGGGCACCATCCGCCCGTTGAGGTAGATATCGGGCGGTGTCGGGGTCTGGGGGGCTGGGCTCGGGGGTGAAGCGTCAGAAATGGTCGGGGTCTCTTGTGGGGCGTTGCGTGAGGTGGGAAAGCGGGGTATATTACCCGACTCGAAATCGGGCGGCGGGCCGTGGGCCCCGGGCGGTTTTGAGCCGATTATTTTCAAACACCAACCCCTCGAGTTGCTATGAAAGACGATATCCATCCCAAGTACCACACCGTGGTGTTCCGCGACGTTTCGGCCGACGAAATGTTCATCACCCGCTCGACCGCGACCTCCAAGGAAACGATCAAGTGGGAAGACGGCAACGAGTATCCGCTCGTGAAAGTGGACATCTCCAGCATGAGCCACCCGTTCTTCACCGGCAAGCAGAAGTTCGTCGACACCGCGGGCCGGGTCGAGAAGTTCCAGAAGAAGTTTGCGGGCAACTACTTCGGCAAGAAGTAAGCAGCCGCTAGATCGTTCGTGTGCAAAACCCCAAGCGTTCGTCAAGAAGCATCTTGATGAACGCTGTTTTGTTTGCGGAGGTAAGGTTTTCCCCCTTGCGGACAGGCTGAATCTCCGCTTTAATTTGTTGTCGATCGATTACTTTGGATCGTCACGATCTTGGTTGAGGAGATGCACTTGCGGTATTTAACTTTGTCTTTGTTTCAAATCGCTCTGGGCTTGTCGGTTTTGGGGGGCACGACGGCACACGCGACTTTGGTGGATTACACCGACAGCAACCGCACCATCGCGGGTAACTCGCAACAGAGTTTCTCGTTGCTCTCGGCTGGCGGGTTGACCGCGACCGACGACTACACCATCAGCGGCACCCTGACCTTCGACTTCACCGGCGAGGTGAATTTTGGAGCGCTCTTTCTGATCACCGACGGGACCGTCAGCTACGGCGGCGAGGTCGATGAGATCGGTGCCGGGGGCACCGCCCAGGTATTGACCAGCGCCAACGCGGGTGACGCGTTCACCGCCCCCGAAGAAAACGGTAACGCGGTGTCGAATCAAGCCGCCCCCGATAGCTTTGTCGTCGATTTCACCATCACCGGAGACGCCGACGATACCACCGCGACCGTCTCGGTCGGATCGAACAGCAACTCGATCAGCGACAGCGTCATCCCCGACGGGTTCATCGCGTCCTTCAACGCCGAGAACGGCTTTTCGCTGGTGCTTGTCAATCTTGAAGACGACCCCTTCACCTTCGACGACATCGACATCACCATCGTGCCCGAGCCCATGGCGCCAACCTTGATCGGCGGGCTGGCTTTGGTTTGTTTGACCCGGCGTCGTTCCGCGTAGAACCAGACTCCGAATCGGTATCCCTGATATTCGATGCAGGCCGTACGCTAACGCACGGCCTGCTGTTTTTGTTCGTGGTATCTTGCCCCGATGGCCTCGACCCCTTCCCCCCACGACCCGATCCGGCAGAAGCTGGACGAAGTGACCCGGCAGTTCGATGAGTTGGAACAACAACTCGCCGACCCGGCCGTGGTCGCGGACCACCAGCAAGTCCGGGTCTTGGGGACCAAGCGTTCAGCTTTGTCGGGGATCGTTGGCAAATATCGTGAACTTCAACAACTCGAAGCCGAGGCGGCCGAGGCGCAACAGATCATCGACACGACCGGCGACGAACGCGACCCCGAACTCGTCGAGATGGCCGAGGCGGAGTTGCCCGTACTGCGTCAACGCTCGGCGGCCCTGATGGACGAGATCAGCAACGAACTGGTGACCGCCGACGACGCGGCGATCGGCTCGGTGATCCTGGAAGTCCGCGCCGGCACGGGCGGGGCTGAGGCGGCGCTGTTCGCCGGGGAGCTTTTTGAGGTGTATCAGCACTTCGCCAAGTCGCGCGGCTGGAAATTCGAAATCCTGGATGCTTCGGGAGGCGAGCAGGGCGGTCTCCGCGCCGCCACCGCCACGGTCCGCGGCGAAGGCGTCTGGCAGGGCCTGGGCTACGAGGGCGGGGTCCATTGCGTCAAGCGCGTCCCGGCCACCGAAACCCAGGGCCGGGTGCACACCAGCACCGCGACGGTGGCCGTGTTGCCCGAGCCCGAAGAAGTCGAGGTCGAGTTGCCCGACAGCGATCTGGAGATCCACGTCACGACCGCGCAGGGCCCCGGCGGGCAGAACGTCAACAAAGTCGCCACCGCCGTGCACATGATCCACAAGCCCACCGGCATCGAAGTGCGGATGCAGGAATCCAAGAGCCAGGCTCAGAACCGCCAAAAGGCGATGCAACTGATGCGGGCCCGGGTGTACGAACGGATGCAGGCCCAGAAGGACGCCGAGTACGCCGACCAACGCAGCCAGATGATCGGCACCGGCGGCCGGAGTGAGCGCGTCCGGACCTACCGCTGGAAAGACAACATGGTCGTCGACCATCGGCTGAGTCGGAACTTCAACCTGCAAACCCACATGTCCGGCGCGTTGGATGATCTCATCGAAGCATTGATCGCCGAGGACCGCGCCCAGCGATTAGCCGCGTTGTAACCGCTGAGCAGGATTCGTCATTCGCTCTCGGCGACCGGCATCAAGATGATTTCACTCGGCTCAACTTCTTGTTCCAGCAACGACAGCGTCGTGGTTACCGAGCTGCCGTCGGGGAGCGTCGCGGTCACGCGGTAGCGGCCGCGATAGACCTCGGCTTGAGCTTTTCCGAGCTTGTCGCTGGTCAGGGTCGTGTCGGTCCACCACGTTTCTCGAAACAGGCGATCGATCGTTCGGCCGACGGCGGTGGGTTCGCCTTGTTCATCGAACACTGCGGCCGAGGGATCGGAGACCTCGTCGGGCGACAGCCCCGAGAAGTAGATGCCGGTGATCATCGGGTTAGCAAAGAGCGTGCGGAGTACGGTTTCGGTGTTGACCGCGGTTTCGATGGCGTGGGCCCCGCCGATCTCCAGCGAGCCGACCGCGATCGGCCGACCAAAACGTGACAGCCGTTGAACCGCGGGTTCGAGGAGGTCCTGGGCCACAGCGCGGGGCGGAAACGCCTGGTCGATCGTGAAGCCTTCAATTCCTAGTCGCTGCTTGAGCACGCCGTCCATCGCTTCGATTGCCGCGAACGTCCGCGAGCCCGCCAAAACTTGTTCGTAACGCAATCGCGACGGCAGGTCTTGCCGCACGGCTCGCCAATCCTGGGCAATCAGGCGGATCATCGCGGGGCTCAGCCGATCGTGATCGAGGGTTTCCTCGGCCAGGTCTATGTCGATCAACTCCGGGCCGTAGGCATCGGCGATCCGATCGGAATAGCCGCGCCAAGCTTCAAACAACGCTTCGCCACGCAACGGCACCACCCAGTCCGGCAGGTCAAACGTGTCGGCCGAGGCCAGCGATCCCCAACGCACCTCCAAGTCCACCGATTGCGCGGCAGCGATCGCCCGGTCGACCGCATCGCGTGAAAACGACTCGGGGCCGTCCGGCTGCATCTGCCGCCACGTTGTGAACTTTTCGAGCGATACCGCGTTGAACGTCCGCCACACCTCAGCCTCGGCGTTGTACTTCGCGGGCAGATCGCCGTGGGCGATGAAACCGAGCCGAAAGGCGTGCTCAAGTTGCTCGAGGCGGATGGTGGCGTTCGGTGCAAGCTTCCCCTCGGCATCCAACACCAGAAACGAGACCGGCGTGGTGCGGTGCTCCTGCACGCGGGCCTCGCTGCGCTCGACCCAATCGCCCGAGACGAATTGGGCCAACGCCCCGCCGCACAGCAGGCAACTCAGCCATGCCCCCCAGCCGTATGCCCACCGTCGGCTCATCGTGTCTTCCCTGATCGTTCCGGCGACTCGCCGGGTTAGTTCAACTGCTGGAGCGCGTGGTCCAGCGTCTTGATCGGCACCAATTCCGCTCCCTTGATCTTCGGCCAACGGGCGTCCGGGCAAACAATCCGTTTGAAACCCATCCGGGCCGCCTCGACGATCCGTCGCTCGGCCTGCTGCACGCTGCGGACCTCGCCGCCCAGGCCGAGTTCACCGACGGCACATGTGCCGTGGTCGAGTTGCCGATCCAAGTGGGCGCCCGCGATCGCCAAGGCCAAGGAAAGATCGGCCGCGGGTTCGCCCACGCGCATCCCGCCCACGCTGGACGCGAACACATCCTGATCGGCCAGCCGCAGCCCGCCACGTTTTTCGAGCACCGCGATGAGCATGTCGAGCCGGGAGCGGTCCAGGCCGGAGACCTTGCGCTTGGCCGAGCCGAGGAAACCGGTGGCGGTCAAGGCTTGCATCTCGATGAGCAGGCACCGCGTGCCCGACAACACCGGGCAGACCACGCTCCCGCTGCGTGGCTGGTACTCGGCCGCGAGCAGGCCCGCGCCGTCTTGCACCTCGAGCAGCCCGCGGTCGGTCATCTCAAACAAGCCGACTTCGAGCGTGCTGCCGAAACGGTTCTTGACGCCGCGGACCACGCGGTGGCTGTGGTAGCGGTCGCCCTCGAAGTAGAGCACGGTGTCGACCATGTGTTCGAGCAGCCGTGGCCCCGCGAGCGCGCCCTGTTTCGTGACGTGGCCAACGAGCATCAACGCGCTGCCCGTGGACTTGGCGTGGTAGACCAGTTCGAGGCAGCACGCCCGCAGCTGCGTCACGCTGCCGGGGGCTGCGGCCAGATCGCCCTTGTAGACCATTTGGATCGAGTCGATCACCAGCAGCACCGGGTTGAGCTTGCGGGCCTGGTCCGCGATGCGGGCGAGATTGGTGTCGGCCAGCACAAACAGTTCTTGCGGTAAGCCTTCGTCGGTCGGCTTGCCGTCGGGCTCGGTGGTGGCCAAACGCTCGGCCCGCAGCCGGAGTTGACCGGCCGACTCTTCGCTGGTGACGTACAACACCGTCTGCCCCCGCCGGGCCAACGCGATCGCCGCCTGCAGCATCAGCGTGGATTTGCCGATCCCCGGGTCGCCGCCGAGCATGGTGGCGCTGCCTGGAACGATGCCGCGGAGCGGCTCGGCCCCGCCGAGCACGCGGTCAAACTCTCCGATCCCCGTGGCGATCCGTCCGGCCGCTTGCTCGTCGCCCTCGACCACGGCCGTGATCGGTTTGGCCTCGGCGTGGTCACCGTCGGTCGGCGGGGCGATGCCGCGGTGTGGGTCGAGGCCAGCCCCCTTGCCCGCCTGCTTCACCTCTTCGAGCCCGTCCCACTCGCCGCACTCGGGGCACCTGCCCATCCACCGCGGCGACATCGCGCCACAGCTCCGGCAGACGAATTGGGTTTTGACTTTGGCCATCGCTGCAAGATACACGATGGGGCCGGAGCCGTTAGGCGCTAGCCGTTCGCCGTTAGCCCGAACCATCTCGCGGGATACGCTGCTGGCCGATATTCGGTTGCGGGCTAGCGGTTAACGGCCAACGGCTAGCGCCTATCCGGTATCCTGTGCGGCTCATGAGTGACATGTTGAACGAAATCGTCGAATACAAACGCCTTGAAGTCGAGGCCGCTCAGCGGGCCCGGCCGCTGGATGAGGTGAAAGCCGCGGCGGCGGCCGCCGACCCGCCCCGCAATTTTTTTGCGGCGGTGACCCGGCCCAAGGGCAGTCTCCGCGTGATCGCTGAGGTCAAAAAAGCCAGCCCCTCGGCCGGGGTGATCCGCGCCGACTTCGACCCCGTCGCGGTGGCCCGGACTTATCACGAAAACGGTGCCGCGGCGATCTCCTGCCTCACCGACGAGAAATACTTCCAGGGCAAGCTGGAGTACATCGCTCAGATCAAGAAAGCCGTCCCGCTGCCGGTGCTGCGCAAAGACTTCATCATCGATCCGTACCAGATCTACGAGGCCCGCGCGGCCGGGGCCGACGCGGTGCTGCTGATTGCCGAGTGCCTGGGCGAAGCCCAAATGATCGACCTGCTGATCCTCGCGACCGAACTCAAGCTTACCGCGTTGGTCGAGGTCCACGACTACGAATCGTTGATTCAGGTCAAATCGCACGTCGGGTTTCCGCACCCGGGCTACCAACTGCTTGGCATCAACAACCGCAACCTCAAAACTATGACCACGGACGTGGGCCACACGCTCGAACTGCTCAAGGAAGTGCCCAGCACCGACATCCTGGTCAGCGAATCAGGTATCCGCACCCACGACGACATCCAACGCCTCGCCGAGGCGGACGTTCACCGGGTGTTGGTTGGGGAACACCTCATGCGGCAAGACGACATCGGGCTGGCGTTGCGTGAGCTCACGGGCAACGCGTAAACCGACGAACGCCATACCTGGCTGACTGGCTAGTCAGCAGGTGCGGTCAACATTGAAGTCCAGTTAGTCCCAAAGCCCGGCCTCAACGAGCTGCTTTGTCGCCTGCTCCGCCCAACCGCGATTCGCCAACGGGCTCGCGGGGCTGGGGTGCAGGATCGTCGTGATTTCGATTTTGTGGTCTTCGCCTAAGACGGTACGGGCTTTTTGTTCGGCGAACTTGCCGACGCCCACGATGTACGTCGGGCCAAGCAACTCGACCACGCGTTGCAGGTGAGCGTTACAGGCGGCTTCAAGCGGTTCACGTTCGGCTGCGGGGAGTTTGTCCGGGGTGCGGTTCTTGCCGCTGGCTTCCATGAACACCAGCGGGCAGTAGTTGGTGACGAAGTGGTCTTTGAAGAACGCTTCGGGCGGGCCGAAGCGTTGCTGCATCAACTCCCAGACGCGTCGGCCCGAGACTTCGGACCGCGGGCAGTCGAGGCCGTGGACCGGGCGTTTGGGGTGGCCGCCGGTCTCGGCGGTGGGGGGGTGATTGAGCTCGGGCTTGATCTTCATCCAGTCGCGGACCGCAGCGATTTCGCCGAACGGCACCCCGGTCTGGGCCATGCCCCACGGCCCGGGGTTCATGCCGAGCATCAGGATGCGTTTGCGCGATCGGCCAAAACGCGTGAGGTATTGCTCGTGCATCGGCCAAGCGTAAGCTAGCGGGTTGTAGACGTGGGTTACCGGATCCGTAAACGTCAGCCGATCGCAGGCCTCCGACAGCTCACGCGCGGCATCGATCAGAGCTTGGGCGGTTCGAGTGGTTCGCAACATGGGTTCAGGTTAGCGAGAAAAAGCCCACGGATGGCTATCCGTGGGCTTTAGCTTCATGTTTGAATGTCGGAAACGTTATGTCTTTTTTCCGAGGGTTAGCTGATGCCGTCCTGGGTCGCCATGAACTTCATCAGGTCGACGACGCGGTTGCTGTAGCCCCATTCATTGTCGTACCACGAGACGACCTTGAAGAAGGTCGAATCTAGCTCGATGCCCGCGCCGTGATCGAAGGTCGAACTGCTGGGGTCGTGGATGAAGTCGGTGGACACAACCTGGTCGTCGGTCCAGGACAGGAAGCCCTTCATCGAACCTTCGGCGGCGGCCTTCATCGCGTCGGAGATCGCCTGGTAGCTGGTTTCTTTTTCGGTGACGACGGTGAGGTCAACGACCGAGACATCGATGGTCGGCATACGGAACGCCATGCCGGTCAGCTTGCCCTTGAGCTCGGGCAGGGCGAGGCCCACAGCCTTGGCCGCACCGGTGCTGGCGGGGATGCAGTTCACACCCGCAGCCCGGCCGCCGCGCCAGTCCTTTTTCGACGGGCCGTCTTGCGTGGGCTGGGTGGCGGTGATGGCGTGGACGGTGGTCATCAGGCCCTTGGCGATGCCGAACTCGTCGTTGATGACCTTGGCGATCGGGGCGAGGCAGTTGGTGGTGCAGGACGCGTTGGAGACAACCTTGGCCGAGGCGTCGAGGCTGTCGTGGTTGACGCCCATGACGATGGTGGGCACCTGGTCGGGGCTCTTGGTGGGAGCCGAGATCACAGCCCGCTTGGCTCCGGCGGCGATGTGCTTGGCGCAGCCGTCGTAGTCGGTGAAGAAGCCGGTCGAATCAACCACGTAGTCGACGCCGACGTCGCCCCAATTGAGGTTGGCCGGGTCGCGCTCGGCGGTGGAGCGGATGGTCTTGCCGTTGACGTAGAGGTTCTGGTCGTCGGACGAGACTTCGCCGTCGAAGCGGCCGTGGACCGAGTCGTACTTGAGCAGGTAGGCCAAAGCGTCGTTGTCGAACAGGTCGTTGATGGCGACCACTTCGACGCCGGGGGTATCTTGCGCAGCGCGGAAGACGAGGCGGCCGATACGTCCGAAACCATTAATACCGATCTTGAGAGCCATGGCTCTGGTACTCCAAAAATGGGGTGAGAGGCGGAGGCCGAAGGCCTCGGCTGCCGTCGCAGGCAGCGCACGAGCAGACACCCTAGGCATTTGTCCCAAAGAGTCAAATCACATGACGGATCAAGACAAAAACCGTGCGGATGGCGCCGCGAGAACGTCGGCCATGCGGGTCACATAAAACTGTTATTCTATAATTTAAATTTTTGCTGGAGCCCACTTTGACCCCACACCTCGCCATCCTGACCGAGGGCCAGACCAACCCGCTGTCGGCCAAAACCGCCGTCAGCCTGCTGCGGTATCGCGGCGATGAAGTGGTGGCCCTGATCGACACGCAGACCGCCGGACAAACCACGCAGCACGCTTTGGGCTTCGGGGGCGACACGCCCATCGTGCCGTCGCTCGAGGCCTTGGGCGAGGCGGCCCGGGGCATCGACGAATTGGTGATCGGCGTCGCCCCGCCCGGCGGCCGGTTGCCCGCCGCGATGCGAGGCGTCGTCCTCGACGCGGCCCGACGTGGCGTGAACATCACCGCGGGCTTGCACCAGTTTCTGGTCGACGATCCCGAGATTGTCGCGGCAGCCGATGAAGGCGGGGCCACGCTGCGGGACGTCCGTAAGAACGATGAACACGAGGTCGCTGACCGCCTCGACCTGCGTCCCGATTGTTTGAAGATCCATGCGGTGGGCCAAGACTGCTCCTGCGGCAAGATGGTCGCTTCGGTCGAAGTCGCGCTGGGCCTTCAGGCGTTGGGCCAAGACGCCAAGTTCGTCGCCACCGGCCAAACCGGCATCCTCGTCGCCCCCGGAATCAACAACTCCTTGACCATGACCGCAGAAGAGCGCGACGACCCCACCGCGGGCGGCGCTCCGATCGATTGTGTGGTGGCCGACTTCATCAACGGCGCGTCCGAACGCCTGATCAAACGCAACCAACACCACGACATCCTCGTCATCGAAGGCCAAGCGACGCTGGTCCACCCCAGCTACTCCAGCGTGACCTACGGCCTCCTGCACGGCACGCTGCCCGACGGCCTGATCCTGTGTTATGAGGCTGAGCGTCCGCATATGCACGGCCGCCCCCACCTGCCGCTCACCCCGCTGCCGGCGGTCAAAAAGATTTACGAGCAAGTCGCCAACCTCGAACAACCCTGCAAATTCATCGGCGTCGCGATGAACAGCCGTCGGCTGAAAGACGACGCGGCGGTCGAGGCCGAACGCAAGCGGGTTGAAGATGAGTTGCAGTTGCCGGTGTGCGACGTGTACCGCGAAGGCCCGCGGGTGTTGGCCGAGGCGACCATGGCGCTCAAAGCGGAGTTAGGTAAGTAACGCTCCATGCCGCACCTTGAACTCAAACTTCATCCCGTCGAACTCCCGCTCCGCCACGCCTGGACCATCGCCCACGGCACACGGACGGTTCAGAACAACCTCATCGTCGAACTCAGCGACCCCGACACGGGTCTGTCGGGCTACGGCGAAGCCGCGGCGATCCCTTATTTTGGGGTGACGGTAGAAGGCATGGTTGAAGCGGTGCAAATGGATATCGCGGGTGAGCCGGGTCATGAGACTTGGATCGCCGAAGCGTATGATCGGGTTGAATGGATTGAGGGTGGTTGTAAAAACTCTCGAGTGCCATCGCTTGGTTGGCGGACGGATGGTATTTCTATGCCGGATGCCGTCGTTGCGTTTCTTCGATGCGCGGTCGATCAGGCGGCTTACGATTTGGTGGGAAAGCAGAAGCAGCAACCGACATGGAGACTGTTTTCCATCGATAGATCGACCTGCCCGGTTTCGGACTACACCATCGGCATGGCCGAGCCCGAGGTGATGGCCGAGAAGCTCCGAGAATTCCCCGATTTCCCGGTCTACAAAATCAAGCTCGGCACCGGTTCATTAGCGACCGACTTGGCCCTCGTCGAGCGCTTGCGGAAAGAAACCGACGCCACGTTCCGCGTCGATGCCAACACCGCGTGGACCGCGGAAGAAGCGATCCGCATCTCCGGCCCGCTTAAACAACTCGGCGTCGAGTTTATTGAACAGCCTCTGAAACGCGACCTGCCGTGCAGCGAGCACGAAGCGGTCTACTTCGGCAGCGACCTGCCCATCATGGCCGACGAGTCCTGCATCACCGAAGCCGACGTCGAAGCCTGTGCCGGCTGCTTCCACGGCATCAACATCAAACTCACCAAATGCGGCGGCATGACCCCCGCCCGACGCATGATCGCGCGAGCGCGAGAACTCGACATGAAGGTCATGATCGGCTGCATGACCGAAACCACCGTCGGCATTAGCGCGATCGGCCAACTCTTGCCGCTGCTGGACTACGTGGACATGGACGGTGCCCTGCTTCTGGCCGAGGACATCGCCGACGGCGTGAAGGTCGGCCCCGACGGCGTCGCGGTCTTCCCCGACGGTGAAGCGGGCCATGGCAATGGCGTCACGCTGACGCGCGATTTGCCGACGGTCTAAACTAATGTGATGGCCCTGTTTTCCGAATCGCCCGAGACTTCGCCCTGCGACGATACGCCGTGGTCGGTCGCCGAGTTGGCCGATCGCATCAAATCCGCGTTGACCCAGAACTTGCCAAGCCGCGTCCGCGTGGTCGGAGAGGTCTCGAACCTGTCGGACCGCAACCACTGGTTTTTCAGTCTCAAGGACCACGACGCTTCGATCCGGGCGGTGATGTTCGCGTCGGCGGCCCGCAAGGTCGGCTTCCCCGTTCGCGACGGCATGGAGGTCGTCGCCACCGGCCGGATCGATTTCTACGATGCCCAGGGCAGCGTGCAGCTCTACGTCGACCAACTCGCCCCCGTCGGCGAGGGCGCGCGTGAACTCGCGCTGCGGGCGATGATCGAAGAGTTGCGCGGGCGGGGTTACTTCGACCCTAATCACAAGCAACCACTTCCGGGGGTACCGAGAAAGATCGCGGTGGTGACTTCGCGGTCGGCTGCGGCGTTGCAGGACGTGATCAACACCGCCGGCCAACGTTGGGCGGGCTGCGAACTGGTCTTGGTCGATGTGCGGGTGCAGGGCGACGACGCGGCCCCACAGATCGCGGCTGCTTTGCACCATCTTTCCGAATACGGGGCCAAGCTCGGGATCGACGCGGTGTTGCTGACCCGTGGCGGGGGCAGCCTTGAGGACCTATGGGCCTTCAACGAGCGGATCGTGGCGGATGCGGTCTACGACTGCACGCTGCCGATCGTCGCCGCGATCGGCCACGAGACGGACACGACGGTCGCCGAGTTGGTCGCGGACCTGCGCTGCGCTACGCCGACGCAAGCCGCGATGACCCTGGTGCCCGACCGGGCGGTGCTGGAGCAACAGGTCGAACAACTCGAACGGCGGATGACGCTGGCCCTTCGGCGACACGCCGAGGTCGCCCGCCACCGCCTCGACGCCGCGGCCCGCCATCCGCTGTTTCAAAACCCCCAGCGGTTCGTGGATCAGGCCCGGCAGCGTGTCGATGGACTTGAGCAACTACTGACCGCGGCCTTGCCCCGCCGGGTGGCCGACGATCGTAAACGGCTGGAAGCGATGGCCCGCACGCTCGACGCGGTCGCCCCGACCAACGTCCTCAAACGCGGTTACAGCTACACCCTCGCCGACGACGGTAAGCTGCTGCGTTCCGTGGCCGATGCCAATTCCGGAAGTCGGCTGACCACGGTACTGGCCGACGGCCGCGTGATGTCTACGGTGGACGGCGGTGAGCCACCGAAGCCGACGCGAAAGCCGCGACGAGCTAAGCCGATGAAGAACGCCGACGGCGAGCCGACACTCTTCGCGTGAATCGGGATAATGACGGCATGAGTAAAAAAGCTCCGAGTTTTGAGCAAGCGGTGGATCAACTGGAGGGCCTGATCGAGCAGATCGAGTCCGGCGAGATCGGCCTGGAAGACGCGCTCAAGCGATACGAAGACGGCACGAAGCTGATCCAACGCTGCCGATCAATTTTGGATTCGGCCGAGAAGAAGATCGCGGAGTTGACCGAGGATCAATCCATATCGGAATCTGATTAAGCCATCGAGGCCGATTGAACTCTCGATTTCGGATTTGGGATTGTGGATTTCGGTTCGGGCCCCGAGCTTGCCGATAGACCAAGGTCGACTTTCTCCGAAATCTGAAATCTCAAGTCCGAAATTTTCCCGATGCCCATTGAAGTTTTCGCCCTCATTCTGCTGACCGTCTGGGGCGCATGCGTGGGGAGTTTTCTCAACGTCGTGATCTACCGCGTGCCGGCGGGGCTGAGCGTGATCTCGCCGCCGTCGCGTTGCCCGGGGTGCGAGAAGAAGTTGGCGGCGTACGACAACGTGCCGGTGCTGGGGTGGCTGTGGCTCAAAGGCAAGTGCCGCAACTGCAAAATGAAGATCAGCGTCCAGTATCCGCTGGTCGAATCGGCAACGGCGCTCCTGTTTTTCGGGTTGACGTATGCGTACTACTTCACCGATCTGCGGATGCCGTTCGCGGGATCGGAGTTAGTCGACACCTGGCCCGTTTTGGCGGTTCACCTCGTGCTGTTGTCGTGCATGATCGCGGCGACGATGATCGACGCGAAGCTCTACATCATCCCTTTGAGCCTGACGTGGATTGCGGCGGGCGTGGCGATCCTGGTGTTGCCGGGCTCGGTGGCGATGGGTTGGGTGCCCGCAGAGTTGTTAGCGGTGGGGCAGTCTTACGACATGCTCATCCCGGTAACCGACCAAATCGGCTTGGCGATCGGCGGCACGGCGGGGCTGATCGTGGCGATCATATTGCTGCAGATGAAAATCTTGCCATTGAGTTTCGCCGAGGAAATCCCGTTGCCGGAGGGCGCGGACCCCGACGACCCGAATCTCATCTTGGTCCACCCGCACCCGCGGCGTGAGATCGGTAAGGAACTCCTGTTCCTGATCTTTCCACTCGTGGGGGCCGGGGTTGGTTTCGTGCTTGATCAATTCGTCTTCGCCGCGGAAGCCACGGCCGAGGGCGAGGTCGTCCGCGACCCGCTTTGGCAGGCCATTGGCGGCGTGTTGCTGGGCTACCTCGCCGGCGGCGGGATCGTCTGGGCCACCCGCGTCCTCGGCACGCTGGGCTTCGGTAAGGAAGCGATGGGGCTGGGTGATGTCCACCTGATGGCCGCGGTTGGCGCGGTGATCGGCTGGCGGGACACGACGCTGGCGTTCTTCATCGCCCCGTTCTTCGGCATCATCGCGGCTGTGGTCACGGCCGGCGTCGCGGCGCTGGTCAAGGGCAAAGTCCGCGTCATCCCGTACGGCCCGTATCTCTGCGGGGCAACGCTCGTCGTGATGATCTGGCGGCAGCCGATCCTCGACGCGATCTTTCCGTGACGCGTGAAGAGCAAACGCGGGACGCTTCGCGTCACCCGCTAAACGTAGACGCGCGACGCCGTGAGGCCAGTATTCGCTAGGCTTGTTTAATTACAACGGCCCTGAGCCGAATCACTCCGTAAACGGCGGCAGCTTCGGCGGCAGCACCCGGCGGTGGGGTTCTTCTAAGGACTCGAGGAACGCTACGAGGTCGTGTAGCTCCGAATCGGTCAGGTTTAGTTCGTGCAGCAGGTGCGAGTTCTTCGGCAACAGCGGATCGTTGGGCCGGTCTTTCTTCGGCCGCGGCTCGATCATCCCGCCGTTGTACGCCCGCACGGTCACCAGCAGAGACTCAAACAGCCCGTGGTGCATGTACGGCCCGGTGCGGGATACGTGCCGCAACGGCGGTGTCTTGAACTTGCCAGAGTCATCGGGGTCGCCGGTGACGTGATAGGCCCCGAGGTCCTCGCGGAGCGTGCCGTAGAGTGATAGGCCGGTGGCGTGCAGGAGGTTGTCCGACAGCGTCGGGCCGTGGTGACAGTTCATGCACAACGCTTTGGTACGGAACAGGTGCAGGCCGCGCAGCGCCGCGTCGGACAACGCGTCGGGCCGGCCTTTGAGGAAGCGATCGAAGTCGCTGCGGCCGCCGTTGATCGTACGGATGAAGGTCGCGACGGACTTGGTGATCGCGTTGATGGTGACTTCGTCTTCGCCGAACACGGCCTTGACTTGTTCGCGGTATTCGGGGATGTCGTTGATGATTTTCGCGACCTCTTCGCCGACGCCGTGCATCTCGTCTTCGTTTTCGATGACCTTGAGCGTCAGGTCCTCCAGCGAGTCGGCCCGGCCGTCCCAAAACAGGACGTCCGTGTGCCCGGAGTTCATCGCGGTGGGCGCATTGCGATGCAGTTCCAGGCGTTGTCGGCCGAACGACACGGTCCGCCCGTCGGCCCAGCCGAGGTCCGGGTCGTGACACGAAGCGCACGCCATCTCCCCGCTGGCCGATAACCGGGGGTCGTAGAACAGCTGACGCCCGAGTTCGGCTTTTTCCTTGGTGTACGGGTTGTCGTCGGGGAACTCTACATCGGGCAGCAGGCCCAACTCGACGGCGTCAACGCCCTCATCCACAATCATCGCCGGCCACTCGGCGGGGGGCTTGGAGTAGGCGGTGCGAAGGGCCGTAGGGCCAAGTTCGGCCTTAGACTCAGCCGAGCTTGCCCCATCGGTGAGATTGGCGTTGACCAGAAAAGTCACTGCGATCAGGGTCAAACTTCCCACACAAAATAAACCGTCGCGATTCATGAACAAGACCTCGACAGCAGAGTTAAATTTATTGGAAATTTCTCACATTACCACGTAACGCCGCTGAACCATCCATGAAGGCTGCGTTTAATGAATCAAAATTAGTGAGTTGCCCGATTGCATGCGGCTCATTAACCGGATCGAAACCAGCGAATGGGCCAGGTCCACCGAAAGGTCCAAAACCAGACCATGTAGGATTATTAGCATTGGCATCCAGTGTGGCTTGATCAATCGCCGGAGCTGCTGCCGTATTGCGGTTGTCTTGAACGTACCAGACTTTCACGTCTGCGCCGGCGTCTTGCCTGTATCTGAATTCCATTTCGTCATAAGGTGTAGCCGCGATATTTTTCCATTGTTCGTCGGTGCCTAACGAAGGATCATTCGGGGCGAATGATGGCCTAACTAGGTATGTATTGCCGTAATCCTGCATTTCGGGGATGGCCGAGGGGCATATCCATGCCGGGCCTGAGCCCACCATATGGTCCCCTTTTTCAAGCGCCGCAGCTACGCCCATTGCATTGATTGTGCCGTTCGCTAAGCCAGTCTGGTGGGTCGAAGTGGGAAAGGCTTGGCCCGGTGCGATGTGGTAGGCGTGGTAGCCGACTTGATTGCCGTGGGGTAAGAAGCCTTTGTAGTCAGTGGCGTAGGTCGCTCCGCCCTGAAAGATGCTGCGAACGTTGGCGAGGCAGGCGATTTGACGGCCGCTGGCGCGAGCCTTTCCGAGTGCGGGCAGGAGGATACCGATCAGCAGGGCGATGATGCTAATGACCACGAGCAGTTCGATCAGAGTGAACGCTGAAGAGGGATTTCGATTTAAGCGGAAAGCGGAGGGGTACATCAACATCAAACCTCAATGGATGGGCATATATGTGGGCCACCACCCCGTAGTCTATACTCGTAATCACTTATGTTTTAGGCTTGCAGGTTCCAGGGCAAGCTCCTATGTTATATAAGTTTGGGTAGTTGGCAAGAGATTGGTGACGTCTAATCCATGCCTCGTTGGACGCCAAGCGAGCGTTTATAAGCACACGGATTGAGAAAGATGGTTGGTTTTAACTTCTTAAAGTGTCGGCACTCGGCAGCTTTGTGTTTAGTCGCGGCAGCAGTCGGATATATCTTGGCTGGATCGGCTGGTGCCCAGTACTTAAACCCCGGCCCCGATTCGTCAACGACGCCGATCCGTTTGATCGGCGACGATGATTCGTTCCCCGAGGCCAGTGTTTCATCGTTGGCAGGTACGCCGTCGATCTCATCCGACGGACAGGTGGTGGCCCGGGCAAGCACGACTTTCTTCGATTTCACGAATTTTGAAACGGTCCGCACCGACCGTTTTTACGGCGGCGACCCCGCCAGCCCGGGGGTCGTGCTGGCCGAGGGCACCGGCACCACCACGACGACCGCGTTGGGCTCGGGGCGTTTGAACGCCGCCGGTCAACTGGGCTACAGCGCAAAGCTCTCGACGGGGGCTCAGTTTGAACCCGACGGTATCTTCCTCGATGACACCCTGCTGGTCGCCGAGAGCACCGCGGTCCCGCTCTCGGCCGGGGTGAACACGGGAGCCCAGTTCGACGACGGCACGTCCGGCTTACGTTTCGTTGATATCGCCGAGGATGGCGACGTGTTCTTTCTCGGGACGTTTACCACCAGCGAGACGCTCACCGGTTCGGCCCCGGGATCGCCGCTCGACGGGCGGACCGGTGCCGTGATCGATCAGGCGATCTTCCGCTACGACAGCCAAACCGGTGACTACAGCACCCTGTTGAAGTCGGGAGACACACTGACCAACCCCATCGGTTCGGATTTGGTGCTGGGGCCAGCCGAGATCCAGCCCTCAGGTTCCAGTGATTTGGATATTCAGCCGTTGGGCGCGGTACGGGTCTCCGATTCCGGCTCGAACTACATCACGGAAGTGGACGTCGACCCCAATATCAACATCCAGATCAACCTCGACCCTGATCCGAGTGTAGCCGAGCCTAACGGGATCACTAGAGGGCTGGTGCTTAACAATTCTTTCCTAACCACGTCCGCGGGCACGCTCATCCAAGACGACGAGGTTTACGCCAACGAAGTCGGGGGCGGGGGTGACCCGGTCAGGATCCGCGATCTCGGGAGTTTTGATGTCAACGACTCGGGCGACTACGCGGTGGTGATCGAAATCGGCAACCCCGAATTCCAGAACGACGGTGATGACCCAGACTACTCCGAGTTGCTGCTGATCAATGGGCAAGAAGTATTTCGCAACCTCTCGCCCAGCGAGTCCATTACGAGCGTGACCATCAACAATCAGGGCGATGTCGCGTTCATCTATGACGAGTCGATCATCGTCAACGGCAACACCGTGCTCGCCCCCGGAGACTCAACCGACAACGGAAGCCTCTTCGACCTAACCGGCGGAATCGCGTTGTCCGACCGCGACGCCAACGAATCGGCGACCCTCGCTTTACAGGCACGCACCAACGTCACCGGCGGGACCAACCGCGCATTCTTCACGATGGAACTCGATTGGCCTTCCGTCCTCCTGGGCGATTACAACGGCGACGGCGAGGTCAACGCGGCGGACTACACCGTGTGGGCCGACAACTTCGGCTCGATGGTCGACTTGGAAGCCGACGGCAACGGCAACGGCGTGATCGACGCGGCGGACTACACCGTGTGGGCCGACAACTTCGGCAACACGCTGCCCGGACAAGCCGCCGTGACGTTCATCCCCGAGCCCGCCACGGCGGGCCTTATCGCACTGGGTGGCTTGGTGATGCTGCGTCGTCCGCGCTCGGCTTGAGTTGGGCTACACTGACGCGATGAGCGTTTTGTCCTTCAACACTTCTGACCGCCTAGCTTTCCTCGGCGAGATTTCTGCTTGGCGGCATCGGCTTGCTAGGTTAACCAGTTGCGCTGTTGTCATGATTCTGGCTGGGTGTCAGAGCGTGGTGCAAGAATCAGCCGCCCCGGCTGAAGCCCCGCCAATCATCGAAGCCGAACGTATCAACCCAAGTCGGATCATTTCGCCCGATGAACTCCTCAACCGGCTTGATGACCCGGGGCTGGTCCTCGTCCATGTCGGCCACGGCGATGGTACTTACCGCCGGGCGCACCTACCCGGTGCACGGTACGCCGAGTTTCTTGATCTTTTCATCGGTCAAGACCTGCACGTGGAGATGCCACCGCCTGCCCAAGCCGAGGCGCTGGTGCGGTCGCTGGGTATCGACGATTCGTCCACGGTTGTTCTGCTGGGCGATTCCTCGGGCGTGTTCGCGGCGCGGGTTTATCTGATGTTGGAGTACTTTGGTCTCAACGCCGAGATGTATTTACTCGACGGCCAGATGAAGGGCTGGAAAGCCCGTGGGTTACCCGCCACCACCGAGTTGTCCGCTCCAGCCGAGCCGACTTCGTGGAGCGCTTCCATCCAGCCGGGCGTGTTGGCCACGGCGGCCGACGTCGAGAAAGCCTTGGCGGATGAAAACGGACCTTTCGTGGTGGACGTCCGTCCCGCTTCGCAGTTCAGCGGCGAGCGGCGGTCCGCCGGGGTCGAAAAGCGTGGCCGAATTGAAGGTGCCATTAATTTCCCTTGGGACTCCGTACTGGCTGGCCACAACCCGCCTTGGATGAAGCCGGAAGCCGAAATCCGTCGGTTACTGGTGGACGCGGGGCTTGATCCCGATCGGTCGTTGATCATCTACGACACCGCGGGTATCCACGCCTCTATGGCTTGGGTGATCTTGAAGCATCTGGGTTACGAGGTGGCGTTATACGACGGGGGGTACGAGGAGTGGTCAGAACGGTAAAGCAAGGCTGGCTGTTTCTCGCGCCGAACTCTAAACATCTCTACCGAGTTTGCTGTTGTGATCACATCTTCAGGACGCGGACGACCTCGTCGAGGTCTTTATCGCCGCGGCCGCTGAGGTTCATCACGATGATCTGATCCTTCGGCATGTCGGCCGCAAGTTTGAGCGTGTGGGCCATGGCGTGGCTGCATTCGAGCGCGGGCAGGATGCCTTCGAGCTTGGACATGAGTTGGAAAGCGTCGAGGGCTTCGGTATCCGTCACGCTGGCGTAGGTCACCCGGCCCGAGTCTTTCCAGTAAGCGTGTTCGGGGCCGACGCCCGGGTAATCCAGGCCCGCGGAGACCGAATGGACCGGCGCGGTTTGGCCGTCGTGGTCTTGGAGGACGTAGGAGAGCGAGCCGTGCAGGACGCCCGGTTCGCCGTAGGAAAGCGAAGCAGCGTGCTTGCCAAACTCGGTGCCGACGCCGCCGGGCTCGACGCCGACGAGTTTGACGTCTTGGGCGTCGGGGTTCGTGGCGAAGGGGTGGAACATGCCCGCGGCGTTCGACCCGCCGCCGACGCACGCGGTGATGCAATCCGGCAGTCGGCCGAGCTGGTCGAGGCATTGGCCATAGGTTTCCTTGCCGATGACCGATTGGAAGTCGCGTACGATCATCGGGAAGGGGTGGGGTCCGACGACGCTCCCGATGGTGTAGTGGGTGTTTTCGCTGGTGGCCATCCAGTCGCGCATCGCGGCGTTGGTCGCGTCCTTGAGGGTCTTGCTGCCCGATTCGACGCCGGTGACTTTGGCTCCCATGAGCCGCATCCGCAGTACGTTGGGGCGTTGGCGGCGCATGTCTTCGGTGCCCATGAAGACTTCGCAGTCGAGGCCGAACTTCGCGGCGGCGGTGGCGGTGGCGACGCCGTGCTGGCCGGCCCCGGTCTCGGCGATGATGCGATGCTTGCCCATGCGGATCGTCAGCAGACACTGACCGATAGCGTTGTTGATCTTGTGCGCCCCGGTGTGGGCCAAGTCTTCGCGCTTGATCCAGATTTGCGCGCCGCCAGCCTTTTCGGTCAGGCGTGGCGCGAACTGCAGCGGCGTGGCCCGGCCGATGTAGTCACGGTTGAGTTCCGTCATCTGCTGTTGAAAAGCAGGATCGTCCTTCGCGACGGCGTACACCTCGCCGAGCTCGGCGACGGCTTTATGTAGCGTCTCGGGGATGAAGCTGCCGCCGAAGGCGCCGAAGTGTCCCTCGGTGTCGGGCACGGAGGTTGCGTCGGGAGCGGCGGCAGAGGTGGTTACGGTGGCGGGGCGGTTCATCGGGAGTCGCTTCTTGGGGGTATCGAGAAAGGCAAAGATCAGAGCGGTGCATAAACTCAGTTGTCTTGGCGTTGCCGGGCGAGGTCGCGTTGTTTCAGGGCGTTGCGGTAGATTGGGCTCTGCGGGTCGTTGTATAGACGAAAGACTTTATCAAACCCTAGTCTAGCCTCGCTGTAGCGCCGGTCCATAAGTTTGCCGTGGGCATCTTTGTAGAGACGTTGGACGTCAGCGATCAGCTGGGCTTCGAGTTCGCCGTAGCGTTTCTGAGCGATGGCGAGATCGGCCGCCGGTTTACCGCCCCAGTCGTCGCGGTCGTCGGTGAAACGATCGCCGTAGGCGTAGGACAAGGCGGTTTTGTAGGCGTAGAGCGCGCGGAAGGCGTTTTGCGGGTCGGCGTTGATCAGGCCGTAGTACGCCTCGGCCTCGTCAAAGTGTTGCGCGGCCGTGCGCGGTGAGGCTTCCTGATCCGGAAGTTGGGCCCGGATGGCTTCGGCGATCTGACGGTCGGTCAACATGGGAATGCCCGGTCCGGTCCGAGCCTCGCCGTTGTCGGCCCCGCTGGACACAAAAAACGCCGCGCCGAACACCACCACCCAGAACCCGATGATCGCCAGCCACAGCTTGGTCCGTGGGCTCATCCCCGCCCGGGGCGGGGCCGCGTTGGCGGTGCCGACGTCATTTGCTGCCGCGTCAGCGGCCTCCGTGATCGTTGGCCCCTCGCCGTTGCCTTCGCGCAGCACGACCGACATCACGGGTTGATTCCCGACGACGATGTGGTCGCCGTCGCGCAGCGGCCGCGGCTTACGGCCGACTGAGCGGTGGTTAAGCTTCGTGCCGTTTTTGGAGAGGTTGGCGACCACCCAGCGGTCGTCCTTAAAGCGCAGCTCGCCGTGCACCCGCGACACGGTCGCCAGATCGATGACCAGCGGGTTGTCCATCCCGCGGCCGAAGCTGGCCGGCGACTGGTTCACCCGCATCCGCTGGCCGGCGCTCGGCCCGGCGGTGATCGTGACTTCGAGGAGTTGAGCATTCAAAACAAGTCGCCTTTGATGTAGCGGATGATCATCGGCGCGAACACGATGACCACCACCGAAATCATAATCATCATCGACGGCACGAGGATGCGCAGGCTGGCCGAGGCGGATTTTTTCTCGGCGATCACGCCGCGATGCGCCCGCAGCATGTCGGCCTGGACTTTGAGGACGGCGGCCATGGGCGTGCCGAGCTTCTCGCTTTGGTTGACCGAGGCGATAACGCTACGGAGACTTTCGAGCGGGATGCGCGTGCCCAGGTTTTTGAGCGCCGCCGCCCGGGTCGAGCCGTACTCGATCTCCGACAACGCGATCTTGAGTTCCTGGTTGAGTTCGTCTTCGGGGTTGTCGCGGATCAGCGTCTGGACCGCTTCGCCGAAGCTCGAGCCAGCGGCCATCACCAACGCGATCAGATCAAGGGTGTAGGGCAACTGCTTGGCAATACGGATCACCCGGCGGTTGCGTGCGCCGTGCAGCAGGATCAACGGCACATAAAACCCGCCCGCCGCCCCCAGCGGCAACACGATCAGGAGCAGCCCGCCGCCCAGCCACAACTCGCCGAAGCCCGCGAGCAACGCTACGGTCAACCCCGACAATACGCATAGGCTCAGATACTGCTCGACGCTGTAGCCGGATGCGTTTCCGGACGCGTCGAGGTCTTGTCGGATGTCGGCCCGGACTTTGGGCAGGTTCAATCGGCTGGCGATCGCGACGATAAAGTTGAGGATCGGCGCGAGCAGCGGCTGCTCAAAGATCGTGGCGCGATCGGCCCCCATCGCCCGGGCGATCCGCCGGTTCACCGGCGGTGCGGTGGGCACCGGGTAGCGGAAGATCGCGTAGATCGGTAGGAACACGCCCGCAAACACGATCGCCGAGATAAACAACTGCTCGAGGCTCATCGCTTAGATATCCACCGCCATGATTTTCCGGATCCACAGAAACGCCCCGAGGATCAAGGCCGCGGCGATCAGCAGAAGCACCCGACCGATGGTCTCGGTAAACAGCAGCTGAATCCCCGCGGGATCGATGATGTAGAGGATGAAGATGAACACAAACGGCATCACCGCCATCATCGAGGCCTGCGACCGGCTCTGCGCGGTGATCGCGTCGAGCTTGCCTTCGAGTTTCTTGATTTCACGGACGGCCTCGGCGAGCCGGTCCATGCTTTCACCCGTGTCGCCGCCACGCAGCCGGTGCATTTCGATCGCGGTGAAGGTCAGGCGGTACAACGGTGAGCCGATCCGATTGGCCGCCGATTGCATCGCTTGGTTGAGGTCGCGACCCATCTGATACTCGCGGAGGAGTTGGGCAAACTCCTGTTTGATCGGCCCGGTCTGGTTGTCGACGAGCATCTCCATCGATTGTACGAGGTTCAACCCGGCCTTGACCCCGGCCGAGATCGTGGTGAGCCCGTCGATCAGTTGCGATTCCAGCTGCTTGCGGCGCTTGAATTCGAGGTGCCGCACCACGACCGTCGGGATGAAATACGCGATCGCGCCGCACACCACCGCAACGAAGAGGTTAAACGTCAGGAGAAACGCGAAAACCACCGCGACCGCGATGCCCGACATCGCCATCGTGAAGGCCTGCCGGGGCTCGATCTCCATCATGAGCTGCCGACGCAGCACCCGGTCGTAGCCGAGTTCCTGACGTTCTCGGAAACGTACGGCGGGTTCTTTGCCGTGGCGCACGAGCAGGTACGCGGCGGCAAAGACGCAGACGTTGAGCAGGATGAACAGCGGCGGGTTGTGCATGGTTTAGAGAAAAACGTCCACGTCGAAGTCGCCGCGTTCGACCATTTCTTCGGCGAACGTGGGGATGTAGCCAGTGTGGCGGAGGGTGGGTTGCTTGGGGTCTTTGAGGGTGAAGATGTCTTCGAGGCGGATGGTGCCGGTCTCGGGGTCGATGGAGGTCACTTCGGAGATCGCGGTGACACGGCGGTGGCCGGAGGCGAAACGGGTGACCTGAACCACGAGGTCGACGGCGGTGACGATCTGTTCGCGGATCGCCCGCATGGGCATCTCCACGGCCATGAGTACCAACGCTTCGAGTCGTTTCATCGCGTCGTGGGGGTTGTTGGCGTGGACGGTCGAGAGCGAGCCGTCGTGGCCGGTGTTCATGGCCTGGAGCATGTCCATGGCCTCCGGGCCGCGGACCTCGCCCACGATGATGCGGTCGGGGCGCATCCGCAGGCTGTTGCGGACGAGTTCGCGGATGCTGTACGCCCCCTTTCCTTCGATGTTGGCGGGTCGGCCTTCGAGTTTGACGACGTGGGGTTGGGGAAGTTGGAGCTCGGCCGACTCTTCGACGGTGATGATCCGTTCGTTGGGCCGGGCGTAGGCGCCCAAGACGTTGAGCAGGGTGGTCTTGCCCGAGCCGGTACCGCCGGCGATGACGATGTTGGATCGGCCGACGATGCAGCCCTGCAGGAACCGCGCGACGTTGGAACTCATCGCGCCGCGCTCGACCAGGTCGTCCATGGTGAACGGCACCCAGCCGAACTTGCGGATGGTCATGCAGGGCCCGACCAGCGACAAGGGGTGGATCACCACGTTGACCCGGCTGCCGTCGGCGAGGCGGGCGTCGACCAGCGGTGTTGACGTGTCGACGCGTCGGCCGACGGGCGCGAGGATGCGTTCGATGATCGACAGCAACACGTCGTCGGAGAAAAACGTTCGCGTGGTCGGCTGAATGATGCCGTTCTTTTCGATGTAGATGCGGTCTTTGCCGACGACCATGATCTCGCTGACCGACGGCATCTCCAGGAGGTCTTGCAGCGGGCCGAGGCCGAGCATGATGTCCTGGATGTCTTTGGCGACGGTGCGTTGGACGATGTACCGCGTCACCTCGCGGTCGAGCGTGGGGTATTCCTTCTCGAACAACTCGTCGAAAGAGTCCTCGGCCACCGCGAGGTCTTCGCTGACGCTCGACGGGTCGAACAGCAACGGCATCATGTCGACCAACGACGTGACCAGTTCGGTGATCTGCGTTTCAAACGCGGCGTTGAGCAGGCGGTCGTCGCCGGACTTGTATTCGGTCTGGACTTTGCCCTGGCATTGCCGCACCACCTCCGCGGTGACCAGGCGGTGCAGGTGGTGCATGCAGGCCAGTCGGATCATGCCCGGCTCGAGCGCATTGACGCGAGACTCCAACACTTCGTCGAGGTGGAAGAGGACTTGGTTGAGGAACGCGTCGTCGTCCTTGCGGATGCTCCCCGTGACGCGGAGGTTCATGCGTTCGAGCAACTCGGCGTGGACTTCTTGTTCGAGTTCCATCAGCCGGGCCTGCAGGCGATCTTCGTCGGCGGTGCGGGTGTCGACGGCCTCGCCGTTGCGGCCGACGATGGCGATGGTGAACTGGCCGATCTGGATCTCGTCGCCGAAGTCCACGAGCATCGGCGCGCCTTTTTGCACCTCGCGGTTGGCGACGCGGGTGCCGGCCTGACTGAGCGCTTCGACTACCATGCGGTTGCCCTTGCGCAAGATGCGGGCGTGCCGCGGGGCGACGAAGGCGCTCTTGAGCACGATGTCACAGCCATCGTCACGCCCGATGTTGATCGGGTCGCCCTCGGCCTCGAGGGTATGACGGAGGTTGTTGCTGTGGTCGTAGAGCCAGAATTGCATTTCAAGTCAGAGTGATGAGTGCACAGTGAATAGTGACGAGTGAAGGTACAAGTTTTCGGGATTAGTCGGCGACTCGTACTCATTACTGTTCACTGAGTACTCATCACTGCCGCGAAGCGGCGTCTACCGCGAAGCGGCTTGTAGTCCGTAGCGTTCGAGGATATCGGGATTGAGCCCGCCTTCGGGGATGAAAGTCGGGCGTTGATCATCCGGGGAACGCAGCAGGACACGGTACACGCCGGTCTTCTGGACTTCTTGCGTGATCTCTTCGAGCAGCACCGCTTCACCTGGGCGGACTTCGACCGTGAGAGTTTCGAAGTTGCCCGCGGATCGGCCGCCGGATTGTTCATCGACGATCGTGCGCGAGCCCACGCTGACCACGCGGACATTTTCCATCACGGGCATGATTTCCTGCCGCCCGCCGGTCGTGCGGACGGGGGCGAGGATGTCCACCCGCATTTCGGACTTGAGCGGGTCAGGGAGCAGCTTCGACACCACCGGCAACGACACGCCGCGGAAGCCTTCGGTGATCAGCCGGCGGGAGGCGTCGCCGGTGAGGTCGTCGAACATGCGCGTGGTCAGCGGCTCGCCCGCCTCGGCCCGGCGGGTAAACGGATCGCCCAACCGCAGGGGCTGGCCCTGGCTGTTGGGTTCGACAACGTCACGGAACGCATCGCGGAAACTTTCGGGGACGCCGACGAGGCGGACGTCTTCGAGTTCCAAAGTTTGTCCCACGTCTTTGGCGACCACCAGCCGGAAGAACCGGTACTCGCCTTCCTCGGCCGCCTTTTTGACGCCAAGGATATAGAGGTTGACCAACACCACCGCGATCAACGCGATCAGTAGCGCCAAACCCACGAGCTTCGGACTGGCCGGGGGAGCACCGGGTGTGGTCGCGCCGGCCTGGCCGGGCTTTTTGGGCAAAGGGACGGTGGGAGAACCGGGCATCTGACTCATGGGGATGGTGTTCCGTACGCGAATCCGGAGTGGGTGTATTCCGGGGCGGTGGGGTGGTGTGGCCGAGCGTGGCCGGCGGGCGGACTTACTTGCTGGCCGGCGGGGTGCCCTCGGCTTCTTCGAGGAGCTTGGCAAGTTCGGGGGTGAAGTCGATGCGGCGGGCCTGTTGCAACATGCCCCGGGCGGCGGCGAGTTCGCCCTTGGCGATCAAAGCGCGGGCCTGAGCGAGGAAGTTGTCGAAGTCGAGTTGTTCGATCAGCTTGTCGATCTCGTCGCCGGGCACGAGTTCTTTGGCCTCGCGGTAGAGGCGCTTGGCCCGGCCGAAATCGGGGATGGCGCGGGCCTCGGCGGCCTGAGTGATCAGGTCCCGGTAGCGGCGCTGCGTATCGAGGGTGGCCAACAGTTCGGCCACGTCGGTGTTGTCCGGGTCGATGAGTTGGGCGTCTTTCAGGAAAGCGTCGGCCTGATCGAGTTTGCCGTCGTTGATCGCGGCACGGGCGCTATCGAGATTTTGGCGTACCCGCACGCGGTTGAGCTTTTGGACCAGCGCCTGGTAATCCGGGGCCAGTCCCAGGCCTTCTTCATAAGCGGTGATCGCGCCGCTCAGGTTACCGGCGGCCAGGGCCGCGTCGCCTCGCCGTTCGATGATGGCGAGCTCGGTCTTGACCGCGATCTGCTGCTGCAGACGCAGCGCGTCGACGTTTTCGGGGTCTTGGTCGAGCGCCGCGGCGATGCGGATTTCGGCGGCGTCAAACTCGCCGTTGTCGAACAGCTTGGCGGCTTCCGCGACCAGGCGGCGGGCCTCGACGCGGGCGATCCGGGATTCGAGTGCTTCGTCGGGGCGGAGGGCCAAGGCCGCCCGCCACGCGTCTACCGCTTCGCCGAGTCGGCCGGTGCGGAGGGCTTCTTCGCCTTCCGCGATCGCGTTGTCGTAGGCCACGTCCGCCCGTAACTCGGTCAGGAGTGTCTGGCCTTCTTCGGGCAACCCGGCCAAATCTTCTAAAACTTCGATGGCCGCGGGGCGGTCGCCGGCCTCCACCAGACGCCGGGCCTCGGCGATGCGCTCGGCGGCCAGTACCTCGGCTCGGCGTTCGTCGATAAGCGTGTCGAGTTCGTCCAGTCGAGCGACTTGGCCGTCGGTCCAGTTTTGTTCGCGGGCTTCTTTGACGGTTTGTTGCGCTTCGGTGAACTCGCCCGTTTCGATCGCTTCGAGCACCGTCTGATCGATCTGGGCAAAAGCCTCGTTGTCTTTTGCTTCGAGGATCAGGGTATCGACGGTCACCGCACTGCCACCCCCGTCTTTGTATTGCTCGAAAAAGGCAACCGCATCGTCGTATCGGGCCTCAGCAAACGCGATACGGCCCTGGGCTTTCCAGACGCCGAGTTGGGCATTCCGGGCGACTTCGCTCTCTTCGGGCCAAACCGCGAGCACGGCTTGGTAGTTTTCGAGGGACCCGTTGTAATCGCCTTCGTCGTAGCGATCAATGCCCTCGTCGATCAAGGCGTTGGCGTCGGCCAGTTTTTGGTTGTAGGCGGATTTTTTCTTCTGATCGTTGATCACGAAAAGCACGCCGAAGACTACCACCCAGAACAGCAGGAAGCCCCCCAGCATCAGCGGGAGTTTGCTCGTGCTCGGCAACTCCGTGGTGTCGCCCGGGGTGCTGGTGGTGGCGGGACCCATGCCGGGGTGGTCGATGCTGCGTCGCGGAGACAGATCGGTATCCGGGCCGTCGCCGGTGAAGTGTCGGCGGATGGCGTCGATCACGTCCTCCGCGGTGCCGACGCGGCGGGCCTGGTCCTTGTCCATCATCCGGGCCACGAGTTGCACCAGGTGGGGCGGCAGATCGGGCAGGTAGTCGTCGAGCAGCGGCGCGGACACGCGGAGGTTGGTGTGCCACTTCATCCAACGCATCGCCTGGTTGCGCTGGTCACGCAACACATTGCGGAAAGCCACGTCGAAGTTCGCTCGCCCCGCGAGCATCTCGTAGGCGATGATGCCCAGCGAGTAGAGGTCGGCGCGTCCGTCGGCGGTCTCGGATTTGAGCAACTCGGGGGCCATGTAGCGGACCGAGCCGAGCGAGAGCGAGTCTTGCGACTCGATCAACGCCGAGAGGCCGAAGTCGCAGATCTTCAGCCCGCCGTCCTCGCCGAGCAGGATGTTGCTCGGCTTGAGGTCGCGGTGGACCACGCCCGCGCCGTGGATCGCTTCGAGGCCCTTGGCGGTGGCTGCGACGATGCCGAGCGCTTGGCGTTCGTCGAGCGGGGCGGTGGTCTTGGCCAAGAGGTCTTCGAGCGAGGTCGACGGGTAATACTCGCCGACGAGCATCAGCCCCCGCGGGTCGTCCACGGCGTCGATGAATTGGATCAGGTGTTTGGGTTGCGACGTCGAAACGCGTTTGTGGATCGCGGCTTCGTCGCGGATGCGTTTGCGCAGGGCTTCGTCGGAATCTTCATGGCCGAGGATGATCTGTTTGATCGCGACGTGGCGATCGAGCAAGGCGTCGTGGGCTTTGAAAACCACGGCCGAGCCGGTCGTCGCGATGGTGTCGACGATGGTAAAAGCATCGACTTGATCGCCCGGTTTGAGGCTCAAGGTCGTGACGGCGGAGTTGGCGGGGCCGGGGGTTTCGGGGTCGGGCATGGGGTCCATTATTTTACCCGCAAAACGCGTAAATCGTGCGGGCTATTGCACATTGGGGTTTTAGGCAAGCCGGCGGTCCGGCCTACGGGCTGAATGCACGCCACGGCGAGTCCCAGCCGACCATTTGCTCGGCCCCGGCCACGACGGCGCCGACCGCCACCGCCGCGGCGAACGCGACCGTCGGGCTGTCTTTGGGCAGGTCGGTTTTCACCCGAGCCGAGGCCAGGAGCGCCGCCGAAAACACTCGGCTGAGGGTCTGCTTCACCACGCCTTTGCGGATCATGACAAACACCGCCATGAACACAGAGACGACCAGCGCGTAAATCGTCGTGCTCAGGACCACCTCCCACGAGGCGGACAACGCCCCGACCGCGGCCATGAGTTTCATGTCGCCCCCGCCCAGCCCGGCGGTCATCACCAACAACGCAAAGGGAATCAGCCCGCTGAGCATGCCGAGCCAAGACGCTTGGCCCCATTCGATCGCCAAGCCTCCGTCTTTGACGATAAACCCGGCCACGGGCCAAATAATCAACCCGGCGAGAATCGCGGGGTAGGTCAGCCGATTGGGTACCAAGGTTGTCCGGAGATCCGTCACCGCGGCTACGATGACCACCCCGATCAGCAGGACGTACATGATCCACGGGGTCGCGGTCAAGAATCATCACCCGCGTCGGAAATATCTGCCGTGATGCTCATGCTCAATCGATCCGGTGGTCACGGCGTGTTGGACGGGCCGGGCAGGTCACCCTCGGCCGAGTCTCGGACGTCATCCCATTCACCCACGACCCAGTCACCCAACGACTGGCGGAAGAGGATGAGTAGCCCGAGCAGCGGCAAGACGATGGCGGCCACGATCAGAAGCTTCTCGAGGCCCTCGGCCCCGCGTTCGTCGCGATGGAGCGTCTTTAGGATGCGCCGAGATGTTCGAATCAGAGTCAGGGTCTTCTTCTTCATGACAAAGGCCTCGGAGGCGAAGGGGCGGTGGGGAATTGCCCCGTGTAGTGGGGCGTCGGCCGGTTCAAAGGCCGGGGTGGTTGGGTGGAGCGTAAGCCCGTACGGGTCACGGCAGCGGCAGGCCGTTGATTGTGGTGACCAGACGGTAGTGGGCAAAAAGCGTCGCTAAGCCAACCTGAATTATAAAGTAACTCGGCAGGGCGACGGCCGCGAGCAGCAATAGCCACTCCAACAGGGTAGCTCCGCGCTCACCGTCTCGACGCCATTTTCGACGAAAACGCCGTAAAATACGCGAAATACGGTGTTTGCATGAGTCGGTTGGTGGCTCGGCGGACAAACGGCTAACGTCCATATTCTCCATCTTATCGGAACCCGCAGCTTCAATCCAGACCAAAGATCGCGCGAACCGCCGGAGATGCGGCCGCTTGTTGATCGGCATCAAGTCGCCCGGCCAGCACGGATTCTTGGCCGGTCCAGGTCAGCCACATGGCCTTACCTCCGTCATCGTCGTCGACTTGTTTCATCGTGAAGATATCGCGGAGTTGGTAATAGTTATGGTCGCCCAGAGGCAAGACCTCGCTGATGTGGGTGACCAGCCGCCGGCCGCCGATCTGTCGGGACATCTGTACGACCAAGTCGATCGCCGAACTGACTTGGCTACGCAGCGCGTGCAGCGGCAGCTCGACTTTGGACATGAGCGCCATGGTTTCGAGTCGGTTGAGCGCGTCGGCGGGGGTGTTGGCGTGGAGCGTGCCCATCGACCCGCCGTGGCCGGACGTCATGGCCTGGATCATGTCGAGGGCTTCACCGCCGCGGACCTCGCCGATGATGATCCGGTCGGGGCGGAGGCGGAGCGAAGACCGGAACAAGTCGCGCACGCCGATCGCGCCTCGGCCAAACGTGTCGGCGGGTTTGGATTCCAACGACACCAAGTGGTCTTTCTGGAGCTGCAGCTCAGCGGAGTCTTCGATGACGACCAGGCGCTCGCCCGACGGGATGAACGCCGACATCGCGTTGAGCAGCGAGGTCTTGCCCGAACTCGTGCCGCCGGCGACGAGCACGTTTTGCTCGGCGACCACCGCGACCTTCAAGAAGTCGCGGGCTTGGGTCGTCAGCGAGCCGAGTTCGATTAGCCAATCGATATCGAGCATCATCCGGCTGAACTTGCGGATGCTCATCACGGTGCCGTGGCGCGCGCAAGGGGCCTTAGCCACGTGGACGCGTGAGCCGTCCGGCAGCCGGGCGTCGACGAGGGTTTCTTCGTCGGCCAGCGATTTCCCGGTGAACTGCAGAATATTGTTGACGGCGGCTTCATAACGTTCGGTGTCGTCGAAGCGAGCATCGGTGAGTACGAGTTGCCCGTCGCGCTCGACGTATATCTCGTCCGGCGCGTTGACCATCACCTCGGTCACCGACGAGTCGGCCAGGTACGGCCGGATCGGTTCGAGGTAGTGGTCGATCGTGCGGGCAAACAACTCAGCCATCGCCATAGCCCATAGTTTAGCGGGCGATAGCGGTTGGCGAAGAGTCATCGAATCCAAATTGTTGGTTGAATCGTGGCCGAAGCTCGACCCAGCGGGTTACAATCTGTTCCAACTACTCGAGGAGTTCCATATGCAGAACAGCCCTTGGCGATGGATAATCGGCGTTCTTCTTTGTTTGGCCGCGACGATTAATGCCGCCCCGGCAGCCGCCGACGAGGCCGCCGTCAATTCGATGGTCCTCAAGCTCATCGACCGCATGCCCACCGGCGGCGGCTACGAATGGGAAAGCACCGGCGTGCCGCACACCATCCGGCACCAAGGGAAAGTCGTCCTCAAGAAGACCTCTGCCGACGGCACCTACTGCTCGGGCATCACGTTCACGGTGGCCATGGAAGCCGCCAAACGCAGCCGACTGATCCGAGATAAATCGTTTGAAGAAATCAAAACCTTCCAGCGCCAGTGGTACGGCACGAATGAAGTCTCGGCCGAGACCCAATGCGTCTACGCTTTGGAACAACTCGGCATCGGCTATGCGGTGGAACACGACGACGCTCAGGCGGGCGACTTCCTTCAGTTTTGGCGCGGCAAGTCCGGCCACAGCGTCATCTTCCTGGCGTGGGAAACCGACGACGAGGGCAACCGCGTCGGCATCCGCTACTGGAGCACCCAAACCGCCACCGACGGCATCGGCGTCCACACCGAATATTTCAACAACGCCGAGGGTTTCAAAGGCTCGGTCGACCCCAACCGCGTGTACCTCGGCCGGATGTCGCGGCTTGATAATGACGGCGATTAATCAAGCCGCCCGACCGGATAACGCCCAAACATAGATCCCGTTGAGGCTAACTCGTCAGATCTGCCGTAAGCACGAACGCAAAGGTGACGCTTAGCCGTGCTTTCACTATTGTGATAGCATCTTGTGGGGTAATGAGTATTGCTCATCATCGAGGGTGTAGCTCAATTGGCAGAGCGTCAGCCTTCCAAGCTGAATGTTGCCGGTTCGACCCCGGTCACCCTCTCTGATCTTTCAAGAGTTCTCGTCAACCAGACGGGAACTCTTTTTTGTTCTCAGGTGTTGATCGCCTCGCCGTAAGGTGATGATCTATGGTGAGGTTGACCGCCGTAATGTTGATGATTGCATCCGGTATCACTCACAGCCTTTCTATCTCCCGCTCATCTGCAAAGATGTGACCCCCAATGGCCTTGCAACAACACGAGCGGCCGAATATTATCCAACTGGATAAGTTGGTTTGATGAAAAATCCAAAGGTGGTTTTTCTGTTCCGATAGCGGCTAATTGAATCGGGGCCGGTGTGGTCGAGACGTACTGCCTTTATTGCTGTTGCGGCACGAGCGATCCGATGCGATCGAATATCGACGCAACACAGATCGTGAATCAGGGGCCATACGCTTTCGATACTTCAACCTGATCTTGATCAAGGTTCAAATCGGTGGGTCGATAAAACTTTCGGCTTTCTTGGGTATGAAGCGCAACTTCGCTCCCGCATGAATGAGAGAGGCTAGCTATCACAAGAGAACAGGGTAAGTCGTCGGATCGACCACGGGTACTCATTATTGGGGGTGGCTTCGCGGGTCTCGCCGTGGCCAAGCAACTTCGGGGGGTTGATGCGGATGTCGCTCTCTTGGATCGGCAGAACCATCACGTATTCCAGCCGTTGTTGTACCAAGTGGCGACCGCTTCGCTCTCGCCGGCCAGCATCAGTGCACCGATCCGATCCGCGCTAGCCGAAAAAGCAGACTGCCAGGTGGTACTCGCTAATGTGGTGGGGATCGATGCCGAGCAACGACGGGTCGTGGTCGAAGAAGGTACCGTCCCGTACGATTATTTAGTCTTGTGTGTTGGTGTGCGGCACGATTATTTCGGTAACGACCATTGGGAGTCGGTCGCCCCGGGGCTCAAGACGATCCAAGACGCGACCGAGATCCGGCGGAGGATGCTGTTGGCCTTCGAGTCGGCCGAACACGAGGCCGACGAAGCCGCACGCCGCGCCGCGCTCACGTTCGCGGTGATCGGTGGTGGTCCGACCGGCGTTGAACTTGCTGGCGCGATCAAGTCGATTGCCAGCCGAACCCTGCCGCGAGAATACCGCAACATCGACACCAAAACCGCCCGCGTGGTCTTGTTTGAGGGTGGCCCGCGGGTGCTGGCCGGATTTCCCGAAGCTCTGTCCGCCCGTGCGAAGCGTGATCTCGAATCGCTTGGTGTGGAGGTCGAGTTGAACCGCCGTGTGTCATCGTTGGATGAAAACGGCGTGCATATTGATGAAGAATTTGTCCCGGCGCAAAATATTTTCTGGGCGGCCGGAGTCAAAGCGAGCCCGCTGCTTCAGAGTCTCGGCACGCCTCTTGATCGTGCGGGGCGTGCGATCGTGGGTTCCGACCTTACGATCCCAAACCGTCCCGAGATCTTCGTTCTGGGTGACGCGGCGTCTTTCACCCCGGCGGACGCCAACTCGCCGCTCCCCGGGGTAGCGCAAGTAGCGATGCAGATGGGCAAGCATGCGGGTCGGATCATCCGCGAAGAAATTGCGCGTGGTTCATCACCCACCCGATCGTCTCCCTTTGTTTACCGCGATAAAGGCTCGATGGCGATCATCGGTAAAAACAAGGCGGTCGCCGCGATCGGCGGCCGTGAAGTGGCGGGCTTTTTGGCGTGGGTGCTATGGGCCGGGGTCCACGTCGCGTTTCTTGTGGGCTTCCGAAACCGAGCGAGGGTGCTATTCAATTGGTCAGTGGGCTGGTTGATGAACAGCCACGACGCGCGATTGATCGTGGGGGACACACGGCTGCGCGTCCGCGAACCGCGGGGTCCGGGCTTCATCCCGACGCGGAGCGAAGACTCTTCTCCAATTCCTGAGGGTGATTCGTAGCGCCAAACCTAGTTTTACAGAACCCGCTACGGCTGACCGCCGGACCGCGTCTCTGCGGCGGCTCGGCCTCTGTTATATAATTTGGAGTCAAATTTTCCTGTCGCCTCAGTGTGATCAGGAACATATGAGGTGGATCGATTTAAGGGTGTTTTTCTGAACACCCGAGTGGCTTCTCTCTGGGCAATCCCGATGGATTCAGACAATGCTGAGCTCAAGGGTCGATTACTCGACGCGGCGTTGCAGTTGTTCGCCGAACGCGGGCAAGACCGTGTCTCTTTAAGAGATATCGCTACCGAAGCCGGCGCGACCCACGGCAGTATTCGGCATCATTTCGGGACCAAGGAGAACCTCTACCTCGAAGCGGTGATGCAGATTGAGCCCATGGACCTGCCGGGCAGGGATTGGTCTGATTTGGAATCCATTTCGCCGGAAGAGGGGGCTGATCGTCTGCGCGTGATGGTGAAAGATTTTGTCTCTTATCAAGTCCGCATCGGAGCAGACCGGAGTGCCGCGCTGGGCTTACTCCGGGCAGAGGTCTTACGCGATGGCGGACCTGACCCGGTGTTCTACAAGCGGGTCATCCATCCGGGGCACGAAAAATTGAAACGAATCATGAAGGCCATACGGCCGGATATCGAAGACGAGCAGGTTCTCGAGATCTTGGCGTTTAACGTTATCTTTCAGTGCGTGATGGTCCGGATCGGGCGAGGCATCATCCTCAAGCGCCTGCGCAAACGCACCCTCACCCGGAAAGACGCGGATCGTATTGCCCACCTGATCTCCGAGTTAACCCTTGCCGGGCTGCAGGAGATCGATCTGTAGTGGGTATAACCGCTAGCGCGTCGTACCGCCGGTTTGATTGAACATGAACGCGGGGAGAATGGCCCAGGCCACCAATGCCATGTAATAGGCGCCGAGGGGCACGATCCCGTAAACACCGGAAGCCAAGAGCCCGGCAAATAATAGAGCGTGCGCCCCAATCCCCCACGCGATGCTGGCCACCAGCTGTCTCGGCCGGACATCACACGACTTCAGCAACAGCCCGTAGATCGCCAGGCTGATGGGGATAAACAGCACGGCCGCGGTGAGCAACCCCGGGTTGTACGACCAAGTCACCAAGCCTTGCCCGAGATGCGCAAGACCGTTGGCCAAGATAATCCCCGACATGGCAAGTGTTGGGAACAGATGATCCGGGGCGCGCCAGATCGCGATAAAACCTGGCAGCCACACCAAAGATGTATTGATGAAAAAGATCGCTTCCGGTGTCATGACGCCGTAAACGGATTCACCGATCCGGTCCCGGAGCATCGCGTTAAGCAGCTCGTGCAAGGGGTAAACGCGGCCCAGCAAGTCAACCCAATGCTCCTCAATCTGATGAACCAGATAGATGGAGGTGAGAAGGCTCGCCATCATCCGCCTATCGCTAAGCAGTGGCTTACTCGCCAAGAAGTTTTCGCGTACCGCGTAGAACAGAATCATCGGCGCGAGGTAGGCACCGATCTTCATCCAATGTTCCACTAGAAACACCCGCTGCCCGAGCGGCAACCAAAGCATGGCAAAGAACACGGTCAATAGAGGGAACTCAACCCGTGACCGCTTGGCCTGTACGCTGACCCTGGTTGAAGACCGCTTTGCCTGGAGATTACCTATCTCGCGATACTCCTTATTTTTCGTCTCGGCGTGAAATCCGAAGCGATTTAGTCAGCGATACGCAGAGCCAGCTCGCTTTGATGCACTCCCTTGACCCCCGGAAAGCTCACCCCGCCTCCGAAATCAAGGGGCGTGGAGTAGATGCTTGCAAGGTACTATCCGAATGGATATTATCCAATAGGATAGCAATATTGGGGCTACTGTTGTAGTAACTACTCAATGCCCACGGGGTTAGCCAACCTCCACCCTATAGGAGTTATTACTCTTGGACTTGTGTAGACGGAAGTTGATCAAGGAAAGAGATCCTTCGGTTGCGGTTAGGTTGTTTCGTTGCCGATACCATGGTTTGATCGTATTAATTACGGTGTTTTTGGTGTCGGTCATTCAGGCTGGGTGTGGTAGTGAGGCGGTCACCGGAACCGCCGTAACCGCGAAAGCGGTTTCCGTCATCACTCTTGAGTCTGGAGTCCCCCGCAGCGAAACCCGCGTCGCGGGCGTGGTTGAGCCTTACCGCCGGTCCGACGTCAGCTTCGACGTTTCGGGCCTCTTGGTCGAGGTGATCAATCTCGGTGAGGCGGCTCAGGGGCCTCAACTCGACGGCCGCGGCGAACTCTTACTCGACTCCGACGGGAGCAGCGTTCGGGAAGGAACGGTGCTTGCGCTAATGGACCCCACGCGTTACCAGCAGCAGGTCACGGCGGCGGAACTCGCGATCGCTTCAACGGACCGGGAAATCGATGCGCTGGTCCTCGAACTCGATGAAGTCTTCCCCGCCCGGATCGAAAGCGCGAAAGCCAGCGTGGCCTCGGCCGCCGCGGACGTCAGCTCGGCCCGCGAATCAGTCAATGCCGCCCAGTCTGAGCTAGACCTCGCCGAGACGACCGTCGAACGCGACCGCGTGCTGATTGAGTCCGGAGCCATTGCGCAGTCTGTTTTAGACGAGAGCGAATCGTCGTTTCAAACTGCATCGGCGAGTCTCGCCCAAGCGCAGTCCGCACTGGACGCCTCGCTCCAAAGCGAGCAATCGACAACCGCCGGGTTGGCCGAGACCCAAGGAGATTTTAGTGTTCGGCAAGCGGATCTGGCCTCGCTGCGGGCGGCTCGTGCCGAACTCGTCAACGCATTGGATCAGGCCAAGACCGATCTGGCGTCGTGTATTTTGCGGGCGCCGTTTCAGGGCCGTGTGACCGCGCGTCATGTTGAACGGGGCGGATACGCCAACGCCGGGACCGCCGTCGTTGAACTCACCATGGAAACCGTGGTGAAGGTGGTCATCACGGTCTCCGCCGAGGAAGAGCGCCGGATCGCTTTGGGTGATCGCCTGCCGATTTATACAGACATGTTCGCAAGTGATGCAGAGCCGGCGCGGTTCATGGGGACGGTTTTTGAAAAAGCAAGCGTCGCGGATACCGGGACCCGCACCTTCCGTATCGGGCTGATCTTGCCCAATCCGCTGTTATCGGATGGCGATTCCTCCCCGTCGGCGAGGCTTGCCTCGGTCAGTGAATTCTTCCCGGTGCTCAGGATGCCGGACAGTCCAGACGGGGCGATGTTTATCAACGTCGCTTCGGTGTTCGAGAAGAACGGTAGCCCTCATGTACTGGTGTTACCGCCACTAGCCGATACTTCGGCTTCGGTCGGATCGGTTCAGGTCCCCCGGGCGGTGCCCGTTGAATTGACCGACGAATGGGAGCAGTTCGATAAGTGGACACTCCGACGAATACGGGCGACGGGAGATTTGCAGAGCGGAGATGGGCTCGTCCTTGATCCGCAGCCTTCCGACGAAGCGGGCGTCCGGATCGGTGCGGTGCAATACGCTTTCCGACCCGGCGACGTGGTGCAGGTCGGTGCGGACACGGCTTTGCCCCAAGAAGGTTTCTGGGTTCACACTGCCGCGATCGTGCCGCGGACCGGGGACAACCTCGTGTTCACGGTCGAGGACGGGGTGGCGAGCGAGGTGCTCGTCGATGTCCTCGAAACTTCCGGATCCTTTAGAAGGATTTCTGCCCCGGCGCTCCGCGAGGGCATGCAGGTCGTCGTGGTCGGTATGCAATATCTCGAAGACGGAGATCAGGTGATCGGTCAGCCCGCCGTGAGCGAGAGCGAAAGATGAACCTGCCCCGCCTCGCCATCTCGCATCGCCCGGTCACCTTGGTGTTTGCCGCCATCGTGCTGATTTCGGGGCTGATGACGTTCCAGTCGATGCCTCGGCGGGAGAATCCGGAGATCACCATCCGGGCGGCGACCGTCGAAACGTTTTGGCCCGGGGCATCGGCGTTGCGGATCGAGAACCTGATCACCGAGCCGCTCGAAGATGCGATCGCTCAGATCGAGGAGGTCGAAACCCTCGAGAGTATGTCGCGCACGGGGTATTCGCGCATCGAGATCACGCTGCTGGATAGCGTCCTTGCGGACACGCTCGACCAGACCTTCGACTTGGTCCGCGACAAGGTTGATGCGGTTAAGGGTGATCTGCCCGAGGGGTCCAGCACACCTTTTGTGAACTCGGACTTCGGCGATGTCTCGTCGGTGTGTCTTGTGATCCACCCGAAGGGGACGGATCGTGAGGTGCCTTACTCTTACCGCGAACTCGAGCTTGTGGCCGAAGACCTGGAAACCGAGCTCAAACGCCTCGATGCGGCTGCGAGTGTTACGACGTTCGGCGTGCCGGACGAAACGATCACTCTGGAGATCGAAGCGGCGCAGTGGTCGAAGCTGGGGCTGACGCGTGAGGAGTTGGCCAACGCCATCGACGAGCGAAACCTCGCCAACAGCGGGGCGGTCGTGGTGACTTCCGAGCGGCGGTTCCCCGTCCGCCCGACGGGGGAACTGTTTACCACCGACGAGATCGGGGGCGTCACGGTAAGTTCGATCGAAGATGAACGTTCGGTCACGATCCGTGACCTGCCGTTCGAGATTCAGCGGGGGCCGGAAGACCCCCGAACCAGCGGCGTCCGGTTCACGTCCCCGGACAGCCGATCGGGGCGTGCGGTCTTGCTCGGGATCACGATGAAGGAGGGCAAAAATGTTGTCCAACTCGGCGAGCAGATTGACGAGGTCGTCGAAGCGTTTCGCCAGACGTCCCTTCCCGCCGACCTGGAGATCACCCGCGTAAACGACCTGCCGCGTCAGGTCGATGTCCTCGTCGCGGACTTCGTGACCAACCTCTGGCAGGCGATCGTCATCGTCCTCGGCGTCGCGTTTCTCATGATGGGCTGGCGGGCCGCGTTGGTCATGGCGACAGCGATTCCGTTGTGCATGATCTCGGCGATCGCCATCGTCCCGCGTTTCGACGTCGAACTTGAGCAGTTTTCTATCGCGTCTCTCATCATCGTCTTGGGGATGGTCGTCGATAACGCGATCGTGGTCACGGACAACGCGCAACGGCTTATGAATGAGGGGAAGCCGCGCGAAGAAGCCGCGATCGAAGGGGCGAACGGCCTAAGCCGGTCGATCTTGTCTTCAACCCTGACCACCGTCGGCGCGTTTATCCCCATGTTGACCATTACCGGCGCGACCGGTGAGTTTATGCGGAGCCTGCCCATCGTGGTCTCGGCGACGCTGATCAGCAGCTATCTTGTCGCGATGACCGTGACCCCCATGATGTGTTCTTGGATACTCCGCCCCAAGAAACAGCATGCCAACAAGACCTCACGCATCGGTGAACTCTACACCAAACTCATCCACCGCTGCGTGTCTTACCGGGTGATTACCCTTTCCGCCGCGACGCTGGCCGTGTTTATGGCGCTTGGGTTGATGCCCGTCGTCGGCACCGCGTTCTTTCCCGGCGGGGTTCGCGACCAGCTTTTTGTGCACGTGAACACGCCGGTCGGAACCTCGCTCGAAGCGACCGAAGCCATCGTTGCCCAAGTTGAAGACATCATCCTGCGCACCAGCGATCAGGGCACCGAGGGTGACGGGCAGGAGCGCCTCGTCAGCGCAACGAGTTTTGTAGGCATCGGCGGCCCGCGGATGATCCTGTCGCTAGACCCCGAAGAAAGCGTCCCCAACTACGCCTTGGTGCTGATCAACACCAGCGATGCGAACCTTAGCCGGAACTGGGTCGATGAGCTTCGCGAAGAAGTTGCGGCTATCCCGGGTGCGCGGATCGACGTGAGGCCTTACATGACCGGGCCGCCGGTCGACAACCCGGTTGAGTTTCGATTCATCGGCCAAGACTTGGACGTGATGCGGTCGGTGGGGCGAGAGCTTCTCAATGAGTTCCACGAAACGCCGGGGACGATCACGCCTTTTGACGATTGGGGGGAGATGGTGAACACCATCGACCTTGAGATCGACTCCGACCGTGCCTATCTGGCGGGGGTGACCAGCCGTTCGATTTCGGAAGAACTCGACCTGCTCTATGGCGGCGGGCGGCTCACGACCTTGCGCGAAGGCGATCACTTGGTTGACATCATGCTGCGTCTGACCGAGTCGGAACGTAAGTCAGTTGATAGCCTTGATCAGGCATCCATAAGAAGTTCGGGCGGCAACGTCCCGCTCACCTCTGTCGCGTCGATCGACTCCGGCTTCGAATACGGCGTGATCCGTCGGCGGAACCGCGAACGCTGCCTAAGTGTCGGTTCGCAAGCCGCCGAAGGTTTCCTCGCCAATAGCATCACCGCGGACATCAGCGAGCGACTCGAATCGATCATCGAGCCGCTCCCCCTCGGCTATCGACTCGAGATCGGCGGAGAAGCGGATGAATCCGCGGATGCGCAGCAGAGTGTGAGTAGCGCCTTCATGATCAGTGTGATGCTGATCTTCCTTGTCCTCTTGGTGCAGTACAACTCGTTGACGAAACCAATCGTCGTGCTCACGGCGTTTCCTTTGGCGCTTATCGGTGCGATGTTTGGCCTGTTTCTTAGCGGCTGGCCGCTGGGGTTCATGCCATTGTTGGGCATCGTCGCGTTGGGCGGTACGGTCATCAACAACGCGATTGTGCTCATCGATTTCATCGAATCAACCGTCGCCGAAGGAGTGGGCCTGCGCGACGCGGTCGCTCAGGCGGGCCTGGTCCGAATGAAGCCGATCCTGCTGACCACGCTCACGACGGTCGGCGGCCTCCTGCCTTTAGCGCTCTTTGGTGGGCCGATGTGGGCCGGCATGTCGTGGGCCATGATTGGGGGACTCAGCCTATCGACGGCGCTGACGCTGCTAGTGATCCCGACGGTGTACGTGCTTTTTGCGGAGCGGCTGGGCATGAGGGTCTCTTCATGAAACCACGAATGCTCACCGTTGTCTTCGTTCTGACCGTTACGCTATCGGGGTGTCAAGCAATTGGCCCCGAGTACGAAGCCCCTTCCTTGGAATCTGATGAGGCATGGTCGGCGTCCGATGAAAACCTGTTCAACGTAGCGACTCCTGAATCCATCGAAACGTGGTGGGTGACGCTGGACGATGCCGTTCTCAACGATCTGATCGAACGTTCGTTCGCCGCGAATCTCGACTTGGCGACCGCCGTCCAGAGTGTGCGGCAGGCCGCCGCGATCCGTGGGGTAAGCGCTGCGGAGCGTTTTCCGGACCTCGACGGAACGGGATCGTACAGCCGCGAGCAGCAGGGGCAGAACGGCTTCCCCGCTTTGAACGATCCGGCCGAGTTCGACTTTTTTGCCCTCGGCCTTGAATTTGGCTGGGAGTTGGACGTCTGGGGCCGTGTCCGTCGCTTGGTGGAATCGGCGGACGCCGACCTCGCGGCCGCGGTGGAGGATCTGCACGACGTCCGGGTCTTGCTCGCCTCCGAGGTGGCCTCGGAATACGTCGGGTTGAGGACGGCTCAAGCACGCCTCGATGTTGCCCTGCGAAACATCGAGATCCAGCAACAAAGCCTTACGCTGACAAAAACCCGGTTCGACGCGGGGGCCGCCCCGCAACTCGATGTGGCTCAAGCGGAGACCAACCTGGCGAACACCGAAGCCGAACTCCCATCATTACAAGCGGACGTTCGCGATGGGCTCTTGCGGTTGGCTGTTTTGTTAGGCGATAACCCGACATCGCTCCTCGAGGAGCTCTCGGCCGTTGGTCCAATCCCAACTCCGCCGACCGAGGTGGTGATCGGCATTCCGGCCGACACCCTTCGGCGTCGACCGGATATCCGCTCCGCGGAACGCACCCTCGCCGCCGAGGTGGCGCGTATTGGTGTCGAACTCGGCGATCTTTACCCGCGGTTTTCTCTTGGCGGCTCGTTTGAGTTCAACTCGACCGACGCCGATTCGTGGTTCGACGCCGATAGCTTTAACTTCGGCTTTGGACCCGCGTTTTCGTGGAATCTCTTCGACGGCGGGCGTGAACGCAGCGAGGTGCGAGCCCAAGAGGCGGCCGCGGATATCGCGTTGTTGAGCTACCGATCGTCCGTACTCAACGCGATCGAAGAAGTCGAGAGCGCGACCTACCGCCACGCCCGTCAACTGGAACGTACCGCGGCTTTGGCCCGCGCGTCGGCGGCAGCCCAGCAGTCGGCCGACCTTTCTCGCCAGCTCTACCTCGAAGGCCGAAGCGATTTTCAAAATGTTTTGGACAGCGAGCGGGAGCTCTTCACCGCCCAGGACAATCTGATCCTCAGCCAATCCGAAGTAACCACCACCTACATCACCATCCAACGCTCGCTTGGCGGCGGGTGGTCGCCCGCGTCGACAACAGCTCAGGAAGAGGCGAATGGTGTGGAGGAATGACCACTCTTCGCCGTTGTCCCCGACCGCGGCTTATGGGGGACTCGCGCTTTTGGTCCTCCACATCCTGATCACTCCCTATGCACTCAGAGACCCCAGCACGATCGCTGCGGTGATTCTCCAGGCTACATTCTATTTGCTCCTGGTGTTCATCCTCATCGACTTGGCGGCTCACCGTGCGATCTTGAGTTTGTGTATCGCCCTCATCGCATCTGCAACTGCCCTACGCCTGATTGCGGCATTCTTGGAACTCCACATGCAAGCCCTGGCGGACCTCGCATTCGCGTTGTGTGGCCTCATCACGCTTGTTATGGCGATGCGCCGTATCTTTACGACGCGCCGGGTCACGCCTGCGCTGATCAGCGCGGCCGTCAGCATCTATCTGCTTGCCGGGATCATCTGGGCGATCGTATTCCATGCCGTTGAGTACATTCACCCGGGTTCATTTTCGATTCCGGGAGACGGTCAGATCGCGGGCGCTGGCGACCTCTATTACTTCAGTTTCGTCACTCTGACGACGCTCGGTTACGGCGACGTGAGTCCGGTTACGGCCGTCGCGAGATCGTTGGCGGTATTCGAGGCCGTGTTCGGTCAGCTCTTCCTCGTGGTGCTTCTGGGTCGATTGGTCTCGCTGCAGATCACAGAACCTTCTTTATTGCTCAAGAAACCAGCCGCGACGCCCACCCAAGGCGTGGAACAACTTCAAATTTCGTCTTCGGAGAAGTCATGAAAGACCACGAATCGTCTGCCAGTCCGCGTCTTGCTGTGATCACGGGAGCGGTTACCGGCATCGGTGCGTCGCTCGCGGAACTGCTGGCCGCGCAGGGATGGAGGCTTGTCTTACTGAACCGTAGTGCCGAGAGAACGGCCCCGCTACTGGAAAGGCTCAAGGATATTGGGGGTAGCGCATCGTGCGAGGTGATCGAAACCGATCTTGCAGATCACGCCGCTCTACAAGACTCGGCGTTACAAATCGCCGGGCGGTACGGGGCCGTTGACGCTCTTTTCAACAATGCAGGCGTGCTTCGTGAAGACCTGGTGATCTCATCCATGGGTAACGAGATGCATTTTGAGATCAACACGGTCGCTCCTTACTTGCTAACTCATGTGTTGCGAAAGGCCTTGAAGTCGGCCGCCAGATCAAGCGGCCGCGCGGTCGTGGTGACGCCGTCCACATCGGCCATTAAGTCGACCAAACACTTCGACATCGAGAACCTTCGGAAGGGAACGCGAGGCGGTTTGTTCGGGGCGTACGCGCAATCGAAGCTCGCTTGGGCCGTACTCAACGCACACCTCGCCGAGTCGTTTGATCAGGATGGCATCGAGCTGTTCGCGGTGGATCCGGGTGTGAACAGAACGGGTATGACGGCGGGTACCGGTGCACCGCTTCCGGTGCGTTTGCTATGGAGGCTCTTGCCTAAACCCGCAATGGGTGCCAAACGTCTTACGGCGGTACTCGGTGACGAGTGGAGGGGGCGGTCAGGCGCGCTGGTTATGGGAGGGAAAGCCAGGCCCATCCCGGCGGACGGGATGAACGATCAACAGGTCTCGAAACTGCTTGCGACGATGCGTGAATCCATCCCGCAAGCCGACGGGTATCCGGGTTTGATTGACCGAAATAACGATGACCGAGAGCATTCATCGTCTGATGCGAAAGAAGACAAGCTATGAGTAGACCGCTGGAGGTGAACGCTCAAAAATTACACCTTAGCCCGAACAAGTCAGGCATGGTTTAGTCGTGATGAAAGTTTCCGCGTACTCTTCCGATCCGCCGACACTCGTTCAAGCGATGAATCGCGCCGTCCGTTTCCGGACCGCAGCGATGTTGGCGATTCTTGTGGCAGTCTCGATCATAAACGCGGTCCGTTTGGCGATGGCTCCCGACCAGAGCTTCGCCAATACGCCCTTCGGCGTACACGCCACGATGCTTCTCCTGACCTTTTATGAAGCGGTGACGCTGTGGTGGCTCTTTCGAGGACGCGACAACACCAAGCCCCTGCCGGAGGCTTGGGCCTATGTCAACGTGGTGGTGGAGTGTACGGCGCCTACCGCCATCGTCATATTTGCTGCGTTCGGAACCGATATCTCCCTCGAAGCGGCGGCCCTGGGACCGGCGAGCCACTTCTACGCGATTTTTATCGTGCTCTCCGTGCTTCACGTCCGGCTAGGGGTATCGTTCGTCGCTGGCGTAGTGTCCGCCGCCGGGTTGGCTTCGGTCTTTATCGCCTCGGGGCTTCCGGGAGAAAGCGGGATCGATTCGGGAAGGGCACTGCCGCGTTCGCTTGAGGGGCTCTCGGTGGCGTTTGTCCTGGGAGCGGGGATCGCGGCGGGCCTGGTCGGAAAGCGGATGCGGCGCTATCTGGAGACGGCGGCGAAGGAGGCCGAAGTTCGAGTCAAGACCGAGCAAGACCTGGAAACCGCAGCCCGGATCCAACGGAGCCTGATGCCCAGCGAGTCGCCCGCGGTTCCGGGCTTCGAAATCGTGGGATGGAACCGTCCCGCCGACGAGACGGGGGGCGACTATTTCGACTGGGTCGACCTCGACGGCAAACGCACCGCCGTGTGTATCGCCGACGTGACGGGACACGGCCTCGGGCCGGCCATGATCACCTGTTTCTGCCGCGCTTACGCCAAGACCGCGCTCCGCGTTGAGGACCGGGTGGCGGCGGCCCTGACCCGTCTCAACGAGGAACTCGTTGACGACCTCGGCGACGGGCGTTTCGTCACCTTCGCCACGGTCGTCGTCACCCCCAACGAGGAGCTGATACGATCGGCATCGGCCGGGCACGGGCCCTTATTGATCTTCCGCGGGCACGACGCATCGGTGGAGAGTGTGGGTTCCGATGCCTTACCGCTTGGCGTGATGCGTTGGGATGAAGAGCCGCAAACCGCGTCGCACCACCTCGATCCCGGCGACGTCTTTCTTCTGGTGACCGATGGTTTTTTCGAGTGGGCCAATCCGCAGGGCGAACAATTCGGGACTCAACGGTTGGAAAATTCGTTAATAAAATACGGAAGTGAACCCGGCCAAAGGTTGATCGAAAGTCTGCTGGACGATATCGAAACCTTCGCTGCGGGTACGCCTCAGCCGGATGATCTGACGGCGATCGTGATCCGGCGGTCGGCGACTAACGTGGAACAGGAGTAGTTGATGATTTGGCGCATTAGCACACGGGTAAAAGGTCTAGTCGTAGGTCTGTCTTTGATGGTCCTGCTCACGGGGTGCGTATCCAATCAGCAGTACAACCTCTCGCAAGAGCAGTACCTCACCGAACTCGTAACGTCGGGTCACGAAACGACCGGGGTTGACCTGGCCATCATCGAGTTCGACGAGTTTGGGATGCTCTGGGATCAAAACCAGCTCAACGATACGCTCGATCTGATCGCTGCCCGGAATGCGGAGTCGGAGCGCGGGATCATGCTGGTCACTTACACCCACGGCTGGATGAATAACGCGAACCCGGATCGATTGGAGGGCGATCTCATTCGATTCCGTGACGGGATGTTGGCCCTGGCCGCTGAATTACATGCCGAAGGTGCGCCCGCGCCGGATCACGTCGTTGGCGTTTACCTTGGCTGGCGGGGCGCAACCAATCGTGTTCCGGTGTGGAGTTATCTGTCGTTCTGGAACCGGAAACACGGGGCCGAGCGGGTCGCGTCTTACCAGATGCGTGAGACGTTGTTCCGGTTAACCGATACCGCCAAGAGACGTTCCGACACCAAGGTGCTTTTGTCTGGCCACTCGATGGGCGGCATGATTCTGGCCCGCACGCTCGCTCCAACCCTCTCGACGCTCCTGCTTGCATCGGGCCCGGAAGGCGTGCAGGTCCCGGCCGACTTGATCTTGCTGCAGAACCCCGCACTCGACGGGCTGGCCGCATTTCAACTCGTTGAGTATTTAAAACGCACCGGAGCGCAAGTCGAATTGCGACACCCCGATGGCCAAGTCGAGCTGGCTCCCGGCCCGGTGATCGTCTCGGTCACGTCTGAGGCGGATTGGGTCACCCGAGTCGCTTACCCGGCGGGCCAACGCGTCGAGAATAACGCTCGAGCGTTCCGCCGCGACATGGGCGATGGGCTCCCTCCACAATCAGAGATGGCCAACCGCGCCCACGGCCACCTTGATTTCTTGATCAGCCACCGGGCTCGTCTGAAGGACGGCGAGATCGTACTCGAACGCGTTCCCGGAGCCTACAACGATACGCCCTTTTGGATTGTGCAGACATCGGAAGAAATCTGCCGGAACCACAGCGACATCTACAACCCCGACTTTATCCACTTGGTTGAGCAGATTACTAAAATGAATCGTCTCTACGACACCGGCATCCAGACTTGGATTACTCAAGACAGAGCGTCGCTTTCTGGGCGCTCCGACTGAACCTCGTTTGATGTCTACACGGCTCGTGTTCGCCCGTCAGGCTATTGTAAACGTAATGTTATCCAGCTCAGTTCGCTTTGGTATACGGGTCGCAGCTTGGTCGACGGCGCATCTTATTTGTCACGGCGTCGGCCGAGCATCACGCTCGCGGCGGCCGCGAGAAGCAATACAGAAGTTGGCTCGGGAATCACGGCGCTGATGTCGAGCTCGTACATTTGTACGTTGTTGGCCGAGCCGGCTTGGGTACGGATGAAGGCGTAGTAGTCGCCGGCTTCGAGGAAGCGCGAGATCGATTCGCCGAAGCCCGCGCCGGTGTCGTTGCCGATGGTGATAAAGTTCCCCGCGGCGTCGTGCAGCTGAACCACCAAGTCGGCGAGCGCTTTGGTGTTCAGCGGGGTTTGGGTGCCACCTTCGGGGCCTTCGTTGTACGTGGGACCGCGTGGGTCGAGTTGCAGCGTTACCTGACCCGCTGTGGTGAGGTTGAAGGCGTACCAATCTTTGTCCGAACCGCCGTCGATACTCACAAAGTCGGTTTCGTTCGCAAATACCCGAGCGGTGTCGTCGTCGGCATCCGTTCCGATGACCAGCGACGCGGCTGGAGTGCTGATCGCCGTGGGCGTGAGGCTCCCCAGGTTATACGCGGTGGAGATATCGTCGTTTCCACCGTTTTTTTCCAACACATCTCCGTAGTTGCGGTGGGCGGCGAGGATGTCGTCGTGTTGCGGCCCATCGAAGCCCGTGTTGACCCGAGGCTCCATCAGGGCGTTGGAGTTGTTCGATTGCAGGTGAAGGAAGCCCAGGCCGTGCCCGGCCTCGTGCATCAGAACGTTTCGCAGCCCGCGGTAGTTGTTGTTCGAGTTGCTGAAGAAACCAAAGTTGCCTGTGTCCAGGACTTGGTCGCCGTTGCTGGGGGTGAAGTTGTACGCAAGCGTGTTGCTGCCAGCCTGTCCATCAATGAAGCGACCGCCGATTCGCATGTCAGCGCGTACGCCCAGGCTGCCGCGGACCGCTCCCGAGCCTCCCATCGTGGCTCCATCGTCGTTGGCTTCGCGGACCATGGTGAGGCCCGAGATCTCGCCCCAGCGTTGGTAAGCGTCATCGATGAGCGACGACCAGATGGCTTCCGTCCCGACCCAATTGTTTAGGAAGCCGCGCAGGTTGCTGTTGAGCCCGCAGGGCCCTGTGCCTTCGCTGGCGGGTTGGCCGTTACGCGGCCCGATGAACGTTCCGTCCGGCACGACGCCGTAGGTCAGCGTGATCGGGTCGCCGCGTTCGCCGGTGTTTGAACCGTTGGTCGCGGTGAAGCCCCATCGATTGGTGATGCGGAATTCACTGACCACGGGTACGTTTGGGTCCGGGAGCGACTGGACTCCGAATGATGATGGGGTGGTGCGATCGATCGTATAGGGGTTGACTCCGGGCTCATTGATCGTGAGGCCGCACCCCACCGCACAGCCGGCGTGGTGCATATGCTGCGCCCCCGCATAACCTCCCCCGATCAATATCAAACAACCGACGCTCCAAGCGCATCGGGTCGCCGTGTGAAACTTTGAATGCAAAATGAAACTCCTTCCGGCGAATGGATTGAAACGAAGTGGTGATGCAAATAGCGATGCAAATTTATCCGATTCTCTTCCGCATTCAAGAAGATTTTTTCGACTTGATCGGGCGATTTACCGTTGAATCTCGATCAGCACACGGCTCGCAATCAAGAAGTATATGGACGTAAAATCAATTAATTTATTGATTTAAGACTTTATGGATTGAAAATTAGAATCAAGGCGGCGGAAGGGATTATATTTGCATAAAAAATTGCATTAAGCTTGAATTTTTGGATAGTCTCATGTAAAATTGATGTGGTTGTCTCTACCCTGGGTTTGATCTATGCCTGCAAATCAACAAACGATCGCTGAGCATTTGGGCCTTTCGGTCGCAACCGTGAGTCGGTCGCTGAGCAACCATCCTTCCATTAACCCCAAGACGCGGGCTCGAGTCATGAGTGCGGCCTCGGCGATGGGATACAAGTCCGGGCGTCAGCGCGAAGCCAAGGCGTCGGCCTCGGTCCCGACGATTGCGGCGATCAGCTACGGGGAAGCGACGCTGGATGGTTATGCCGCGGTCGTCCGTAACCGGGTGCTCGAAGGGATGATTTCCGAAGCCCGTGAGCGCGAGCTTTCACTTTCCCTCGATTATGTGCCGCGTGATCAGGCGTCGCGGATTGATCAATTGGATGTGCTGCCGCCGATTGTTCGGACCGGTCAGTGTGAGGGCTTGTTGATCATCGGTAACTTCCCCGGCGACGCGGTGAGTCGACTGGCTCGTCAACTGCCGTGTGTCAAGGTTGCGGGCTATACCCCCAACGTGTCCGTGGACTGTATCCATCACGACGACCTGAGCTCCATGGAAATGCTGGTCGATCACTTGTGGAGCCTCGGGCACCGCCGGATCGGATTCGTCCCCGCCGCCGACTTCACCGTTGAACGTATTCGGTGGAGCGGTCTGGTGTTGGCGTTGCAACGCCGCGGCGTATCGCTTGCGGAGATGGGGTCTTGGGGCTTCGAGCCCGGCTCGATTCAGGATCACGACACGTTAGCCGAACGAGTGGAAGATCGACTTAACAACCAAGGCGTCACGGCCTGGGTGGCGGCCAACGATGCCGAGGGTTACCGCTTGATGAGCGGGCTCGCTTCACGCGGAATCGTCTGCCCGCGCGACCTTTCGGTATGCGGCTTCGACCATTTTGATCCGCCCGCGAACTTGCCTCGTATGACTTCGGTTGAGGCGCCGTTCGAAGACTTGGGCAAGCTTGCGGTGGCTCGGCTGCATCAGCGGATTCGCCAAGTCGTCTCGACGACGAACCACACCATGCTTAGCTGCCAGTTGGTGCCGGGCGAAAGCACGGGTGCGGTCCCATCGACTCAGCCTTGAATAGACATTTGTTTCACCGTTTCATTGTCACTTTTTGGAGGATATCTTGATGAATCACGTTCGATCTCTTTTTTCCACGGCTTTCGTTGCGGCGGTGAGCCTCACAACCGCAGACGCAGCGCACGGAGCGATTTTTATTGCTGAGCCCACCACGACCAACGCCGCGACCAGTTTCCCCACCGTCACGGGCCCGGGCGGTACTTCCCAAGTGAGTATCACCAGCGAAGCTGTCGATGGGGTCACGCTCACACTCACCGCAGCCGGAGGAAACGCGGGCGGCGTGTCGGGTTCTAACGACAGCGGTGGGGGTATGGGGGTGACCGGTAACGGTTCGTTCAACATCAATGGGCCCGAGTCGTTGACGTTAACTTTCAATCAAGACGTCTACCTTGATCAACTCAGTTTTGCGGGGTTCAGCTTCGGAGAGTCCGTTGATATCGCGATCGCGTCTTTATCGATCGCGACCAACATCACGGGTAATCAGACGTTTACTCCCGCCGTGGCTGGAATCACCCCCGCAGGCAATGCCAACGGCGATTTCACGCTG
>JBCCST010000009.1:0-89399 GCA_039199695.1 Planctomycetota bacterium | reverse complement strand
CATTCATGCGCGTCGGAACTTACCCGACAAGGAATTTCGCTACCTTAGGACCGTCATAGTTACGGCCGCCATTGACCGGTGCTTGGGTCGTGAGCTTCGCCGAAGCTAACCCACTTCCGTGACATTCCGGCATCGAGCAGGCGTCAGACTGTATACATCCTCTTGCGAGTTAGCACAGTCCTGTGTTTTTGATAAACAGTTGCCAGCACCTTTTCTCTGCGCCCTTCTCCGAGGAGGGAGGGCCCCCTTATTGCGAACGTACGGGGTGAATTTGCCTAATTCCTTAACTACCATTCTCTCGAGCGCCTGAGGTTATTCACCACGAGTACCTGTGTCAGTTTTAGTACGGTCGTATATAGATGAGCTATTTCGCGGGACTTATCCAGCCTGCATCGGGATCCGATGCCCTTAGTTACCAACGGTCACGACTAGTCAACCGCCAGACCTTCAAAATCCGTCACTTCATCACGGTTCAGGAATATTAACCTGATGTCCATCGACTACGCCTTTCGGCCTCGCCTTAGGTTCCGACTAACCCTGGGCGGATTTACCTTGCCCAGGAAACCTTACTCTTTCGGCGAACAGGATTTTCACCTGTTTTATCGTTACTCAAGCCGGCATAATCACTTCTTGCCGCTCCACAGAACGTTGTCCGTTCTGCTTCGACGCTGACAAGAACGCTCCTCTACCAATTCTTACGAATTCCGCAGCTTCGGTTTGCGTCTTATTCCCGATCATTATCGGCGCTAAAATCCATCGACCAGTGAGCTATTACGCACTCTTTAAATGGTGGCTGCTTCTAAGCCAACATCCTGGCTGTCACGGGACTCTAACTTCCTTAAGAACTGAGACACAATTAGGGACCTTAGCTGGCGGTCTGGGTTGTTTCCCTCTCGACCACGAAGATTATCCCCCGCGGTCTGACTCCCACGACAAAGACGTTAAGTATTCGGAGTTTGGTTGGAGTGGGTAGGCGGGTAGCCCCCCAGCCCCAATCAGTAGCTCTACCCCTTAACGCTGTAACGTGAGGCTAGCCCAAAAACTATTTCGAGGAGAACGAGATATATCCAGGTATGATTAGACTTTGACTCCTCCCCACAGCTCATCCCAATTCTTTTCAACGAATACGGGTTCGGTCCTCCAGGACATGTTACTGTCCCTTCAACCTGGCCATGGGTAGATCACCTGGTTTCGCGTCTGCTCCCTGCAACTTGACGGGCAGTTAACCCTCGCTTTCACTACGCCTACGTCGGGATACGACTTAAGCTTGCTACAGAGAACAACTCGCCGGCTCATTATGCAAAAGGCACGCCGTCACGGTCCCGAAGGACCGCTCCGACCGCTTGTAAGTACATGGTTTCAGATACTATTTCACTTCCCTTATCGGGGAACTTTTCATCTTTCAGTCGCCCTACTGGTAGACTATCGGTCGTTAAGTAGTATTTCGCCTTGGAGGGTGGTCCCCCCATGTTCACGCAGAGTTTCACGAGCTCTACGCTACTCTAGGACACTCCCACACACGACACTACAGGACTATCACCTTCTATGGTCGGCCTTTCCAGGCCGCTCGTGTCGATACGTGGAATGATCCGCTTTCGCTCGCCGCTACTTACGGAATCTCGGTTGATTCTTTTTCCTCTGGTTACTTAGATGTTTCAGTTCGCCAGGTTCGCTCCCATACCGTATGCATTCGGGTATGGGTGACGGCATTTGCCGCCGGGTTTCCCCATTCAGAGATCCTCGGATCGAAGCTTGTTTGCCAGCTCCCCGAGGCATATCGCAGGCTACAACGTCTTTCATCGCCTCTTAACGCCAAGACATCCGCCATGCACTCTTAGTAGCTTAATCATCCCGACCTGGAACCGAACGCCAACCAGCTGCCCAAACAAGCACAGCCAATTTTTATTCGACCCGAGTCGAAATCACCTGCCGTGGACGATTACCACGGCAACCCACTGAACGCCTCGCCCCAATTAGGCAGGAACGATTTGCTCAGACCTCTTTGCGGAAGGTCTACGCGGGCAAGCACCTCAATCAGCACTTTCGATTGTTACTCGGTGTCACACAAATTCACGCGACGCTTCGCTGGGAAGAGAAACGCCGCATTTGTATGCAACACCTAACGTATCCACTTTTCAAAGAGCTCGATTCATTCAACCCGGAGGCGTCTTGAATCCCCACGGCTGCGGGCGGTAAAGTCGGCAGAACCGACCTTGCCGCTCGGAGCGGGCGGGACAATGTAGCGATCAGCTTTGGCTTGTCAAGTAGCCCCTGATCCGACCCATGGAGGCAGGTCGGCATTCGGCCTGCGGGGTCTAGCTTTGGTTGACTTTGGTTTGAGTCACTTAGGCCTTTCAATTCCGATCCCTTGCGGGCGGTCGAGCATTATGGACAAACCTATAGCCCTTGTCAACCGCACCGGGGCACATTCCACAAAAAATCCACTCGGACCGGATATCGGGCCTACCCCCCTGCCGCTAAAGGACTTATCCTGTGCGGTCCCGGCCCCTCCCGCCGCTTCGCGGGAACCCCCCGGTGGGGTGCCAGAGTGGTCGAATGGACCGGTTTTGAAAACCGGCGTGGCCTCCGGGTCACCGTGGGTTCGAATCCCACCCCCACCGCTTAGTGCCGCGAATTTCTTCGCGTCGCACACCTGCTTTGCATATCGATTCATCGACTGAATCACCCCCAATCGTCATGACTCAACCTTCGCTCCACTCCCCCGCCGCCTGGATCGTGATGGGGGTCAGTGGCTGCGGCAAGTCGACCGTCGCCGAAGCGTTTGCCAACGCCCAAGACATCACCTACGCCGACGCCGACGATTTCCACCCGCCCGAAAACCTCGACAAGATGAGGCGGGGCGTCCCGCTGACCGACGACGACCGTTGGCCTTGGCTGGATACGCTCAGCATCTGGCTGGCGGACCATTCGCCCTGCGTGTTGGCGTGCTCCGCGCTGCGGCAGACCTACCGGGAACGACTTGCTCAGCATCAACCCGCGCTGCGATTTGTTCACCTCGCCGCGGATTACGACACCATCAAGCAGCGCATGGAAAGCCGGGAGCATTTCATGCCTCCCGCTTTGCTACGGAGTCAATTCGATACGTTGGAGCCGCCCACCGCCGACGAAGCGTTGATTCTCGACGCGACTTTGCCGATGGATCAACTCGTCGCGGCGATCGTCTCCGACGCCCGGCGGTAAGCCAATTCGGGCCGGGTCGCGCTGGCCTCGGCCGCGTCGGTTTTGGCGGTGCATAAAACCCAATGGTCCGGCATCACTTCGTGGAGCTTGGCCCGATCGCCGCCGTACTTGGCGGCACCGGCCTGAGGCTTGAAGGCCGGGTCGTGCGGCTGGACGTCGTAGATATCCGGGAAATCGTCTGGAATCGTCGCGCCGTCCATCACTGTGTCGAGCCGATCAACCTTTCGGCCGAGCACGGGCATGGACCGCAGCAACCCGCGGGTATACGGGTGCATGGGCGAGTTGAAGATGGCCTGCACGCTGCCGTACTCCACGATCCGCCCGGCAAACATCACCGCGACCACGTCCGCGTTCTCCGCGACCACGCCCAGGTCGTGGGTGATCAGCAGGATCGACATGTTCTTTTCACGCTGCAGCTTCCGCAGCAGTTCGAGGATCTGGGCCTGGATGGTCACGTCGAGTGCCGTCGTGGGTTCGTCGGCGAGTAGCAACGCGGGCTGACACGCCAACGCCATCGCGATCATCACCCGCTGCCGCATACCGCCCGACAACTGGTGCGGATATTCCTTCAGCCGTGACGACGGGTCGGCGATCCCTACGTCCCGCAACGCGCTCTCGGCGATCGCCACCGCTTCGACTCGGCCGACGTTTTGGTGCAACAGCACCGCTTCCATGATCTGCTGCCCGATGGTGTACACCGGGTTCAAGCTGGTCATCGGCTCCTGGAAGATCATCGCGATCTGATTGCCGCGGATCTGTCGCATCTGTTTGTCGGTGAATCGGAGTAGATCAACCCCTATACCAAAGCTATGTCCGATCGGTGGAGTAAAACCATGCCAAAAGATTTCTCCGCTGTCGTAATTTCCCGGCGGCGTGGGGATGAGCTGGAGGATCGACATCGCCGAGACGGATTTACCCGAGCCCGACTCGCCGACCACCGCAAGGGTTTGTTGGGGGAAGATGGAGAGGTTCACGCCGTTGGCGGCCTGCGTGCGGGGGGCGCCTTTGCCCTGCCCCGGGAAGCTGACCGAGAGGTCACGGATTTCCAGCAACGGTTGGGGCGTGTCGGAGGTGTCGGTCATGGGGTTGCTCGATCAAAACGATGATGGCTAGGACTTAACGTCGATCACGTCACGCAGGGCTTCGCCGAAGAGGTTGAAGCCGAACACGGTCAGGAAGATGGCGAGGCCGGGGTACATGGCGATCCACCAGTAGAAGTTACCGCCCGCGCCGGTCGCTTGGCTGAGCATCTGGCCCCAACTCGGCTCGTCGACTAGGCCCAGGCCCAGGAAGCTGAGCGTGGCTTCGTACAGGATCGCCGAGGGCACGCCAAAGCTCGCGGCCACCAACACCGGGGCGATCGCGTTGGGCAGCATGTGGCGGAACAGGATCGACCACAGGGGCAAGCCACAAGCCCGGCCGGCCTGCACAAAATCCATCGCGCGTAGTTTGAAGAATTCAGCCCGGACAAAACGCGCGTAGCCGACCCAACCGGTGCAGCCAATGATCACCATCATGATGTAGAGGTTGCGTGGGAAAAACGCAACGAACGTCAATAACAAAAAGAACACGGGGATGGCAGAAAACACTTCGACGAGGCGCATACCGATCAGATCCACGAGCCCGACGAAGTAGCCCATGAGTCCGCCGAGGATCACACCGATGATCAGCGCGATGCCCGTGGCGATGAACCCGACCGCGAGTGCGACCCGGCTGGCGTGGATCATCCGGCTCAACAGGTCCGCCCCCGCGCGGTCGGTGCCCATGAGGTGCGTCGCGTTGGGCGCGATCGGCAGATCAAGCCCCCGGCCGGGCTGATCGCGGAAGCGATCGGACGGCGAATAGGGGATCAGCGTGTACGTCGCCGAGACCGCGCTGCCGTCGGCCAGCATGATGCGGCTACGCTCAAAGACCGTCAGCTCCGGCGGGTTCACCAAACCCCACGACAACGCCACCGCGAGGACACCTAAGCCGACGCAACCACCCCACGCCCAACGGGCCGCGAGCCAGCGGCGGGCGATCACCGTCGCGACCACGAGCCCCGCAATCACGGGGATCGCGACGTCGGCGGGAGTCAGGTGCGCCAGCAACGGATACTCCATCGTCCCGTCGGCCAATACCAGTTTCCACGGGTGAGAACTGGCGATAAACGGCGCGAAGATGCCCGCCAAGGCGATCAACCCCAGCCACGCGTAGCCGACCCACGCCCCGGGACGGTCGAGCGTGCGGTGCAGCAAGCTCCGCGGGGCCGCGGGCTTGGCGGCTTCCAGAACCTCGGGGCTGGACGCGGCGGCGGCGCTAGTCATAACTCACCCGCGGGTCGGCGATGGCGTAAGCCAAGTCGGCCAAAAGAATGAATATGAGACCCAACACGCCGCTGACCAACGCCCCGGCCAGGATCAACTCGCGGTCGCGGGCAAACACCGCGTCCACCGACAACTTACCCATACCGGGGATGCTGAAGATGGATTCGACCACGATCGCCCCGCCGATCAATCCGGGGATCACGCCCGCCGAGACCGTGATCAACGGCAGCAGGCTGTTGCGGAACACGTGCTGATAGAGCACGACTTTGGCTTTCAGCCCTTTGGCTTTGGCGGTGCGGACAAAGTCGGCGCTGATGTTTTCCAAGACGCTCGACCGCATCAGCTTGCTCAAAAACGCGAAGTCGGCGTACGCCAAACAAATCACCGGCAGCACCAGATGCCACGCCCGATCGAGCAGCCAGCCGCGGTTGAACTCGCCACTCGACCACGACGGCAGGAACGCCCATTCATCCGCCCGCGTCGAGCTGAGCCCGCCGGTGGGGAACCACTGGAGATATTGGTTGCTCGCCAGGTACCCCAAGAGCAGCACGCCCACCCAGATCTGCGGCAGCGACCATAACCCCAAAAACGTCGAGCCCGCCGCGAGGTCAAACGCCCGGCCCTTCCGCTTGGCCATGTGGATCCCCGCCCAGATCGACAGCAAAAACGTGATCGGCGAGACCAATACGTTGAGCAACAGCGTGACCGGCAACGCTTCTTTGTAAAGGTCGATCACCGGTCGGCGCTTGGAGGTGCTCTCGCCCAGGTCCGGCCATTTGAGCAGTCGCGGCTTGCTCCATTCAACCGCCCCGGCCTGCCCGCTCTCAAAGCCGATCGGCGAAACCCGGTTGAGCCATCGGCCGTATTGCACAACCAACGGCTTATCCAAGCCGTAACGCTCGTTGTAGTAGTCCCGCAACGCGGCCCGCGACTGCGCGTCGAGTTCGCCTTCGGTATTGAGGTCGGTTCCGCCGACCCCGCCGGGCGACAACGCCATCACGAAGAACACGACCGCCGTCACGCCGATGAGCGTGGGGATCATGAGCAGCAGGCGTCGGACGATGTACGAAAGCATGGGATTAAATCAAATAAGCGTCGCTAATAGCCAGCTCAACGCGGACACTCGCGAAGCGATCAATTCCGGGGGTTAGTATTTTTGGATCGCCCCGGGGACGTACCACTCCGTGCGGTCGTTGAGGCCGATCTTGACGCGTTCGACGTTTTCGAAGCGGTCATCCACGAAGATCAACGACATGCGGGAATAGAGGAAGGTGTACGGCTGATCCTCGTGGAGGATCGCGTGGACCCGGTTCCACAGCCGCATCCGCTCGGTCTCGTCGATGGTCATACGGGCCTCTTCGATCAAGGCATCGAGTTCGGGGTTGGAATACGACATGAAGTTGTCGGCACCCTCGCCGATGTTGTCGGAATGAAACATCTGGTGGATGTCGGACTCGATACCCGCGCTCCAGGCGAGGCTGATGAGGTCAAAGTCCCGGCCCTTGAGCTTTTCGCTGAAGACCGACCACTCCAACGGATCAAGCTCGACGACGATACCCGCTTGCGCGAAGCTGTCGCGGATCAGCAAGACGACACGGTTCCAGAAGCCGTTACTGCCTTGGCTGGAGGGGAACGTGTATTTGAAGGTGAACGGCTGGCCGTTGGCGTCTTCGATCACCCCGTCGCCGTCGCGGTCTTCGTAGCCCGCTTCTTTCAATAGCGCCTTAGCTCGCTCGGGATCGTAGGGCCAAGGTTCGAGGTCTTGGTTGTACTGTGGCGACAGGCGGTTGAACGGCCCCGTCACGCCGAAGCCGTAACCCCGCAGTTCGTTGTCCCAGATTTCTTGCCGGGGCACGAGCATGGTCATCGCCTGCCGGACGCGTCGGTCGGCAAAGCGCGTCGGGGTCGTGCCACCCTTAAGTTGATTCCATGCCATGAATCCGTACCCGCCCACGGGCCGCTCGTACTCGAAGCGCTGGGTTTCTTTCAGCAGGTCTTCGTCTTCGAGCAGTTTGACGTACTGCTCGGGCTGGGAGGGGAACATGTCGATTTCGCCGTTGCGAAACGCGGTCAGCCGAGCGACATCGTCGGTGATCTCACGGTAGACCACGCGATCAAACGTTGGGGTAGGGCCCCAGTAGCGTTCGTTACGCACGAGCGACAACGGCTGACCGGGCACCCATTGGGTCGGGCTGTTCATTCGATACGGGCCGCTGCCCAACAGCAACCCCGGCTGCTTGTTGATTTCCTCGGGCGGAAATTGCGAATAGAAATGCTTGGGCAGGATTGCCAATGACGCCACTCGGCCGAAGGCCTCGAAATAAGGCTGAGCAAAGGTGACCACCACCGTGTGATCGTCGGTCGCCACGATGTCTTTCACGATGCCCGCCATGCCGTTGCGGGCGCGGGGCGCTTCGATTTTGGGGTTGTTGATGAAGTCGAAAGTGAACTCGACGTCGTGCGCCGTCAGTGGCTCGCCGTCAGAAAACGTCAGCCCACGACGCATCTTGAAGGTGATGGTCAACGCGATCGGGCAGTCGTCTTCCCGGATGATCGATTCCAAGAGCCGCCCTTCTTGCAGACGCTTGGCGATGTAGTCTTCGCGTTCGGTTTCCGTCTCCAAGGCCTCGTACAGGATTTCTTGCTGGATTTCTTCGCGGGTCAAGGGCATCGCCCTGCGCTCATCCACGTACGCCTGCCACGCCTCTAAATTCGCGTCGGTCTGCCACGACTCGGCCAGCAGCGGGCTCCACTCCAAGGTATCGGGGTCGCGATTCGCCAGGGTTTCCACCACGCGATCGATAATCGCGTTGCCGTAGGCGTCGCCGGAGATGTACGGCGTAATCTTGGCGACCTGGGCCGCAAACGCATCCACCACCCAGTCGCCCTCGGCGTAGTCGGGCTGGACCTGGGCGTCTTTTAACCGAGCGAAAGGGTCGGAAGTCTCGGGCGTCTCGCTGCCCGTGGCGGCGGTGCCGCTGACCTTGACGCCTTGTTCGATCAGGCCCTGGAGCTGGCCGACCGAGCGTTCCGTGCGGGCCTGGGCCGAGGTGATCTGCTTGACCTGCTCGACGAGTTCCGCCATCTGGCTGTGTTGCCGGTCGAACTGTTTCATCGCGATCCAGATGCTCGCGAGGATGGCCACGAGCAGCACGATCAGGACGAAGTCTTTGAAGCCGAAACGGTTTTCCATGATTGACTCTCGGGTCGCGGGGCGGGGCCGCAAGGCCGCGGATGATCTTTGCGTTCTGGGACAGTTATTTTTGAAAAACAGGTCGGGTCAGCGTTGGTTGCGTTTGGGGTCAAACTTGTCGCGGAGGGCGTCGCCGAGGAAGTTGAGGCCCATCAGCGTTAAGCCCAAAAGGGTGCAGGGGAAGACGAGCAGCCACCAGCGAAACGGTAGTTCGGTAGTAATTGCTGGCGGGTAGAGTTCGCTGAACCAGCGCCAAGGCATCAACAACACCCCCCATTCCACGTTCATGCCCGCCAACGATGGTAATTCCTTAATCCCTTCCGACGCGAGACTGCCCCAACTGGGCAAAGGTTTACGCACGCCAATCCCCAGGAAGCTCAGGAACGATTCCTGCAGGATCGCCAACGGCACCGCCAGCGTCGCGTACACCACGATCACCCCGATCAGGTTCGGCAAGAGATGCAAGCGGAACACCCGCGTCGTCCCCATGCCGACCGCTTTGGTCGCTTCGATAAACGGCTGGTTCCGCAGGCTCAACACCTGCCCGCGGATCACCCGCGACATCGTCAACCAGCTGACCCCGCCGATGGCCACGAGCAGCGTCACGATGCCTGAGACGTTGCCCGCCACCACTTCGCTGAAGCCCAGCGTCGTGCCGATCAAAGCCTCGACGAAAGGCTGCAAGGCGATCGACACCATCACCACCAACAGGATATAGGGCAAGCCGTACAACACATCCACGGTCCGCATCATCGCCGCGTCGGTCTTGCCGCCGGCATAACCCGCCATCGCGCCCCAGATCACGCCGATGAAGACCGCGATCAGCGCGGCGCTGATGCCGATGCCCAAGCTGATCGCCCCGCCCAGCAGGCTCCGCCAAAGCAGGCTCCGGCCCAGGTCGTCCGTACCCATCGGCTCGGCCCAACTCGGCGGGGCCAAAATCTTTTCGACCTGATCGCTGCGCTGCTCGTCGTACCGCGTCAGCGACCACGGCAACGTGACGAAGCACGGCACCGCGATCACCGCCAACAAGATCGCCCCGACCCAGCCCGTCGACAGACGGGGACGCGGCAGAGACTTCTTCGGAGTGGACGAAAGAACAGCCGTACTCATCAGCATGGGAGTATACCCGTAGCGCCCCCGGAAGGGTCGTCCCCGGAACGGTCACGCGGCACACGGTTGATTCGTTTGATCAGCCCCAGACTTCCTCGAATACCGCGGGCTTAAACCCGAGGGTAGAACGCTTACCGTCGGTCACGAGGGGGCGTTTGATCAGCATGCCTTGGCCCGCCAGCAGCTTCAGCGCCTCATCTCTGCTCATCGCCAGCAACTTTTCCTTGATGTTCATCGACCGGTACAGCTGACCCGAGGTATTGAACAAGTGCTTCAATTCGTAGCGGCCCTCGTTCAGCACCGCGGCGAGGGTTTTGACCGCTGGCGGTTGCTCGACGATATCGATGAAGGTGTGATCGAGGCCGGCCGCATCGAGCCATTTGCGGGCTTTGCGGCAGGAATCACACTTCGTATAGCCGTAGACGGCCAGTGGAGGCGTAGCTTGAGACATGCCGGGAGTTTACCGCCGTTGTGCCGGACCGCGAGCGGCGAGTGCGGCCGAACTGTCCGGCGGGCGCGGCAGCGGCTTTGTATCGCGCGCGATCCTGCGATCACGATCCTCGACGGAGCGACCAGACAGATCGACTCCGAGAGCGAAGCCCGCATCACCGACGCGATCAACGAAGCCCGGGCCGGCCGGACCACTTTTTTCATCGCCCACCGCCTTTCGACCGGGGTGGATTGCGACCACATCGTCGTGATGAACGAGGGGTAAATCGTCGATCAAGGCACCCACCCCGAGTTGCTCGAACGCTGCGTGATCTACCAGACGTTGGTTAGTACCCAACTCACGCCCTGAGCCCACGCCCCCGCCGGCCGGCTTCCCGTAAACTCATCCGATGCCCCTGGTTGGCCTCATCCTCGGCCTGATCCTCGCCGCCTGGATCAGCGTCTTCACGCTCTTCAACGACAGCTACCTCCAGCAGCCGTTGATGACCGGCAACCTCATGCCCACGTCGGTCTACGGGCCGGCGGTTCTGCTGATTCTGCTCACCGGCGGCTTCCTCTGGAAAAAACTCGGCGAACGCCAGATCGTCGGCCGCCGCGACGTCGTGGTCATGGTCGTCATCGCCACCGCCGCCTGCGCCTGGCCGGGGACGAACTTCCTGCGCACTTTTGTCGGCTCCACCGGCAACGTAGCAAACCTCGCGAAGACCCATGACCATTGGAAGTCCACCGGGGTGATGAACTATGTGCCGCCGGGCGTGATCCTTGGCGACGGGCAGGAAGTTCCCGACGTGACGGACACCCTCGTCGCGGGAGTCGAGCCGACGGACCTCACGGTCATCGTCAACGGCGAAGAAAAGATCGAACCGCGGCAAGTGTTATCGCTGGGCAACGTGCCGTGGTCCGATTGGTGGCCGGTGCTGCGGATCTGGGGCGGGCTGGCTTTGCTCTTGGGGATGGCGTCGGTGTGCTTGGGCGTGATCGTGCATCCGCAGTGGAGTCGATACGAGAAACTGCCCTACCCGCTGGTGCGGCTGATCGAAGAGTTGACCAAGCCCAAAGAGCAATCGTTGGATTCAAGCCTGGGGGAACACACCGCCCCATCGAGCAGACCGGCGATTCTGACCAACCGGCTGTTCTGGCTGGGCCTGGGGACCGTCGCGTCGATCCATCTGGTCAACGGGCTCGACGCGTGGTTCGGGGCGGACGATACACCTTTCTTCCCGTTGATTTACAACTTCGACCCGCTCAAACAACTTTTCCCCAACGCGGGGCAGGCCCCCGGCAGCAGCGAACAGTTCAAGCCCCAGATCTTCTTCAGCGTCGTCGCGTTCACCTTCTTCATCCGCGGTGACGTGTCGTTCAGCGTCGGCGTCTCCAGCCTGCTGTGGGTTGCGCTTGGCGCGTTCTTTATCGCCAACGGCACGTCTTTGGGCAACAGCCCGATCGAAACCGATGGCGGCACGCTTTTGCGAGCCGGGGCGTACCTCGGGTTCGCCGCGATGATCCTTTACCTTGGGCGGAGGTACTACCGCCAAGTCGCGGTTTCTGCCTTATGGATAAGGAAAAACGACGACACCCCAACCGCCGGTGTTTGGGCGGCCCGCGTCTTGACGATCTGCGTCGCCGCGATGGTGTGGATGTTGTCGAAATACCTCGGGCTCGATTGGCGTCTCGGATTGATCGTCGTGGGATTGGTCTTGGTCATCCTCTTGATCCTGGCCCGGCTGAGCGCCGAGACCGGGATGTTTTATCTCGAACCCAACTGGATGCCGCTGGTGGTGCTCTCGGCGATCCTGGGGTTTGAAGGCATGGGGCCCAGCGCGTTTTTGGCCGTCGCTTTGTTTTCGATCGTGATCACCGGAGCCCCCCGCGAACCGCTCATGGGCTACGTCGTCAACGCCTTGCACCTGTCCGAACGCGTCGGCGGCACGAAGAAGACCGGCCGCGTGGGCCTGGGCATTGCCGCGGTGGCCACGGCGACGCTGGGCCTAGCGTTCTTGGCGACGCTGGTGTTGAGCCACACCCGCGGATTGCCGCCGGGCGAAACCGATCCGTGGGCGACGCGATGGCACCCCGCCCAGCCGTTCGACGCGCTGGCCCGTCGGCTATCGGAAGCCGACGTGTCGGGGCAATTGGACACGCTGATCGCGTCGGCCAACGCCGGGCATTTTGCGGCCGCGGTGCCGGACTGGGGCGCGGCGGGTTGGCTGGTGGCCGGGGCGTTGCTGGTCATGGGTTGCACGTTCGCCCGGCTACGTCTGCCGTGGTGGCCGATCCATCCGGTGCTGTTTCTCGTGCTCGGCTGCTCGCCGGCGATCCGCGTAGGTTGGTCGTTTCTCATCGGCTGGGCGATCCGCCAAGCGGTCGTGCGCCTCGGCGGAGTGAAGGCGTTTCAAGCGACGCTGCCGTTGGCCGTCGGCGCGATCGCGGGTGAACTGTTGGCGGCGCTGGGCTGGCAGGCGTGTGGCGTGAGTTATTACTTCCTAACCGGACAGACGCCGAGCCCCTTCTTGATCCTGCCCAATTGAGCGAAAGCCCGCGCCCCTACGCCCATCGAACCCACTGCGCCGCGGGGACGATCGGGTTTGCGTCGCGGCGGGCCGGGCCTAGAATGTGGGACTGAACGATCCAAGCACCGGCCGGGTGCCCGAGTGGACCAAGGGGGCGGATTGCAAATCCGCTTGCGTAAGCAGTCATGGGTTCGAATCCCATTCCGGCCTTTACATTTTTCATGATCGCACGGGGCAAACCCGTTCCTAGACAAGAATTCATCCGGCCTCGCTCGCACCGAACCCATCGACCGGGCTTACTTTCGCGGCAGGGTCGCTTTGCCTAAAAAATAGTCATTCGATTCACGTCCTGCCACTATTTCGGAAATCACCCCGGCGATCACGCCTACTTTTCATCACTTTTTGCCCGAGTGGCCTTGATTAAACCCTGGCAATGCTCTATAAATTCTCAGATTCAGTCGCCGGAACCTTATTCATTCTGTGTTTCATCGCGGCTTGAAATTGATGTTCCCCGAGCCATGCCCGAGCGTAACGAAGCCGCCTGGGCCCCGGCCGCGATCTCCGCGAGACTTTTTGCTTCTTCTTTCACTGTTTGAGGATCCCTGAATGAGCACCCCGACCAAACTCGAATACATCTGGCTCGACGGCTACAAGCCCACCCAAAGCCTCCGCAGCAAAACGAAAGTCCTGTTCAAAGACTTCGGCGGCACGCTCGAAGAATGCCCCATGTGGTCCTTCGACGGCTCGTCTACCCAACAAGCCGAGGGCGGCAGTTCCGACTGCCTGCTCAAGCCCGTGTTCATCTGCAAAGACCCCGAGCGGAAGAACGCTTACCTCGTGATGACCGAAGTGCTCAACGCCGACGGCACACCGCACGAATCCAACGGCCGGGCCACCATCGACGACGACGACAACGACTTCTGGTTCGGCTTCGAACAGGAATACGCCGTCATCAACCCCGAAACCAACAAGCCCATCGGCTTCCCCGCCGGCGGCTACCCCGACCCGCAGGGTCAGTACTACTGCTCGGTCGGCGCGAAGAACGCCATCGGCCGTGACTTCATCGAAGAGCACCTCGACGCCTGTCTCGAGGCTGGCCTGAAGGTCGAAGGCATCAACGCCGAGGTGATGTGCGGTCAGTGGGAGTTCCAAGGCTTCGCCGAGTCCGCCACCCAAGCGGGCGACGAGATGTGGGTCGCCCGCTACCTCCTCGAGCGCATCGGCGAGAAGTACGGCTACGCCATCGAGTACCACTGCAAGCCCGTCCCCGGCGACTGGAACGGCAGCGGCATGCACGCCAACTTCTCCAACACCACGCTACGTACCTCGGGCGACAAAGCCGTGTACGACAAGATCTGCGAGGCCTTCGGCACGGCCGAGGCCATCAAGCGTCACATCAACGCCTACGGTGCGGACAACCACCTGCGTCTGACCGGCCTCCACGAAACCCAGTCGATCGACAAGTTCTCCTACGGCATCTCGGACCGCGGCGCTTCGATCCGCATCCCGGTGGCCACCGTGGAATCGGGCTACAAGGGCTGGCTGGAAGACCGTCGCCCCAACTCCGCGGCTGACCCGTACAAGGTTGCCGCTGAGATCGTCAAAACCGTCAAAGACGCCTGCGCCGCGCTGTAATCAGCGTACGCTCGTTAAAAACACAAGCCCCGCGGATACTTGATCCGCGGGGCTTATTTAATCTGTGATTGTCGAGCCAACCGAGTCTTAGTCGGCCTAGGAGGCGTGAGACAGCAACGGGTGGCCGTCGCTATCGCCGGCCTCTTCAACCACTTCGATTTCGGGCTCATCTGCTTCGCCGTCGGCGACGAGTTTGGGAGCGGATGGGTTTGCAGCAAACACAGCGCTGAGCAGCGGATCGGCCTCGACTGCTTGGCGTAGAGCATCCACTTTGGCGGATTGAACGACGGCCAAGTCTTCGTTGACCTGCCCCAACTCTTCGTTGATGCGTTGGGCTTCCGCCTCTAGATCGGCCAACCGCTTCTGAAGGCTGGTTTCGTCTTCAACAAACGGCGCGAGTAGCGCGTCGATCTTTGCGCCAAGCGTTGGGGAGGATGGATCGCTCACAGTGCTATCTCCGGTTGAGGTTTGTTGGGCCATGGATAATCTCGTCCGATACTTCACGCCAAATGAGGGTGAGGTAAAGGTTTTTATCCAGACCTCGTGATTTGAAGGAGAAAAATGTCGGTCTGTAGGGGCTGGGGAAGCCAGCGCGGCAGATAGCAACGGGGGCTATCCAAACGAATAAGCCCGACGATTCAGCCCCGGTAGAAACCAAAGTGCCAACCACGCAACCGCCGGGAGTAACTCAGTTCTTCAGACCGCGGCTTGCTGCTCGAGCAAAACCGCCATGCGCACGAGTTCCGCCAGCGACTTCGCGGCCATCTTTTCCATGACGTGGGCGCGGTGGACCTCGATCGTTTTGTGGGACAACCCCAAGTCCGAGGCGATCTGCTTATTCAGCCGACCTTCGACGACCGCGGCCATGACCTGGCGTTCACGGGGGGTCAACTGCTGGAAACGGTGTTCGACCTGAGCGACTTCCTGGGCCACCGCCTGATTGGTCGTGTTGATTTGCAGGGCGGTCGCGATGCGATCGAGCAAGGCCTGATCGGAGAAGGGCTTCTCGATGAAGTCGATCGCTCCGGCTTTCATGGCCCGGACGGCCGCGGTCACGTCGCCGTGGCCGGTGATGATGATGGTCGGCAGATGGACGCCGAGTTCGTGCAGTTTGTCACACATGTCCAGGCCCGACATCCCCGGCAGCCGGAGATCGGCCACGAGACAACCGGATACGGTATGCCGTGCCCGGTCGATCATCTCGCGGGCATTTTCGAAGGCTTCCACCACATGACCCACCGATTCGATCATGTACTTGAGCGAATCGCGGACCCCGGGATCGTCATCCACAATGAAAACGGTCGGCTGTTTGGACATTCTGACTTACCCCGCAGAGCGTCGGTCATACCGGCGCTCACCCAATAAACACCATTGCCCGGGCTTCGACGGACCGCCCGCAAAATCCTCGCCACAGTGTAGTGTAAGAAATCTGTGATAGGCCCCAATCGAAATCAGGGAATACACCCAGAAAAAGCCTGTTTTCGAGAAATTCGACACCCAACAAGACCTACTCGGCGGACGCCACCTCGGTTTCGACCGGCAAGGTCAGGTGGAATGAGGTCCCCCGCCCCGCGGGGTTGGGCGTGGCACGCAGCCGGCCGCCATGGGCCTGAACGATGGACTGGCTGATGGTTAACCCCATGCCCATGCCGTCGTCTTTGGTCGTGAAGAAGGGATCAAACAGGTGGTCGCGTTGCGACGCGGTCAAGCCCGGCCCGAGGTCGGTCAGCGTCACATGGACCTGACCTTCGGACGCAAAACGAGTCGAAATCACAAGCTCCCGCTGGTCGACGGGATTCTCGGCCATGGCTTCGAAGGCGTTACGGATGAGGTTGACCAAGACCTGTTCGATCTGAATCCCATCCACGTGTATGACAGGCATCTGATGGTCTGGTGCCAGGTCTAGCATCACACGGCCCTGGTGCTCGAAGATGTCGGCTTCGAGTAGGGCCAGGGTTTCTTTGATCAGCGTATTGATCTGCTCGGACGAACGCAGCGTCCCGCGTTTGACCACGAAAGCACGCAGGCGGCGGATGATCTGGCCGGCACGGTCCGATTGGTCGGCGATACGGCCCAGTGTCTCGGCGAGTTCGTCCGATTTTACCCGCTGAGCGTCGATGCGACGCAACGCCCCGTTGGCGTAATTGTTGATCGCCGCGAGCGGTTGATTGATCTCGTGGGCCAAGCCCGACGCCAGTTCACCCATCGCCGAGAGGCGGGTCACGTGGGCCAATTCTTCGCGGTGGACCCGGGCGAGGTCGGCCGCGATCTTGCGTTGGGTGATATCCCGTTGGATCGCGACCCAGTGGGTCGTGTTGCCTCGACCGTCGCGGAGCGGATGGACGTGCCATTCGACCACATACTCGCTTCCGTCTTTGCGGTAGTTGACGGTTTCCCCAAAAAAGGCCTCGCCTTTGCGGAGCGATTTTCGGAGCTGATCGAGCACACGGCGATCAGACTTGGGGCCTTGCAACATCCGCGGGGACTGGCCCAGCGCGTCTTCGAGTTCATAGCCCGTCATCGTGGTGAAGGCCGAATTCACGTAGACGATGTGCGGGCCCGGGTATTCGATTTGGTTGTCGGTAATGGTCACCGATTCGCCGACCTGCTCGACGGCCGAGCGGATCAACCGCAGCCGCTGCTCGGTGTCGAGCCGGCTGGTGACATCGCGCGAAACCACCACGATCTCGCCGCCGTCGTCGCGGCTCGACGATTCGAGCCAGATCAATTGGCCGTCTTTGCGGCGGGCGCGGAACGTGGTGCTCACCACCTCGGTGGTCTGACGCAGCCGGGCCAGACTCTGGATCACCGCATCACGGTCGTCGGGATGGGCGATGACCCGCGGCAATTGGCCGAGCAACTCTTCGGGCTCGTAACCCAGCAGCCTTCGGCAGGCGGGAGAGAGATAGGTAAACCTTCCCTCGGCGTCGTGACACGAAATCATATCCGTCGCGTGCTCAGCCAACGTGCGGTAGCGCACCTCGCTTTCGCGCACCGCGAGGGCGGCGCGGAGACGCTCGGTGATGTCGTGACCAACGCACAAAGCGCGGTACGACATGCCGTCGGCGTCGAAGATCGGCGTGAAGCTGTACTCAAAACTCCGGGGGCCGCGCGCGGTCAATAGGGAAAATTCATCCTCACGCAACGGCTCACCGGCTCGGGCCGCCTCGCTCGCCAATCGAGTCAATAGTTCCACCAGCTTCGACGGCAGCCCTGCGCTTTGCGGCGTCTTACCCACAATCTCATCCGCGGATCGGCCCAGGTCCTCCAAGAAAGACCGGCCGACAAACAAACAACGGTGCTCCGCGTCGAGCAGCAAGACGTGGTCGGCACCCGCATCAAACATCGCTTGAAGCGTGCGGAACTGCTGATCGCTGGCGTCCTTGACGGTCCGAAGTTCTGCGGTCCGCTTCTCAACCCGTTCTTCGAGTTGAGCGTTGAGCACCTCGAGTTCGCGCTGGCTTTGGGCTAACTCTTCCTGGTCGCGCTGGCGTTGCGAGATGTCTTGTACGAAGGACAGGATCGAAACCACCTTGCCCGCGCCGTCCCGCAGGACCGAGTTGAACCACTCGCAACTGAGCACCTCACCCGACTTGGTGTAGTTTCGATTGATCAGGACATTGGACATCTCCGTCCCGTCCGTTAACCGCGCGGTGACCCCGGCCACGATGTTGATGTCTTCTTCGTAAACAAAACCCCACTCGTCCCAACGCCGACCGATCACCTCGCTGGCTTTCCAGCCAAAAATCTTCTCCGCCTGGGGCGACCAGCGCGAAAGACTAAACCGACCGTCCCACTCCAACACACCCAGCGGCGCGTTATTCACGTGGAATTTCAGGCGATTATGCGTCCGCCGACGGTCCAACGCCTGGCCAAACATCTCCGTCGATAGCCGAAGGATCATCACTTCTTCATCCGTCCACACGCGCCCGCCCCCGTGGTGATCAAAACCCAGCAGCCCGATCACCCGCCCCTGCAACCGCACGGGCAGACAAACAAACGCACCGATCGACAGTGAAGACAGAAGCCCACGCTCGGTGCGCGCCTCTTCTCCCAACTCGGTTAAGTCGTTGACCCGTAACTCTTCCCCCGCCGCCGCCCGAGGGAACAGTACGGGCATCGACACGGACGTTACCCCCCTAAATGCCGAGAGGGTTGAAGGTACCGCCTGAGCTCTCCATTCAAATAGTTTGCTTGACGAACTCATTGCTTCGTCAAATTCGAACAAGTAGCAAGAACTGACTTCAGCGAATCTTCCTAAGGTTCCCAACGCCGAATCAATCGCCTCATCCAGTTTCGAAAAACCCGCGCGAATGAATTCGTTGGACAGCCGAAGCAAAAGCGTGCTGAGTTCCGATTGGCGTGCCGCCGACTGGGCGGCACGAACCAGCGCCAACCGGTCTACCGCGGTCACGGTCAACCCACCATTGACCTCACATGTTTCAACCCGAATTCGGAGTTCAACGACGCCGGGTTCATCGCCGAGATATAGCCGTCGATTGAGTTCAACGGCCGGTGTCGACTGGAGTTGCTGCGCTATTTCACGCGAGTCTTCTTCACCCAACCAACGAGCCAAACCGGCCGGGCTATTGTTGGACTTGTCCTTCGCCCCGGCCAGCCATCTTCTCATCAGGCCATTCGCATATAGCGTCTGTCCTGCAGCGTCCAGGACCCACACCCCCTGCGCCTCGGCCTGCGTCCATGGCGAATCCGCCATCGACGACAACTCTTTTGGTGATCGACCGGGCTCTCGGCTCATGAGCGATCCCTGTGGCGGGCAGACACAAAACAGGCCAAACGACTAGCCACAGCATATCCGCTCTAGTGAAGGCCGATACCAACACTTCGCCAAATACAAAAGCAAAACGGTCGTTAACGGGCGTTCAGCAAGAAACCAAACGAACAATCGCCCCAGAACTTGATCCGATCAGATCGATCGCCGTCGCGAGAGCATGCTCAGGCTACCTATCGCCAGCAACGCCAAAGAAGCGGGCTCGGGCACCACGGTGAACTGTACGAAGTTGTAGGTTGCAAAGGTGTTGCCGAACGTGAAATCGGTTTGCACCCCAAAGCTTGAGTTTTCAAACGGTTCAAAGAATACATCCAACGCGTCGCCGAACGGCGAGTCTTCCGTGGCTTGAACCAAGATCGACGCGGCGTCCTCAAGATTGGTAAAAGTCGGGCCTTGGGTAAGGTTCACCTGAAAGTTGCCGGAGAAAATATCGACGGAATAACTGATGCCGAACTCGTTGGGGCCGACAAACACGTCCGCCGAAGAATCGGAAAGCAGCGAAAACCCGAGCCCCGCATCGGGCCCCGATTCATAGATGTAAACGATGTCGAAGAACGTCACCGCTCCGGGATAGTTGTTGGGAAACTCGGTCGATTCGGGCGCGGTCGTCTCGAAAATGATGGTGCCTTCGAGGGTGTCGCCGATCTGAGCGAAGCCATCGTCGATATCCACGACATCATCGATCGTGGCTTGGAAGTACATCTCGATCTCGATCGCTTGGGCCGTTTGACCCGCCATCAAACAAACGACACTCACCAAGGCAAGCCCCATCACACTGCCTACCAAGTTCGACTCCACATGTTTTAAGATTTGATACATGAAACCCGCCACTCCTGAGAGCATGTGCTGGTGTATCTAGAAACCTCAGATTCCGGTCATGGATTTCAATAATCTGAGAATCCCATGGATAAATCAATAGCCGTTCACTGTTTTTTGCGGATTCTGAACCCTTGTCAGTAATAACCCCTAGTTCTAATGATCAAAACTGGCTAGACCGCTTCGATCAGGGCTTGAACACGCGCCGGGTCCACCGGCATCTCCAGCCGGCCGTCTGTTTTGACCGAAGCGCCCACGATCAGCCCGTCCGCATGCTCCAGCAGAACCGCCGCGGTCTCCGCCGAGGCCCCGCTTCCCACCCAGATCGGCACCGCGTGGTCGCCCAACTGACCCATCACTTCACGAACTTCACGCAGTTCATCTACGTCGGTCGCTTTGCCCGTTCCCGTGCCCGAAACAATCACCCCCGACGCCCCGGCCCGCAACACCAGCTCCTCCACCTCTTCTTCGATCGGCCGCCAACCCGCTCCGATGGGCGCTGCATGTTTGACCCGTACATCCCCCCACACCCCAACGTGATCCGCGCCCATCTCCCGACGACGACGCAGCAGCCGGGCCGCGTCGCCCTCGATCAAGCCTTGGTCGGTGACCACCGTTCCACTCAGGACGTTCACGCGGATGTAGTCCGCCCCGCTCGCCGCCGCCACCGCCAAAGCACTTTCGCCGTCGTTACGCAACACGTTGATACCCAACGGCACCGCGTCCCCCACCTCCCGTTTCACCTCGCCGGCCAACCGGGTCAAAGACGCCACCACCTCGCTCGGCACGCGCCCCTTGAAAAACGGCACGTCGCCAAAGTTCTCCAGCATCAAACCGCCGCCACAATCAGGCAACCCGCCTTCGATCCAGGCCGCCGCATCCCGCCGTACCGTATCAAGAATGCCGTCGAAATCCCCGCGGAAACCCGGCGACCCCGGCAGCGGCGGTGCGTGCAACATGCCGACGATGGTTTGGGGACCGGGCCGTTTTGCATGGGTTGATTGACTCATCATCCACGCAAGTTTAACGACTGCCGCAGGTACGCCATGCCCCAAGCCGCAGGCGTTGCGGTTGTCACCACGCCCGGGGTGATTAAACTGTAAATACGACTCCGGTCGTGTTGGTCGTGGTCGATTGGGTTATCGCCCGATTCGGCTGTTTCGAATTCAGCGGTTCGTGGACGCGGCGAGTTTGACTCGCCACGCCGGCTGGCGACCCCTGATGTGTTTTTAACTCCGCCAGCCGTTTGCGAAAGCCTGATTCATGCTGCCCAAAGAACCGCCCCGCCGCCCGCAACTCGGGTTTCTGTACGTTCCGCCGTTCCGCATCGAGGGCCTTTCGATCGCCGGCGAGGAGTCCTGCGTCCACCTGCCGGAGTTCGACATCGCCTTCGACATCGGCCTCTGCCCCCGCGCCGCGTTGCCTTCCAACTACGTCGCCTTAACCCACGGCCACATGGACCACGCCGCCGCGCTGTCCTACTACTTCTCCCAGCGCAGCTTCCAGGGCATGGGCACCGGGACCGTGTTGTGCCCGAAGGAACTCGCCATGCCGATCCACCGGCTGATGGAGGCCTGGGTCGACATCGAGCAGCAGCGCACGCCGTACAACGTCATCGCGATGGACCCCGAACAAGAGCAGGAAGTCAAAAACAACCACTACCTGCGGGCGTTCGAGACCGTGCACACCGTGCCGTCGCTTGGTTACACGCTCATCGAAAAACGCAGCAAGCTCAAAGAAGAGTTCGCCGGCCTGCCGCAAGAACGCTTGGTTGAACTCAAGAAGAAAGGCGAGGACATCACCCAAACCCTGATGATCCCGCTGGTCTGCTACACCGGCGACACCGCCTGGGGCAAACACTTCGATCGCGACGACGTGTTGAACGCCAAGGTTCTGATCACCGAATGCACCTTCATGGAGCAAGGCCACCGCAAACGGGCCGGCATCGGCAAGCACCTGCACCTGGACCACATCATCGATCTGCTGGAGCGCAGCACCGCCGAGAAGATTGTCCTGACCCACCTGTCCCGCCGCACGCACATCGGGATGGTTCGCAAGGCCTTGGACCAGAACGTCCCGGCCGAGCACCGCGACCGCATCCTCGTGTTGATGGACAACCGCATGAACCGTGAGCGGTACGAACGCCAGGTCGCCGAGGCCCAGGGTTAATCAACGCATCGGATCGAGGTAGATCGATGACACCTTCCCGCCCGCCGTCTGTCGCGGTGTCGTTTGACCACGTCGATCAGCGTGAGCGGGCCGAGGCGATCGCCGAGCGGTTGGGCCTGCCGATCGCGAAGAAATTCAACGACCCCCGGCCGATCCACTTGGCCTTACGTCACTCGGCGGACGATCGTGACGAAGACGAACGCCTGGAGTTACGCGTCGTCGAGCCCGGCCATCCGTTGGTCGGCGGCCACGGCGTGTACGCCGACCTGACCAAGTTGGATACCACCAGCCCCGCCGGCCGATCGCTCAAGACGCCTTTGCTTAAGGCCATAGGCATCCACAAACAGCGCAGCGGAGAACGCCCGAACGTCCTCGACGCCACCGCCGGCCTCGGTGAAGACGCCTGGCTCCTCGCCGCGGCGGGCTGCCAAGTCACGGCCATCGAACGCCACCCCATCGTTCATGCGCTGCTCGCCGACGCCCTCCGACGGGCCCGCCCGACCGCGCCAGACGTTACAGACCGCATCCAACTCTTGCCGTGCGCCGAAGCCGGCGACGTGCTGCGGGAGTCGGCGGCCTCGGGCAAACGGTTCGACGTGGTGCTGCTGGACCCCATGTTTCCGGGAAGCGCACGCCGCAAAACCGCGGAACGCAAACCGATGCGGGTGTTAAGGTGGCTCGTGGGTGACGACGCGGACGCCGACGATTTAATGGATTTGGCTAGGAAAACCGCCCGGCAACGCGTGGTGATCAAACGGCCCAAACACGCGCCTCACCTCGCCGGCATCGAGCCCGTGGCCACGCACGCGGGCAAAGGTCTGCGGTTCGAAGTGGTCATTCCGGTTAGGGATTAACCCAAACTCGAATCGTCAATTGGCCGATGAGCATTCATGTGGCATGCTTGGCGTGCCGGCGTGACCCATGCGTCACGCACCGGCCACGCCGGGGCGTGCAGCGCCGATTGTATTAAGCACCACCGCGACGCCAGGTTCAGGACGACTACCGTGACTCCATCCACCGACATGCAACCCGTATTTGGCCGCTGCGGCACGGTGATCGCGTGGATTTCGGACGATGTCTTGTTCGATCTCTGCGGGCGGTGGGTCGCCTTCTTCGATGACGAAGGGGTCTACAGCTTCCGCGGCAAGTTGCTGGGCTTCTACGAGGGCGGCTGGTTCCGTGATCAACGCGGCGACGCGCTGGGCTTCACCGAAGACGCCGACGACCAAGGGCCGGTTCGGCCGGTCTGCGACCCCGTGCCGTACCCCCCGGCCATGGATTTCCCGCCCATCCCCGCCACGCCTCACGTCTTCCCGGTCTCGCCGATGCCCGGCGTCGACTGGAGCCTGTCCACGTGGAGCGATTTCATCGCCGGCAGCGGCAACGTCTGCTCGATGTATTGAAGCTTAACCCTACCCTTGCAAAGAAAAACCCGCGGAGCCGTCTCCGCGGGTTTCTTGATTCGGGTTAGTCGATGTATCGCATCAACTTGTGGTGGCGGCGGCCGAGGGGATCGCCGCGGCGTTATCGTCGGGAGCTTGACCCTTTTCCGTGACCGCGAGATCAGAGCTCGCATCGCTACCCGGGGCACTCTTGTCGCCGATGAGCAGGATCGGCGCCGCGATCGCGATCGACGAGTAGGTACCCACCAACACGCCGATGAGCATCGCAAACGCGAAGCCGTGCACACCCGGGCCACCCAGGACGTAGAGCGTCAGCACTGCGATCAGTGTCGTGCCCGAGGTCAAGACCGTTCGGCTGACCGTCTGGTTGATCGAGTCATTGATGATCGCGGGCGTCGCCCGGCTCAGCCGGCCGCGGTTCTCGCGGATGCGGTCAAACACGACGATCGTGTCGTTCAACGAATAACCCACGATCGTCAACAACGCCGCGACCAGCGCGAGGTTGATCTTAAAGTCGTCGAGCAGCAGCGGCGCAAACGCCGGCATAGCTGACAGCCAGCCGCAGATCGCCAGGATCCCCATCGTGATCGAAACATCGTGGACCAGCGCCGCGATGGCCGCGAGGCCGTAACGGAGGCTGCCGAAGCGGAGCCAGATGTAACCGACCACCGCGAGCAGCGACAGCACCATGGCGACGATCGCCTGCTGCTTCATCGTGCCCGACACCTGGCTGGAGAAGTTGCTGACGCTGGCGAGGCTGGTGTCGCGCTGCAAAGCATCTCTCACCAGCGACCACTCGGTCGCGGCGAGGCCTAGGTCTTCGGTGAATTGACTGCGGTCCTCGGCGTAGTTGGTTTCGTTGTCCTTAACCACCACGGCCAACGTCGAGTAACTCGCGTCGCCGTGCTTGTCGGTCCCGGCCCGCTCGAGGCCGAACACTTTGAACGGCCGGGAACCCAGCAACTCGTACGCGGGCTGACGCCGCATCCGCGTGATCCGCTCGGTTACGTCTTCGACGCTGACCGCGGGGCTGAGGTCTTCCATGAGGATCGAAACCCCGCCGAGGAAGCTCTGCACGTCGGGCGAGGCCTCGGTGAACTGACGCCCCGTGCTGGCGTACAAGGAGCCGGCCACCACCGGCTCCACGATTCCTTTGGCTTGGCCAACGGTGAGGTCCAGGCCGCTGAAATCCACCGTTTCGGTCACATCGAGTTCGTCACGGAACATGACCTTGATCGCGTCGCTCAGGGCCGACGAGTTTTCGATGAGCGTCGCGACGCTGAAGCCGGTCGCTTCGCCGTTCTCGGCTTCCTCACCAACCCTCACGACCTGCGCGTTTGCCAGTAGCGACCAGTCCGCTTCGGTCGGCAAGTCCAGCTTCTGGTCTTGTTCACGGCCCTCGTTTTGAGCGGCGATCTGGGCGATCTGCTCCTGCACGTTTTCATCGATCTCGCCGGCCTCGGCTTGCTCACCGAAACCCGCCAGCCGTCCGCGGACCTCGTTGATCGACAGCGTCGTGCCCTCGGCCAGGGTAAAAGTCACCTCGGTGCCCGAACGGAACTCGATATCCAACATGTCTTCACCGCGGTAGAACGCGGTGGTCAGGCCGGCCACGATGAGGATCACGCTGACCGGCAGGAACAACTTCCGCATGCCGATCCAGTTGACCTTGGGCGAGAGCAGCTTGCCGATCGCCGGCACGATCGTCGGCAGCATCGGCAGGCTCTTGGCTTTGGTCAGGACCAGATAAAGATCAACGATCACACGCGTCGAGAACAACGCGGTGAACAGCGTCGCGAGGATGCCCACCCCCAGCACCACGGCAAAGCCCTTGACCTCGGCCGTGGCGGTGTAGCCGAGCACGACACAGGTGATCAGCGTCGTGATGTTGGCGTCGAGAATCGTCGATAACGCTTTATCGAAGCCCAAACGCACGGCCGTGGGCAGGTCGGCCTTGGCTTTGAGTTCCTCGCGGATCCGCTCGAAGATCAACACGTTGGCGTCGACCGCCATACCGATGGTCAACACGAGGCCGGCGATGCCCGGCAAGGTGAACGTGGCTTCGATCAGCGACATGATGCCGAGGATGATCACCATGTTGGCGATCAAGGCGAAGTCGGCCACAAGCCCGGAGAACAGGTAGTACAACGCCATGAAGATGCCGACGACGATCAGGGCGATGATGCAGGCGTTCAAGCCTTTCCGAAGATTATCTTCACCAATCGTGGAACCGGTGGTCTTCTGGCTGATGGGGTCGTAGGAGAGCTGACCTTCGAGCGAGCCGGCGTCGAGGGTGTTGAGCAGGTAGCGGTATTCGGCGTTCGAAAACTCGCCGGTGATCGAGCCGCCGGACGTCAGTTGGGACTGGAGCGTCGGGGCGGACATGAGTTCGCCGTCGAGCACGATGGCCATCTGCCGGCCGACGTTGCCGCCGGTGAGTTGGCCCATGAGGGCTGCGCCTTTGGCATCAAGATCGAAGCCCACGGCCGGCCGGCCGAGCTCGTCGCTGATCCGCCGGGTTGAGGTCAACGACCAGTCGTCGTTGCCGGTCATCGACGTGCCCGGCGTATTGGACAGGAGGATGTAGAAATCCCCGCCGTAGGCCCGGGCGACGAGACCGAAACGCAAGAACGCCGAGGCCGCCTGCCCGGGGTTTTCGATCAGGGCTTCGCGGGCCTCGGTCTCATCGAAGAACTTCTCGAGCGACTGCACCTTGAACCAGCGCCAGTCTTCGGTGAGCCCGGCCCGCGGCCCTTTTTCGTCGAGGCGTTGCCCATAGGTCGCGACATCCAGCGGCTGGGCGGGCACCCCGCCGCCGCCGGGCGACGCGGCGATGCGGAACTCGAGCACCCCCGCCCCCCGCAGCAGCCGCTTGAGGTCTTCGGGATCGTCGAGCGGGCCTTTGACCTCTTCGTAGGCGGCCCAGGCGGCCGCGGTGGCGTCGATCTGGGCAGCCAGGCCGGGGCGGCTGGCCTTGAAACCGTCAAGGGCGGCATCACGCGGCGAAACGTCTTGGGTACGTCGGGTTTCGGTCGACAACGCCAGGATGCGGTTCACCTCGGCCGGGTCCACGGCGTTGGCCAACACTTCGTTGCGGCCTTCGTTGTAAGCGTCGCGGGCGGCGGCGAATTCGGCGGCGCGTTCGTTGAGCTCGATGAACAGGGTATCGAGTTCGGTTTGTTGTTCGTCGGTCGGCGTGGGGCCGGCTAGGTCCTGAGCGGCACGCCAAGCGTCGTTGGCCGCTTCGTACGGAGCCCGCAACGCATCGCGCGCCGCGGCGAGCTCGGCCAAGCCGTTCATCTTATCGATGAGCTCCTCGCTACCGCCCGAAAGCCGTTTGAACTCGGTTTGCCTGGCGTCAAGATCTTCTTCAACTGCTGCGACGTCCAGGGCCGCCCCGTCGAGCGTGTTCTCCAACAACTTCTTCAACTCGTCGTTGTAAGCGTCCCGCAACGTTTTGACGATCGGGTCGGCCTGGGCCATCGTGATCGAGATGCGGTTGCCGACTTCGGGGCGCCAGATCAGGTTTTTCACGCCCGTCGGGTCGACGCGGTCGCGCTGGACCATGATGGTCTGATCGATCACGCTCTGCGCGTCTTTGCCCTCGGGGACCAGGACGTCGTAAACCAGCGTCGTGCCGCCAGCCAGATCGATGCCCGGCTTGAGGTCGATGGTTCGAGGGTTGCCGTCTTTCAAGAACAGCAGCGCCGCGCAGCCCGCGAGGACAACGAGGATCAGAAGCGGTTTCCAGATGGGATATTTCATGGCGAACAGGATTTTCGGATGGGGGAATGTCGGGTTGGAGATTTCGCAAGCAAGGCTGGGTTTTCAGACCGTCTGTCGCTGATCAATCGCGCGGAGGGTGATCTGAAACCCCGGGTGCTCGTCCGAAATCAATCGTCTGAAGTCACGCTGCCGATGGCGGTCTTGGCGAAACGCATGCGGGTGTTGGAGTTTTCGTCGACCTTGACCACGACCTCGGTGTCGCGGACTTCAACGATCGTGCCGAGGACGCCGCCGACGGTCTGGACTTTATCGCCCTTGCCGAGGGCGGCGAGCATCTCGGCTTTGCGTTTCTTTTCCTTTCGGCCGCTGCCCATGAGGAAGATAAACATCAAGCCGACCATGAGGATCAGCAGGAACCCGAAGCTGCCACCGAAGGGGCTTTGCGGGGGTGGCGGGCCGTCGGAGCCCGTGGTCCCGGTGCCGCCGGGAGCCTGTGTGGTGGCGTTACCATCGCCGGCCGCGGCCGGCGCCGGCGAGGTGTCGACCGGGGCGCTGGCCGGGGCCGGGGAGTTGTCCGCTTGGGCGAGGGTGGTGGGCCAGACGGTGGCGTGGAACGGGTTCATCTTGAGGGGTCTCGTGGTCGGTCAAATTCGGGGTCGCGGCGTCGGGAGCGACCGTCCCGACCCGTCGATTCGGGTAAAAAACAGCCGCGGGGGTCAGGCATCAGCGCGAAACGCAACCGGCCAACGCTGAGCCAGCGCGGACCACGCATTGTCTCGGATCGCCCCGCGGATGTCCAATAGCAGACGCTGAAAATGCCGCAGATTATGGAGGCTGACGAGGATGCCGCCGAGCATCTCGTTGGCTTGAAAGAGGTGGCGGATGTAGGAACGGGAGAAGCCCCGGCAGGCCTCGCAGTCGCAGCCGGGCTCGATCGGGCGGGGGTCGTCGGCGAACTTCGCGTTTCTGAGACGGATTAGGCCGTTGGACGTGAACGCGCTGGCGTTGCGGCCGTTGCGGGTCGGCAGGACGCAGTCGAACATGTCCACCCCCGCCCGGACCGCCGCGACGATGTCGCGTTCGTAGCCCACGCCCATCAGATACCGCGGCTTATCGGACGGCAGCAGCGGCGCGGTGTGCTCGACCACCGAGCGGATCTCGTCGCTGCCCTCGCCCACCGCCACCCCGCCGATGGCGAAGCCCGGCAGGTCGTGCTGGGTCACGCGGTCCGCACAGTAGGTCCGCTGCTCGAGGTCCGTCCCGCCCTGCACGATGCCGAACAGGCCCTGCTCGTCCCACCGGCCGCTGGCCCGGTGGGCGGCGACACAGCGATCCAGCCAGCGAAGCGTGCGTTCATTGGCGATCTCGACCCGGCGGGCGTAGTCGGCCGGGTCCATCACCGTCGGCGGCTCCGCGGCGGCGCGATCCGCCGACGACGCCACGGGCGAGTCGGCCGTGTTCCGCGGGTTGATCTTCTGCATCGCGGCGGGCGGGCAATCGTCAAACGCCATGATGATGTCGGCCCCGAGTTGCTCCTGGACCAACATCGACCGCTCGGGCGTCAACGCGATCTCGGCCCCGTCGATGTGGCTTTTAAACTTGACCCCGTCGTCGTCGATGCTGTTGAGGTTGCCGAGGCTGAAGACCTGGAACCCGCCGGAGTCGGTCAGCATCGGTCCGCCCCCATCAGTGGCGCCCCAACCGGTCCACGATTGCAGCCCGCCCATCTTGGCGATCAGCTCACTGCCGGGCCGAAGCAACAGGTGGTAGGTGTTCCCGAGCACGATCTGCGCCCCGGTGTCGGCGACCGCCTGCGGGAGCAGACCCTTGATCGTGCCCTGCGTGCCGACGGGCATAAACGCGGGGGTGTCGAAGCTGCCGTGGGGCGTCGTCACCCGGCCGAGGCGGGCGTTCGTGGTTTCGTCTTGTTTTTTAAGCTCGTAGGTGATCGCGGGCATGAGCCGCACAGTTTAGCGGGTCACGCCGGTCAAGAATTCTTCGCGTCGCTCGCCTGATTCAGCGTTTTCTTTTCTTTCTTGGTCAAACTCGCCAGGCCTTTTTCGCTGACCTTCGCGAGGATGCGGTCGACCTCGGCCTCGGTCGCCCGTTCTCGTTCGAGCTTCTTCTGGTAACGGCCTTCGTTAATACCGTCGGAGATGGCCGTGGGCGAGACGCGGTCGGCCCAGTTGAGTAAGCCCGATTTCTTGACCAGCACAAACCCCAATAGGGCTCCGCCGAGGTGGGCCGCGTCGCCGCCGGCGTTGGCCGAGCCCGCGAGTACGGACAGGAAAGACAAGCCCAGGAAAACCAACGCCATCGTCCGCATCGACATCGGGATCGGCGGAATGAGCAGTTGCACCCGTTGATGCGGGAAGAGTGTCGCGCACGCCGCGAGGATGCCGAAGATCGCGCCCGAAGCGCCGACAAGCGAGGTGATGCGGGAGATGTCCATCTCGGTCGCCCCCAGCGCCCGCGCCGCGGCCACCGCTTCGCCGTCAAAGATGATCCCGGGCGTAAAGATCGACATCAACGCGTACAACACCGCGCCGCTCGATCCGCACAACAGATAAAAAGCGAGGAAGCGTTTGCTTCCCCACCACTGCTCCATCAGCGGGCCGAAGAAGTACAGCCCGATCATGTTGAAGAGGATGTGGAAGAAACCATCGTGCAGAAATTGATAGGTCAGGAATCGCCAGACCTGGAAGCCGTAGATCGCCTGATCGACGTTGAAGTTGCCCCAACTCGACGGGGCGAGGAAGGCACCGCGCCGAGCGCTGCCCATGACCGCGTCGATGAAAAACACGCCGATGTTGATGATCAGCAGCCACGTCACCACCGACTTGCTGTCCATGCCCCGGCCGAACCGGCCGCCGCGCAGTCCGCCGCCCCAGCCGCCCCAGCGTCGGGCTTCCTCTTTCAAATAATCTCGATCGCCTGCGCCCATTTGGGGGTTCCTTCGCCGGGTCAGTGTTCGTCGTTCAATCCGTTAAACGCATGGTGGTAGAGCAGCGTCGCGATCGTCTTGGCGTCGCGGATCGTGCCGTCCTGCACCATCCTCATCGCCCGGTCCCACGCCACCGCTTGAGCCGTGATCTTCTCGGTCTCGTCCAGGTCCTGACCCGTAAACGTCAACCCCTCCGCCCGGTAGGCGTGCAGGAGTTCCGTACAGAAGCCCGGCGTCGGGAAAAACTCGGTCAGCTTGACGACCGCCTCGGCTTGATAACCGGTCTCTTCGGTCAACTCCCGCGGCGCACAAGCGTCCGGCGATTCCCCCGGCTCGACCGTCCCCGCGGGCAATTCCCACAACGTCTGCTTCAACGCAAAGCGCTCGTTACGGATCAACACCACGCCGGGGCCTTTGAAATCAAAACCCTCGGCGTCGCCGTCGGTGATCAACGGCAGGATGACCACCGCGTCCGCCGCCTCGACCACTTCGCGACGGTGCGTGCCCCCGCCCCGCTTGGGCAGGTCGACCGCCCGCACGGTCACGCGGACGCCTTCGAAGACCGTTTCCTTATCGGGATGCAGATCGAACACCATGCCCGCAGTTTAGCCGCACGGCCTCGCCGTGACGTTGGACTCGTTGGAACGGTGGGCCATGACTTGGTTCTAGTGCCCTCGGCCCAAGACCGCGGCCGCCGCTTGGGTGATGCCGTGACCCGCCAAAAAACCGCCGGGGGTGGGCAACTGGCGGCTTTCCATAAAATCGTAGCGCCAGCTGTGGCGGTCCGAATCCACATTGTCCGCCGTCCACGCCGCGCTCTCCGGTAAAGCCCACAGCGTGTCGGGGGTTTCGACCCGCAGCGGCTGCGCCGCATCGATCACGTTCCACGCCGCGGCGAGGTCGCGGACACCTTCCAGATCGGCCGAGCTGTGCCGGCCCAGCGGATCGAGCCGGAAGATCGCGAGCGCAACCCGGTCACGCTCATCGCGATCGATCTGCATGCGGTTGGCCAACCCCTGAATCTTGCCCCAGGCGTTGAGGTAATCGGGGTCCAAACGAACCGCCTCGCGGTAGTCTTCGAGCGCTTCCTGATCACGGTCTTGCGCTGACCGCAGGTAGCCACGCAGATAATGCACCTGCGGCGTGAACGGCTGGGTCGCCACCAACTTGTCGAAGACGCGGTCGGCAATCGTCTGGGCCCGGTCGCCGCGGAAAGCCCCCTCGCAGCCGAAGCAATGGCTCTCCACCCGGCCGAAGCTGCTGGGCATCAATTCATAAGCACGTTCGTAGTGCTCAGCCGCCTCGTCGTATCGCCCAAGGTTGGACAGCTGGATCGCCAACCGGGACTGGATGCAATACGCATCCGCGAAATGAGTTAACGACTCCTGGTACATCGACACGGCCCGCGACAACAAGCCCGCCCGATCGAACTCGTCGGCGTCTTCGGACATGCGGATCGCCCGGACCGCGCCTTCCATCACCGCTGCCGTCTCCGCGTCCCCCTGAGCCCGCAAGATCTTGGCGTAGATGGCGTAAGCCCGCATCCGGTCGCCGGGGCCCTGCTCGCCGTCGGACGGATCGATCTTGATCGCCTGCCCAATGATTTCGGCCGCCGATTCGATATCACCCGCGTCGAGTTGGAGCTTGGCTTTCCAAATCAACGGGCGCTCTTCGAACTGGTCGCGGGCAAAGAGTTCATCGAGACGGATCAAGGCCGCTAGCGGATCGAGTTCGATCAGCAAGGCGTAGAGCGCATCTTCGCCGGGCCTTTGGTCGAGCGCGGCGTTGACGATCCGCCAGGCTTCGCCCTTCTGCCCCTGGGCACGTAGCGCCCGAACGACATAGACGACCACCGGCGTGTCGCTAATCGAGGCATGGCGACCGCTGATCTTCGACAAGTCATCAACACCCCAGTAGGGCGACTGCTGCAAGAGCACCATCACATCGCCCCAACGCTCCGCCTCGCCGTAGAACGCCAAGAGTTCGGTCATCGATTCGGTCATCTTGTCGACGTCCGCGTACCCGCCCTGACGTTTGTCCAATTCAAATGTCCGGACCGCACGCCCCACCTCATGGGCCAGCACTTCTTCTGCGTCGTCCCAGCGCCCGGTCTTCATCAGCACTTCAGCTACGGTTTGGCTGGCCGAAGAACGCTGCCACCGGTCGTGCATTTCCGGGTGGGGCGGTTTTCGTAACGCTTCGCTTGTTTTCGTTAACCCTTCTTCCACCCAATCGTCCCGCTCCATGAGCAGGCCGATCCGCGCGATCCGCGGGTACCCCGAGAGTTCTACGGTGCTCAAGGCGCCCTCTTGCTCCACGCCCAAGGCGATCCATTCGCGCAGAGCGTCGATCCCCAACTCCGCCTCGTCCGCGGCCAGCCGGGCCGAGACCAAATGGTTCAGCAGCGATCGTTTTTGCTCCCCGTCCACGTTCGCCAAGGCGGCCTCGACTTTGGTCAAAACGCGATCGCTCTGCTCGAGTTGTGCCCCGAGTTCGATGTAGACCGCCCACAGGGCATCGCCCTGCCCCGCGTCGATCATGCGCTCCGCGAAATCGAAAAGCGGTTGTACCACGCCGGCCCGCTGCAGGGTTTCCATCATGCCCCAGGGCAGATCAACCTCCCGATCTTCGGAGGTGTAATGCTGCTCGACCACCGCGGTCGCGTCGTCGATCCGATCCAAGACGATCAGCCCCAGCAGATAGATCACGCGGGCCTGGGTTTGTTCCCAGGATTCGCCGCCGCCGTACGGATCGAATCCGTAGGCCGAGGGGCCGCCCAAGCCCGTTACCTGCTTGAGCATGTCGACAAGGCCGGGGTCGTCGTCCGGCTGCTGCGTCGGCGCGGGGGCATCTTGGACAAACTTCGCCTCGAGTTTCTCGTACAACGCCACGCTGTCGTCGTCGACCGCCCAGACCAGGCTCCAGCGGGGCACGGGTAACGCATCGACGTTCTCCAACGCCACCCGGGTCGCGAGTTGGCGGGTCACGTCGCCGACCCCGATCTCGATCGACTCCACGCGTAGCGTCACGATCTCTTCAAGCAGCACGTGGGCTTCTTCTTCGCCGTAGAGCGTGACGAGGTCGGGTACTTCGAATGAATAGAAAGAATCGGGGTCGGTCTTGGCCTGCTGGATGGACTGTCGGAAAACGTCCACCCCTTCGTCACCGCGTTGGATGTCGGTGAGCGGCGCAATGAGTTCGAGCAACGTCATCCCGAGATAGGGATCGACTTTCTCCGCCGCCTTCACCGCGGCCTCGGCTTCCTTCTGGAACGCCGACTCGTCCCCCGCGAGGTAAGACACCAAGAGGCGCAACGCCAACTCGGCTCGCTCCTGATCCGCCTCGCCCCGGGCATCAATCTGTTGCTTCAGGGTTGGCCAGACCTCGGGGCCCGGGATCACTTCCACCACATCAAAGAGGGTGATGAGTTCGGGGGCACCGTCATCGTCCCATCTGGATCCGTGATGGCCGTACATGTCGTTTGACCGTAAGGGTGAAGACGCCCAGCGGTCGTACAAGTCAAGCCATCCGGCCGCCGCGATTTCCGCCGACATCGCGGGCCATGCCTGGCGGTAAGCCTCCAAATCACCCCGCAGCGGATCGAGCGCATCGGACGCACCGGGCTGACTGTCGTCCGATTCGGAGTTCGCCCATTGCACAATCACCGCGGCCGCGCCCCGCAACTCCATCTCTTGGGCGCTTACGGGAGCCACGCCCGCGGACAGGTGGAGCGATAACCCCAATCCGAACAATCCAACGCCACGCCAAACCATCATGGTTGTACTCCCGAAACACGCCCAGGCGGAAACCCGACGAAGATGCGAAACCGTGCGTAGACAATCGACGCACCCGCGATCGGCCGAAGAAAAAAGCCGTCTGCGTAAGCATAACACGACCCGCTTCCAGACCAAGCCAGATCACACGGCATGAGTCGCGGATCTGAGAATCTGTTTACCAAAGCCGAGGCCATGGCTGCCGCTTGTGTGGCCAACTAACCGACGCGTACACCCGTCCAGCAACAAGCACGACCACGCTTCATTCTAGATGGACACTCGATACGGTCCAACACGACGCATCACTAAGGGTGCCGAAATCGCCGGGGCATCGGAAAAACGAGCCGGCTGTTTGTTCACGCATGTTGTCGAAAGTACCCGCATCAACGGCGACGTCGACGAACCGCCCCCCAAAGCCCCGCCCCCAGCACCACGGCAGACGCGGGTTCGGGGATGATAAAGGTCGAGCCTTCGGGTAACCCGGCGCGAGACGAAAGCACCCCGTCAACGGCATCGAACGTGAAGCCCGCGCCGCCGATCAGCGGATCGAAGTCCACGAGGTCGATCCGGTCGCCGTGGGCCATGCTCCACACCCCGACGTCACGCAGCGTCAACGCCTCGCCGGGGGCCAACGTTTCCGCAGGCTGGGTGGTCTCGAAAACGCTCACCCGCCCCGCGTCCGATCGGGCCACGACCTCGGCCACGCCATCGGTTCCGATGATCAAGGCGGTTTCGTCGTCGATGCCCACACCCATGACCTCGGCAGCACCCGTCGGGTTCAACGTGGCGTCGGCTTGGATGCGCGCGAGAAACGTCATCATCCGCCCTTCCCGGTCGCGGTCGCGGAAGTGGCTGTCGACCAACACGCCGTCGAGCACCTCGGCCCCGACCAGGTCCTCGGTGAGCGTCACCTTGTCGTCGAACGGGTCGGCCAAGGCATCGTCCGAGACCAGCGTCCCGTTGCCCGCATTGAAGATCGGCGAACCCAGCACCACCGCCCCCGCCGAGGTGCCCCCGATCGTCACGTTGCCCGCCGCCACCTTCTCCCGCAGGATCGTTTCCACCTCGGTCCCCGCCCAAAATCGGACGTAGTCGTTCTGATCGCCCCCCGCGATGAAGATGGCCTCGGCGTTACGCAAACGCTCGAGTACAAACGGATCGGAACTCGCCGCCCGGCGGTTGAAGCGGATCGTCTCCACGCTGTTGACCGCGGGACCGCCGAGTTCGGAAAACAGATAATCGTTGTAGCCGTCGCTGCCGCTGGCGCGGATGACCACGACATCGCCGCCCGCCGCGTTGTCCTTGAACCACCGCATCGCAGGGTCGACGTCGGTCCCGCCGCCGGCCAGCACCATCCCGCCGACGCTGGCCGTCGATACGTCCACCGATGATCCGGTGAGGTAGTAATTGAAGTCCGGCCGACTGCCGCGCTGCGCCTCGGCGGGCAATGCCGCCGTCGACACCAGCAGGTACAAACCTAAAACGCAAAGCCCAAATCCGCGCAACGATCGCCACTCCACGGACCGACACATAGCTTTCTCAACGCACATCAAACCAATCCCATCAAAAAAGGGGTAACGGTTTTATCACGCGGAAAGCGATCTTTTGTGTTTGGGTTGACCAGAGGCAACAAACAGACCTCTCGTCTCCAACAACCTTATCTCCCACCCGGACCTGGCGTCAAGCCTAAAGTTCACGTTTACGCCAGCGCCGGGGCCACATACCCGCTGCGGATCGCGCCGCCCTCGGCGATGCTGCTCTTGAAGTCGCAGGGGTGGGCGTCATCACCGAGGCCCCAATCCTGGGCGTACAACTCGGCAACTTTCACCAAAACGTCGGCGGGCAACTCCGTGCCGTCGCAGCACGCGGCGTATCGATCCACGTCGTCGGTGCTCAGGATATTGGGTTCGATGCTCACCATCGCGGGTTGCTGGGCCAGCCAACGCAGCGCGAATTGCGTCACGGTCATCCCCAAGTCGCCGGCCAATTCGCGGACGATCGCGTTTTTCTTGAGGCCGTAGACCATCCACGCTCGGTCCCGGAACTTGCGGTGGTCGCGGTCGGGGAACTTGTGGTGCTCGTCTTTGAACTCTTCGTCGAGCATGCCCGAATTGGTCGGCACCCGGCTGATGATCCCGCCCCGGCCGCGGGCCTGCGCAATCTCGCCGAACTCTCGGCCGAGGTCTTGTTCATAAAGGTTATAAACCGTCTGCACGACCGCCGCGTCGTGCTCCAGGAACGCGGCGTGGCCCTCTTCACGCCAGCCGATCGCGGGTCCCAGCGCGATCCCCCACTCCTTGATCTTGCCCTCGGCCTTGAACTTCTCGAGTTCTTCGAACAGCTCGGGCGTGTAGTGCGGCAGCTTGATGTTGTGGGCCTGATACAAATCGATGCAATCGACGCCCATGATCTTCAGCGAGTGCTCCAGTTCTTTGCGGAGGTTGTCCGGCGTGAAGTTTTGCTTGCGTTCGCGGTGCGAGCCTTCTTCGCCGGGATCGGTGACCAGGTCGTAGCCGAACTTGGTGGATAGGACGATGTTGTCGCGGCCGGCGTATTCGAGCGTGGGCTTCATGAGCGACTCGGCCCGCCAGTTGCCGTAGGCCGGCGCGGTGTCGAAGAAGGTGACCCCGCGGTCAAACGCGTGGTTCTGGATGGCCACGGCTTCGTCGTCGGTGAAGTCGCCCCACCAGTTGACGCCGAAGGTGAAGTTGCCGAAGCCCAAGAGAGAAACGCCGAGGTCGGTGCCGGGGATGATGCGCGTTTGCATGGTGAAATCGATTGGGGTGTCTAAGAACTAACAGGATATTTAGAAGAAGTGTAGCGGGGTGTAGCCGAGCATCAATCCGCACCAAGATGGCCCGATTAACAATCTAAAGATCGATACCGCCAGCATAAAATCCGGGCAAGCCGTTATCGACGGGGGATAAGCTGACTGACCAGTGCCGATCGTTTAACGCCGGCGTTGCGCTTCAACGCTCAGGCCTTCGAGTCGGCTCTTGAACGGCTCGCCGCCGAGGTCGGGGTGGGTCTGTTGGAGTTGGCGAACGCGCCGGGTCACGTCCGCGACGCCCTCCCCGAGTTTGAGGTTGATCTCCAGCCGGGCGATCCACGATCGCCAGTACACATCGGGGTACGGCTCGGCCAACCCGCCGATGATCCGATTGAGCAGCGGGATCGCTTCGCGAAGCGACGCGGGATCGCCCTGACTCACCAACGCCCGGGCTTTTTCGAACAACACATCGACGTTGTTGCCGAAGTTCGCTTCCAGCTTGGTGTCGCGCAGGTAGGCCAACGCCTCGCCCTGCCGATCCGCGATCCGCAACGACTTGAGTACGACCAAGCGATACGCCAGCATCTGCCGTTCGTCGTAGCCTTGGTCTTCGGCCCAGTCGGCTAACAGCTTCGCCATCGCCGCCGCCGCATCAGCGAGCTTGGCCGCACCCGGCCCGTCGTCGCCCAACGCTTCGATCTGGCGCTCCATATCGCTGAGCACGTTGTTGATCACGCCCGCCGCCGCGTCGGGGAACCGCCCCATCATCGTGGCCGCCGCTTCTTTCGCTTCCTCCAAACGGTCAGCATCGACCAACAACAAGATGCGACGCTCGAGCCCGCGCTGAACCAACGCGGGGCGATCCGCAAACTCGGTCTCGAAATCCGCGATGCCGTCGAGCGCCGCGTCGAGATCACCCCGCGTGGCCCGTACTTGCGCCAACGCCAAACGCGCATTGGCCAACGCCCGAGCCGCGCCGTCGGCCTGCCGCGGTTCGGAAGCGTTCCGCATCGCCGGGTCCGCCTGGGCCGCGGTTCGTTTCGCCGCGTCGACCAGGTCTGATTCGATCTGGTCCCGACGCGAACCCGGCGGGGTCTGCTGATACCACTGCAGCAACGCCGCGACGCGCTGGGCCTGCGCCTCGAAATAGTTGGGGTGGTTCTTGAGTTGCTGGGCGTACAACCCGGCCGCTTGTTCGTAGTCGCCCTTGGCCTGGAACATGGCGAAGGCGTAGTAAAGCAATCGATCGTCTGCGGGCTGAGTGGTGTCGTAATGACCCGAGTCGTAGAGCACCACCATGGCCCGCTCATAAGCGGGCGTAACTCCCGGCTGCGCCGCGTAGCTGCGGTGCAACGATTCCAGAAGACGCGACGCCAGATCGATCGCGTCGGTGGCCACGGGCAGCGTCGGCGTTTCCTCGGCCACGGTGGTCGCGGTCTCCGCGGCCGACAGCAGGCTGCCGAGGTTGGTCGGCTCCAGCGCATAGGTGGCGTACGCCAAGTTGTATTGGCCGTTGGCCCAGACTTCATCGCCCACCAATCCGCGGTCACTGACCGAACGGCCGTAGTCGATCGCCCGCTCAAGCAACGCCCGCCCCGCCGCTTCCTGGCCACGCGAGAGCGCCAGTTGACCACGACGCCGCGAGATGTCCGCCACCGCCACCCGCACCGCCGGGGGTAATTCCGCCAGCGCCTCGGCCGCCAAGTCGGCCGGAATGGACGAAGCCCAGCGGTCGTAAATGAGGTTGCGTAGCGGCCCGGCATTGCGTCCGAGCGCGGGGTCGGCGAGTAACTCGAAGTACACGTCGTAGGCTTGCGCAACTAACTCTTGCCGGGCGGACCCGGTCGCGTCCGCGGCTTGACGCAGCCGCAACAAGTGCAACGCATCGGCGACCAGCAAGCGATAATCCAAGCTTTCGATCACCGCGGATTTACCGGCCAAACTGACGAGTTGCGTCTCCGCGACCGCGGCTTGCCCACGCTGCTCGGCCACCCGCGCCTTGGCGATCGAGGCCGAGAGCCGATCGGGGTTCCAGGCGTTACCCGCCACCGCCGCCGGCAAGTGGTTGGCCTCGGCTCGGCCCGATTCGTCTTGGGCCAGCGCAACGCGGGCGGCCAGCGAATGGGCTCGGGCCCGCAGGGCTTCGCCGCCAACATCCCCCGCCAAAATAGGTTGCAACCCCGACAACGCCACGCCCAGTAGCCTTTGGCGTTCTGCCTCAACGGATTTGGCCTGCCCCGCGGTTGCCCCCAGGCTTTCGAAATACGGGTGGTCGTCGGGCAGCAGGGTCGTCAGGTACGCGGCCTTGGCCTTGAACCAAGCGGTGCGTTGGTCACGGTACAGATCAAACAGGGTCGCGTCGGCGAGCGAGCGTTCGAGTTGTTGACGCAGATCGGTATCACGGTCGAGCTGTGACTCGAGATCGCGGAACTCCTGGTCGGCCTGGACCAGCATGGCCAAGGCGATCGGCACATCCTGGGCAAACGCCAAGCGTTGATTCTCGGTCGGGACGCCGAACTCCACGAAACCCGGCGCGGACCGACGGAAGCCTTCGAGATGCGTCACCAACAACATCTCCGCGAGATCGGTCCGCCAAACCGGCCGCAGCGGATGGCCCACCGTCGCCGGATCATCGATCAGGCCCCGGAGTTGCCGGCGAGCCTGGTTGAACTTCTCGAGACGCTCAGCCCCCGACCGCTGCGGATCGCGCGCGGCCTGGTTGAGTTTTTCGATTTGGTCCAGGATGGGCTGAGCCGTATTTTCAAACTCCCCCGCCTGGGCCAGGTACATCATCAACGGCTCAAAACCACGATCAGCAGACGCGGAAGCACCGCTGGTCTGCCCCGACACCGGCAGAGCAATACTCATCACGGCCGCAACACCAATGATGCACCGCCCCGCCGTCTTGATTCGACGATATTTCTTATGCATGCATTCTTTCCTGCCGTCCGTAACCACGACGTTATGGATTATCCGTTTCGGCAAAACTCACGTTGGTGTACTTGGCCGTAATCGCGGCGTTGAACGCGTTGACGACGTGCTGCCAGCGGACGCTTCCGCCGGGCTCGATCAACACGGGGTTGTCGGGTTCGTAGATCCCATCGATCCGTGATCCGTCGGGATCGTAGCGCAGCCGATCGAGGTCTGCCGTGAGTTCGCCGAAGCTGGCGTAGCGGACGGGCGACGCCGCCGGACCGCGCTCGATGCTGACCAGGGCGTCGTCGCTGGGGTCGGAAATCAGCCGGATCACGATCTTGTCGCGGGGCAGTTCGTCGGCCGCGGTGGGGGACCCGCTGCCCTGCGGCAGCTTGGCCGAGAGCACACCTTCATCAATCATGAAGTTCGCGGTGACAACGAAGAAGATCAGCAACTGAAAGATCACGTCGATCATCGACGTGAGGTTGAGTTCGCCCACGGACGCGGCGCGTCGGCCGCGCCGCTGCTTGGCCGAGCGGTGGTGGACCGTCGGCTCGGTGGAGGGGTCGAGTTGAACTTCGGGTTCAGCCATAACGAATCAGACTCACCAATCGCCTCAGTCTTCGGGCATATAGGCCACGAGGTTCACCGTCTCGATCCCCGCCGAGGTGACCGCCCCCATGAGCGGTTGGACCACGTCGTAGTAGATCGCCCCGTCCGCTCGGAGCAACACCTCAACGTCGGGCCGCTGGGCTTTGACCTGCTTGAGTTTCTCGGTGATGCCCGGCAGATCGTTGAACTCAAAACGTGAATTCGACCCCGTGCCGACTTTGATGTAGCTGGCCGTACCGGTGTGCGTCAGCGGGAACTCTTCTCGGCCCTTCCGGGTAAACGGCTCGGGGGCGACGTTGATCACGATCCGGTCCACCTCGCCAAGCTCGCGGGCCTGCGAGTCTTCGATCTCCGGCAGGATCATGTCCACGGTCTCTTCCGACACGATGTTGTTCACCAGCATGAAAAAAATGATCAGCAGAAACACCACGTCGATCAACGGCGTGATGTTCATGCTCGGGGCGATGGCGCCGCGTTGGATCGCTCTGGACATCGTGTAGTAATCCTTGTTTTTACTTGTCCGAAGACGAGCCCGAACGCTTACGCCGTGGGCGGAACGGCTTGATCAGTTGCTCGGCCTGCACCAAACCCTCGGCCGTGATCGCGTCGATCTTATTGCGGACCACGGCGTAAGAGGCCAACGCCGGAATCGCCACGACCAACCCCCAGAACGTCGTGACCAGCGCGGTCGAAATGCCCGCCGCGAGTTCGACCGGGTCCGCTCCGCCCCCGGCATCGACGAGCGCTTGGAACGCAACGATCATGCCGTAGACCGTGCCGAACAGCCCCATCATCGGAGCGATGTTGCCCATGACGTTGAGCGTCTCGATCGGCCGGAGGATGCGGGTCGCCTCGGCGTCGCCGGCCTCTTCGAGGGCGCGCTCCATCGCGGCGTAGCCGTTGCTCGCTTCATTCAAAGCCGACGCGGTGATGCGGCCGAGATAACTCGGATCGTTATTGGCCATCGCGATCGCTTCGCGGTACTGCTTGCCGGCGATCAACCGTTCGATCCCCTCCTGCGTTTCGTCGGGCAACAGGTTCACCCGGCGATACCGCATCACAAACACCAGCGTCAGCCCGAGGCTGATGAACGACGCGATGATCAGCAGCCAGATGATCGCCAGGCCCAGGAGATCACTCGACCAGAAAAAGGCCTGGAAGAAATTGGTGCTGCTCTCGCCGACCGGAGCGTCTTGGGCCACGGCCGGGTCGGCGATTAATGCCGTCGCGGCCAAGAGCAAGGCGGGAGCTATCCGACGTTTGCAAAGGTGTGTTGCCATCAATTCAGACTTTCCTATTCGGGAATCACATTCGTGGTGACCGCCAGATACTCCCCCCCGGTGAGCTCGGCGATTTCTTCCATCAGCGTCGCGCGGATCTTGTTGCCATCGCTATCGAAGGCTAAGCGGTCCAGATCGTTAAACTCGATGGTGTTCACCACGATACCACCGCGGCTGCCGCGCGTGACGGCGTCGAGGATTTCACCACGCTCGAGTTCGTACTGACTACGCCCGGGGTTGTAGAGGTTTTGCGACAGCAAAAAGATCAATTCGGGCTTAAGACGGAATGCCCGCTCCATGGCTTTGATGGGATCGCCGGTTTTTCGGGTTTCGACGTTACCGGGGTCGCGTAGCCATTGAATGGTTTGTGCCTTGGCGTCAGCGGTCGCACGTTTGAGTCCGCGTGGCGGGACTTCTTTGGTGTCCTGTCCGTCGAACACGATGACGCTGAAACGCTGTTTCTCACTCATGTCGCGCAGCGAACGGGCCAACTCGTTCACGATCTGCGGGTAGTCGCTGATAATCGAGCCGTCGGCCTCCAGAACGAAAACAATATTTTTTGCATTGCCGCCGCTGCCGAAGAAGTTGGTGTCGAACTCGGCGGCGTCGTTGAGGTTGAGTTCGAAGGACGGAGTCTCGGCCGCCATCGGCTCGCCGATGCCGGGCATGGCCAAATCCAGTTCGAGTTCCAGTTCCATCGGCACCGGCTCGGGCACGGGCGGCGCGGCCATGGCCGGGGTCTGCGTTTCCAGGCGTTGGACGACTTCGACTTCGAGCGGCGTGCCGGGCGTGTCGCTGAGCGTTACCAAGGGCACGATGACTTCGTCGTCGTCCAGCACCTGCTGCACGGACCACACCACGAAGACCGCCACGATCACCAGCCCCGCGTGCGCCAATAGCGAGATCGCCCAGGGCACCAGCCAGACCATCGCGCCGTCCGGCTCGTCTTCGACGACGGGCGGGCCGTCTTCGCCGTGGCTTTCGATAAAGGCGATCGAGGCGTCGGCGACCGCGGGATCGACCGCGTCTTCCTCGTCTGCTTCGTCGCTGTTGTTTTCCTCCAACCCGGCGGCCGGGTCCGCCATGGCTTGGGGCACGCCGCGCCCCGCACGCTGCATCGACTCGTCGATGGCGTCGAGGTCCGAGGCGTCAAGCAGTTCGTCGTCCTCGGCGTCCACGAAGAGCGACTTGGGCGGCGTCGGCGGGTCGGCCGGGGGGGAAGACGGTTCCGACGGCTCGGATTCCGGGGGTTCGGATTCCGGGGGTTCGGACGGGGGCGGATCGAATTCCGGAGGCGGGTTGTCGGCAAAGCCCAACCAGAGCATCAATCAAGTATCCCGTGATCGAGGTCCACAACGCATCGCCGCGCGGACCGCGCGGCGTCGGCTTATGTTAACCGATACGGGAGATCACTCTGGTTGCTTGAGCTCACGGAACCGGCCCCACGGGCGTCGGCGGTTTAGTCCGGCAACAAGTCGTCTTCGCCGAGGTAGCGGTGGACGCCGCCGGACTGCATCGCGATGAGTTCGAGGGTGCCCTGGCGGGTGGGGGACGCCAGGGGATCGGGTCGGCGGACCTGGAGCGTGTGGAAGACGACGTCGTGGATGTTGGCCGTGCCGATGAGCGAGAGCAATCGGGCGCGGGTGGTGAGGGCTTGGTCGCCGCTGCCGGTGATGCCGTCGCTGAGCAGGATGATCGCGTCGGGCTGGTAAGCGAGCGCGCGGCGGATGGCGGCGTCGGCGTGCGGCCGACCCGAAGCCATGATCCGACCCGAGCCGGGGTCGATCCATTGGCTGGTGTGGCGGACGGCTTGCGTGGTGGCCCGCTTCATGCCGTAAGGCGGCGCTTCGGTGACGTGGTCGCCGGAGAAGAACAACACGGCGAACGACTGCTCGGGCTGCAACTCGCTGATGGCCCGCTGCAACTCGGCAAGGATGAACGGGAAGGTATCGATGAGTGAACCCGAGGCATCGACCACGTAAACCAAGCGCGCGGCGCCCGGCGTGCCGTATAGCCCGCCGATGGTGTAGTAAGGATCATCGCTCGGGTCGGCGGGCATCACCGGCGGAAACACCGCACCAGGTTCGGGGATCGCCACCATCGGTCGGAAAGGCTCGGCGGGCTTGGCCGCTTCCTGTGGCAACTTCGGGGCAGTACTGACGGCGGGTTGCGTGAATTCAGGCCGGGTCTGCTCGACCGGCAGCGGAGCCGCGACAACATGTGCTGCCGCAGGCGTGTGTGGCGGTTGCGCTCGGGACGCGTTCACCGCAATCGACTCCGACGCTTCGGGCAAGGCGTTAGGCACCGCCGCTTCGACGACGGATCCCGTATCACGACCCGTCGTTGCCCAGACAACCACGACCGCCAAGACCAACAACACCGCGTGGGCCATCACCACCAGCGAACGCGAGGTCGACGGCGCTGCCGACTCCGCGGAGGTGTCTTTAAGAACCGAACCTTTTGACTGCGACACTTGGTTGGGTTGGGGCATAACGAATATCGTTTCAATCGAGATGGACAACAGAGAACAAGACAATCAAACTTGACTTGCTTCTGGATCGGCCAAATACCCGATAAATCGTCAAGAGATTTGCGTTGCCCACACAACGTCCCGATAATCCGCGACCCGTTTGACTCCAATCGCATTACCGCCAACCACCCCGGAACTTTCAGTATGGCCCGTTTGTCTTCATCGTCCAAGAAACTCCGCATGGCTTTCATCGGTGCCGGCGGTATCGCTGCGGCACACCTCAATGCACTCAAGGACTTTGACGACGTCAAAGTCGTTGCCTTGGCGGACGTGAACCAGAAAGGCCTTGAATCACGGGGTGAAGAGTTCGGAGTGCCCGCGGACGGCTTGTTTACCGACTACAAAAAAATGCTGAAAGCCGTTCAGCCCGACGCGGTGAACATCTGCACGCCCAACGGCCTGCACGCCCCCAACGCGATCGCCGCGAGCAAGGCCGGCGCTCACGTCATCGTCGAGAAGCCGATGGGCATGAACGCGGCCGAGTGCAAGAAGATGATCGCCGCGGCCAAGGCGGCCAAGAAGAAACTGGTCATCGGCTTCCAATACCGCTTCGATCCCAAGACCGCGTTCCTGACCAAGCTGCGCGAAGACGGCTTGTTTGGCGACATCCGTTTTGGGCGCGTCCAAGCGCTGCGCCGCCGCGGTATCCCGAACTGGGGCGTGTTTGGCCAAAAAGACCTGCAGGGCGGCGGTCCGCTGATCGACATCGGCGTGCACGTGTTGGAGATGTGCCACTTCACGATGGGTAGCCCCAAACCCGTTGCTGCCGTGGGCATGACCGATACCTACCTGGGCAACAAGCCGTCGAACAAGATCGCCAGCAACTGGGCGGGCTGGGACCACAAGACCTATACCGTCGAAGACTTGGCCGTGGGCCACATCCGGTTCGAGAACGGCGCGGTCATCCATATCGAGTCGTCTTTCGCGGCCCACCACGAGCACGCCGGCACGATGGACTTCCAAATCATGGGCACCAAGGGCGGCGCGAAGTGGGGATCGTCCGAAGTGTTCACCGACCAGAACGGCCACATGATGAACCTGTCGCCTGCCTGGCTGCCGTCGATGGAAGGCGGCTTCGGCGGCTACTTCAGCCTGAAGCTGCGTGACTTCGTCGATCACGTCACGAATGGTAAGCCCAGCATGGCCCCGGCCGAGCACGGCCTGATGGTGCAGCAGATGCTCGACGCGATCTACGCCTCGGCCGACAAGGGCGGCAAAGAGGTGCTGATCAAGGCTTAACGCCATGCACCGTTTCACGAACTTCGTGGAGTGTGGACCGTTGATCACCGCGTTTCTGGCCAACTTCACCGTGGGCTCACCGTTGCACGCGGCGACCGTCGCGGCGTGTGCGGTCGTGATCGTCGTGGTGATCCGCATCGGCTTGCGGGCCAAGCGGCGAGGCGACGCCACAGCCGTAACCCGCTGGGTCGCCGGCCTCGGGCTGCTGGCTTGGATCGTTCAACAGGTCGTGGCCTTCGGTTTCGATTGGAAGCCGGCCCACAGCTGGCCGCTGCACATCTGCGATCTCGCAGGCGTGCTCGGCCCCCTGGCGCTACTCACGCAAGCCCGCCTGCTGCGGACCACGGTGTATTTCTGGGCGCTGGGTTTGGCCATCTGGGGCGTGATCACGCCCACGCTTTGGAAGGGCCCCGAGACGTTGACGTTCTGGTTGTTCTGGATCAACCACGGCGGCGTGATCCTGTTTGCGTGTTACGACGTGGCGGTGCGGGGTTACCGCCCCACCCTGGCGGACTGGGGCATGGCCTGCGTGGTGTCGCTGGCCTACGTCGCGGTGGTCGTGCCGTTGAACTTGGCCAACCCGGGCTGGAATTATGGGTATCTGGGTAATCTATCGCTGAGCCAGAAAACCCCCTTGGATATCCTGCCGGCCTGGCCGTGGCGGCTCTTGGCGATCGAGGTGCTCGGGGCGTTGATGATGCTGCACGCCTGGCTGCCGTGGGGGGTCATTCAGTGGCGAGAAAGACGGCGGAACACCCGCTCGGAACCGGCGGCTGGACCACAAAAACCTCGAACCGCCTAGGGAAAACGCGCGATCAAAACCCACCCGGGTTTTTCCGAAGTGGACTTGCCGTGCTCCGGGGGCGGGGTATGCTTGCGAAGTTTGCGGCAGGGGTGCATCCATAGGGAGGTTGCGCCGGCAGGACGCGGGGTCGCTCGCGGTCTGCATGCCGTGAACCGCACGCGACAGGTGGGACGTTTTTGAAAATCCTTCAATGCCACAACCTGTATCAGCTCGCCGGGGGCGAAGACAGCGTCGCCAAAGACGAGCGTGAGCTGCTCGAGGCCCACGGCCACGAGGTGATCCCGTACGTCTTGCACAACGACGCGGTCGACGACATGTCGCGCTTGCGGTTGGCGGCGGACACGATCTGGAGCCGGAAGTCGGCCCGCGAGCTCCGCGAGATTGTGCGCCGCGAAAGGCCCGAAATCGCCCACTTCCACAACACGCTGCCGTTGATGTCGCCCTCGGCGTACCACGCCGTCCGGGCCGAGGGCGCCGCGGTCGTGCAGACGCTGCACAACTACCGGCTGCTCTGCCCCAAAGCCACGTTCTTCCGCGATAACCAGATCTGCGAAGACTGCCTGCACAAAAAAATCAAATGGCCCGCGATCAAGCACAGTTGCTACCGCGACAACCGGGCCGCCACCGCCGCGGTCACCGCCATGCTCACGGTCCACGGCATGATCGGCACCTACCGCAACCAGATCGACGCCTACATCGCCTGCTCCGAATTCACCCGCGACAAGATGATCGAAGGCGGTTACCCCGGCGAGCACATCCACTACAAACCCAACTTCCTCGCGGCCGACCCGGGGATGGGCACCGGCGACGGCGGCTACGCGATGTACCTCGGCCGACTGTCTCCGGACAAGGGCATCGAGGTTTTGGTCAATGCCTGGGATCACCTCGACGACATGCCGCTCCAAGTCGTCGGCAAAGGGCCGATGCAGGAGCCGATCACCAAACTTGCCGAGCAAAACGAACACGTCACGCACCACGACTGGGTGGAGTTTGAACAACTGGGCGAGATCCTCAGCCAAGCCGCGTGTTTGATCCTGCCGACCCTGAACTACGAAGGCTTCCCGCGGGTGATCGTCGAGGCGTTTGCTTACGGCGTGCCCGTGGTCACGACCAACCTCGGGGCGATGGGCCGAGTGATCGTCGACGGCGAGAACGGACGCCACATCGAGTACGGCGACGCCGAGGGCTTGGCCCGGATCGTGCGGGAACTCATGAACGATGCCGAGCAGCGCGAATACCTACGACAGGGTGCGCGTCGGGCCTACGAGGACTACTACACCGCGGAGATCAACTACCAGACCATGATGACGATCTATCGCCAGGCCCGCGAACGTTTCGAGCGGTCGCCGCGGGGCCGAAACTTCACCACACCCAAGACCAATACCCCGGCGGCGGTTTAAACTAAAGACTCATCTGTTTCACGACTCAGACCACCCGAGAGCGAGAAAGACCCATGCGAGCCATTATCCTGGCCGGCGGCAAAGGCCGACGCCTTGAGCCCTACACCATCAGCTTCCCCAAACCCCTGGTCCCCGTCGGCGACATGCCGATCCTGGAGATCGTGATCCGCCAACTCAAGGCGTCGGGGTTCACGCACGTCACGCTCGCGGTCGGCCACTTGGCCGAACTGTTGATGGCATACTTCGGCGACGGCTCGAAGTGGGGTATCACCATCGACTACTCCCGCGAAGAAAAACCTCTCGGCACCGTCGGCCCACTCAAGCTGATCGAAGACCTGCCCGAGCAGTTCCTCGTGATGAACGGCGACGTCCTGACCACGCTCAAGTACGACCAACTCTTCGCTCAGCACCAGCGGTCCAACGCCGACCTCACCATCGCTTGCTACCGCGCCAACACCAAGATCGACTTGGGCGTCATCGAGTTCGACGGCCGGCTTGAAGTGACCAACTACCGCGAAAAACCCGTGCTGCCCTACGACGTGTCGATGGGCGTGTACGTCTTCAACCGGCAGGTGCTCGAGACCTTCACCGCCGACGATTACATGGACCTGCCGACCATCGTGAACAACCTGGTGAACGGCCAGGGCACCGTCAAAGTCTACCTGTCCGACCACGAATGGCTGGACATCGGCCGACCCGCCGACTACGGACAAGCCATCCAGCGCTTCGAAGAACTGCGCCACGAGTTTTTGCCGATGGCCCCGGACGTGCCCCGCGAGGCCCCCGCGTCTGACCGCGGCATGAGTGTTTCCTGAATCCATTGTTTAATCCGGCTTGCGCCGCGATGTTTTGAATCCACGCCTTTTTTCTTGGCGAAAGCCTACGGAGCAGAGAAAGATGAAAGTTCTGGTATTGGGAGGCGCGGGCTACGTCGGCTCGGCGGTCGTCCGCGAGATGTTGAACCACGGCCACGAGGTTACGTGCTTCGACCTCATGCTGTTCGGGGCCGAGTCCATGATGCCCTGGTTGGGCCGCCCGGACTTCACTCTGGTGAAAGGCGATATCCGCAAAGCCGAGGAAGTCGACGCCGCGACCGCGGGCCACGACGCGGTGATCCTGCTCGCGTCGATCGTCGGCGAGCCCGCCTGCAACCGCGACCCCGACAACACCCGCGCGACCAACGTCGGTGGAGCCGAAAACGCCCTGGCCGCCGCGAAGAAACACGGCGTCAAGCACTTCATCTTCGCCAGCACCTGCAGCAACTACGGCGTCGCCGACACCGACGTGCCCGTCGCCGAGGACGGCCGACTCAACCCCATCAGCGTGTACAGCGAAACCAAGGTCGAAGTCGAACAACTCGTCCTCGCCGCCGCCAGCGACACGCTCACCCCCACGGTACTCCGGCTGTCGACCGCTTTCGGTGTCTCGGCCCGGATGCGCTTCGACCTGCTGGTCAGCGACTTCACCCTCGCCGGCCACCGGGACGGCAAGGTCGTCATCTTCGGCGAGCAGTTCTGGCGGCCCTTCGTTCATATCAACGACATCGCCAAAGCCATGCGCATGGTCCTGGCCGCCCCCACCGATGTGGTCAAAGGCGAAGTCTTCAACGTCGGCGCGAACCACAACAACACCCAGAAGCAGACCCTCGGCGAATCGGTCGCCAAGCACCTGCCGGGCACGAAGATCGAGTTCGTCTCGAAGAACGAAGACCCCCGCAGCTACCGCGTCGAGTTTGCCAAGGTGAAAGACAAGCTCGGCTTCGAGCCCGACTGGGACATCGACGCGGGCATTGTCGAGGTCCGCGACTGCCTGCAAAACAACGTCTGGCCCGATCCGACCGACGGCCGGTACAAGAACTAAAGCCCTCACGATGAGCGATTCTCCGAAAAAATATCTCGTCTCGGACTGCGATCTGGGTGAAGAAGAAGCACTGGCCGTCGCCGAGGTCGTCCGCAGCAAGTGGCTGAGCGTCGGCCCGCGCACGGCCGACTTCGAGGCCGCGTTCGCCGCCGAGATGCAAGGCAATCTTCCCGAAGCGCCGCACGCCGTGGCCGTCTCCAACTGCACCGCGGCGCTGCACCTGGCCCTGCTCGCGGTGGGCGTGGGCGAGGGGGACGAAGTCCTCGTGCCCAGCTACACGTTTGTCGCCAGCGCCAACGCGATTTTGTACTGCGGGGCCAGGCCCGTGTTTGTCGAGATCAACGGCCCACACGACCTCAACCTCGACGTGGCGGACCTCGAAGGCAAGATCACCCCCCGGACCAAGGCCGTGGTCGCCGTGCACATGGCGGGGTTTCCGGTCGACATGGATCGCCTGATGCCGATCGCCGAACGGCACGGCCTCAAAGTCGTCGAAGACGCCTGCCACGGGATCGGAGCGACGTACCAAGGCTCGGCCGACTCGGCGTACCGCGGCCGGAAGATCGGCACCATCGGCGACGCGGGGTGCTTCAGCTTCTTTGCCAACAAAAACCTGGTGACCGGCGAGGGCGGCATGGTCGTCACCCGCGACCCCGATACCGCCCAATTCGTCCGCCTCGGCCGATCCCACGGCATGACCAAGACCTCGTGGGACAAGGCCTCGGGACGGGCCAGCGGCTACGACGTGGTCCAGTTGGGGTTCAACTACCGCGGCACCGAACTCACCGCGGCGCTGGGCCTGATCCAGCTCCGCAAGCTCCAAGCCAACAACGACCAGCGTCGAGCGATGGTCGCCTACTACCGCAAACGGTTGGCCGAGTGTTCGCCGCGGCTGCCGTTAACCGTGCCGTTCGCCGATCGGCTGGAGGACAGCTCCCACCACGTCTTCGCGGTCGTGCTGGATGACTCGGAGGCGGTCGTCCCGTTGCGTGACGCGTTGACGGAGTTGGGCGTCCAGACCACGCACCACTACCCGCCGCTGCACACCTTCAGCCACTACGTCCACCAGGTGGGGCCGCAATCGCTGCCGATCACCGAGGATGTCTCGGCACGGGAAGTGACTCTCCCGCTGCATCCGTTGCTTTCGGCCGAGGATGTTGACGAGATCGTAGATCGACTGGCCGCGGCGTTTGACCGCGTAGCCTCCGGGCCCACGACCGCGGTGAGCGGCTGACGGTTTTGCTCATTGGATGGCCCCGAAATATTTATCCTATTTTGACAAAATACCTTCGGTAGGGGGAAAACCAAGCGTGCTATTGAATCTGCCGGGGTGTTTGCTATGTTATGAATACCTGCAATAGGTCACTTACCCGATGGGGGCTATCGGGTTTGGAGTTAATGGGAAAGACAAGTTCGTACATATTTTGCTCAGTGCTCGGTCCGATCGCTTATTGATCGGTTGGGAACTCGGTTGGGAATGGAGCGACTTGCGCTAACGAGGCCTGCATAAATCGTTGGTGAAACAACGCCCTTTGCGGCGAAGGAATCGCGGGATGAATTGGTGGGGCAAATCAAGGAAGAACCAACCAGCGCTCGGCATGACGCCCAGCAGCGGGATGCAGGTGCGGCCCGAGCATCTCAACCGCATCTTGGAACGCGAACGCACCCGGGCCGACCGGACCGGTCGGCCGCTGTCGATGGTCTTGCTCGGCTACGACGGCAAGTCGCGTAAACGCCGCGACGCCGCGACCATCGTGCACGTCATGCAGAAGCGCGGCCGAATCACCGACGAAATCGGTTGGTTCGACAAAAACACCGGCTTCGCGGTGCTGCCCGACACGCCGGTTCAAGGCGGGCGACGCTTCGCCCAGATCGTACGGCAGCAACTCCGCGAACGCGGCGTCCGTACCTCGTTTGCCATCTACCAATACGCCCCCACACCCGAAGACGATCACCACGACCACGATTCGCACCAGGACGGCAGTCACCGGTTCGACAACCCGGAAGCGCTCGCGGACCAAGCCAACGAAGCCTCCACGCAGACCCCCGAAGTCGTTCTGTCCTCCGGGTTCGTGTCGGCCGACGCCGAAGCACAAGCCTTGCAGCCGCTGATGGCCCGCAGGCTGCCTTGGTGGAAACGAAGCATGGATCTGGTCGTCTCGGGCACGGCGTTGCTGCTGCTCTGGCCGCTGCTGCTGATCATCGGCGCGGCCATCAAGATCGATTCGAAAGGCCCGGTGATCTTCAAGCAAGCACGTTCGGGCCTCGGCGGCAAACCGTTCGGCATCTGGAAGTTCCGCACCATGGTCCCCGACGCCGAAGCCAAGCGTGCCGAGCTGCTCCAGGCCAACGAGCAGGACGGTCCGGCCTTCAAGATCAAGGCCGACCCCAGAATTACCCGGGTTGGCGCATTCCTGCGAAAAACCAGCCTCGACGAGCTGCCCCAACTGGTCAACATTTTTATTGGCGATATGACTCTGGTCGGCCCCCGGCCGTTGCCGGTCCACGAGTCGGATGCCTGCGAGCCGTGGCAAAAACGCCGCCTCGATATCACGCCCGGCCTGACCTGCATCTGGCAAGTCTGGGGGCGGTCAACCGTGAATTTCAACGACTGGGTCCGCATGGACCTGCGTTACAAACGCAAACGAACCCCCCAGCACGACCTCAAGATCATGCTCCACACGGTCCCGGCGGTGCTCAAGCAGCGTGGAGCCTGCTAAAACCGCGGCTTTTGGGGAATTTGGGTTAGCCCAAACGGCTTTTTTGGGGCAAACTTAGGGAGAATCGTGTCGCGGCGTCTCGGGCCGGCAAGAACGCCTGGTCCGCTGAGGCGGTGGCCTTGCTCGACCGCCAAGCCTAACCGGCCCACGCCCAGCCTCCGATCCAGGTTGATTCCATGACCACCGTTGTCCCTTCCTCCGCCGCCGACGCCGTGACTGCCTCGGCCTCGACGCCCGGCGGGCTCCCCAAACGCGACCTCTTCGGCGTCAACGTCACCGCCGCCGGGCCCGACGCGGTGATCGACCAGATCATGGATTGGGCCCACCACCGACGCAGCGCGACCGTCGACTTCATGCCGGTGCACGGCCTGATCGTGGCGGTGCAAGACTCGGAACACCGCGAACGGATGAACGGCTTCGACCTCGTGGCCTGCGACGGCCAACCGATCCGCTGGGCGCTCAACAAGTTTCACGACGCTGGCCTCAACGAACGGGTCTACGGCCCGACCACGATGCTCAAAACATGCGAACGCTGCGCCGCCGAGGGCGTCGGCATCTATCTCTACGGCGGCCGCCCCGAAGTGCTCGAAACGCTCTGCCACAACCTGGTCGAAAAACTACCCGATCTCAAGATCGTGGGGGCCGAGTCGCCGCCCTTCCGCCCGTTGACCGAAGAGGAAGACGTCAAAGCCATCAAACGGATCAACGCCAGCGGCGCGGGCGTGATCTTTCTGGGGATCGGTTGTCCGCGGCAGGAAGTCTTTGCCGCCGACCACCGGGCTGCGCTGCGTGGGGTGCAGATGTGCGTGGGCGCCGCGTTCGATTTCCATGCGGGGGCGGTTAAACAAGCGCCCCCGTGGATGCAGAAGCGTGGGTTGGAGTGGCTGTATCGCCTGACCCGCGAGCCCGGCCGACTCTGGAAGCGGTATCTGGTCACCAACAGCCTGTTCGTGGCGTTGTTCACCCGACGATGGATTCTGGGAAGGTAAGGCGATCGCTGCCGGCCGGGGTTCGCTGAATCACGCTACGAGTCACTCATGTCTTCGACGACGCCCCCGGACAACCCGTTTCCCCCCGAAGGTTTGGGCAGTACTTCTCAAGCAGAAGGCGATGCGCGAATCGATGCGAAAAACGCCGCCGGTGGCGGAGGCCAGAAGCGCAACTGGGCCAGCCGCGGCGTCTGGGCGGTGATGGACCAGGGGCTGTTTGCCGGGGCGAATTTCCTGGTGACCGTCGGCCTCGCCAGTTGGTTGGACGAGCGCGACTTCGGCGCCTTCACCACCGCCTACGCCAGCTTCCTGATCATCGGCGTGTTCACCACCGCGATGCTCACCGAGCCGATGATGATCTTCGGCGCCAAGAAATACCGCGACAACTTGCCGGCCTATTTCGGCCGACTCCTCGGCGGCCACTTGGCCATCACCACGCTCGGCGGCCTGATCCTCGGCGGCATCGGCCTCTACGCCTGGACCCACAGCGAGCCGTTGCTCGGGCTGGCGTTGTGCCTGCTCTCGGTGACCCAGTTCAGCCAGCTCTTGCCGTGGATGACCCGCAACGCCTGCTACATCGAATCCAATCCACGCCCGGCCGCCATCGCGGGCATGATCTACCTGGCTCTAGTGGTCGGCTCGCTGCTGACGCTCAACGGAATCGACAAACTCGACATCACCTCGGCGATCCTGACCATGTTCGGCGCCAGCCTGGTGGTGAATGTTTATCTGTTGATTCATCTACGCGTAAGCCTGCGGGCCACGTTGCGCTTGAGCGGATACCGTCCGGTTGCGGTCGACCATTGGCGTTACGGCAAATGGGCGACGCTGACGGGATTGACGCGTTACGTGCCCGAGCAATTGCCCTACGTCGCGGTGCCGTTGGTGCTGGGCTTGGCGGCGGGCACGCTGCCGGACTTGGAGAAGGGTGGAGCGCTCAAAGCGTTGATGAACTTTTCGGTGCCGTTGATTCTGATCGGCTGGGCGGCCTCGACCTTGGCCACCCCGATGCTGGTTCGAGCCAAGCACACACCACGCTTTTTCAAGCTCTCGGGGGTGATGTTGCTGGCGACCGCGGGCCTGCCGCTGCTGGCCTGGCCGGTGCTGGGCGTTTTTGGTGAGCCGCTGATCGCACTGTTGTACTCGGGTAAATACGTCGACTACGCCTGGTTAACATGGTTGATTGGACTCATCCCGGTCGTCGCGGGCATCGACGCGGTGCTGCACACCCAACTCAAAGCGGCCGAGCGCCCCGATCGGTTGTTCCTGGCGTCGATCGCGTCGGCGGTCGTATTGATCGTGGTCGGCCTGCCGTTGGTGTTGTGGCTGGACCTGGCCGGGGCGATCCTCGCGGTGTTGATCAGCTACGTCTCCCAAGCGATCACGCTGATGCTCATGGGCGGGACGATCATCCTCCGCGCCGCGGCGCCGCACGAAGCCGAGTTCGCCGGGCGGATGCAACCGATGGACCTCCGCGCCCTGCCGCAGCAACCGCTGGTCTCGGTGGTGATGGCCAACTACAACTACGGCCACATGATCGGCGACGCGGTGCAGAGCGTGCTGGATCAGACCTACGGCCGATTCGAGTTGATCGTGGTGGACGACGGCTCAACGGACGACTCAGCTGAAACGGTCCAACGTTTTGTCGCCAAGGACACGCGGATCACGTTGATCCGCCAAGACAACGCCGGGCAAGGCGGGGCGTGGAACACCGCGTTCGAGCGCTGCCGGGGAGATGTCCTTTGCCTCTTGGACTCCGACGATCTTTTCGAGCCGGACAAACTGCAAGCCGTGGTGGACGTGTTTCGAGAGGAGCCGCAGGTTGGGATGGTTCAGCACCCGTTGCAGGTCATCGACCCCGACAACCAGCCGCTGCAGGTGATCCCGTTTTTGAGCCGACTCGAAGAGGGCTGGTTGGGGCCGACGCTCCTGCGGCGCGGCGGTCGGTGGAGCTTCATGCCGACCACAGCGTTGTCTTTCCGGATGGAGGTCGCCCGGACGTTTTTCCCGATGGACGCCAAGCGCTTCCGCGGCTCGGCGGATGCGTTGCTGTTTACGGTTGGGCCGATGCTGACCCACGTCCGGGTGATCCAACGAACGCTAGCACGATACCGGGTACACGGCACCAACCTGATGAGCAGCGGCGCCATCGACCGCAAAGGCGCACGCAAGCAACTCCGCTCGCTCTACGACACGGTGGCGGGCACGAATCAGCACCTCGACCGTCTCGGGTCCGAACTGCCCCGGCTCGACTCGCGACGGCACCTGAAATACGTTGAATTCCTGTTCTTGCTGTCGATGCTGCGCGGCCACCGTCGCGGCTGGTTTGGGCGGTACGTCGCGCTGATGCGGATGCTGTTAACCGACGATATGTACGGAAAGGCGCATAAAGTCCTCGCGATCCCGACCTACGGGATGTTGCCCTTCATGCCCAGGTCGTGGCGAGCGGGCTGGCTGGATCGCACCAAGGGCATGGGGCGAATCAAAGGCATGATCCAATCGGTCTTATACCTAACGCGTTTCAAGCCACGCCGCGCTGCCGAATCGAACCCCCCCGCCGAGCCTCAACCTGAACCCAGCGCCTGAACCATGCCCTCCGCTACCCCCACCACGTCCGAACCCCTGCCGGTGCTAACCGCCGAGACGACGCAGCGCTTAACCGCGCGGTGGTTTGCGTTGCTGGCGGTGCTCATGGCGGGGCTGGCGATCGGCGGCCGAGGGTTTGCTTACATCGGCCTGCCGCCGTTGTTTATCTCCGAGATCATGCTCGCGCTGGGCGCGATGACGTTCCTGATCCAACCGCGCTGGCGTGAGACGTTGTCGCAGCCGCTCTCGTTGATGATCCTGCTGATGTTGGCGTGGGGCGTGATGCGGACGCTGCCGTACCTCGGCCAGTGGAAGCTCGACGCGATCCGCGACTTCATGCTGCTGGGTTACATGGCCACGGCCCTCATGGTCGCGGCGGTGGTCATGTCGCAGCCGCAGCTGCTGCCCTGGCTGCTGGGCAAGTACCAGCTGTTTGCGAAGGTGTTCCTCTGCGTCATGCCGCCGTTGTGGCTGATCGACCAAGCCATCAGCGACGACGCGATGCCGACCTGGCCCTGGGCCGACCACGTCGGGATCATCACGCTCAAGCCCGGCGACATGCCGGTGCACCTCGGCGGGATCGCGGCGCTGTCGATCGTCGGCCTCTTCCGCGGCAAGTCGATCGTCTGGACGTTGCTGTTGTGTGTGTTGTTGGGCGTGGCCGGGGCGGTCAGCCGCGGCGGATTGATGGCGTTTTCGTTGGCTTTCGGCATGGCGTTCCTGATGCGCCCCCGAAGCGCCTGGGCGACCCGCCTGGCGATCATCATGACCGTGGTGGTCACGCTCGCCGCCGTCAGCGACGTCAGCGTTCAGGTCCCCGGCCGCTCGCGCGAATTCTCCGCCCAGCAGCTGCTGCTGAACGTGGTCACCATCTTCGACGACGGCGAGGCCGCCGGCGACCTCGACGACACCAAGACCTGGCGGCTCGAGTGGTGGGAAACCATCTACGACTACACGATCTTTGGTGAATACTTCTGGACCGGCAAAGGCTTCGGCGTCAACCTCGCCTCCGACGACGGGTTCCAGGTTTTCCTCGTCAGCGAGTCGCTCCGCAGCCCACACAACGGCCACCTCAACGTGCTCGCGCGCACCGGCGTGCCGGGCTTTGTGCTGTGGTGTTCGATCCTGGCGGTGTGGTGCTGGACAATGCTGAGCGCCTACCTCCAGGCCCGGCAGCGGGGCGACTCGAACTGGGCGATGTTCTTTGTGTTGCTGGTCGCGTATTGGACGGCACTGACGTTCAACGCGGCGGTGGACGTGTATTTCGAGGGGCCGATGGGCGGGGTGTGGTTCTGGGCCGCCACCGGGCTGGGCTTCAGCGCGGCCTGGGTGTACCGCCACCACCCCGAAGTGATGAACGTCCCCCACGCTTGGCCACGCGAGACCCACGAAGATGACTAGCCCCCGGAAGCAACCGATGGCTGGCCGCGATTCGACGGACGCCCGGCGAGCCATGATCACCACCAGCTGGGACGACGGCCACCTCACGGACCTCCGCCTCGCCGATCTGCTCGAAACCTACGGCATCCCCGCGACGTTCTACATCCCCCACACCGATCGGCTGCTCGATCAACCCGTGCTCCAGCCCGCTCAGCTCCGGCAACTCGCCGACCGTGGGTTCGAGATCGGCGCCCACACGATGAACCACACCGTGCTCACCGCGGTGTCAGACGAGAAGGCTCGGTCGGAAATCGCCAACTCGCGCCGATACATCGCGGACGCCACGGGCCGGGACTGCGTGATGTTCTGCCCGCCGCAGGGGCGGTTCACGCCCCGTCACGTCGAGATGTTCCGCGACGCGGGCTACTCGGCGTTCCGCACCGTCGAGATGTGGTCGATTGATCACGCACGCTCCGCTAACACCCAGTTGACGGAGATACCGACGACGTTGCAAGCGCAACCTCAACCGGTGATGAGTATCGCGCGAAACCTCATCAAACGACGTGCGTGGGCCAACGGCAAGCTGTACCTCAAGCACGGCCGATCATCCGCCGGAGACTGGACCCGATCGGCCGCCGCCCTGCTCGAACACGTCCTGGCCGTCGGCGGCGTCTTTCATCTCTGGGGACACAGCTGGGAACTCGAAGCCTTCGACCAGTGGGCCCGCTTGGAATCGGTGCTGGCTTTGCTGCGCGACGCCGCCGATCGCGCAACTCTGACGACGAACCGCCAAGCTGCCGGGATCGCGTTGCCGGACAACGCCGCCCCTACAACAACGACTTGAGTTCGACCGAAACCTTATTGAAGGCCGAGGCGGGCAGGCTGACCGTGTCCCACTTCACCGAACGGTCGCGCATGTGCTTGATGTAATCGCCAAGCCGAACCGCGAGCACCGCGTACCAACGTTCGCCAAACTCAAACACCTCCAGAAACAACGCGTCCGGCGGCTGCGCATCACACCAAAACAAAAACGCAAACGCCGGCTCAAACCCGTCCCCGAAAATGCCCGACCATGTCTCCAGGCAAGAAACATCGTCGCGCGTCACCCAGTTTTGCAGCGATCCCCCCGTCTTGCCCGAATGCTTGCGCCCCTTCACGTCGATCAACAGGTTTGACCCGGATTCCGAGTAGACGACGAAATCAAAGCTCTTGAGTTTCTTGGCCCCGGCGACACCGGTCTTGCCGTGCAATGCCCGCTTGGCCTCGTCGACGGCGACGTACGCGATGCCGTTGGCTCGCAAATAATGCTCAAAGGCTTGCTCGTAGTGGAATCGGCGTTGGGCCATGCCGAGATTGTACGGCGGCGGTTCAACTCAGCATGCCGAGGTGCGTCGCGGGATCGGCGGGGTCGAGGAAGTAGCGGAGGTTGGGGAACACGGTCGACATCTCCGACGCCGGCACCCCCATCCAACGCGCCAGCTCGAAGCCGTAGGCATCGACCGAGGTCGTGGGGATGAACCGCCCCTCGCCGGTGTCGGCCGCGCCGCCGATACGGATGTCGGGGAACTCGCCGTAGAGCCGGCCGCCGCGGACCTGCGACCCGCCCATGACGAAGTGGTGACCGCCCCAGCCGTGGTCCGACCCCGAGCCGTTGGACGCAAAGGTCCGGCCGAAGTCGGAGGCGGTAAAAGTCGTCACGGCATCGCGTTTCTTGATCCGGCCGAGCGCGTCCCAGAAGTAAGTCAGGGCGTTGTCGACTTGCCGCAATAGTTCGCCGTGCGGGCCCATGTACTCCGTGAATTCTTCGTCGCTCAGCAAGCCGTCGTGGTGATCGAACCCACCGATGGCCACGAAGAAGACCTGCCGGCGGTGGTCGAGGCGTTGCTCAGCCTTCTCGATCAGCCGGGCGACCGTGTGGAGTTGCATCGCCAACTGATTCTCGGGATCGGCCGGGGGCCGGACTTGCGTACGCCCCTGAAGCAGATCGTCGACCAAGTCACGCCCCACGATGGCCCGCTGGGTGACGTCGCGGACCGCATCGACCATGGCGTGGTTATTCGGCTGGTGCGGGTCTTCGCTGGCGGCCAGCATGTCCATATAAGCCCGGCGGAGTTCGACCCGGCCACGGTCCGACAGCTCTTCGCCGCCGATGCGCGGGGCGCCTTCGGGGCCGAGGACGTAAGGCGTCACGTTCCGCCCGGCGAGGAATTGACTCACGCCGGAGATCGAGATGTTCATCGAGACCGTGGCGTCGCGGTTGGTCGACGCGGCCTGCAACGCGTCCGCCAACCGGCCGCCCCAACCGAGGCCGTCGCGGGCGTCGGGCCGAGAGAGTTGCCACTGTTCCGCCTGGCGTTCGTGCGCAAAGAGTTGCTCGGGCAGCTTCGCGGATCCGTTGCGGTACTGGGCCAGAGATACGGGGCGAACCAGGGTGCCGACATTCGCGAGCACCGCGGCGTTGCCCTCGTTGAACAGACGACGCACCCCCGACAGCGCCGGGTGCAACGCGAAGGTCTGCCCCCCGGCGTTGACGGGCTTGATGCGCGACTCGGCAAGATAGCGCGCGGGGATCGCGAGTTGGCTGCGGGACTTGGCGTAGTCGGCGTAGTTCTGCTCGCCGCCGGAGATGGGGATGAGGGTGTTGCCGTTGTCGTTGCCGCCGAACAGAAAGACGCACACCAAGGCTTTGTAGTCATCGAACTTTTGGCCATCGAGCACCGCGGCCATCGCCCGCGACGTGAGCAACTGCGAGCCGAGCCCCGCGAGGCCGAGCGTCGCGCACGAACCCCGCCGGAGGAAAGAGCGTCGGGAAATCAGGCGGTCGAGGTTGTCGTCCATCGGTTCACTCCAGTCGAAAGAAACGAGAGGCTTTAACGCAATACGCGAAACGCCGGGTGGCCCAGCGTGAGATACAACGCCGCGTGCACGCGCTCTTCGGGCTCGCGGAATCGGCGGAGGGCGCGGACCAAGCTCCGACGAAGCCGGTCGTTCAGCCAGCCGTGGTCGAGCGGCCCGGCGATCGCGGCCACGAGTTGTTCGGGGTCTTCCACAAGTTCAAAGTCATCGCCAAGCAAACCCTCGTTGAATTCGTGGATCAGGTACATCGCCGTGTCGGTGGTGTACCCCAGTCCGGCGAGCGCCCGGTATTCGTCGAGGATCTGCAACTCCGGTGCCGCCATACCCAGCGGCCGCAGCCGGGTATTGGGCGGGCTGAAGTCGGGCAGATAGAAATTGAACACCGAGGGCGTGGTGAAGAAGCCCTGGCCCGTCAATTCGTCCATCTCCCACACGAGCTCCAAGTCGGCCGCCGGTATGACCCGCGCGGGCTCGTGCAACTCATAGGCGCGGGCCAAGCCGACGATGACCCGCATCGGTTCCAGCACCAAACCGTGCTGCGGATTGTCGCGGTAGGCGGGGTTGCGGGCTTCGTCGTCGAGCAGGATCGCCTTCATCATCGCCGCGAGGTCTCCGCGTTGACCCTGGCCGTAGGGGCCGTCGCCGGCGTAGGCCTCGGCGACGCGGCGGACGTAGCCCGGCGTCGGATTACTGGTGGTGAAACGCTGGATCATCCGGCGGGCGAGGAAAGGCGGATGACTCGGGTGATTGAACAAGTTACGGATCGCCGCCCTTACCTCGCGCTCGGCTTGCTGCGGGGTCTGCCGGCTGCGACGGACCGCGGGGATCACCCCACGAGCCGGCGACACCCCGGGGTAGACCAGCAACTGCTTGGCGCCAAAATCGTGGTCCTCGATTAACCACTTCGTCGGCTCGGCGGAACTGGCGAAAGGCTCCTCGGCGTGGGCCTGGCCGTCGATCAACCCGGTGAACACCCGCGCGAACTCCTTGACGTGCGCGTTGGTGTAATTCGGGATTGTTTGGCCTTCGGCGTCGCGGGTGGGAGTGCCGTCGGGCTCGAGTTGGACCAGCCCGATCGTGAAGAGCTGCATGATCTCCCGGGCGTAGTTTTCGTCGGGGGTGGTGCCGAACTCGCGGCTGGCCTTGGTGCTGTTTTTGTAGGTCAGCCAGTTGGCCATCGCGCTGTTGAAGGTCAACTCGACCAAGAGGTCGTCGTATCGGCCGCGCGAATCGTAACGCTCGGCGGGCAAAGCGTGCCGAAGGTAGGTGTTGAAGAGCCGACGGGTGCCCCGCTGATACTCCTCGTCGTTGTCGATCGCAAATTCCGCGTGGATCGGGATCACTTGCAGCAAGGCCCAGGCGACGCGCTGACGGAGTTGATCCTTGGCCCCGACGAAGAGGTCGTCGATCAGCTGATTGGTGTCGTAGTAGCCGTCTTCGTCTTTGCCCCGGCTACGCATAAACGTACCGGTGAGCAGCGTCGCTTTTTGGTTGAGTTGGCGGTCGATCCAGGCCTCGTAGCCGTACTGCATCACGTATTTCAGATCGCCTGGATTAGGCCCGAAGGCCGCCTGCCAGAGGAAACGCCGGGCGTCGAGTTCGGACACTTTCTTGCCGTCGGGACGCCAAGCTTCATCGGCCACGGTGATCACCACCGATTCGCTCGCCTCCCCGCCCGCGGCGTCGACCACCGTCAGCCGGACCTCGTGGTGGCCCGGCTCGGTAAAACGGTGGGTCAAGCTCGGCCCGCTGGCCAAGACCTCGCCGTCGAGACTCCAGCGGTACGTATGAATCGGAGCGTCGGGGTTCGTCTCCGCCTCGCCGTCGAAGGCCACCTCCAGCGGCTGCACCCCCAGGTGGGCACTCACCGACAGCCTCACGGTTGGTGGAGCATCCTGAGCCCAAGCGAAATTGGGTAATCCGCAAGTTAAAACGATGACGGCAAGCCAACTGGAGAGTCTGCGTGGCATGAAGTACCTCACCGCAATAAACGAGGTTGGGGGGTGTCCCAAAGGGACGCGTACAAAAAATGAGTGCAAGAGCGCGGCGAAAGGTTTAGTGGGACCGAAAAATTTTCGTGTCATCCTTGCTGGGCCGATCAAGCACGACCAGAGGGTTGGGTTTCACCACTTGGCCAGATCGGAGATGAATTGAATCCGAAGGAGGACTCGGACGTCGCCACACAAGCAATACGCAACGGAAGACAAGAAATTCGAGCAAATTGATTTAAATCAGGCATCTAGGATGTTATCGTTAGAAAATCATGAGTGAGGATGTGGGAATCCAAAAAAATAATTCAGATCGCGTCGCGACCGGCATCACCAACCATTCGTCCCGCACTGCGGTGACTCGACGCGTCGCTTTTTTCCTCGCTTTATGCATTCTTTCGCTCGGATTACTGCACCTCGTCTCGACCGTGATTATGGATCACGTCTCGATCGATCAGATTGTCCGCACGGACATTCCCACCTACCGCCTGCGGTTCCGGATGTTTAGCCTCGACCGAGAAATGGCGTTGCCCGCCTGGTTTTCCTCGCTCCTGATGACGTTCAACGGCGTCCTTTTGCTGGTGTTGGCGTGGGTCCGCCACCATAAGCAGCAGGGCAATGTATGGGCGTGGGTAACGATGGCCCTGGTGTTCTTCTTCCTCTCCATCGACGAATCGGTGGCGATCCACGAAACCCTTCCCGAACGAGTGCGTGAATGGCTGGGGCCTTACGCCACGGGCCTGCTTTACTACGCCTGGTATGTACCGCTGCTCGCGGTGATGGCGGTGCTGGTTTGGTTTTGGGTGCCCGCGTGGTGGCGGCTGCCCGCGGCGCTGCGGTGGGGATTGGCGGGGGGCGTCGCGGTTTTCATCGGGGGCGCGGTCGTGGTCGAAGCGTTTATGGGGATGATCATGCACAGCTACGGGATGGAAGACCCGCCGCTGCAAAATGCGCCGTGGTCGATCAAGCTTTTGATCGTGGCCGAGGAGTTGGTCGAGCTTTTGGGTATGTCCATCGTTGCTTGCAGCTTGCTGCATCACCTGGCACCACAGTTAAAACTCACCGTCATCAATGAGTCTCAACCGATCGTCTGATGGTTTGCCGGAATCTTGGCAAGTTGACTTACGTCTACGAATCCTAACTAGTCAATCATCAAAGCCTAGCTTGCTGTGATTATTACCCGCAACAACCACAGCTTCACGACTGGTTAAGTCGAACTTCAATCGGCTGCCTCGACCGCAGCGCTCATCAACGACATCCACGTCGGGAAACGCTCGGCCGACGCGCCCGCCAGCTTCGCCACCAAAGGACGGAGCGTCGGGTCGTACAAACTCGCGGCTTCCATCAAAGGCAGTGCTTGCCTCGGCTCGTACCGCCGGCCGGGCTGATACTCGGCGATCCCGGCCGCGGCGCGTTGGCGATCGAGTTCGACTTTCGTGTTCCGCCATTCCTCTCGTGTCTTTTCACCGCTGGCATAAGGCAGCACAAAATCGACCGACTTGCGGATCGACGCCCCCGACGGGGCCACCCAGTCGTAGAGCGTCGGCTCGTCATCCGCTCGGGGGATAAGCAGCGACATCGCGATCAAGGACCGGACCGCACTGCCGTGATAGCCGAGGGAATCGCGTTCTTCGAGGTCGTGGCTGCTGCCGTCGGGCCGAAGGCCGTGCGCGATCATACGCCGGGCCCCATCGACTGCGGCGTCCCGCCAGGCGGGATGATCGAGCACCGCAGCGCACAACGCGGTGATCCGCAGGTGCTTGCCGTAACGGTTCGAGACGCCGCCAACCGCCGCCACCCGCGCGGCATGGAGTGCGCCAAGCTCTTCGACCCATCCGTCGACTTGCTCGCGGTCCTCGGACGAAAACGACTCGCGGAGGCTGGCGTAAGCCATCAACATCGGGCTGAATTTGTTTTCGTTGACGTCGTTGCCGGTGATCTCATAGACCTGCGTCCACGCCAAAATCAACGCGCGAAGATGGTCGGCAATCTTCGGGTCTTGGGTAACCTGCCACGCCCGCAACAGCCGTGCGATGTCACCCATCTGATTCAAGGATGCCACCGTCTCCACCCGACGCGGGTCGGTATTGACCAGACCTTCGTAATGGATCACGGCCAGCGGCTCGGGGCCGCGGGCGAGAGCCGGCTGCGCCTCGGCCACGACACGGTCAGCGATCGCCTTGGCTTCGGGATCGGTGGCGATCAGCGCCGCCAATCGATCCAATTGTGACGCATCCAACAGCACCGTCTGAGGAATCGCGAATTCGCCGACCCCCGCGGCTTCGCTCGGGCCGGGCCGGAACACGAGTTGAGCAAAGACAAAAAACATCATCAATCGCAGAAACAGATGGGTCATCGTCACACCTTTCCCTCAGAATCACATCGTCCAGTGTAGCGCCGAATTAGGGTCGAATGGCATCAACCATGGACGAGGGCTCGACCGGCGTTTGCTCGCCGGTCTCGAGATTCTTGATTTCAACCGCATCACCCACCAGCACCGCGAAACGGGCGCGGGATTTCTCCGCATCTTTCAGCAGCTTGCCCACGTTGCGCGTGGTCTTGTAGCTCATGCGGGCGTGGAGACCCACGCGGCGGAGCTGCGCAGCGATAGCGGATACTTTCACGGACGCTTCGTCGGAAGTAGCGAAAACGAACGCGTCGGGCCGGGGCAAGACGTTTTCGGGGATCAACCCCTTGTCGGTGAGCAGGTTGGTCAACACCACGTCGCCCATCCCGAAGCCGATGGCGGGCGTGGGCGGGCCGTCGAAAAGTTCGATGAGCTTGTCGTAGCGCCCGCCGCCCGCGATCGCGCGTTCGACGCCCGTGGTCTCGTGCACCTCGAACACGGTGCCGGTGTAGTACGCCAAGCCACGGACGATGCCCAGGTCGTACTCGCACCAGTCGGCGATGCCGAACGCGCTCAACTGCTCGTCGAGCGCCGCGAGGTCCGCCGGGGGCTCGTCCATCGCCAAGCTGCGGGCCAGGTGATCCAGGTCGCCCGCCGGGTACTTGCGTCGGCAGACTTCCTCAAAACGTTGCACCTTCGACGCGTCCATGCCCAGCCCCCCCGCCGCCTCGGTGAAATCCTCCGACGACATCTTGTCGCGTGCATCAAGCAGATTAAACGCCTCGACCCGTTTCTCCGCCGGCACGCCGAGCTTGCCCAAAATCTCGCTGACCACGTCGCGATGGCTGATCTTGACCTTGACCTGATCTTTCGTGAGCCCACATTCCGCGAGAAAATCCACCAGCGTGAACATCACCTCCGCGTCCGCCGCGGGTGAATCAAACCCCAGCAGGTCCACGTTCCACTGCCAGAACTCACGCAGCCGACCACGTTGCGGACGCTCGGCCCGACAGAAGTTGGGCGTACAGAACCACTTGATCGGCTTCGGCAAACTATTGGCCTGCTGCGCCACCATCCGCGCCAGCGTCGGCGTGAATTCGGGGCGGATCGCGAAGTCTGTCTTGCCGTTATCCCGCCGAAAGCTGAACAACTCGCTGACGATGCCTTCCCCGGACTTCACCTTGTAGAGGTCCAGCGTCTCGAAGATCGGCCCGTCGACCTGCTCGAAACCGTTGCGGATCGACACCCGCCGCCACATCTCCATGAGGTGTTGCTGCCACGCCATCTCGGGGGGGTAAAAATCGCGGGTGCCTTTGGGGGATTGAATCTTGGGCATGGTGCTAAGCGTCGGTCGCGACGCGTTGGATGGGTCATGAGTGGTTTGCTGATACTTGGCTGCCGCTGCGGCCCCGGGTCATTGACCCGGGGCTAAATGGGGCAAGTGTTGGGGGCTTTACTTGATGGCCACGATGTAGCACACCCAACTGGGGTCGCTGGGGGCTTCGATGGCACGTTCCCATTCGCCGGTTTCTTCGCCGTCGTCGTCGAGTTTTTCCCAGTAGACGTGGCTGTCGCTGAAGCCCGCTTCGTGGAGCATCTCCATAACTTCGGGGATCGTCCAGAACCGCCACTCGTAGGTAAACGCCGGGGTAAGCTTACTGCCGTCTTTGAACTTGAAGCTGATGGTGAACTTGGCGTCCGCGTTGATCGGGTTGTGGGATTCCTGGGTCCAGATGTACTTGAATCCCTTCTTGCCCTTCTCGATCGTGCGCACGTCTTTGTGGTTCTCTTCGTAGCACTCGCCGCCGCCCATCATGTCCATGACCATCAGGCCCTGGGCCGCGAGGTTCGAGCGGGCCACTTTGAAATACTCCACCACCGCTTCGCGGGTTTTGAACAGCCAGAACGAAAAGTTCTGCGCCGCCAAAATGTCGGCCTGCGGCCGGTTGCGCTTACGCACGTCCTGCTCGACCAGCCGAATCCGTTTTTGCTGCGCCTCGGTCAGCTTGGCGAGGTTGTTCGCTTTGCCCCACGCCAGCGGCTCGGGGTCGAGGTCGACGCCGATCGCGGTGCGCCTCGGCGAACTCTTGACCCACTCGCAACACACCGCGAAGGTGCCGCAAAAATCTTCGCGGAGGTGGACCGCTTTTTTGTTGCCGAAGGCGTCCTTGTACGCCTGGTCGAAGAAGGTGATTTCGTGCTCGGGCTCCTGCACCGATTTTTGGTAACAGACGTATTTGTCCGCCCGCTCGGCGAGGGTCGGCTTACGGGGCTTACCGGATTTGTCTTTTTTGGGTTTCGACATCGAAGCAATATACACTCTGCCCATGCGTATCATCGCCGGCCAATACCGTGGACGCCCGCTCATCAACCCCGAAGACGATCTGACCACCCGGCCGATCACCGACCGGGTCAAGGAAAACCTCTTCAATCGCCTGCAATCGCTGGGTTTGCTCGGCTACGGGCGGGTGCTCGACATCTACTGCGGCACCGGATCGATGGGCCTCGAAGCCCTGTCCCGCGGGGCCGACCACTGCACGTTCGTGGACCAGTCCCGCGACGCGATCGATAAGCTCGAAGGCAACCTCGACAACCTGCAGATCGACCCCGATCGGGCCCGCGTGGTGTCGGGCAGCGCGATCCCGCCGATCTGGAGCTACCCGCTGGAAGACGGCAGCGTCACGGTCGCGTTCCTCGATCCGCCCTACGCGGACACGTCCGACATGACGCCGTACTACAGCCTGCTCGAAGCGATCTTTCCCAAACTCGAAGAAGGCGGCGTCGCCGTGATCCGCACCCCCGCCGAGGTGTCGGCCGATGAAGTCGCGGGCTACTACGGCCCGGCGTCGATCACCTACGGCAAGATGACGCTGCATTTTTATCAGTCGCCTTTATCCGAAGACAATGACTAGCTCGACCGGGACCAGTTGGACTGCGCCGGCCGTGCTGCTCATTAAGCCCTGGCGGCTCGGCCGAGTCGCTCTGGCTACGGGCCCGGTCCCTGCGACGCTTGCCGGGGTCATCTCCTACGGCCTGCCCCTTGCGGGTTTTGTGTGGCTCATCGGTATCAGCGTTCATGAACCATGGGGATGGTGGTATCGGGTGAGAGAAGAAGCGGTGGCACAACTGCCCTGTTTCATCGTTCCTCTGTCGCTGATCACGGTTGCGGGGATCGCCTGCACGGTGTCCACCCGGCGATCGGTGGTTCGTTCCGCACACACCCGATGTGTGCTGCTCGCCCCCGTATTCGTATTCATTCCGCTCATGGTTTGGCTGGCGACGGCATCCTTCCTCGTGTTGAATGGCGACGTCATGTCGGATGATCGGTGGGATACGTGGGCCGAATCGACCGTGCTCAATCTGCTGGGGTCTTGCTTTGTGCCACCGGTGATCGGATTTGTGTGGATGGTCATCCTCGGCCATGGATTCGTAAAGATGGATGAACTGCTCGATAAGAGCAAGCACCTCTGTCATTCATGCGGCTACGACCTCCGCGGGACGCGGGCGGCGGGGATTGAGCGGTGTCCGGAGTGTGGGGCGAAGGTGGAACCCCTGGGGGATGACGCGGATCGCCAAATAGAGTAATTGCCCGGACTCCGTAAGTCCGGGCTATCGGCATGACTGACGTCTTGATCAGAATGTCGGGGTCGGGATTTACGCCTTGCCGTGGTCCTCGGGCGTCGCGTCGTTCTTTTCGCCGTTGACGGTGCCGAAGAGTTCGCCGACCGAGCCGTTGAAGTCGCTGCCGGTTTCTTCGAGCTTCCAGTTCTGGCTTTCGTATTCCGAGTCGGCGTCGGAGAAGACGGCGGCGGCGAGGATACCCGAGCCCAGCGGCGCGTCGCCGGCGATGTATTCGCCGTCGTCGTCGGTAGCTTGCTGTTCTTTCTCCAGCTCGACCAGCATCTCGTTGTTGACCGGCTCGCCGTTGCGGTGGATTTCCCCGGCCGACGCGGCGGCCGCGGTGGCCCCGCCGACGCTCGAGTTGTGCGGGCTGCTGGGGGCGGGTTTCTTGGCGTCGGCGACGCGGTTGAAGACCGTGCCGGTCACGGCGGCCCCGACCACCTTGAGGTACGACATGGTGCGGTCGAGCGCTTGCCGAGACTCGCCCTGCGGGACGACGACGACGACGCCGTCGGCCTGGCTGGTAACCAAGAGCGCTTCGACGCTGCCTGGGATCGGGCCGGTGTCGAAGAGGACCAAGTCGTAATGGTCCTCGGCCTGCGCGATCACGTCGCGGATAAACGCATCGGACATCTTGCCGATGTGCCGGGTCTGGGCGTTCACGGCCGGCAAGAGCCAGAGGCCCGAGACGGTGGCTTCGACCACGCAGTCTTGGAGCGCCGCCCCGTCGAGGACGCCGGTGATGCCGACCTTGCCGGTGGTGTTGGTGGCGAGCTCCTGGGTGTCGTCTTCGGAGATGTAGCCCTGCTCGATCACGATGTTGTCGAGGCTGGCGTTTTCCGACGATGAGCCGTCGTCGTCGATCGGCCCGAAGCGATCCTTGCCGTTGGACGTGCCGTTGAGGAAGTCTTCTTTGGCTTTGGCGTGATCCGCAGGGGCGCCGGTTTGGCCACGGGAGATACGGCCGGCGAGGTCGCAGTCGACCACGAGCGTCCGGGTGCCGGACATAGCGAGCGACGAGGCTACGCCGATGGTCACGCTGGTCTTACCCGCGCCGCGGCGGGGGCTGGTGAAGGCGTAGGCCTTGGTGTTCTGCGACCGGGCCTGGACCTGGAGGACCGCGCGGATCTGGTGGATGGACGAAGCGGTCGCGTCGAAGTTCGGCGAGGTCAGCCGGCTGCCGGCGGGCACTTCGGGGACGGTGCCCAGCAGCGGGGTCGCTTCGGGCTCGGCCGAGCCCAGGGCGATGTCTTCGCCGTTCATGAGGTTGGGCAGGGCACGCATCGCGCCGGCCGCGAGGGCGTCCGATTCGGCGGGCGTGGTATCGCGGACTTCGCGGGCCGTCGCGTCGAGACTTTGCGGTGCGGTCGTGAGGGCCGGGGCGGGGCGACGAATCTCGGACCAGAGCGTCCACATCAGCCCGAGGCCGACGCCGAGGAACAGCGCGATGCCCATGGTCTTGATGCCGCGGGGCTTGATCTTCTTGGTCGGAACGTAGGGGACTTGGTAGATATCGATCGGCAGCTGAGCGACCGCGTTGGCGCGGGCCTGCTGGGTCGAAATCCGATCGCTGAGTTCCGAGACGCGTTGCTGGGCGTTGTCGCGGGTGGTGGCGAGTTGGGCCTTCATCGTGGCCTGAGCGTTTCGGGTCAGCTGCGCGATCTGGACCCGCAGCGCGTCGGCCTGACGTTGAACCGGGCCGCGGACCTTGTGCTCGGGCGACCAGTTGGCGGGCATGCCTTCGAGTTGTTGGTCGAGGCGGGCGAGTTCGGCTTTGAGGTAAGCGATTTCGGTCAGGCCGTGGACTTCGGCGTTCAGCCCGGCTTCGGTCAAGAGCGACGAGAGGGTCACGAGGTTGCCCTGCGCCTCTTCCGCCTCGGCCACGCGGATCTCGGCGGTCTCAAGGGTAACCTCGGCGACGGTCAATTCTTCGGACAGCTTCATCAGCCGCGACGCGATCATCTCTTCGTCCATCACGCCGCGCGGCGCGTCCTCGACCACTTCCGCCGGGACCGACCCGGAAGCCCCGGCGACTTCGACCCGCAGTTCGGACAGGTACGCCGCGAGGACCGCTTCGAGGACGGTCTTGGTGTCTTCGGGCACCGTGCTCATGAACGAGACGGTGACGATTTCGGATTCTTTGGAGTAACCGACGCTGAGGTTTTTCTTGAGGTGGCGGATTTGGCGGCCTTCGCCCTCGATCTCGGCCATCGTCTCGGACCCGGCCACGCCCGGAGCTTTCACCGTTTTGAGCAACACCGGCATCGACTCGAGCAGCCGGGCGTGGGTGGAAGGCAGGCCGGCCGAGAGGCCGCCGAGCGCCAGCGGGGAGTTGGGTTGGCCGTTGTCGGTCGGCTCGATAAAGATCTCGGCGGTGCTCTGAAAAACCTTGTCGGTCGTCAGTTGATAGACCACCCCCAGGCAAAGCATCACGAAGGCACACAGCAAGAACTTGCCCTTGTTACGCAGCAAGATCTCGAACAGCGTCAGCGCCGGCTCGGCCGCGACGATCTCGGGCGAACCGGACGCCGGCTGCGCCGCGGTGGTGCGTTGCGGTACCGGCAGATTGGACTGGCTCATGGCTACTTTCTCTCTCGCTCACCCGGGTCAGATCGTCCTGGCAGGGTGAACTTCGATCCCCTATTGAAAGGTCCGGCGAACAGCACCCGACCCCACCACACGGACACAACCCGGGTGGCCACCAATTCCTCAACTCAGAGTGTACTTTGTTCAGGCCCCTCGGCCCGACCCCGCACTCTCGCACGCCGCTCCGGGTTTTTGGCCCCCTGCGGAGACTTGGCGTACCGATTAAATGTAATCGACGGAACCACGGGGTCAAACGAAAAGTGGCTTGATCGATGCATTAGGAACGATTTTCACCGTTATTTGGCGTTTCGGCGGTCGGCCCGGCGGTAGATCGGCCCGCCGAAACCTCGATTTCCTGCCCTCGGGACTCAAAACGCAGCAGAGTCAGGTCAAAAAATACCTTCGATTCGCTCAATTCCAGCCCCTCGACCACGCCGGCGGGAAACTTATCCTTCAGCCCGATCGATTCATCGGGGTCACGCCAAAGCACCAGCCACACGCCGTTGTGGGCATCGGCCAAGCGTTTGAGATCGCCAACGACTGTCGTAAAGTCATTGCGGACATTGATTTTCACGTTTTCCTGATCGCCGCCCCGCTGGGCGTACCAGAACCAATTGGCCCGGACGTTGGCGTTCTCTCGGCCGATCCCGCGTTCGGAACTGAACGCCAGGGCTTCATCGCCCGCAAGTCGATCATCCAGCCACGCCGCGGCTTCGGCCCACGCGCCCTTGTCGGGTTGTTGGTAGTACGTCATCAAGGACCCGGTCATGCCCAGCAACAACACGCCCACCGTCGCCCACATCGGCACTACCCGCGCCAGCGTCACCACGCCAGCCGCGACCAACACGTAAAGACCGGCCGTCGAAGCCATGAGGTACCGGTCGTTGTAGATCGGCCGAACCGTGTAGGACAGCACCAACACCATCAGCAACGGCCCCACCGCCCACGCCGCCGCGATCCACCACGCCCCCCGCCGCGGAGTCCAGGCTTCTTTGACCGCTTGGGTCGAGGTACCCGCCCACCGACGCGGCCCGCCGCCGCGGACCAAGCCCCACCCCAACCCGGCCACCAAAACGACCAACGCCGCGATCACCCACGGCTCGCTCAGGTACTTCACCCCGAGAAATAAAAAGTTGCCCACCGTACGGACCGGGGCCCACCACGGCGGCGACGAGATCCACGGGGCGACCAACGCGGAGGAATCCGCGGCCGTGCCTGTGGTCACGCGTTGCCACACCCCCAACTTCAGCAGGCCCCAAGGCAAAATCAAACCCATGATCGCGACTTGGCTGATCAAGAACTGTCGCATCCGGCCCGGGCTCAGGGCCCTGCTCTTGTACATCGCCAAGACCGCGATCCCGATCGAAGACAAAAGAAAAAGCGTGAACGTGTGGGTGTAAAACGCCAAAGCGCTGATCAACACATAACCCACCCACAACCACCGACTGCGCGGCTGACGGCCAGCCGTCGTCGAGTCGCCCACGCCCAACACCCGGAGCAACAACAGGATCGAAGTCAGGCAAAGCAGAAGGAACAGCGCGTAGTAGCGGTGTTCCTGGCTGTAGTAAATCTGGTAGGGCGAGACCGCCAACAAGCCGGCCGCGAGCAGCGCGACCCGCCCATCAAACAACCGGCGGGCGATGAAAAACAACACCGGCACGCTCGCCACCCCGAGCAACGCCGAGAGCGAGCGCAAAGCGATATCGCTGTGGCCGAACACGTCCGCCCACAACTTGCCCGCCACGGGATATACCGGCGGTCGGCCGAGCCCGATTTCTGTCCACAACGCGTCCCAAGACCCGGCCGTGAGCCGAGCCATGATGAGTTCGTCGTACCAGAGTCCGCCGTTGGCAAGATTGAAAAAGCGCAGCACCACCGCAGCTACGGTGATCCCGCCCAGCGTCCACCACACCCACCGCGCCCGCGTCGAGGCGGCGGCCTTCGAATCGGCGTGGGGGGTGGGTTCGCCGTTGGCGGCGACCACCGTCGACCCGTTCAAAACTCGCCCGGCCGGGTCCGGAATCGGTCGGGACGAAGGCGGCACGGGACAGACTGTGGAAGTGGATTCGGACACGGATACCTTTGTACGGATGGCCTAACCCGTTAGTTTGCCCTAAAAGCCAGCGCAAGCAACACTTCCTGCCCGAAGGGCCGAAAATACCGCGATTATTTCTTGCCAAGGCTCCGTTACAATCGGACGATTTACCCCAGTGTACGGCTTTACCCGGTTCGCCCCGTTGATCTAAGTCCCCAAGGTCTGCCCCGATGACGACCCCGCTCCGACGCATATTTCGTTTCCGCTTGGCCCTGTTGGTCGGGGCCGCCGCTCTGGGTTTGGGGGCCGGGGCACCCGGCATGGCCGCCGGCGTTGAAGACACGGCCCACCCCAACGAAGATTTCCGCCCCGCCGGGCAGGTCATCCGCTACCAAGCGCCGACCACCAACGACGCAATTGTCCTGCGTAACCGTTCGGGGATCACCTTGCGTTCGCTGAAGATCGACGCGGACGTCTCGATCACCCTCGAAAACTGCGAGGACATCACGATCATCTCTTGCGACGTGCGCTCGATCCGGGCATCGGGCGTCCGCAACCTGCGTATCTACAACTCGCGGATCAGCGACAGCGCGAACAACGGGGTCAACCTCGACGGCTGCCACGACGTGGTCATCCAGGGTAACTTGTTGCAGAACGTAGCCTCGGGGGTCTACGCGCACCAAAGCACCCAGGTTCAAGTCGTCGGCAATCTGTGCTACGACGTGCAAGGCCCGATGCCCCGCGGCCAACTGGTGCAGTTCGACAAAGTCACCGGGTCGGGCAACCTGATCATGGGCAACGTCGCGGTCAACCGCCGGGGGCAATCGACGCCGGAAGACATGATCAACCTCTTCCAGTCCGTCGGCACCGCCGACTCGCCCATCCGCGTCGAACACAACCACCTGTCCGGCGACCCCGAAGCCGGCAGCGAAGACAAGTCCCGCTCGGGCTCGGGCATCATGCTCGGCGACGGTGGCGGTCAATACCAACTCGCCGCCTACAACACCCTTATAAACCCCGGCCAAGTCGGCATCGGCGTCGCGGGCGGCGGCGACATCGAGGTCCGCCGCAACACCATCCTCGGCGAACGCTCCAACGTGGCCAACGTCGGCCTCTACACCTGGAACCAATACCAAGACGCCCCCGCCGGCCCGGTCGTGGTCACGGACAACCGGGTGCAGTGGATCAACGCCGACGGCCGATCCAATCCCTATTGGAACGGCAACGGCTTCACGAGCGTCACCCAAACCGACAACACCTTCGGCGACGCCACCCTCAACCGCGACCAACTCCCCGCGGCCAGCGACAACCGCGTCCCGCCGATCCCCTACGGCCAAGACCCGCACTACCCCTTTCCGATTCAGTAGATCAAGCCGCCCCACTTCACCTGCGACACAGTTTGAGCGTGCACCTTACGCGGTGTCACTTTCCGCCAAAGCTATCAGCGCTTCGGTTACTATCGCACGGGCTGCCGTCACCGGGCACCGCCCAGGATCAAGTCATTCGGAGACCGCCCCGTGCCCCTGCCCCCCGACTCGCCGCTGCTACCCCTGCCCGACATCGACCTGCGTCACCTGCAGCGCCTCACCGATGACACCGGCATCTACCAACACGCGGTCTACGCCACCCCCGATGCGAATCACGGCTACTGCATCGACGACAACGCCCGCGCCCTCATCGCCGGGCTGCTCTACGCCGACCTCCACGGCCTCGACGAAGCCGCCACGCCGCTGCACACCTACCTCAATTTCATCGCCTACGCCTACAACACCGAGACCAAACAGTTCCGCAACTTCATGGCGTTCGACCGCAGCTGGCTCGAAGACGCCGGCAGCCACGACAGCCAGGGCCGCAACATCTGGGCGATGGGATTGACCGCCAAGCTCGGCCCGACGGAATCGATCCGCGCTCTGGGCCGCGAGCTGTTCCACCGGGCGTTGCCCGCGCTCGACGGATTAAACTACATCCGCTCGTGGGCGTTTTCGCTTTTGGGGATGGATGCGTACCTCGATGCTTGCCCGGACGACACTGCATGCGCCCAAACCTTTACGGCCTACGCCAAGAAACTCTTCGCTGCCTACACCGAGCACGCCGATTACGACAACAATTGGCTCTGGTGGGAAGATGAAGTGACCTACGACAACGCGAAACTACCTCACGCGCTGCTGATTGCCGCTAAACGACTTGGCCGTATCGACATGCGAGACGCCGGTTTGAGCGCATTGAAATGGCTACTGGTGCAACAGATTGAAGAAGGAATCGACCGCCAACCTCATCTTTCCATTATTGGCAACCAAGGTTGGCTCCAACGCGGACAGCCCCGGGCCAAATTTGACCAACAACCTCTCGAAGCCTACGCCATGGTGGATGCTTGCTTAATCGCCGCACGTGTGGCTCGGGATCGTCCACAGCGTATTGCTTGGGAAGCGAACGCCCGGCTGTGCTACAACTGGTTTACCGGTAAGAACGACCTGGGCCTCGCCCTGCTCGACCCCGAAACCGGCGGCGGCCGCGACGGCCTCGAACCCCACGGAGTCAATCAAAACCAGGGGGCCGAGTCGTCCCTGGCCCCGCTGCTCGCCACGCTGGAAATGCACCGCTACGCCGCGGAATTGACTTCATAAAGCCGCGACCGCTGGTCGCGCTCTACGGTCAAGCCAACGCCAAGCCCTCTACCGACTCGGCCGATGTTTCGTCGGCGGAAGACGCGGACTCGCGCCGCGCCTTCCGGCCAAACAGCAGGATGAACGCCGCCGGGCCGAGCGTCAGCGACAGCAGCGTCGCTCCGACCACGCCCCCGCCGATGGCCACGACCAACGGCGGCCAAAACCCGCCGCCCGCCAACCACAACGGCAGAAAGCCGGCGATCGTCGTCAGCGTCGTCGACATGACGTGACGCGTCGCGTCCATCACCACCCGCTGCACCGCGACCACATCGCCCGTCCGCGCTTCAGCATCCGCTCGGAGCGCCGCGAGCACCACGATTGTGTCGTTGATCGCCACGCCGATGAGTCCCATCGTCCCGACGATCGCCATGAAACCAAACGGGTAACCAAACACCCACAACGCCAATAGCCCTAGCCCCACCGCCGCGAAGCCCACCACACCGATGAGTGACGCCAAGCGGAACGAGCCGAAGCTCAAGATCAACGTCGCGGCCATCAACACGCCCAGCACCGCAACCGACGCGAGCAGGTTGCCCACCGCCCGGTCGCGCTCGCCCGCTTGACCGCCCTCGGCGATCGCATAGCCCGTCGGCAACTCAATCACGCCGGACGCCAGGATCTCGTTCCACTTCTCGTTGGGAACCGCCGGGAGCAGGCCCGGCTCGACAAAACCGAAGATGCGGTTGCTGCGCTGCCCGTTCACCCGCTCGATCACTGCTTGCTCGGGCACGAGCGAGACCTCGCCGATGGCGGACAACGGCACGCCCCCGGCATCGGGCGCCGCGTACAAATCGATCGACGCCATGCCGCTCACGTCTGTCCGCGGGGTCTCGCTCAGCCGTACCCGGACCGGCAACTCCTGCGTACCTTCCAACACCGAGCCACCGATCGCTCCGCTCAGCGACGCTTCGAGTTGCTCGGCCACCGCGAGGTTGTTCATGTTGGCCAGCCGGGCGGCGGTTTCGTCAAGCGTCACCTTCAGCGTCGGCCGGGCGTCGGTCTGCGTCGTCGTCGTGCCGATCACGCCGGGGATGGTCGACAGGTGCATACGGACCTCTTCGCCGATCTCGGCCAAGACCGCCGGGTCGGGGCCCACGATCTCGACCTCCAACGGCGCATCAAACGGCGGGCCCTGTTCCAGTTGAATCACGAATACCGTCGCCTCGGGCAACGCCTGTTCGAGTTGCTTCTGAACCCTTCGCAGCACCGGGATCTGATCTCGGTAATCGTCGAGCTGCACCATCGCCTGGGCAAAGTTCGGGCTGTCGTCGAAGCCGCCCTGCAGGTTGTAGTAATACATCGGGGCGTTGCTGCCCAAGTACCAATCCGAACGGGTCACCCGCGGCTCTTGGCTGAGCACCTCGCGCGCGATGAGCACCGCCTCCTGAGTCTCTTCGATCGAGGTGCCGGTGGCTAAGTGCAGTTGGATCTGAAACTGGTCGCGGTCCGCGCCGGGGAAGAACTGCTCGGTCAGCGTGCCGGCCTTGATGAAACCGATGAAAGGCAGGATCAACGCAAGACAAATGGTCAGGGCCGGGCGACGCAGCAACCAACCGAGCACCACGCCGTAGCGACGCGTCAACGCTTCGCTGCCCACGCCGTTACGCCACCAGCGTGGCCGCTCCTCGGCGGTCGGGCTGAACCGCCCCGCCAGCGACGGGATCACCGTCATCGACAGCGCGAACGACCCGATCAACGCCAGGATGACGCCCAACGCGATCGTGCCGACAAACTCCCCGGCCCCGCCGGGCATCAGCACGATGGGCATGAACGCGAAGATGGTCGTCAGCGTCGACCCGAGCAACGGGACCGCCAAGTGCTTCACCCCCGCGCTCACCGCCTCGGCCCGGCCAAGCCCGCCGATTACCTTCCGCCGGACCTCGTCGGTCATCACGATCGCGTTGTCGATCAACAGTCCCAACGCAATGATCAGCCCCGTGATCGACATCTGGTGGATCGGCACGTCCAAGTACCGCATCAGCGACAGCACGATCAACGCGGTCAACGGCAGCGACAAGCCCACCACCACCGCGCTACCGATCCCCATCATCAGCCAGATCACGACCATCACCGCCGTGACCCCCAGCAGGAAGTTCACCACCAACCCCGACAGCCGTTCGTGCGTGTAAGGCTCTTGGTCAAAGACCACCCGCAGATCCACCCCCGCCGCGCGTCCCGCGCCCAGGTCCTCCACGACCTTCCGCGCCGCCGGCGCCCATTGATCCACCCGGTCGTTCACCGCCATCCGCGCCCCGACCGCCACGCCCGGCCGGCCGTCGATCAACGCCAACTCGCGCGGCGGGTCCGCGACGGTCTTGGAAACCGTCGCCACATCCCCCACCCGCACCACTTGGCCCGACGCCCCCACCTTCAGCGTGACGTCGCGGATCCGATCGAGCGTGTCAAACTCGCCCACGACTTCGAGTTGCAGGTCGTTGGCGCCCGAACGCAGCAAGCCGGCCGAAACCTTGGAGTCGCTCTGCCCGACCGCCGCGGCCAGGTCCTGGCTGGAAAGCCCCAACTCCGCCAACCGCGCGGGATCAACCTCGACCTGAACCTCCTCGGCCGGGTCGCCGAAGCGGGCCGTGTACTCCGTCCCGCTCACAGCCCGGAAGCCGTCCTCCAAATCTTCGGCCAAGCGGTTCAACACCGCCCGGCTGACCGGCGCCTCGCTGTCCCAGACGACCGCGGCGATGATCGTAAACGCGTACATCTGGTCGTTGTTGAACGTCGGCTTAGTGGCCTCGACCGGGAGCTCAGCCTCGACGTCGCCCAAGCGATCCCGCACCCGCGACCACACCTCCGGCTCTTGGCCCACCTCAACCGCGTCGGCCAGTTCGATGCTGATGACCGCGACGCCGGCTTTCGACACCGTCACGATCTCTAAGACTTCTTCGATCTCCAGAAGCTCGCGTTCGATCGGCTCGCTGATGAGGGCTTCAACCCGCTCCGCATCGGCCCCGGGCAGTTGAACCACCACCGTCGCCGCGCGGTTCGCGATGCGTGGGTCTTCGGCCCGCGGCAACGTCGACAGCGCCCCCATCCCCGAGACCACGATCAGGAGGATAAAGACGACGAGCAAGCGTACGTTTCGGTAGAACAGCTGGGTCATCTCAGTCCGTCTCCACGTTCGAGGATTCGATTTCGACACGTTGCCCCGCGGCCAAACGGTGCACCCCCTCGGCCACGATCCGGTCGCCCGCCGTCACGGCGCCCCGCACGAAGACGCGGTCTGCCTCGGTGTGCAACAACTCCAGATCGATGCGCTCGATCATGTTTTGCTCGTTTACCCCGAACGCCGACCAAAGCCCGCGCGACCCGCGGGCCAGCGCCGCGGTGGGCAACCAGAACCCCGCTTCGTTGATCGTTTCGGGCAACGCCCAACGGACCACGCTGCCGGGTTGCTTCGTGGCCGACGACTCGGGCAGGTCCAAGACGACTTCGACGGTGCGCGTGGCCTCATCGACCGTAGGCAGAACGGCGCGCACCCGCGCGTCGATCTGACGCGGCCCCACTTCCAACGCCGCGGTTTGGCCCGCTTCCAGCGATTCGGCGATCTCCCACGGCAGGCCCACGGTGGCCTCCCGCGGCCCGCCCTGCACCAGGGTCAACACGGTCTGTCCCGGCGAGACGACCGAGCCTTCATCGACCGCCCGGCGTTGCACCCGGCCCGCAAACGGCGCGACCAGCACGCTGTCCTCCAGATCGACCTCGACCGAAACAATCGAAGCGTCGAGCTGCGCGACCCGCGCCCGTTGCGAAGCGAGTTGTTCGGGACGGGTGCCGTTGGTGAGTTCGCGGAGCTCGGCTTTCGCCCCGTCGAGGGCAGCTTCGTTCGCTTGAAGCTCGAAAAGGATCTCGTCGCGTTCGTCATCGTTGGCCGCGCTTCGGCGGTGAAGCTTTTCGATGCGATCCGCCTGGAGCTTGAGTCGTTCGAGCAACGCGGCTTGTCGCTCGACTTCCGCCTGGGCGGTGTCGATGTCTTCCTGACGCGGGCCGGCGACGAGTTCATCGAGCAGCGCTTGCGCCGCGTCACGCTCGGCCACGAGCGATTGCTTCTGGGCCTCGAGTTGCCGGGTGTCGAGCCGGGCCAGGGTCTGCCCCGCTTCAACGGCTCCGCCTTCCTCGACCAGGACCTCGACCAGTTCGGCCGAGCGCTCGAATCCCAGGGCGCTGCTGCGACGTGCTTCGATCCGTCCGGTGTAAGCCCGCGTGGTCGCGTATTGCGATTCGGGTTGCACAGCGACTACACGCACCAACGCCGGACGCGGGCCCAACTCGGCGTCGTCACTCGCGGTCGACCGGTCGGTCAGCCCGACCACCGCCCCGGCAGCGCCCAACGCGATCAGAAGCACCACCGCCGAGCCGACCCATTTCATTTTCAAAATCTGACGCATCGTCAATTCTCCAACAAGTCAAAACCGGCACCACGCCTCGGCGGGTTCGGCTTGAAATTCAGTCTTCAAAATCCGCGGCGTGGCGGTCAAACTCGGGGAACACCTCGGCCACGATCTTGTCGCGAGACGCGACGTAGTCCCAATCTTGGCTCAGCGGAGCCCAACCGTAGCCATCGAGCAGCGCGAGATAGTTGTTCCATAAGGGGTACCATCCCGGGCGAAGAGCCATGGATTCGGTGTTGTCGCGTGAGCTTTCCAGAGTGTGATGGCCTACCGATAGGGTCCACAATCCATACATCACTTGGCAGTAAGGCACATCCTCGGGCAGGCTCAGGTCACCGGCGGTCACAGCATCGGCAACGATCGCGTCGAGGGCCTCCATCATGCTTCTTTTGATTCGATTTCGCGACTCTTGACGCTCAACTGGCGTCTTAGCGAAGACCGCATCGAGGTCCGCGAGGTTCTCGATCCGGAAGTGGTCGGGGTGTTGGGTGACAAACAAACGGTCGGCCACGCCGATGGCGGTCACACGCTCCCGCGTGGTCCCGCGAAACGCGGCGGCCCGCTGAAACATCGCGGTCCGCTTGGCGAGCGTTTCGATAAACAACGCGGCCACAACATCTTCTTTCGACGAAAAGTGCTGATAGACGGTGCCCTTGGAATAGTCGATCGCCTCGGCGATACGGTCCATACTCAGGCCCGGCAGGCCGTGGTCGATCAGCAGCCGACGCCCGACATCGAGGATGAGTCGTTCGCGGTCGGCGATCTCGCGTTGTTTGGGAGTCAAAACGGCCACACCAGATTATTGACACTTCGTCAAAAAAATCCAATCGGATTTCTAAAATTTCTTTCGGCGGCTGAAATTCCCCCGCTCGGTCTGGCCGCGCCAATCGTTACAAACCGTTCGCCTTCACTGATTTACACCCCCGGCCGGGGTCAAGTCGGGCCGACGGGCCGTCGATGGGGTCCGTATGGGTTACACGACCCCCGGCTCTCCGTGCGCCGAGGGGGACCCATCACGACCCCGACCGGAGATGTCCGTGGCCCTACGCCCCCCTACCTACCTCGACGAAACCGACAGCAGCCCCGACCTGACCCACGGCGTGCCCGGCGTGCAGTGGGCCGGCCAAGACGGCAACGCGTCGGAGCCCGCCAAACTCCGCAAGTCCAACATGCCCAGCGACGACAAAGAGTCGTACGCGCTGTACGTCGGCCTGATCTTCGGGATCGCGCTGGTGCTGCGCGTGCTCGTCGTACTCATGGGCCCGATGTTCGATATCGAGCACGCGGCGACCGACCAGACCGCACAACAGATGCTGCTCGCCGAGAACTTGGCGACGGAGCGCGCGTTTGGTCTTGAATCGCAACCCGAATACACGTTGACGGCCGAACTCGAAGCAATGCGGGCCGAGCGCGGTGAGTTGACCACGATTGAAGGGACCGCGTTACACCCCGAGATCTATCAGTCGCCGGGTTACCCGGCGGTGCTGTGGGTCATGAACGTCACCGGCTTGCCGCTGATCTGGTTGCTGGTCATGCAGTGTGTCCTCGGTGCGCTTTGCGTGCCGGTGGTGTATCGCGTGGGCTTGGGCGTCATCGGCCGGAAGATGCCTTCGGCGTTGGCGGCGGTCATCGTCGCGCTGCACCCCGCGCTCATCCTGACCCCCGCGACATTAGCCGCGGACACGATCGTGGTGCTGCTGGTGCTGTTGGGATTGTTTGGCGTCGCGCACGCCGAGCAGCGCAACTTCCGCAGCGCGATCGGCGGCGGGTTGGCGTTGGGCGGGGCAGCGCTGTTTACGCCGATGTTGGCTTGGCTGTCGCCTCTGCTGGCGACCTGGATGGTATTGACCGAACGCCGACTCAAAACCGTGGGCTTAGCGGTGGTGTTGATGGTGGGCACCGCGTTGCCGGTCGGGGCGTGGATGAAGCGGAACGCCGACTTGGGCGCTGGCGCGCACATCACGGTCGAGCCGATGATGGATCGATTGTTCGGCACCGTCGCCGCGGCGAACAACCCCTTGGCGGGGCCTTACAACTTTGAAAGCAACCGGGAGACGCTGGAGGCGTTCAAGACTTACGCCGGGCAGCCCAAGTATGCCGAGAGCGATACGCTCAAGGTCCTGGACCTCTACAGCCGCGAACAACTCGCCGAGAACCTCATGGGTACCGTGGGCCAGGCGATCCAAGCGACCGCGCCGAAGTTTGCGCTGGATCATTCGCTCGACTCGGCTTACGCCCGTCTCGGCATCGAATACACCCCCGCGGGTTACGGTGCCCAACTGCTGGGCGAAGACGTCGCCTCGGCGACCAACGACGATCTCGCCACCGAATGGGTGATCAACGCCTGGGTCGCGCTCAACGCGGCGATGGTGGCGGGCATGGCGCTGGGAGCCACGCTGATGCTTTGGCGTCGGCGTTGGGCGGGGCTGGTGCTCTTGATCATGGTCATGGGTTTCTATCTCGTGCTCGCGACCGCGGGGCCGAGCGAAACGTTGCGGCTGCCGCTCATCGGGCTGCAAGGACTGATGATCACCGCGATGTTCGCGCCGGGGCCACTGCGGGTAAAGAAACCCAAGAAGGCCAAAGTCCGCAAAGCCAAGAAGCTCGAAGAAGCCGAGAGCATGCGGTCGGGTTCGCCGTTGGCAACCGAAGATTCGCTCCGACCCGCTCCGGCCACACCATCAACCGCGCCCAGCGCGAAACCCGTCATGGGCTCGGGCGACATCTCGCTGAAAGACGCGGTCCACCCGGCCCTCGCCTCGGCCCCGGCCAGCGAGACCCCCGCCCCGCCCAGCGGAGACGAAGCCAAAGACTTTGCCGCCAGTGTGCAGGAAGAACGACTGAAAAACCTGGCCACCAGCGGCCGACCGATCTGAGCCAAGCCGAAACAGCAATCCGTAAGCGAAGTAACGGTACCGAGTGGGGCACGTCCGAGAAGAACGAGCCCGAACGGACGTGATCGCGCTATCGGCTCGTCCGAAAACAATCTCCGTTCCCCCGATCAAGCCGGCCGGTTCGCGCGACGATACGGCATATAACGGTCATGCGCCCTGCATGGCCTACCCGCCGCTTTTTCGGAACCCCGGAACCCCAACGCGATGAGCCAGCCGACCCCGCCCCGCATCACCGTCATCATCCCCAGCCTCGATCAAGACCTCTACCTCGAACGCGCCATCTGCTCCGTGCTCGATCAGGGCTACGACAACCTCGAGTTGATCGTGATGGACGGCGGCTCGTCCGACCAGAGCGTCGAGATCATCCGCACCTACGACCACGACATCGACCACTGGCAAAGCACCTGGGATTCGGGCCCGGCCGAGGCGGTGAACACCGCGCTGACCTGGGCGACCGGCCAGATCGTCGGCATCCTCGACGCCGACGACGCCTACCTGCCCTACGCCCTGCACGAAGTCGCCCGCGCCATGGGCAGCACCGAAGGCGACCAACTCAAAGGACCCACCGCCGGTGGGAATGATGACGGCGAATGTGATTGGCTCGTCGGTCAGGCCGTGCGGGTCGACGAACTCGACGAACACCTCGGCGACCTGCCCGCCGACCCGCCGCGGACTCTCTCGGCGTTTCTCATGCAAGACTCGGGCCCACTGGCCAGCAGCGCGGTGTTCTACCGCACCGACCTGCTCAAAGCGATGGGTGGTTTCGACAGCCAATTCAAACTCGCCTACGCCCACGAGATGCACGCCCGGCTGTACGCGGCGAACCTCAAGCCCGCCGTCGCCCGCGCCGCCCTCGCGGCGGTACGCGACCACGAACTGAGCCTCAGCGCAACCCACGGCCTGTCGTGCGGCGCGGAATTCATTGAAGCCGCCGAACGCTACTCCACCCACCTCGCCCCGACCCACCGCTACCTGTTGTGGCGCAGCTGCGACGAGTCGCGTCGGATCTACGCCGCTGCGGAGATGGAGATCAGCGAAGACGCGCAGCGTCGCGTGCTGTGGAGCCAACTGCTCAAACGGCCGTGGTGGCTGGCGAGCAGCGACTACCGCCGTAAGCTGCTCCGCAACCTGGGCACCGATCAGACCGCAAAACAGCACGGGTTGTTCGAAGGCGATCAAGACGAACGCCGGGCGGCCTGAGCTGATTTCTAAATCTACGACGATTGAGTTTTAAAGGTCCGCCCGCCAAGCCATTTCTTTGGCGTAGTACGACTCAGCCAAACTCACGAACCGGTCCGCCGGGACCTCGGGTAACGCTTGCCCTTCCAACGCCGCAAGCACGATCCGATCGCGGTCGTAGAACGGCCCAATCACCGGGTTGCGCGTGACCCACGGCGGAACGTGGTTATCGATCAGTTCACTGGACCACAGCGTCAGCGTCTCGTCTTTGTTCACGCAGATGATCTCGTCCCAACCGGTACCCGTCGCCGGGTGCTCGTAGTTACAGGCGAACAAATTCGGCGAGCGGTAAAACGCCTCAATCAACACGCCGGTGCCCTCGGCCGAGAACGTCCCGATCTCCCGATACCCCACCGCCTCGACTCTCTGCCTGTACTCGGCCCGCGTGTTCCGGGCGATGAACGACGGGTGAAACGCTTCGGGGTCGGCGGCGACAAGCTTGGTCGTCGCGGGCAACGGCGGGATTTGGATCTCCAACTCGCGGGCCGAACGCTGGACCACGCGGGTGACTTTGACCTTGATGTCGACTTTCGGCGGCTTTGGTTTGTACGGGGTGAAGCCATCGGTCTGGACGTGATGCCGATCCGCCGCCGGCGCATACAACGCGCAGCCGAACCCCATCATGAAATCGACGATCTGGTCGTGTAGTTCCTGGGTGAACCTCGCATCAAACCGGAAGTACCGCGAGCCCCAAGCAACCTCGACGTCGTCCGCCGATGCGCTACCGAAGCCGCCTTTCGTGGTCGGGGCGGGGTCGAAGCCCGCCAGTAGCTCTCGCAAGCGATCTACGATTTCATCGACGGGCAGGTCATCGACGCCACGCACCTTCTGGCCGTCGTTCAGCCGGACGTAGATCGACTCGGGCGTGGCCTTGAGCCGTTTGGACTGCTTCCAGAAAAAGATGTCGTAGCTCATCGTCGACCTCGTTGGGTTGCGGGGCTAAAGAAACCTTCAAACTGACTCAGCATTCAATGGTGATCGGTACGTCTGGCGAACGCAAACGTTCCGCCACCTTATCGCAAGGCAGCAACAAGCCGCCGGCGCGGTAGGGGTTGGCGGCTCGGCCCACCGGCTCAACTTCCTCCCCGCCGATCATCACGCGCTGTGGCGGACTCCCGTCGGCTGAGATACGGAACGTGACTTCGCACGCTTGACCCAAAATCGAAACGCGAGCCACTAACCCGTCGTGTTCGGTGGTTAATAGCGGGTCGATGACCAGGTGGTCGTGTTCACGGCGCAACCCTAACCATTGGCGGACGATCAGACCGATCGCGATGCCGGGCCCGCTGGAATACACCCGCCAACCGCCGTTGACCGGCACGTTGCCGTGCATAAGCTGGTCGTAATGTTTTTCCGAATCGGCCCGATTTAAAAACGCCGCGTCGCTGCTGCTGAAGTAACAGTTGGCTTGGCGTGGTGCTGCGTTGGGCACGGTGTGTTCGAGGCCAACCGGGCAGATCGTGAGCAAGGCATCAAACAACTTCCGGGCCTCGCCGAGCTTGGCCATCGCTTCGGAATATCGCAGGTGGGCGTGGGTGTACATCAGCCCGATCTCCCGGCCGAAAAACGACGCGGACTCGAGGCGTTGGAAATGCTTCATCGTTCCGCCGGTGTACTTCGGCGGCCGATCCATCAGCCGAGCGCCGTCGGGAGCCAGCAGGTGTCGGTCGATCAGCTTCGCGTGATGTCGGGCCTGCTCGGGGGTGAAGATTTCGGAAATGATCCCGCGGATCATCGGCAGCAGGCGGTGTTTTACGCCCGTGTCCGTATCCCGCGGATGGAGCAAAACCTTGGTCCGTTCGGGGTCTTTGTGGTGCAGGTACAAACCCACGGCTTCGTGGTCCAACACCAAGCGTTGATTGAAATCATCGCGGATCGCCGCGGCGGTGGCCTCGTGTTGGGCGGCGGCTTCCTCGTCGCCCACGCGACGCATCACGCCCGCCCAACCACACAACGCCTGGTAGAACAGTTCGACGGTCCACGTGCTGACCATCGACTCGCGCATCTCGGGTCGAGCGGGCTGGAGCGAGTCGTTCCAGTCGCCGTCGCCGTAGGACAAGAGCGCCGTGCCGGGCACGAACTTGGCGATGAGTTGTTCGATCGCAAACTCAATGTGCTCGCGGATCGTCGCGGTCGTCTGAGTGAAACCAAACGGCGGTTCGCGTTGCGTCCAAACCACCGAACGATCCAGCCAGGATTCATCCCCCGTCGCCGACAACAGATTCACCGCGGCGATGATCGGCCAGACCGCAACGTCGCCGTGGCTGTGGTCGCTCTGGATATTCTCGAACGGCGGATGCATGTACCACTGCGGCCACGCCCCGGTGTCTTCGTACTGATGCGAAAATACGTCTTCGAGAATCCGCTCGACGGTCTTCATTTCTCCGCGGGCCAACAACCACTCGACGGGCCCTTGGCACACATCCCGCACGCCCCACGCCGCCCCGCCGTATTGTTCGATGCCGTGCGGCGCCGTGAGGTGGATCGACGCGTTGTGGTCGAACCACGGCAGGGCTTCGGCCAAGCGACCTACACCTGAAGCCGCGTCTGAACCCAATAGCCCCAATCGACTTGAGACTTCCTTGTTGTCGGAGATCACTCGGTCTTTGAATGAATCGGTCCCCGTGGCCACGGGCCCGAGTTCGCCGGTGATCCGCCACGCCCAGCGATTGGCCCCGCGCATCTCGGCGGCGACGAAAGGCAAGCCCCGACGTCGCCCGTCGTCAAATAACATCTCGTCGCCACCTAAGACACGCGTGTGATCGTCGAGTTCCAATCGCCAAGACGCCTCGGGATGCTTCTGCCCGATAAGGCTATCCGGCGAAGATTTGAACTCGACGGCGTGATCTTTTGCATCGATCGCCACTTGAGCAGGGTGGGTATTCTCGACGTCGCCGAGAACCGTCTGCATCGTCAGCCGGACGTCCCAAGGCTCGCCTTCGATCGATAACTCGTAATCCAGTCCAGGACCGTTGTGATCGGCGGTGACGGTCACAGTCAATACGCTCGGCCGACCATTGCGACGCCCCGGCAAGTCGTAGATCCACCGGCAGTGATCCCTTCCCATCTCGAAACACGAAGGCACGGACAACGGACGACCGCCGTAAAACTCACCGTCGTGCGGCGATGCGGGTTGTACCCAAAGCCGCAGGCCGTGGTCGCGGATGACCCCGAGCGGGTCCCGGCTGACCGAAGTGAGCTTGTTGAAACTCGTGTTGCCCAGGCAGATTTGCGAGCCGAAAATACCCGCCATGGTTGTGGTCACCGACAGCGTGTCGCCGCCGGGTAGGCGTTCCCGGCCGGCGGTCAAGAGGTGGGCGGTCCGCCGATCGACCAAGCGTTCTTTCGCCGGCAATACGATATGCCGGCCATCGCTCGTAAAAAACGAAAGCAACGTATCGGGATCATCGGGATCGCGCTCGATGTTCCGCCGGGCCTCCGGCGGGTACCACGCATCAAGCAACTCGCTCGACGGCCTCCGACCCGACAACGCCGTGTGGTACCACCACCGGCTGGGGCGTTCTCCAAACGCCTCACCCGTGCCCGCCGGATCGGGCCATGCGTCCTCGTCAAGTAAGCCGTCGAGTTTCGTCGAGTCGTCCGGGTTGCTGGCCGTAGGGTGATCGGGCTCGAACAACGCGACGAAGCGGAGCACGCCAAAACCCTTTGCGGCGATCGGTCGGGGGGTAGCCTGCAGGATGTGGCTAGCGCATTCGTACTGCCTTGGCCGGGTCGGCAGCGGGTGATGCACCGCCGGTATGGGTTCGCTGTAAAAGCGGTGGTCGGTCCCGAAGAAATCGAACGCATCGGTGCATATGCCCGCCGTGCCGTCGGCCGCGGCGTGTATCAGCCACGGGTGCGCCCTTTGATCCCCGTGCTGCGGCAGGTTCTGGCGGGCCATCGCCACCGTCCCGGCGATGGAATGCTCGGCCAACTGGTGATCGATATATTGACTCGTGTACGCCTCGTTGTTTTGGATCTGCCCGCGATCGGCGATCCCCACGTCCTGGACGAGCACTGCATCAACGACCGCCTTGGCCTCGCTGTGATTCTTCACCGCCAGCTTCCAGCACCACGCGGGGCGCGACTCGTGCAACAAAAGGTCGAGTTGATAGGACAAGTCTTCCCAACGCCCCGTCCACGTAAAGCCATGGCTGTGCACCGATACGACGGTATCGGTGTGTTTCACCCCCGAGCCGAAAATATTCTCGTAGTAGACACGGCCGTCGCGGTGTTGGCGAATCAGCAGCCGCATCGCTCCTCCGCTCAAGGGCTGACCGACGAAGAGGTTAACCATTGTCGGACCGACCATGATCCATTGGAGGCAGCCGTTGGCCAAGACGCTGACGCGGACGCCGGCGGGGTTTTCGATGATGCGTTGCTCGAACTCGGGTTCGGTCAGGGTGGTGAACGTGTCGGGCATAGGCGGATTTTACGGGAGCAAGCTGCAACAAGGGGCGCAGAAAAAGCTCACGGATGATCGCGGCGATCATCCGTGGGCTTCAAAAGTTCTATCTTTCAACGCCCGAACACGGCGTGGAAATTTCCGGGGATTTATTCAAACTCTTCGTCGCCATCCACGAAACCGACGAGTTTCCGGCTGCGGACGGGGTGTTGGAGTTTGCGGATCGCTTTGGCTTCGACCTGGCGGACGCGTTCGCGGGTGACTTTGAAGATGCGGCCGACTTCTTCGAGCGTGTAGGTGTAGCCGTCGCCGATGCCGTAGCGGAGCTTGATGATCTCGCGTTCGCGATAGGTCAGGGTCTTGAGGACCTGTTCGATGCGGGAGCGGAGCATGTCGCTGGTGGCGGACTCCGACGGGTTGCTGGCCGACTCATCTTCGATGAAATCGCCGAAGTACGAGTCTTCCGATTCGCCGACCGGGCGGTCGAGGCTGATCGGGTGGCGGCTGATCTTCATCACCCGACGCGCTTCGACGACCGGCATCTTCGCGGCCTCGGCGATCTCTTCGATGGTGGGCTCACGGCCGAGGTCCTGCAGCAGGTTCTTGGCGATGTTGCGCAGCTTGCTCATCGTCTCGATCATGTGGACCGGGATGCGGATGGTGCGGGCGTGGTCGGCGATCGCGCGGGTGATGGCCTGGCGGATCCACCAGGTGGCGTAGGTCGAGAACTTGTAGCCGCGTTTGTATTCGTACTTGTCGACGGCCCGCATTAGGCCGGTGTTGCCTTCCTGGATGATGTCGAGGAACGACAAGCCGCGGTTGCGGTACTTCTTGGCGATCGAGACGACTAGGCGGAGGTTGCCGCCCGACAGGTCACGCTTGGCTTCTTCGTACTCGTCGAAGACGGTGGTGACGTCCTGCACCATCTGCTTGAGTTCTTCGGGCTCGCAGAGCACGAGGCTGCGCAGGCCCGAGAGTTCTTCCCGCATGACCATGACGTCTTCGGGGTCGTAGCGGTCGGGGAACTCGTCGGCCTTGGCCAGGGTCTTCTGCAGGTCGTTCATCTTTTTGACGATCGACCGCAGCTTCTTGAGCATCGGCTGGACCTTGCTGGTGCGTAGCGACAGCTCTTCGATCAGCGTGGTCATCTTGCGGCGGCGGTTGGCGAGGCGGTCCAGCGTCGCCTCGGCGTCGGCCTTGGACAGCCGGCCGGCGGCGTCCATGGCGTCCCAGTCGTCGCGGTT
>JBCCST010000008.1:0-95265 GCA_039199695.1 Planctomycetota bacterium | reverse complement strand
CTCGTCAAGATCATCTTTGAGAAGACTTCCATAACCCAAGACTCCAAATCGAAATGAAGCAAACTCGAAAACGTACGCGAATCGAAAGGATAACGCGGGCCGCCATTTTGTTCAAGTATTTAACGCACAATTGATATTATAATTTGTAAAATATTTTTAATTACATATTTTTTATTAACTTAAGTTTTTATTATTTAAATAACAATTTTCAAACTTTCTCTTGCACATCGCGTTCACGGCCGGTATATTGCAACTATGTCGATTATCGAAGTCGCCAAACTCGCCGGGTGCTCGCACACCACCGTGTCACGGGTGATTAATCAAAAGCCCGGTGTTTCGGCGGAGGTGGCTTCGCGGGTCCAGGCGGCGATGCGCAAGCTCAGCTACATCCCACCGGTCAAGCGGCGTGGCCCTCAGCCCAAAAGCCAGCGGATGATCCGCACCGGGAATGTGGCGGTTCTCATGATCGGTACCGAAGCTACACCTCTGGTCGCGCCGGTCTCGGCCGCCGTGATCCACGCCGTGGAAGACGCTCTGGGTGGTCGTGGCTACAGCATGACCCTCGGCCAGGTCCGAGATGAGTCTCGGCTTCCGTCCGTGGTCACCCGCGGCGACATCGACGGCCTGATCCTGCACGGCAACCCGCCGAGCGCCGATTTGGCCGATCGCCTCAAACGCTTCCCCACCGTCTGGATGATGAGCCCCCGTCGGCCTTCGGGCTATTGGGGAGACCGCGTGAGCCCCGACAACAACGCCATCGGCCAAATCGCGGCTGAATACCTGATCGATCGCGGCCACCAACGCATCGCGTTTTTGTACGTCGACGCGACCCACCGCGGCTTCATGGGCCGGGCCGAATCGTTCTGTCTCACCGCGCGTGAAGCGGGCGTCACCTGCGACATGATCCGCGGCGACGAAGCTAAGGCCGACTACAACCCCGGCGATTTCCGGGCTCAACGCGAAGTCGTCGACGACTTGGTCGATCGTTTTGTTGCCCTGCCCGACCGCCCCACCGGCCTCTTTGTCCCCCGCGGCCAAACGACGCTGATGGTTTTTGAAGCCTTGCGTAGCCGAGGGATCGAGCCGGGCAAGGGCGTCACCGTCATCGCCTGCGACAACGATCCCGCCCTCGCGGGCCTGAACCCGCAGATCGCCACCATCGATGTCCGCCCCGACCGCATCGGCAAGCAAGCGGTCGAACAACTCATGAGCCGCATCGAAAAACCCGAGCTCTACGCCCGGGCCAATATTCTCATCGAACCGACTTTGGTTGACGCCAGCACCTTGGCCGTCGGCTAAGCAGAATTTATCCCTAACGTTCCGTTTATTTCAGTTTACGTTGTTCACGATATTCGTATTTCTCAACGCGGCCTCCCGCCCCTTTCCCGTCTTATCGCTCTAGTCAGGAGTTATCCATGCGACGCCCCCACGCCTTCACCCTCATTGAACTTTTGGTGGTTATTTCCATCATCGCCTTGTTAATCGGCATTTTGCTACCTGCACTAGGTGCGGCGCGAAAAACGGCTCGTAATGCTGCTTGTTTGAGTAACCTCAAGCAAATCGGCGTAGCTAACGAATTGTGGAGTGCCGAGAACAAAAATCGCGTGATTCCGTACGCTTATATTGCAACGACCGGTCCGGATGCGGGTAACAACCGTTTCTGGTTCTCGGATTTGATCGAAATCATGGTTCAAGACAAAGCGAGCATTACAACGGACGGTGACCGAAGCCGATTCATTCGTGAAAATTTTAGTTGCCCTGAATTTGATTTCTCACGGGCCGCAAATACCTCCAACGTCGGCTTTGATACAACCAATATGGGATACGGGATGGCGTTCCACCTCATCAACGACGGTGCGGAGCGTTACTTCCCCTTGCCCACCACCAGTGAAGGCGGGCGTGATGAGACTCAGACTACCGGCTGGGTTCTTCGGGACGTCTTGCTTGCTCCCAGCCAAGTCATCAACAACGGCGACAGCTATGAACCACACCTGAAAGCTAATCAGAGCGGCGGAGGCGTTTACTTTAGACGTGATCCCAATGTCGATGAGCGGTGGACCTCGGGCGAACCAGACCGCCATAGCGGCTTGGACTACAGCGAACCTGCGCGAGCCAACTACGTCTATCACGACGGGCACGCCGCCTCAGTGGACAAAGAAGAGGCTGGCGTAGCGATCCGTAATCCATACGGCCGCCGCACCTCTGGAGGCGCTCCGTTGTTCTACGACGCTACCTTGGAATAAGCCGGATCGGATCAGCGACTCTCTAGTCTGTGCGATTACTTCTTCCTTACAGTGATTTGACTTCAAGCATGACTGGGGCGGGCATCAACCGCCCGCCCCAATTCTATAGCCGCCTGGCATTCACTTTTCATCTAGCCGGCAGATCCTCTTGACCATCGAATACCTCGTCATCGGCTTCTACCTCGTCCTGCTGATCGCCATCGGTGCGGTCGTCAAAAGGTTCAACAAGGACGACAGCGACTACTTCCGTAACGGTTGCAAAGGCACCTGGTGGCTGGTCGGGGCCAGCGCGTTTATGGTTCAGTTCAGCGCGTGGACCTTCACCGGCGCGGCCGGCGCCGCGTACGAGGCGGGGTGGTCGGTGATGGTGATCTTCATCGCCAACGCGGCGGGCTACTTCCTGGTCGCCGCGGTGTTCGGCGGGTGGTTCCGACAGATGCGTGTGGTCACCATACCAGAAGCGATCCGGGCGCGATTCAACCCCGCCACCCAGCAGTTTTACGCCTGGCTCACGGTATTACTCGGCTTGCTCTACGCCGCGGTGTGGCTGTCGGGGCTGGCCACGTTTTGCCACGCGGTGTTCGGCTTCGACCTCACCACGATCATCATCGTCATCGGCGTGGTCGTGCTGCTCTACTCCACCGTCGGCGGATCGTGGGGCGTCATGTCCACCGACTTTCTCCAAACGCTCATCCTGATCCCGATCACGATCCTCGTGGCGTTTCTGTGCCTGCAGGAACTGGGCGGTATCGGCGGGCTGTTCCGCCAGATCGATGAGAACGGACTCGGCCAAGAGTATCAGTTGATTAACGAGCCGGGCATGTTCTCGGGCGGGAACACCTACACCTTCGTCTGGGCCGCGGCGGTGTTTGCCGCACAGGTGATCAAGATCAACACGGTGCAGGCTTCGCAGCGCTACTACGCGGTGAAGACCGGCAACGATGCGCGGAAAGCCGCGCTGTTGGCGGGCGTGTTGATGTTGCTGGGATCGCTGATCTGGTTTATTCCGCCCATGACCGGCCGGCTCATGTTTGAAGATCAGATTGAGGCGCTGACCGATTTGCCCAAAGCGGCCGAGGCCAGCTACGCGGTGGTGAGCATCTCCTTGCTGCCGATCGGGCTGGTCGGGGTCATGGTGGTGGCCATGCTCTCGGCGACGATGAGTTCGCTCGACAGCGGACTGAATAAGAACGCGGCGATGTTTGTCCGCGACATCTACCCCGCGGTGATGCGTTGGTTCGGCATCAAGCCCGACCCCAACAACCCGCGTCTGCGGCTGGCGCAAGTCGCGTCGTTTGCGTTCGGCGTCACGATCATCGGGCTGGCATTGTACTTCGCCAGCCGGGACGACAAAGGGGTGTTCGAGTTGATGCTTAACCTCGGCGCCATGCTGGCGTTGCCGTTAGCGGTGCCGATGTTGTTGGCGATGCTGATCCGCAAGACGCCTTCGTGGGCGGCGCTGGGTTCGATCGGCGTGGGGCTGAGCGTCTCGGCGGTCGGGTTTTACAGCGAAGCTCTGTTCGGCAGCGGCAAGCCGTTGACCGAGTGGCTGATGGAAACGCCGTTTTATCACCAGCCGCTCTTCGGCGGCAAATGGGCGTTCTCGACCGTGGTGTTTACGAACGTGACCGCCTCGGCGATCGGCTTCTTCCTCACGATCCCGTTCTGGAAGACCTCGTCGGCCGAGTACCACGCCAAGGTGGACCGCTTCTTCAAACATATGCACACGCCGATCGACTTCGAGAAGGAAGTCGGCCCGGCGAACGACCTGAGCCAGCTCAACATCATGGGCGCGTTCGCGATCATCATCGGCGTCTTTGTCTGCGGCCTGGTCCTGCTCGACAACCCGATGGCGGGTCGGCTGGGCATCTTGTTTGTCGGCGGCTTTGTCGCCGCGGTGGGTCTGTTGTTTGTCTGGGCGGCTCGGCGTAGCGGCGCCAAGACTCCGGGCGATGCCAACCCAACGGCTTGAGCCTGACACCCGTTAGCGAATCAGTCTCGAATCTCATTGGCCTGGATCTAATTATGCGTGACTCATCTCCCCAACGAATGTTTTGGCTGTTTGCAGCTGTCCTGAGCCTGCTCGCGGCACCTCCCGTCTTCGGGTCGGAGGCGGCGGTGCCTTATGACCTCAAACAATTCCGTGCGGTGCTCGACGACTCGAAGCTCCAAGCCCCCACGAGTTCGCCGGCGAAGATCAATCACGGCGAGTTTGCCGGGGCGTCGAACGAGTATTTCTACCTCGACGACACCGGCCAACACATGACCTTTACCGTCACCGGCGACAGCAAGCGGTCCGAGCTCCGACAAATGTCCGGCGACTGGGACACCGCCACCACCACGCCCCAACGCGTCGTGGCCCGCGTCAACGTCCACGTCCCCGAAGACCCGGGCCTCAACCAGTTCACCTTCCTCCAAATCCACGACAAGAAAAACGGAGACGAGGGTCTGAACAAGCCGCTGATCCGCCTGACCCGACGCGGCGAATACCGCAACACGAACGATCACCTCTGGGCCCACATCCGAACGCCCGCCGATTTCGATCAACCCATCTCGCTTGAGAACCTGGCCACGCTCAACATCGACCTCGGGCCTCGCCCCGAAGGGTTTTTCGAGGCCGAGATCAGCGTCCACGAAAGCCGGATGGTCGTCAAGATCGAAGGCGAGACCAAGGTGGACATGGATGTTTCGTATTGGGACGGACTGCCTAACTATTACAAAGCCGGCGTCTACAACCAGGACCCCGGTACGTCCAAGGTCGAGTTTGCATCGCTGCAGTTTCTCAACACCTTTGATAGCCCTGAATCCGAAGTAACCGAGATCGAGGAGCCCGAGTAATGAAGATTCGTTTGTACGGTCTACGTGAAGTTGTGTGTGCTTTGCTTTGCACGGTGGTGACCGCCTCGGCTTTGGCGGAGCTCAAGCTGCCCGCGGTCTTCGGCGACCACATGGTGTTGCAACGCGACGCCGCTTTGCCGGTGTGGGGCTGGTCGCAGCCGGGCGCCGAGGTGGAGGTAGCGATCAACGGGGCGGAAGCCCAAACGCAGAGCGATGCGGAGGGTCGCTGGCGGGTCGACTTGGCCGCGATGCCGGCGGGCGGGCCTTACGAACTCCGCGTCGTGTCCGCCGACCAAACGCTGACCTTCGCCGACGTCATGCTCGGCGAGGTCTGGGTGTGCTCGGGGCAGTCGAACATGGACATGCGGCTGCTGAAGATCTGGGACGACGCGAAGATCGAAACCGATCTGCAGCGCGACGGCATCCGGCTGTTCCGCGTCGAGCGGGCCACCACCGACACGCCGCAAGACGACCTCGACGCCAAATGGGCGAAATGCGAACCCGCCGAGGCCCGCATGTTCAGCGCGGTGGCCTACTTCATGGGGGCCAAGCTCCAGCAAGAGCTCGGCGTGACCGTCGGCCTGCTGCACACCGCCTACGGCGGCACGCCCGCCGAGGCGTGGACCGCGACCGACCGCCTGGCCAGTCACCCCGAATTAGAGTCGATCCTCGCACGCTGGGACCGCCGGGTGGCGGCGTACGAAGAAGCGCTTGTGGCCTACGAATCGGCGGTCGCCGCGGAAGATACGAACGCGAAGAAGCCCAGCGAGCCTCCGGCCCGGTACGCGCCGGGCGGATTGTTTAACGCGATGGTCAATCCGCTGATTCCGTACGCCGTGCGCGGCGCGGTCTGGTATCAGGGCGAATCCAACGTGTGGCGGTCGGCCCAGTACGAGCCATTGCTGGGCGCGATGATCGAGGACTGGCGGGAACGCTGGGGGCAACCTGACATGCCGTTCGGCGTCGTGCAGTTGCCCAATTATGAGGTGCCGCCCCGGGTCCCGCCGGGGGCGTACAGCTGGCCGGAGCTGCGCGAGTCGCAGCTCCGAGTGGCTCAGAACATGGAACACGTCGGCCTCGCGGTGACGATCGATATCGGCGACCCGACCGATATCCACCCGGTCGACAAAGAACCGGTCGGCGAACGGCTGGCGTTGTGGGCGCTCGCCGAGGCTTACGGTCACGATGTTACGCACAGCGGCCCGCTCTTCACCGGCCACGAAATCGTGGGCGACAAGGTGATTTTAAGTTTTGACCACGTGGGGTCCGGACTCGAAGCCCGCGACGGCGACAAACTCAAGGGCTTCATCATCGCCGGCCCGGACCGCAAGTTCCGCTGGGCCAACGCGGTGATCGACGGTGATCAGATCGTGGTTTCCGAAGGCAAAGTCCCCAACCCCCAGTCGGTGCGCTACGGCTGGGCCGAGAACCCGTACTGGGCCAACCTGATCAATCGTGAAGGCCTGCCCGCTTCGCCGTTCCGCACCGACGATTGGGAAGGCATCACCGACGGCAGCCGCTGATTTTTCGGCATCCCTGAATCCGGGAGTTCGCTTTGTTCAAGTAAAAACCGGGTGAAGAGGATCATTCATGACACACCACTCCGCCTTTACATCTTTGCGTCGCACGACGTGGGCCTGCGGGCTTGGGTTAGGCTTCGTGGTTTCGCCCACCGCCGGGGCGGCCGAGTTTATGGTGTCCTCGGCGGCCGACATCAATGCCGCGATGCAGAACGCTCAGGCCGGCGACACGTTGGTCATGACCAACGGGACGTGGATCGACCAAAACATCGAATTCGCAGGCCAAGGCACGGCCGGCAACGAAATCACCCTCCGCGCCCAAACGCCCGGCGGCGTGACCCTCACCGGGAACTCCCGCTTGTCGATCTCGGGCAGCCACCTCGTCGTCGACGGGCTGAATTTTGAAGACGGCGACATCGGTGCCCAACAGAGCATCATCCAGTTCCGCGGTTCGCAAGGCCACGCCACCCACAGCCGGCTGACCAACACCCAGATCCGAAACTACAACCCCACCGACCCCGACACCCGCGCCTTCTGGGTGTCGCTTTACGGGCAAAACAACCGCGTCGATCACTCCAACTTCCGCGACCAGACCAACTCCGGCGTCACCGTCGTGGCCTGGCTTGACGGGCAGCCGGCCAACCACCGCATCGATTCCAACTACTTTGCCGACCGCGAGCAAGGCGACGCCAACGGCTTCGAAACCATTCGCATCGGCACCAGCGAGTTCGGCAGTACCAACGCCAACGTCATCGTCGAAAACAACCTCTTCGAGCGAACCGATGGCGAAACCGAGATCATCTCGAACAAGTCCAACGACAACATCTACCGCTACAACACCTTCCGCGAATCGGCCGGCACCCTCACGCTTCGCCACGGCCACCGCGGGACCGTGGAAGGCAACTTCTTTCTAGGCGAAGGTAAAAGCAGGACCGGCGGCATCCGGGTCATCGGCGAAGACCATACCGTGATCAACAACTACATCGCGGACGTCGACGATCGGGCGGGTGGTGCGATCTCGATCTCGGCCGGGATTCCCAACAGCCCCGACGCCGGGTATCAACAAGTCAAAAACGCGCAGATCATCAACAATACGATCGTCAACGTGGACGGCCCCGCGATCATTTTCGATGCCGGCTTGGGTACACGGGATCGCACCCTGCTCGCCGAAGACGTCACCGTGACCAACAACCTGATTTATTCGACCGACGCGCCGCTGTTCACCGGTCAGGAGGGAAGCGGCTGGACGTGGGACAGCAATATCGCGTTTGGCGCGAGCTTGGGGATCACCCCGCGCGCCGGACTGATTGAGGTCGATCCGCTTCTGGTTCAGGGGGCCGACGGGTTGTATCGGCCCGGCCCCAACAGCCCGGCCCTCGACGCGGGCACCGCGGTGGGCAACGTCAACTTCGACATGGACGGCCAGGCGCGCATCGGGCTGATCGACATCGGGGCTGACGAGTTTTCGACGGCCCAGATCGTACGCAAGCCGTTGACGACCGAGACCGCGGGGACGACGTGGGGTCAGGACAGTTCGTCGATCCTTCTCGATTATGTGGTTATCGAGGCCGAGGATTTTTCGAACGTGCTCGACCCCGACAGCGATGGCGACGTGTGGGAACTCGTGCCGGACTCCGAGGCGTCCAACGGGGCCGCGATCTCGGCGCCTAGTGGCTCACGGACCGATCTCGCCCAGAGCCCGCACGACACGCTGGCGTTGTACGACCTGACGTTCAACGAGGCGGGCGACTACACCGCCTACTACCGGGCCCGGGGCTTCAGCACCGCGACCAACTCGTTCTTCACGCCGACCGATTTCGCGACCGATCCGGACCTGAACGAAACCGTCTCGTCCGACGGCGTGTTTGCGTGGGAGGTCGGCGACGCGTTCACCGTGACCTCGACGCACGTCGGGATGCCGCTGGAACTCCGCCTCGGAAAACGCGAAGGGCTGACGCAACTCGACGCGATCATCTTCCACCAAGACGACAGCCTGACGGCGGCGCAGCTCGATGCGTTGCTCGCGGCCCAAGGCTTAGCCGGGGACTACAACCTCGACGGCGTGGTCAACGCGGCGGACTACACGGTGTGGGCCGACAACTTCGGCTCGTCCAGCAACCTGGCTGCCGACGGCAACGGCGACGGCGTGGTCAATGCCGCGGACTACACCGTGTGGGCCGACAACTTCGGGACACAAATCGGCACGCTGAATCAACCCACCACGATTCCCGAGCCCGGTACGTTGGCATGTTTGCTTGGGGCTTTATTCCTGTCTTCTCGACGACTCACCAAAATCTGAGGATTGTATTGATGAAGTATTTTGCCTTGTTGATCTGCCTGATTCTGGTGACTCCGCTCCAAGCGAAGGAAGTCTTGGTCACCGATGCCGACGAGCTCGAAGCGGCGATGGAATCCGCCCGGCCCGGCGATGTGGTCGTGTTGAAAGACGGCGTCTGGACCGATCAAGAACTCGTCTTCGCGGGGCAAGGGACGCCGAACGCCCCCATCACCCTCCGGGCCCAAACGCCCGGCGGGGTCACGCTGACCGGCCAGTCCAACCTCTCGATCTCCGGCAAGCACCTCGTGGTCGACGGGTTGAACTTCGAGGCCGGCGGCCCGGGCGACCTGAGCCATGTGGTGCAGTTCCGCGGGCCATTGGGCGACGCGACGCATAGCCGGCTGACCAATACGCAAATCAAGGACTACAACCCCGAGAGCATCGACACCCGCTACTTCTGGGTCTCGCTCTACGGCCAACACAACCGCGTGGATCACTGCCGATTCATCAACCAGAACCACTCCGGCGTGACCGTGGTGGCGTGGATCGAAGAACAACCCACGCACCACCGCATCGATCACAACCACTTCCTCGATCGTCCCCTCGGCAACGGCAACGGCTTCGAGACGATCCGCCTGGGCACCAGCAAATACAGCAACACCGACGCCTACATCGTCGTCGAATACAACGTCTTCGAGCGCTGCGACGGTGAGATCGAAATCATCTCCAACAAGTCCAACAACAACGTGTTCCGGGGCAACACCTTCTTGGATTCGGCCGCCACGCTCACGCTCCGCCACGGCCACCGCGCAATGGTTGAAGACAACTTCATCCTCGGCATGGGCAAGGCCCGCTCGGGCGGAATCCGGGTCATGGGCGAAGACCATGTGATCATCAACAATACCATCGCCGACGTCGACGACCGGATGGACGGGGCGATCTCGATCGCCGCGGGGATCGTCGACACGGCCGCGAACGGCTACCAGCAAGTCAAAAACGCGGTGATCGCTCACAACACCATCGTCAACGTCCAAGGGGCGGCGATCTCGATGGACTGGGGCATCGGCCAACGCAACCGCACGCTGCTGCCCGAAGGCATCACGGTCGCCAACAACCTGATTCACTCGACCCACGCGCCGCTGTTCGAAGGTGAAGAAGGCCCCGGCTACCGCTGGATCAACAACCTCGTCTTCGGTGCTCCGCTGGGCCTCGAACCACGCGACGGGCTGATGCAGGTCGACCCGCAGTTGGTCGAGGGCGGCGACGGACTCTGGCGGCCCGGCCCCGAAAGCCCGGCCGTCGGCCAAGCGGTCGCGGTGTCGAGCGCTACTTCGGGGCTGGTGAACATCGGTGCCGACCCCGCGCTTCGGCCCTTGTTCGGCGAAGACGTCGGGCCGAGTTGGACCAAGGCCAACTGAGCTGAATCGCAACCGCGTTTAGGCGCAACTGCCCTACGCCCCCGACGCCAGAACTTGATCGGTCGACTGCGGATCTACCGATCGGCAGGACTTCGTCAGGATTTCCGCGATCTCCCGGAGATCGCTCTGCCAAGCCAAATCGGTCACGCCCGGCGGGGTGACCGCGGCAAACTCGTCGCACAACAAGATCAAACGCAAGACGTGGCGGAAGATCATGCCTTCCTGAGTCTGGAGTTCGCGGGCGGTGATGAACTTGTTGAACTCGCCGTTGAACTCAAGCAGATCGCCCGCCGCCCAGACGGGATTGATCCGGAAGTTGCCGGGGTTGGACACCTTGTGCTGGAACAAGGTGTACAGCTTTTCCCCCAGCGTGATCGGGAACTGCGGCGGCTCGCCGAACGGGCGATCTTGTTCGTGCGGAGGCGGTGGGTACATCTCGTCGTGGGTAAACAATCCGCTCTGCAGCAGTTCGGGGTCGAGCATCTCCAGCGTCATCTGGCCCGGCGGCAGGTCTTGCGGCCAAGGCACCCGCACGCTGCGCGCGACCGAGCCGGGCATCTCCAGCAACGACTCGAAGATCTGGATGCGTTCGTGCGGCTCGGCCTGGCCGAGGTAGTCGAGAATGAAGACGCCGTACAACGGCGGGACCGCACGGAACTTGAGCAGCAGGTCGAGCCGATCGGTCTTCGTCGCGGTGATCGGCTCGTAGTCGGGCGCGGCTTCGGTCTCATCCGCCGGCTCGGGTTTACTTTTGGCTTTCGGCGTCGGCGGTTGAAGCTTACCCGTAGGGCCGGCGGAATGACCGCCGAGACTGATCCCGCCGCCCAGGGTCAAACCCGCCAGCGGGTCGGCCTCTTCGATCGTTGGCTCGGCTTCCGAAGCTGATGATTCAGCGGCCGTTGCGCTTCGTTCATCTTTTGGCTTCGCTTTGGGAGGCGGGGGCGGATCGAGGGTGACGTAGCCTTCCTCGTGCAGCGTAATCAGCTGCCGGGTGAGATGCCGTTGAGCCGCGGCGAGTTCGGGATCGGGCATGAGCCGCTTGCTCGCCGCCTCGCGCAGCCGGGCGACGTCGGCGTCGGACTCGAGCAGAAACGCCAACAAACGCCAGGGCAGGTGCCCTTTGCTCATCAATTTGCCCGGCTCGGCGGTCTGCAGCGATTCGAACTGCGTCTCCGAGGCGTACTGCACGCCGTCGCGACGCTTGGGGGTTTTCTTAATCAGCCTTTTCCGCGCCGCCATGAGTTTGGGGTCTTTGGTGTCCTCCGGAATCTGCGCGATCTTTTCCTTGTGCCGAAGGATCTTGACGTCGTCTTCGTGCGCGATGGCGTAGACATGGCCTTGCGTGTCGAACTGCGGCCGACCCGCTCGGCCGAACATCTGGTGGGCGTTGCTCGCGGCGATCAGTTTCTTCTTGCCCTTGGGCCCTTTAAGCAGTTCGGTCAACACCACCGACCGCGCCGGCAGGTTCATGCCTGCTGCGAGCGTTTCGGTGCACACGCAAAAGCTCAGCAACTTCTCTTGAAACAACTCCTCGACCACCCGCCTGAACTTGGGCAGCAACCCCGCGTGGTGTACGCCGACGCCCCTCATCAGGATCCGCTTAAGCTTCGGGCCGGCGCCATGACTAAAAAACCCGTTTTCCGACAGCGCATCGATGCGCTCGGCGAGTTGTTCCTGTTGCCCTTCGACCAACATGTCTCGGCCACGCAAGAGGTCCGCGGTCGCCCAACACTTGGCCCGGTCAAAACAAAAAACCAACGCCGGCGTCCTCCGCGTCGCGTCGTCGCCGCGCACCATGTCCGCCAGGTGGTCGGGCAGCAACTGGTCGCCGACCCAGTGGTACTCCAACGGCACGCGGCGCTCGGTGCCTTGCACCAGCGTCAGGTCCCGGCCGTGCTGCTGCCTGAGCCAAGATAAAAACAGACTCGCGTTGCCCACCGTCGCCGAGAGCAACAGCAGCCGAACGTGCTCGGGCAACAGCGACAACGACAACTCCCACACTACGCCCCGCTCCGGCTCGGCGAAGCTATGGAACTCGTCCATGACCACGGCCGAGACATTCGTGAAATCAAAAGCCGCGGGGTGCAGCAGGCGGTTCAACAAAATCTCGGCGACCACGACCAACACATTCGCCTTGGGGTTGACCGACCGGTTGCCGGTGACCAGCCCGATCTGCTCGCGGACAAACCCCCAACGCTCCGCCGCGTCCTGGAGCTCGGCAAACTTCTGCTCGGTCAACGCGATCAACGGCGTGGTGTAGTACGCGGTGGTGCCGTTGACGAGTGCTTCGTAGAGCGCCGCTTCGCCGATCACGGTCTTGCCGGTGCCCGTCGGCGCACAAGCCAACACGCCCCCACCAGCGTCTTCGCGGTCGAAGTACGCCATCAAGGCTTCTTCCTGCACCGGGTATGGCTCAAACGGCAGCAGGCCAAGGTATTGCAGCAGGGTGTCGTCGCGCGACGTGGAACTCATCTCCACAGGATAGGGGAACCGCAACGGTGTATGGCCGAGGGGGTGTTAGGTGCGAATCGCGAAAATCGATCTCCCGCGGCGTGGCCAAACGATTCGACCTATTCACCGGTAAAGGGCAAGCCCGATCGTTCAACGCCCGGTGCGGCGGTCGGCTTTGCGTTTGGCTTGGTTGAGGGCCGACAGCATGTCTTGGTCGGGATCTTGCGCGGACGCGGGCGGCGACTTAGCGGCAGTCGCCTGGGTGTTCTTTGGCGTGCTGGAAGGCGACAAGGCGGCCGGAGCGTCAGACGATTTCGAGGCCTTGCGGCGGCGTTTGGGTTGACGTGGGGTTGCCGCGACGACGGGATCGGCGATGTCCGCTTCTTCGCGCTGGGCCGAGACGGCCTTCGCCTCTCGTCGGCGGCCGGCGAGTTGGATGAACAGTTGCGACACCCAAGACGTCCGGCGTTCGAGTACTTCCAGCAGCAGCAAGACCACCACGGCCAGCCATAGCCAGTGGGCGATGGTCGCGAAGCGCTCGATGGGTTCGAGATCGTCCCAGACCGTACCCAACTCGGCCCGGGCCTGGCCGTCGGTGATGTCAGCCAGGAGCTGTAACGTCGCCCGGCCGTCACGGGTGTTGGGCCGATACTCGGGGGAATACAACGCGCGCGTCGGCGGCAGCGTGACCGAGCCCAACGGCCCCAAGTCGACCGTGGCGAGAGCGACATCTTGGCCCGGGAGAGTGAATTCAGCGGCAAGCCTGTCGGGTGCGGCGTAGCGCATCGGCAGGTCATGACTCGTCGGCGGGGTGCCCGGGCGGCCCGACAACACGTTGACCCGGGGCTCGCCGGGCAGGCCCGGTTCGGGGCGTTCGGGGTCGAGCAGCAGTTCCACGACAAGCCGCCCGCCGTCGAGGTGCTGACGCACCAACAGGGTGTCGGGCAGCCGGCGGTCGCGCGCGGCCACCCATCTAGACAGGCTGGTCAGCAGATCACCAAGCTGCGGCCAGTCCGCGATCGGGCCGGTGAACTCGCCGTCGGCTTCGCCGGTGTAGACCGCGACCCGCCCGAGGCCCGCCCGCCAAGAGGCGACCAGCGGCGCGGTGTACTCGTCGGTCGTCGCCAGCGCGAGTTGGGCCTCGGGCTTGAGGTAATTGAGGTTGTAGCCGCCGACGGGAGGCGGCTCGGAAAAGGTTCGGCCGGTCATGGCCGCCAAAGCGCCGGTGCTGCGGACCGGAGTGAGCTCATCGATAAAACTCGAACGCGCCACCACGAAGGTGTCCTGCGCGAAAAGCTGCGGCAGCTTCTCGGGGTCTTGGGTGAAGAAGGCCCGTCCGCCGCCACGGCTCGCGATGTCTTTGAGCAGCCCCGCGTCGGAATCACGGTCGCTGCCCAGGCCGATCACGCTGACGGTGATGTTGGCCTTGCGGGCTTTTTCCAGGAGCGTGCGGTAAGCGCCGGGCTCGACCGAGTCCTGGGCGTCGGCGAAGAGGATGATGTGTCGGGTGGAGGGCGTGGCGTTGGCGAGCATGCTCGCCGAGGCGGCCAGGGCTTCGTAGACGTAGATCCCGCCGCCCATCGAATCGATGCTGAGGATCTTCCGCTTGAGGGTCGCTTTGTCCGAGACCGGCGCGAGGTTGACGATTGTGTGCGGGGCCGAGTCGACGGCGATCACCCCGAGTTCGTCCATCGGCCCCAACAGGTCGAGCACCTGGGCCGAGCCGAGGTTGGCCAGGTCCATCTTGGTCCGCCCGTCGGGCACGGTGATGGCCATTGAGCCCGATCGGTCCAGCGCGACCACGATCGCCAACGACAGCTTGCGGTGCTCCTGACGCAGCTCCATCGAGACCGGCAGCAGCGGATCGATCGCCGACTGGAAATACCCGCCGGGCCCGAACGACCGTTGCCCGCCGGTCATGGCCAAGCCCACGCCGGACTCCTCGATCAGCGGCGCGAGTTGTTCGAGGGTGCCGACCGGGAGGTCCGTGGCGGGTACGTTCTCCAGCACGACCCCGGCGTAGTTTGACAGTTCCTGCAACGTGCCCTGCAGCTGATCGGGCGTGGCCGCGACCACGTCGAGCCCGCCCGCCTTCAACAGCTGGACCAACCCGCGGCCGGGCGTCTGCGTGACCAGGAGCAAGGGCTTGATCCCTTCGACGCCCACGATAAACCGGCCGGTGTTGTTCTCGGGGACCGGGTCGAGCACCGCGGGGTCGGCGTGGCTGAGCCTCAGCCGGTAGTTCATTGAGCCGGGTGTTTGTGCTCGATCGCGGAACGTCAGTCGGCTAAACCCCGCGGGCACGTCGCGCTGCCCCGAAGCGATGCGGGTGTTGCCGCGCATCAACTCGAAGGACACGCGTTGCGCCGTCGGGGATTGCACCCAGCCGGTGATCATGAAGGACTCGCCGGGCTGGACGCTGGCGGGCGTGTCGATGTGGGTCACGGCCAGGTCGCGGGTCGCCGGGCGGCTGAGGTTGCGGTAGTCGATCGGCACGCCGCGGGCCGCCGCTCGCGCCGCCTCGGACGCCGGGTCCCGGCCGGTAAAACGGCCGTCGCTGAGCACCAACACGCGGCCGGCCCCGTCGCCGGGGATCAACGCCAACCCCCGGCGTAACGCGCCCGACAGGTCCGAGGCGTCGCCGCCCACCGCCTGCTCAAAACTCCCGAGCCGCTCGACAGCGGGCTCCTGTTCTAACGCCGCGGTCTCACCGAACGTCACCACCGCCAGCCGATCCTCGGGCGACATCGCGGCGTGCAGCAGCGTGATGGCTTCGAGTTGCTGGTCCGCCGCATTGCCCGGCATCGACGCGCTGCGGTCGGCCACCACCACCACCGTGCCGGCGCGCTCCGGCAGGACCAGCCGGGGCTCGCACATCGCCACTACGATCAGCCCGTACATCAACAGCCGCAGCCCCCGCAGCCACCACCCGCCGGGACGCAATAGCCACCACGCCAATCCCAACGGCACGGCCAACAACAGCCAGTGGGGCTCGGCCAACATCATGCGGCCACCTCCACACCGGCCCTGGTGGCCGCGGACGAACCCAACCCGGCGCCCCGTCCCTGGTGCCGAGCCAACCACCACGCGTGCAACACCAGCACGCCCAAGACCAACAGCCCGAGCGCCCACGCCAAGCCGCGGTACTCGCGGACCACCGCCAGGTCGTCGTCCCACCGGCCGAAACCGTCTTCGCCCGCGGCACGCAGGTCCGACTCCGCCGTCGAGCCCGCGTTCACCGCGAAACGAAAACGCTGGCCCTCGGACACCGCTTCGTACACGCCAGGTTGGTCCGGGATGAACGTCGCCCGGCGTCCCTCGACGGGGAACGATTCGGCGACTCGCCGTTCGGGCGAAGTGGCATCGATCCGTTCGACGCGTACGTCGCCGCGGTGGGTTTGCGTCACGATCGACACCGGCACGCCGGGCCGCGCGTTGGCTGGCGAAAGCCCGGGGCGTTCGGCCTGCCGCATCTCGATCATGTTCCAGATCAGGATCGGCCAGGCCGCGGACTGCAACACCGTCGATCGATCGGGCCGGAGCCGCCACGTCAACCGGTGGGTGCCGTCGGGCCGTTCGTCATCACTGAGCAGCACCACGTTGCCCGCGGTCACCACGGGCCGGCCCGGCGGTGCGGCTTGCTCCTCCGTCCCGCTTCCCGGCACCGCCCACACCAGGCCGTTCAGCGACAAACCGTCCGCGACGGGGTGCGCAAAATCGATGACGAACGGACCCAGGAAAGCCTGGGGCTCGGCGTTGTCCTCGGCAGCACCCCTGTCGAACAGCACCGTCCACGCTGGATTCGCCCCCGCGATAGACCTGACGCCCTCGTCGGCGGCCGCGGTATCGGTAATCCGAAGCAGCGCACGATCTCCGGTCAACACCGCGCGGTTCGACGCCCGGACGGCCTGCGTCACGGCGCGGTTGAGTTCCACGTTGTTCAACGCGACGGAAACCGGAAGCAATCGCCGCTCGGGCGGCATCAACACCACCCGGTTGTCTTGGATCAGCGCGTCATCGTCGAGCGAAGCCACCAACGGCCGACCCGCCGCGGCGTCCGGCGACAGCCACAGCCGCGTCGTCGCCCCCGCGGACAGTTCGATCGTCCGCTGCTCGATCAACCTCGGGGTCGAACCCATCGCCGGCGCTTCGGGGTCGGCGTGATAAACTTCATCGCTCGTATCGACCGACAGCGTCAGCGTTCGGCGGACGGCGGCCGGGCCGTGATTCGCGATCTCCAGCAACACCTGATCACCTTGCCCCGCATCGGGCGAACGCACCGCGTTGGTGATGGCGACATTAGGTGACGCCTTACCCACCGAGACCCAGCGCAATCTCCCCCACGCGGAGGACGCATCGGCGGTGGCGTCAGGGGGTGTATCCGGGGTCGCGTCCGGGGGTGGCGTGTCGCTCGCCGTCGGGCCAACGCCGGCCGGTTCGCGCAGGGCGTCCGGGATCGCGTGATCGCTGAGCACCAGCAGCCGGCTGCGGGGGTCGCCGATTTCGCCCGCCAAGGCGATCGCCCCCGTCAAGTCGGCCGACGCCGACGCGCACCGCCAGTTGTCCAGCGCCGCCTCCACCTCGGCCCAGCGGTCCATCGGGTCGCCCAACACCTGCGGCTGCGCTCCGGCGGCGATCAGCCGCACCGAATACCGCCGCAGCGATCGCAATTCGTCTTCGAGGGCCATGACCGCCCGCTGTCGCGCCGACTCGCCGTCGGCATCGACCGCCTGCATGGAATACGAGTCGTCCAGCACCACGACCACCGCCGCCGTGTACCCCGCCCGCAAGACCCGCGGACTCGTCGCGGCCAAGACCAACAACAAGATCGCCAGCAGCTCCAACAGCAACGCCAGCGGCGTCTGCAGTCGGCTCTTTCGCCGGCCCCCGCCCTGCGCATCCAGCGTCGCCCGCCAGAGAAACAGCGTCGACACTTCCTGTCGGCGGAAACGCGTGCGCAGCCAGTAGATCCCCGCCACCATCGGCAGCCCGACCAACCCGATCAGCAACAACGGCAATCCTAAAACCGGCATAGCCAACCCTTACGCTTCAGACCAACCGCAGAACGCCGGCCCGCACCAGACCGCCCATATCCCAACCCCCGACCAGGTCCTCGGCCACCAACTCGGTCATGTGGACCCCCGCGCGGGCACACGCACCACGCCACTGGTCGCGCAGCCGATCGAGCTGCTCGCGGTACCGTTTGAGCGCGGTCGCATCGAGCCGAAGCTCGCGGAGTTCGCCGCTCTCGCTGTCGACCAACCGCAGGTCACCGTTCCAAGACGGATCGAGGTCCTGAGCGGCCAGGAGTTGCACGATGTGGGCGGACGACGCGCCCTCGGCCAACCGACTCACGATCGGCCAGGGGTCGTCCGGGCACAGCAGATCGCTGACCAACACCCGCACGCCCCGCCGCCGCATGGGCACCGCCATTTCCTGCATCGCCCGGCCCAACGAGAGGTCGGCGCCCGTTTCGGCGAACACGAGGTCTTGCCAGGCCCGGGGGTCCCCCTCGCCGCCGGGCACGGGCTCGACCCGCTGCGTCGCGGCGTAGAGGCGGCGGGTCATCCGGGCGTTGTCGGCCGATGCCGCCAACGCCGCCGCGAGGCCCAACGTCGCCTCGGCCTTGGCCGACCCGGGCAAGGCCATCGATCGGCTGGTGTCGAGGATCAAATCGAGGTGCGGCGTGACTTCTTCGCGGTTGAGCTTGATGACCAATCGATCGCTGCGTGCGTAAGCCGACCAGTCGATCCGCCTCAGGTCGTCGCCGGGCGTGTACTCGCGGTAGTCCATGAACTCGATCGAGTTGCCCACGCCGCTGCCCAGTTGCTCGCCCAGCATCCCCGCGGGCGTCTGGGCCGGCCGGCTCAGCGCGTAACCCAAGCCCGCTCGCCAGCCGGCCTCGACCGCAGCTTGACGCGCGCCCTCATCCATCCGCGGCGACTCCCGGGGCCGAGGCGTCGCTATCGGTGCGGTCCGCCTTCAGCGCTTGCGGGTCGGCAGCCGGTGGCGCAAAGCCGCGGAACTGACGCCAATACCACGGCAGATTCACCAGCTGCATCACCACAAACAGACCGACCGAGAGAATCGAGGCAAAGAACCCGTAGGTCCCCGACCAGTCTTCGTCGTTGCAGAACAATGGCCCAAAAGGATTGAGCATCAACCAGAACTCCACGTTGAAATCCCACCGGTCCGGGTCCATCGCGTAGGCGATGATCATGGGAACCACGCTGACCAGCGCCATGATGATCAAGCCGACGACGCCCGTGACGATCACGCCGTTCTTCATCTTGGTGGCCCGGCGGCAGATGATCACGGACAGCAACAGATAGCCGACTACCCACATACTCGAGGCGACAAACCGCGTCAGCCACGATTCGGGGAACGGATCGTACGAATAGCGGGGCCAAGAACCAGCGCCACCCGCGACGATCAGCCCCTCGAAATAGGCCTTGGCGAAAAACACCGCCAAGAAGGAAAGTGCCAGCATCGCTTGCACCCAGAGCAGCCCCGCCGCCGCCCCGCTGTAGAAAAAGAACGCGGGCACGCGCAGCAGCCGCGACCGAGGGATGCCGCGTCGCATCCGCGGGCCCAGGGATTCTCGTTCGCTGGCGCTGATCACCGCCGCGAGCATCAACAAAATAAAGACGCTCACCAGCCACGCCACCAAGGGCTCCATGCCTCCGACGTTCCGGGTCAGGTAGAAAAACCCGACGAAGCTCCCCACACAGACCAGGGTGAAATAAAGCCGGGGCACCAACGCCCGGTTGGCCGTCGCCGGCGTAATCATCGCCACCGATAAAACAAACACCAACACGACCGCCGCCATCCACGAGCCGACAAACACCAGCATCCCGGTCCAGAATTCTGGATCGTCCATCATCGAGCCGATCCCGCTACGCAGGATTTCTTCGCCGACGATCACCGTCATGCCGATGAACCCCATCCCCGATAAGCCGAGCAACGCCAAACTGAGAAACACCTTCACCGGCCAACCGATCGGCATGGTGCCCACGAAGATCGCCAGCTGGGTCGCGGCCAACACGATCAACACGTCCAACCCCAGCACAAACAGGATCGTCGGCAGATCGATGCCGCGAAGCAGATACGTGATGATCATAAACGGGGCGCACGCGCTGAACGTCAACGCGGTCACCACCATGCCCGCCAGCAGCTTGCCCCAGACGATCGACGAGGGGCGGATGGTCGTGACGTAGATCAAATCCGACGTCGCGGTCGATCGCTCCGCCGCCAGCCGTACGCCGACATAGAGCGGGACAAACAGCATGCACGTGGCCAACAAGATCGATTGAAAGACCAGAAACAACTCGGCCCCGGCGTTCTCGTCGAACCCGCGCCGCGGGTCCTGGCTCAGGAGCACCGCGGTCAGCGTGATCATCAGGATCGACAGCATCAGCATCAGCACCGCCACCACAAAGCGGGACTTCACGGCCTGGCGCAATTCCTTGACGACGATCGGGTTCATCCGGTCGTCGATCCAACCCGTCGTTCGGCCCGGCAGGCGTATCAAACCCGTGATCGCGCTCATTGCACATCTCCCTTGGTCACGTCCATGAACAACTGCTCCAGGTCGGTCTCGACCTGCTTGAATTCGATGATGCGGTAATCACGTCGCAAAAGCTCGGCGAGCAGTTCGCAGGCTTGGTCTTCGTCGCCGGCCACTTCGGCCTCGACGTAGGGACCGGCCTGCTTGGCCTGTTTCACGTGCGGCATCTCGAGCATCGTCCGGTAGAGCTCCTCGTTGCGGTCTTTGGTACGGATCGCCACGTGCTGGAAGTGCTCGCTGTTGGCGCGGCCGTGCCGGGAAATCTGGTCGATGGTCCCGGCCCGCAGCAGCCCCCCCCGCTCGATGATCACCGCGCCGTCGGCGATCTCGGCGAGTTCGGTCAGGATGTGCGAGCTAATAAACACCGCCTTGCCCTGCCCCGACAACGCCTTGAGCAACTCGCGCAGCTCGACCCGGGCCCGCGGGTCCAGGCCCGCAGCGGGCTCGTCCATGATCAGCAGCGGCGGGTCGTGGATCAACGCCCGGGCGAGCGACACCCGCTGTTTCATCCCCTTGGACAACGCCTTGAGCATCTTCTCGCGGATGCCGGTCAAGTTAGTGAAGGCCTCGATCTGTTCGACCATGCGGATGCGCTTGCGCCCCCGCAGGCCGTAGGCCCGCGCGAAGAAGTCCAAGTAGTCGTGAACGGTCTGGTCCCGGTGGGTCGGCAGATTGTCGGGCATGTAACCGATCATCCGGCGGGCCCGTTCGGGGTACTGCAGGATGTCCAGGTCGTCGAAGCGGCAGCCGCCGGCATCGGGCACGTCGAGCGTCGCCAGGATCCGCATCGTCGTGGTCTTGCCCGCGCCGTTGGGGCCGACAAACGCAAAGATCTGGCCGGTCTCAAAACTGAACGACAGGTCGTTGACCGCCTTGGTCTTGCCGAAGGTCCGCGTGAGGTTTTCGATGTGGAACTGCATTACTCGCCCTCCTGCCATCGCCCGACGACAACGCCGGTCGTCTCGTGCTCGACGAGGTTGGCCAGCCCCGGCTCGACGAAGCTGGCGTTATCGAGGACCGCGGTGTACGTAGAGACCGCCGTGTGGAGTTCAGGCTCACTCTCGAGTCTCTTCGCAGAATCAAGCGCCGTGCCGGACAAGACTTCGGGGGTCCATTCGGCTGAACGCGCGAGCCCTTCGATAGGCACCGCAAGTCCCGAGGCCCCTGCCGGCAACGCTTTGCATTCGTAGAGTTGGCTCTTTTCGTCCGCGATAATCAGTGTTTTGATGGGTAGCCCCAAGCCGTTGACCACGGCCAAGCCGCCATCTTCGGAACGGGTAATCTTCAGGCGTTCCCGTCGATCCTCGACGGTGCGCAGGTCGAAATGGGCCGGGACGCGGGCGACGACCCAGCCGCGGCTGAGGTGCTGACCGTTGGTCAGATCGATCGAACGCGGGCGACCGCCATCGCCGTAATAACCCGAATCGCCGTTCTGCGGCGTCACGAGCGTGCGGTCACCAAACCGCAGCCCGTCCCCGGGGGTAAGCGGGGCGTAGTAGCCGGTGAAACCCCGCGTCACCGCTTGCCGGGTCGTTTGATCCAACAGCGTGACGGCAACGGTCTTGGCCCGCGGCCGTACGCCCTCACTCAGGATCGAATAGGCCAAAACCGCCCCCGCGAAGACAAACGCGATCGCGGGGATGGTCCACAACAGCCACATCCGCCGCTTCAACCACGAAAGCAGCATCACGTTGACCGGGCCGATCAGCAACGTGAAAAGCAGCATCATCCCCAGCAGGCCGCGGGCGGGGACCTGAAACTCTTCGAGCATCGGCAGCCGGCTCTCGGCGGCGTCGGCGTCGAACCGGTTGATCCGGCCGCTGCTGCGCGGGACAACCGACCGAATCCAGTGCTCCCAATCTTCGCCCCCGAATCCCGCCAAACGGTTCTCGCTCCAAAGCTCAACCTTACCCAATCCGATGTTCATCGCCCGGGCGTTCTCGTCTTGAATGGCCCGCTCCGAAGTCGCGGCCCGTGTCCACGCCGGCATCACTTCGGGCTGCCGAGCGTTCGCTCCGAGGACCACGAGTCGCCCCCCCGCCGCCACGAAATCACGCAGCGCCGAGTCCACCGCCATCGGCGCATCACGCAACTCGTCCTCGGTCAACATCACCGCCAAGTACCGCGAATAGGCCAGCCAATTGCCACTCCACTCGCTGACCGGCCGCGGGGCCCGTGCCAACTCGGCCGGCCGATCCGAGCGCCCGTACGCTCCGTAACTGAACGGGTTGCCGCTCCCCGACTCGTTTCGCGCCTCGACGATGGCGGTCATGGCGTTTTCAAAACTCGCGGCAAGGGCGCGGCCCGCGCCGCGGCTGGTCATGATCGGCTGGCTGTACGCATACTGATTGAAGTGACTCGCGATCGAGACGGGGACAACGTCACGCTGGACCTGCCCGTCGATGCGGACCCGCGCATCGCTGCCGTTCATCGCCAGGGGCGGCTGCATCAGCTCTGCCGTCGCCACCCCGTTGGGCTCGACCCGCACGGTCCGAGAAAGGCTGCCGATCGAGTCGCCGTAATTCCACGACTCGGCGGGCAGGGTCACCGTCACGTCGCGCGTCGAAGCGCTGCGGTTGGCGACCGTGATCTGGTAGACCGCGTAGCCGTACCAACTCGCCACCGACGCCGGCGACTCGACGGTGACCGTGATGTCGTCGTAGCTCTGCGTGCCCGCCGCCGCGGTCGCCGCGAACACGCCGAGCAGCGCCCAGGCCACCATTCGGCCCGCGCGACGGGCGAACCCGCCGGGCCCTGTGATTCGTCGACTCATCACGCTTCCCCCGTCTCGACCCGCATCCCCGCGGGCAGGTTTAACTCGGCTTCGTCGATCGCATCGATCAGGCCACGCACGACGTCGTGTGCGGTGACCTTGTCGAACCGCGCCGGGTAGCTAAGGATCAGCCGGTGATTCAGGACGTGCGGAGCGACCGTGTCGACGTCTTCGAAGCCGACGGTCGGCCGGCCGGCGAGCAGCGCGACCGCTCGGGCCGACTCGGCCATCGCGATCGCCGCCCGCGGCGAGGCGCCGTGGGTGACGTATTGCTGGACCACGTCGGGGACCTCCGCGCCGGACTGCTCCGCAGCGGTCGGATGAGACGCCGCGACCAGGCGTGCGATGTAACGCGCCACGGAGGACGGCAGGACGATCCGCTCCATCACCCCGAACAAGCCCCGCAGTTGATCTTCGGACACAAACGACTGCGGGACGACCGCCTCACCCCGGCGACGCGTGTCGAGGATCGTCTCGAGCACGTCGACATCGGGCTGCTCAACGTGGAGCTTGAAGAGGAAACGGTCGACCTGCGCCTCGGGGAGCGGGTAGGTCCCTTCCAGGTCGATCGGGTTCTGTGACGCCAACACGAAGAACGGATCGGAAAGCGGCCGCGTTTCACCGCCCACGGTGACCCGGCGTTCCTGCATCGCTTCGAGCATCGCGGCCTGGGTCTTTGGCGAAGCGCGGTTGATCTCGTCGGCCAACAAGATGTGGGTGAAGATCGGCCCTGGCTGAAACACCATACGCCGTTGGCCGTCGCTGGACTGCTGCAGGATGGTCGTGCCGAGGATGTCGCTGGGCATGAGGTCGGGCGTGAACTGCACGCGGTTAAAGCTCAACGACATGATCTGGCCCAGCGTCTTGATCAACACGGTCTTGCCCACGCCCGGCATGCCTTCCAACAGGATGTGCCCCCGGCTCAGAACCCCCGCGAGCACCAGCCGGTGCAGCTCCTGCTGTCCCAACAGCACCGCATCGAGGTCGGCGAGGATGCGGGCGGTCAGGTCCACCGCGGGCTGCAACTCGGAGGGCTGCAGCAACCGCAAGGTCGATTGATTTTCGGTCATACCCGGTCCCGTGACGAAATTAAACTCTTAAAGCCCGCAACGGCCAAACGCGGACTCTGACTCTTAAGCGACGAACCCAGTCTATAGCTTTTGCGGCCGACCGCACGCTTCCGCATCAATTTACCCGTCCCAAAAGTGCTACTCGTCCGCTTCCGCCGCGCGGTCGAAGTAGCGTTGGACCGCACCCCGGTGCCGCGGCAACACCACGACCTCGGCCGCGCTGCCGCCGCCCGCCGTCGCGCCGGCGAGCGCACCACCGCTTGATGCACGGGCCTCTTCTAACGCTTGCGGCGTGCCCCGACTGGTCCCCAATAGCTCGGCGTCACGCAACTCGTTGATCCGCGACGGCGGCAGGACCTCGGGATCAAACGACACGCCTTCTCGGGAAGCCGGGTCTTTCCAGATCATCTCGACGTGACCGGGGCCATCGTCCAGGCCACCACGCCCCGCCATCATGCTTTGACACATCGCCAAAGCCCCCTGCGCATCACACTCGCCGTCGCCCGCCAACCACTCAAGCAACTCGGCCGGATCGATGTCGGCCGGATCGCGGGCCTCCGATGCTCCGCCCTCAGACAACCCCGCCTCGGCCAACGCGTCCAGCATGGCTTGCAACTCGTCTTGCCGGTCGGCCATCATCTCCGAGAGTTGACCCAACATCTCTTCGCTCAACATCGACGAATCCAATCCGCTCTGCGCGATCGCCTCGGCCAATCCGGGCGGCAGGGTCAGCCCCTCCAGCGTCGGCTCGCCCGCGGCCGATTCACTCAGCTCGGCCAACGCGGTCATTGCTTCGCTTAGCCGTTCGGACGACAAGGTCTCTGCGCCTTGCTCCAGCGCTTCGGACAACGCCTGCGCCGCCGCCGCCTCGTCTTGTCTCTGCTGGGCGAGTTCCACCGCCTCGTCCGCCGCCTGTTCGATCTTCTCGGCCAAGTGGTCCAGCGCTTCCCACGTCTTGGAAGGGTCGTCCCCCCGGGCCTCTTCGCCGATGCGCTCGACCGCTTGGCGGATCTGATCCGCGTCGGGGGACTCGAGAATCTGTTCCTCTTCGAGGACTTCGACCTGTCGCTGCATCGCCTCGACCGATCGGCTCACATCCAGGCCGCCCCGCTCCTCGGCCTCACCCGGCATCGGCACGAACATCGCGGCGCTGACAAAACAGACCGACACCAGCAACGACCAGACACTGGGCCCGCTACGCCAGCGCACGCTCGGCTCGCGGAGTGTGGGCACCTGGTCCGACCAAGACTCACGCCCCTCGGCTTCCACCATCATCAAACCGCCGAGTTCGTTTTCGTGGTCAAACACGGCGCGTGCTTTGGCTGACGTCGGCACCCCCCGGCGCGACCACCACGCCCCCGCCATCCAAACCGCAACCAGGCCCAAGCCGCCCCACCACAGACCGCTCGCCCCGGGGTCCACCCCGCGCCAGACCAGCACCACCACGCCCCAGGCCAACGCGTAGGCGATACTCGCGCGGACCCCCATCCGCAGCCAGATCAGCCGACGCACCTTGCTTCGCCACCGCTCAATGATCTGCTCGTTCGACATATCAATCCAATTAGATGTTTAACCCGGACACGAAAGCATCTGTTTATTATTTCGTACCCGCCGGGTGATTGCAATGACCGCTCAACTTTCAACCACCTCCAAGCGCGTGAACAGGCCAGACCAGCATCGCCGAAATCCCACATATCCACCCCAACTTTCGTCGGTCCCTGAAACGAAAACCGCCCTGACGGGGTCAGAGCGGGGCGTCGATGGTCAGGTTGTCCTAAACAATGACCCCTACGGGGTTACAACCCAAGCCCTCAAAGCGTGCGATGATCGAGGGTTAGGGATCAGACGTGCCGACGGCGCGGCCCACAGCGCGGACTGCTCCGCAGTATCGCACTCAGAAGACCTCCAACGCTTGGTCGCGGCTTGGCCCACTCTACCTGACTCTGTGAAGCGAAAAATCATCACATTGGTCGGGGGCAAAACGACCACTGCTTGAAGCTCGATGTGGGCTTATTAATAGTAAGCGGGAGCTACAACTTAACCTTCCCGCGCGACGCGGGTTGGCTCTTTCGTTCCGAATTTCCACACTCAACGATGCCCAGAGCCCAACGTCGCCGGTTGCACCGCTTTATGTGCGTGCGCCCGGCGGACTTGCTGGGCATAAAGGCCGTGGAAAGCCTGGAACGAAAGTGAGTCCGTCGGACCCACTTACGTAAAGGGTGCTTTTTATGTCAAAGTATTCTGAACACAAAGCTTACAACACGCTATGCGTATTTCGATGGATCCTTCTATCGACCGGCGTAACGGCGTTCATAGTCGGCATACTTATCGGCGTGGTAAGCATCATCGTGATTACCGGTCGTCACGAATACTCCAGCGACGCCCCCAAAATGCTTAGCTACGGTGCTCTGTTGCCTGCCGTTATATCGACAGCCGTAGGTATAGTCACCAGCACATTGGGAGGCGTTGCACTAGCTATCAGAGATATCGCTATGAACTCGATCGTCATACGCAACAAAGCCACGTGATCAGCGTTCGGTGTGCCGGCCGTTACACATAAACCCTTGTGTAGTGGTCCCTTCTTTGGGGTATCCCCCTCTTCTGCGGTGCAAAACATCGCTTTTGCCCCTGAAGATTGCGTTCGTTCGGGAGAAAAAAGACTCCACCGCCAACCAACGGACATCGCCGAACTACGCAATTGGTTATCTGAACTTGGAATGTTCTAATAGCGTTAATTTGAATTAGCCCGTCATTCTTTTACAGGAATCGGCGGTACTAGGGGGTCATGATTGCGGCGTCCGGACTCGCTAGAGCGGGCTGCGGCTTGTTCCAAGGCTTGCTTCAGCCTACGGACCTCGTCGTCGTAGTTGAGGAACCAGTCGGTAGACCAAATGCGATGCAGGTACCAACCACGGCTCAATATCACATCTTCCCGTAGACGGTCTCGGTCGCGTGCCGATCGAGAAGAGTGGTAGGTAGCGCCATCGCATTCAATTCCCAGCATGAAGTCGTGCTGGTAGCCCGGGCTGCACACACCGATATCAATAAAGTAGCCCGCAACCCCGACCTGTGGAACCCATTGATAACCCAGCTCACGGATCACCCCACCCACGGCCAACTCGAACGGCGAGTCGGGGGATCGATCAGTGATCAAGCCCCGATCCGGAACCATGCCGGTGTGGGCGTACTCCAGGTACTCACGCATGGCCTCGACCCCGAGGCTCGAACGATCGGTTGGCTTGATGTCGTGGGGGTTCATCGAGGAGAAGACTTCAACGCGTTCCTTCGCCCGTGTTACGAGCACATTGAGACGACGCCACCCCTGCTTGCCGTTAATTGGCCCAAAACGCTGCATTACTTTGCCCGAGGCTTCATCGGGGCCGTAGGTGTAAGAGATCAGCATCACGTCGCGTTCGTCCCCCTGGACGTTCTCCAGGTTCTTGATGAATAGCGGATGATCGTTCGTGGGGTCACGCAGCGCATCGACATACCGACGCACCTCGGCGTCTTCGGAACAGAGCGTGTCCAAACGGTCTTCAATCAACTCACGCTGCTTGGCGTTGAAGGTCCCCACCCCAAGCGTCTTCTCCGGGTGCTCGCGGGCATGCTTAATCACCGCCCGTGCGACGCTGTCCGCTTCCTTGACGTTTCCACCGCCCTGAAAGAAACCGCCTTCGACGTAATTGAATCGCACGCCCTGGTCGCCGGTCTCGCTAGTTGGCGAGGGGAACACGACGAGTTCGTCGTCGTAAAACTTCTTGTTCGAAAAGTCGATCAGCGAGGGGTGCTTGCTTCGGTAGTGCCAGCGGAGCCGGCGGTGGTTCCGGAAGCCTTTCATGGCGACTTCCAGGACGGACTCCGTATCGTCCATGGACACCGCCTGTTCCTCATCCACCTCGGTCCCGTCGCTGAGCTTGTCGAAGAACGACGTTGGCGGAAGCTGCTTGGGATCACCCACCACGACCAGTTGCTTCGCACGGATCGCGGTACCCAACGCATCTTCCGGCTTAATCTGCGAGGCTTCGTCCATCACCACAAGGTCGAATTCGATCGAACCAGGGGGCAAGAACTGCGCCACCGAGAGCGGGCTGAGCATGAAGCACGGCTTTAGTGCCTTGAGTGAATTCGGTGCACGCTCGACGAGCCGTCGGATACGGCAATGGCGACGCTGCTTGTTGATTTCGTTATGGATCAGGCCCATCTCGGTGAGTTCGCCCACACGCCCCCGGCTGACTCCGGCCGGGCGTCGATGTCCCCCCGCAACCGCAGCAATCGCTTGGCGGTTCAGCTCGAGCAGTTCGGTATCGAGGTGCCTGAAGCGCAGCCTCGCATCTTCTAACGCCTGCCGTGAGAAGCCCGCGAGCGCCGGGTTTCCGTCGATCGCCGCATCGCCGACGCGGTGATAAACACTCGCTCGGTACGTATCGGAAAGCGAGCCCGCTTCAATCCGGCCCGCAAAGAACGCGTCGCAGAAGTCGGATAGGCCCAGGGTGTTGGCGGCACGGCGGGCCCGGCAACAATTCGCCCATCCCGCGGCTCCATCCAACTCGCCCATCAGTTCGTGTAGCCGAGCGCGGCAGGGCTCTTCATTCTGGCTATCGGCCGGCGAGGCCAGCACTCCGTCGTCAAGTCCCCCGAATCCACCAAGCTCACGCCTTAATTCGTCCCAGCGCGACCGCTGCACCCTCAATGTATCCATATGCCCAAAGACTTCAATACAGGTCTGGTGGATATCGCCGGCCAAGATCTGCTGGAGCAGGAGACGTGGCATGCCAAGCGCCTCGGCCCGGACGAGCCAATGCAACGCCCCCTCGATCGCATCCACATCGGTCTCCACCCCCTTAAACAACACCCCCAGCGATGTTTTTCTGCCTGCTTCTGCGACCCTCCGTCGTGCTTCGCTTCCTTTTTGAACGTTCTTCAAAGACGACAGCACGTTCTGCAGAACCCCGCCGGTCGTCGGCCTAAAGCAACGCACCGCGGATTCGAAATCTCTACACGCCGACAAAGCGATAGAAATCTGCTCCTCCAACTCGGCAAAGGAGATGGTTTCGGTAAGCCCTTCCTCCAAGCCCAATACCGCGCGGACCAAGGGGTCGTTGATTTCGTGGGTGACGGCTTCCAGACGCTGCTGCATCACTTCGGGGCCGACCGCTTCGTTTATCTGGTCACGACGTTCCAGCAGGCTTTGGGCTTCCACATACCCGATGCCACGAGCGCGAACGGTTTTGCACCAGGCGATCGATTGCTTGAGCGATTCCCAGTCGGTCTCGGTCCCCGCAAACGACGGACCCAAGGCTTCGGCACACCGCGAATCGCTGGCGAACTTCTGCTTGGCCGCAACCAGTTCCTCGTAGTGATTCAGGGCCACCAGTTGATCCGTCAGACGACGGCTGGCACCAGGCGAGAGAAATTCCTGCAGGCTGCGTCGGATACGCCGGAATTTGGGCGAGATTCCTCGCAGCCGTCTTTGGGCATAGGGTTGAAGTTCTCGCCGCAACTTCGAGACGACCTCAAGCTCTGGTATATCTCGGAGCGACAACACCTCGCCGATCCGTTGCTCGGCTTGCAGAAGACCATCGTGCCGCTGCCTGGCCCGTTTGTATGCCACTTCAGCCTGGGTATGGAAGAAGACTTCAAGCAAGTTGGACGAATCTGCCATCGCGGGGTGATGCATCAGCCGATGCCGGTCCACCGCGTCCGCAAACTCCTTGGGGGTTCGGGGCTTTAAGTGTCCCAGGCCCTCGAGCGTGTCAGCCGTCTTGCCCAGTTGGGTGTGCGAATTCTGCAGGCCCTCCAACCGAGCACGCAGGCCATGGACGTCGCTGGGTTTGGTCTCGGGGGGCAGCCGATTCACCACGGCGTTCCAAGCGGTGACCGATTGGTCGGCGATGGGTTCAGACTCTTCCCAGGAAACCAAGGCTTCAGCGAGATACCGCTTCTCTACGTCTTGCCACACCCGAACCTGTTCCACAAGGTCTCTTAAAGACTCACGCTGTTCGCGGGGAAGGCATGCGCGGGCGTTGTCGCGATCGGGCACCTGAACGTCCAGGAGGCGTTGGGCCGCATCCGCGTCCCAGCCTTCGGACAGGGTGAGCCAATCTTCGAAACCCAGAGCCGCGATCTTGTGGAGCGAAGCGGAGGTGCCGTCGATGTCCTGGGCGAAGGTCGACCAGTTTTCTAAAACACGCGTGAGGTTCTCCGCCTGGGCGGGCCGGTAGGATTGGAGATCGATGCCTCGCCACGCGTGCTTCTGGGCGGGGCCCACTTCGTCGCCGTGACGCTGGAGAGTGTCCAGCGCGGCGACACAGCTGTCATAGGTTTGCTCGTCGTCGCAACCCGGCACACCGGCCCCATGTAGCGGATCGATCCCTCGTTGCCTGAACCCGGCCGCACGCCAAAACACCTGGTCGAGTCGTTCCTTAATCGGCCCGCAACGCATGTCCGTCGCAGCGATGTAATTACTGATTTTCTCTTTTTCGCGTTCAACTTTGAGACGCTTGTGCTCGACATCCATCGACCTGGGAAATTTCATCTCCAGCCGTTTTTTCAGGTCCTCGTAGACCTTGGCGGGTTTGGCCGATTCGCTGTGCAACTCCAGACAAAACGCCCCCAGCCCGATCTTGGCGAGGTTTTGATAGACCACACGCAGCGCCGCGAGCTTCTCCGCCACAAACATGACGGTCTTGCCCTGCCCCAGCGCCGCCGCGATCGCGTTCGTAATAGTCTGACTCTTGCCAGTACCCGGAGGCCCTTCGATGACCATATTCTGACCGGCGATGATGTCGCATAAGGCCGAGTGCTGAGAACTATCCGCGTCGAGAGCGAGTGGGATATCGTGGGCGGTGCCGTGCTCGTCGATGTCGTAGTCCGGGCGAAACAGGGTTTCCGGTTCGCTTTCATCACTGGAGGCACCCGCAACCAAACTCCCAATCACCCCGCTGGAGCCGAGTCCCGCTTCGCCACCCCATTTTGCCGGATCAAGGTCGCGGTACATCATGAGTTTTCTGAAAGAGAAGAACCCCAGCAAAGCCTCCCGCTTGACGCCCCACTTCGTTTCGGAGGAAACAGCCCGCCCCACCGCGCGGAAGTAATCTTCCGGCTGCATCCCGTCGTCGATGTCCGGCAGATTCAGGTTGAAGTCTTGTTGTAGCTTGAGCCCCAGCGACTGATTCACTTGGATTTCTTCGCCGGTGTAACTCAGGCGGTATCGGTATTTGCCGCCAACAAAGTCACGGTTGAGGCTGACGGGCACAAGCAGCAACGGGGCGTAGTTCGCGGTCGAGGAATAGTTCGCCTCGTACCACTCCAGCAACCCCAAGGCGAGGTGCAACACGTTGACACCGGTTTCCGCGATGGACGCATTGGCCTGCTGGCGCATGCCTTTCAGGATCGCGTCCAAGGACTCGCTCGGCTGCAGGGTTTGCAGCTTATTGTCGGTATGGCGTGCGTCGAGTCGAACCCCGGCGTTGTGGATCGGCAACTCTTCGGCAAACCGTAACTGCTCGTCGTCTTCCCACTCAAGCCCCGACTGATCGCCTTGGGTGAGCTCTTCCGGCAGCGGCTTAAATTCAAAATATCGGCCGGCGATGAGACGATCCCAGATTTCATCCGGGAGTTCGTCGACGATCTGCAGACTCTGTTTCTTGGATCGTCGATAATTCAATAGACGATTGCTTCGCGTGAGGTCTAGGAGGTGCTCTCGCTTGCGCAGGAGCTCCTCGCTGATACTGATTCCTTTGGGAAGTTCGTCCGGAACTTGCTCTTGTCGATTCATTCTGGAATGCCCCCAGGTTTATGCCACCCTTAAGTTCCGTACTTGGAGTTGTTCCGCTTGATCCTGTCGGAACGTAGCGGATACAGGATCAAGTGGGGCGAACGTTGCCGGGGCTAATGGTCGATAGCCCAAGCTATATATAGGACCTAATTGTGTTGTACTCGATCCGCCAGGGTTCGATCAAGAATTTGTTTCATATAGTGAGTCAAACATCTCATGTTCAAGTGACTCATCTGCCAGCTTGCTGTTGAAGCTCTCGATGTAGCCGTTCTCTCAAGGGCTTCCGGGGGCGATGTACAGCGTCTTCACGTTGATCTGCTTCAGCCAACGGCGGACGGCTTTGGTCCTGAACTCGCTGCCGTTGTCGCTGCGGATGTAACCGGGGACGCCGCGAGTCGCCATCAGCCACGCCAGTCGTTCGAGCACGTCGTCGTGGTTCAGCTTCCGGGCCACGTCGATCGCCAGGCACTCCCGGGTGAACTCGTCAATCATCGCCAATATCCCGAAGCTCCGGCCGTCCCACGTCCGAGCCTGGACGAAGTCGTAGCTCCAGACGTGATCTGGGTGTTCCGGCCGAAGCCGAACACACGAGCCGTCGTTGAACCACAGACGACCGCGTTTACGCTGCCGCGGCGGCACCTTCAGGCCTTCTCGACGCCAGATTCGGTCGACACGCTTGTGGTTCACCCACCAGCCCTCGCCACGCAACAACGCCGTGATCCGGCGGTAGCCATAGCGACCGAACATCGAGGCCAACTCAATGATCCGCCTGGTGAGCGGAGCCTCATCGTCTCTGACCTTGGGTAGATACCGCTGCGTTGCTCGAGATTGTTGGAGTAGTCGGCAAGCCCGCCGCTCCGAAGCGTTAAAACGATCACGCAGATGGTCGACCGCCGCACGCTTCTTCCGCGGGCTCAGAAGTTTCCCTGAGCGACGTCCTGCAGCATCGCCTTGTCCAAACTTAACTCCGCCACCAGCTTCTTGAGCCGGGCGTTCTCCTTCTCCATCTCTTTGAGCCGTTTGGCCCGATCGACCTTCAACCCGCCGTATTCCTTCCGCCAACGCAGATAGCTTTGGATCGAGATCTCTCCCCGGTTCGTGGCCTGGGCCTGAGTCATCCCCGCGGCGAGGTGGACCTCGATCGCACGGAGCTTGCTGATGATCTGTTCCGGGGTGTAACGCTTACGAGCCATGTTCTGACCTTTCCTGAATGCGTCCAGTGACGCATAAGTCATGGACTGGTGTTCAGGGGGCATCTATGAACGGGCGTTTGTGAAGCCAGCCGCGGAGCCAAGACGGGTCTTCCAAGCATCTATCCGACATCGCCCGTGGGCGTGTCATGAAGGTTATTCGAATCGGCCTCATTCAGGTCAACGGCGTCTGAACGCCAGCCCCCTTGATCGAGGTCCGAAGGTTTCGCTCCACGTCTCAGCTTGATCTTCTTAAGTGGCTGCACGCCACCGGCACGCTTCGCCGCTCTGCAGCATCGAGAGCATCATCCGCAATAGCTTGTGGGCCAACGCCACCATAGCGATTTTCTTCCGATCCGGGTCTTCACGCATCACCCGGTCGCGCCACTGCCGGGCCTCTTTGCACCATCGCGCCGAGCTCCACGCCGCCTCGATCAGCAGCTTGCGCACCGTCGCCGGGCCGGCCTTGCTGATCCGGCCCAGGTGGTTGCGGCTGCCGCTCTGGTCTTGTGACGGCACCAACCCGAAGTAGCTGCCGATCGAGCGTAGCCGGCCGAACCGATGCGGATCATCGATGTAGGCCACCACCGCTTCGGCGGTACGCGGGCCGACCCCCGGGATCGTCATCAGCAGTCCGACCCCGGGGTGGCGAGCCGCCAGCCGGTTCAGCCGATCGGTCACCAAGCGGACCTGTTGCGTGAAGTGATCCAGCTCGGCCAGTAGGACATCCCGCCGGAACGCCTCGGCATCACTGGGAAAGGCGACTCCGGCAGCCCAAGCCAGCCCGGCCCGGGTCCACAACCAGTGCCCGCCCCTGATCGGGCTGATCCCCGCCGCGCGGAAGGCGGCCCGCAGCCCGTTCTTGGCCTTGGTCCGCCGGTCGATCAGGCGGCGGCGGTGCTCGATCAGAGCACGCCAACCCCGGATATCCACCGACGGGACATGGACCGCCGGCACCTGATCCAGAAAGAGCAGCGTGGCCAGCTTCTTCGCATCGACCCGATCGTTCTTTTACTTGGACCGGAAGATCAACCGCAGATGGCCGGGATGAGCCACCACCACCCGCCGGGCGATCCGAGCCAACGCGTCGTGCAACGGGTCGTAGCCGCAGGAGGCTTCAAAGCACACCTGGAAGGGCTCCCTCAAGCTCCGCAGCGTCTGGACGACCCGCTGCCAGCCGCCACGATCATCACTTTGCCTTGGGGATCAAGGACGCAGTACGCCGGAGTCCGTTGGTGAACATCTAATCCGACTGTCAACATGCAACACCTCCAGGGTTAGGGGATAGGGGTACACACCACTATCCACGAAAACCGTCAGAGCTCGTTGCATAGCTTCAGGTCAGTTTGGAACGGAGGATCCGGTTCTCGACGAGGGCATATTGGAGTTGTCGAACGACTTCGTCACGGGTGCAACGGGCCCAGATCAGGAAAAGAAGCTGCAGGATGTACTTCGTAAGACAGATTCGTAAGTCGAGTACTGGTCAGGCGGAACGAGGTTTTCGAACACCGCTGGGAGAGACGCTCAGGGTATAGAATCGAAGTTACCATCGTGCGGCTGACCAAGACCTCTCGGTCCGAAACGAAATCGAAGGCCCCTCGGCGGAACGGGCCTGTTAAACGGGTTCGAACCGCCGTAGCGCCGAGGTGCCTGTTCGAAAACGAATCGCTGCCGAATCAACAGCCCAAATCGTCTCTCCGCGAAGTGTTTAATAGGATCAAACCCAGATCCATCAATGGTTTATGTAAGGCACGAGGGCGCTGATTCTTGAAGCCGAATAACTCTCAAATATGCGCGCGAGATGTAGTTCGAAGTTGTTTCGAACAGGGAGTGATGACCGGCGGTCAAACCACGGCGAGACATTAGTCGTCACCGGGGATCAAGGTGTCGTCTGTGGGGAAGACACCGCGGCCGTCGGGACGCGGGCATTCGCCGGCCAACATGGCTTGGTAGTCGGGGTTGGGTTCAGGGATCCGGGCCGCGACGGATTCACGCCACGCGACCAGGGTCCGGTGCAACTCGGCAGTGCGGTCGGGCCGTGTGGGGGCGAGGTTGTGCCGCTCGCCGAGGTCTTCTTGCAGGTCGTACAGCTCCAACCGTTGGTCCTCGAAGAACTCGATGAGCTTCCACCGGCCGTCGCGCACGCTGCAGGCGGGGGTGCCGCCCTGGTTGGAGTAGTGGGGGTAGTGCCAGAAGATCGGGCCGCGGTCGAACGGCTCGCCCCGCAGCACGGGGGCGAAGGACCGGCCGTCGATGTGCTGCTCGGGCCGGGGGGCGAGCCCGGCGACGTCCAAGAGGGTGGGGAAGAGGTCGGGCGAGGTGACGGTGGCGTCGGTGGTGGTGCCGGGGGCGATCACGCCGGGCCAGGCCGCGATCCACGGCTCGCGGACCCCGCCGTCGTACATCCAGCCCTTGCCCTCCTGCAGCGGGGCGTTGCAGGTCGGCGAGCCCTCGGCGCTCGACAGGCCGCCGTTGTCGGAGGTGAAGATCACGATGGTGTTATCGAGTTGGCCGGTGCGCTGCAGCGCCGCGAACGTTCGGCCGAGGTTGGTGTCGAGGTTCTCGATCATGGCCGCGTAGACCGGGTGGGACTGGACCGTCCGGCGGGCGATCCGCATGTCTTTCTTGTGCAGGCAGGGGAAGGGGTCGCCGAGCTCGATCTCGCCTTCGGGGTCGAGCCCGAGAGCGCGGGCCTTCTCTTCGTATTTTTTGACCAGTTCCGGGGGGGCCTGGAGCGGGGTGTGGACGGCGTAGTGGGCCAGGTGCAGGAACCACGGGCGGTCGGCTTGGGCGCCGCGTTCGATCAGCGCGACCGCCTCGTCGGTGAGCCGGTCGGTGAGGTAGGTGCCGTCGAGGCTGTCGGGCAGGGTCTCGATGCCCCAGGGCGCGAAGTAGCCCTCGTGCGGCGCGCCCCAGTGGCAGCCGCCGACGTTGTTCTCGAAGCCGACGCGGTTGGGGTGACGGCTCTCCGGGCCTAGGTGCCACTTGCCGACGTGCCAGGCGTGGTAGCCGCCGTCGCGTAGGGCTTGGGCGACCGTGGTTTCGCCCTCGGGCAGCCGGTCGAAGAAAGGCACGCCCATGAGCTTGCCCCACGGGTTACCGCCGATCCAGTTGGTGATGCCCACGGTCGCGGGGTATTTGCCGGTCAGCAACGACGCGCGGGTTGGCGAGCAGACCGGGCAGGCCGCGTAGCTGTCGGTAAACCGCAGCCCGCGTCCGGCGAGGCGGTCGAGGTGCGGCGTCTCATAGAAGATGCTGCCGTAGCAACCCAAGTCGGCGTAGCCCAGGTCGTCGATCAGGACAAACAGGATGTTGGGGCGGTGGGAGTCGGGCATTATTGCTCGGTCGTCGCGATCATACCACGGAACGTCTCGGATTCGATCAGCCCAGCGTCGGCCAGCGATCGCCAGAACGCCACGGGCGGCGGGTCGCGGACCATCTGCACATTCTGCGGGATGCGGCGGGCGGTGCTGGTGTTGAGCGCGACGGCGTCGGCTTGCGGCGCGACCAGGCCGAAGCGGATACAGGCGTGGGCGGGGGCGACGCCGTGTTTGTCGCAGGCGGTGAAGAAACGTTCACGCCAGGCCTTGGCTTCGGCGTGGTCGTGCCGAGCGGCGTCGAACTTCTCGTAGTCGAGGAAGTCGCCGCCAACCAGGAACCCGGCGTGGAAGACCGCCGAGTTGATCAGGCCCACGCCCCGCTCACGCAGCCGTTGAACAAAGCGGCCTAATTCCGGGGGGTGGCGGTAGGCGGTGTAGCTATTGGCGAGCATGACCCAGTCCAACGCGACGCGGTCGGCCAGCTCGGCGATGACCCGCCAGTCCTTCGCGCCCACGCCGACGGCGTCGGCTTCGCCGCGACGCTTCAGCTCGTGCAGCCGGTCGTAGGCCGCGACGATCTCGTCGATCCGTCGTTGTCGGTCCGCGTCGTCGATCGCCGCGGCGAGATACTCGTCGGGGTCGTGGACCGAGAGGACGCGGGCCGTGTACGGTGCGCCGAGGAGGTCGTTGCCCTGCCGCCAGCAGTCTTCGATGCCCGCGGCGGAGAGGTCCTGCGTCGCGTCGTGTTCGAGTCCCGCCCAGACGCCGGGCTCGAAGGTCGGCTCGTCCGCCTCAAGCGGTACGCGAAGCCAACCGAGCTTGTTGCTGATCAGGATGTCGCCGGGGCCGATCCGCAATTCACGCAGCGCCCGGCCGATGCACTGCAGCGCCAGCCCCGCGCCGTACTTGCCGGCGGTGTCGATCACCACCGGCCGGGGGACGTGCTCGAACCAGGCGCGCACGATCGCGAGCTTCTCGTCCCAAGGCAGGGTTTGATAGAGATTGCCCAGGCAGCTGGTGCCGAAGACGATCGGGGGCACACGCAACGCGGTACGCCCCAGCGTGCGTCTGGGCAGTTCAACGGGGGGCGTCTCGCTCAAGCCGGCACCTCCACGATCGCTTTGATCAAGTTCGCGTCTTCATAGAACGAGTCGAAGGCGTCGGGCAACTCGTCCAGCGTGTGTCGCCGGGTGATCATACTTTGGGCGTCGACCCGGCCGGCGGCGAGCTCGCGGAGCACGAGGTCGAAGTCCTCGGCCGTGGCGTTGCGGCTGGCCCGCAGCGTCATCTCCCGGGCGTGGAACAGCGGGTCGGGGAACGTGACCTCGCCGGGGTGCAGCCCGACGTAGACCAGCCGCCCGCCGTGGGCGACGCGGTCAATCGCCTGTCGCATCGAATCGGGGTGGCCCGTGGCGTCGAAGACGCAGTCAAAAGTTTCGCTGTCGTTTAGATCTTGGCGTGAATCGCTGACACCCAGACGCTCCCGGGAGAACGACAATCGACGCTCGTTCAGGTCGAGGACGGTTACGTTTTGCGAACGCAGCCGAGCGAATTGGAGCACCGCCAGCCCGATGGGTCCGGCACCGATCACCAGCACCGACTCGTCTGCTCGCGGATCGCCCCGCCGCACGGCGTGGCAGCCGATCGCCAGCGGCTCGGCTAACGCGAGAACCTCGGGTGACAACTTGCCGCCGTTTTCCGGGCTTGGGTGCAGCAGGCGTGTCGGCAGGGTCAGACGCGGCCGCATCCCGCCGTCGGTATGAACCCCCAGCACCCGCATCGACGGGCAGCAGTTCGTCTTGCCCCGCCGCGACGCCCGCGAGTCGGGGTCGTTCAGGTACGGCCGCACCGCGCACCACCGGCCGACCAGGGACGTGTCTGCGCCTTGCCCCACCGTCTCGACCTGGACCGCGAGCTCGTGCCCCAGCACCCGCGGGTACTCAAAGAACGGCTGCCGGCCATGGTACGCGTGCAGGTCCGTCCCGCAGACGCCGACCCTTCGCACCGACACGCACGCCTCTTCGGTCCCTGGCCGCGGGTCCTCTTCCTCGCGCCAACCGAACCGACCCGGTTCTTCCAACACCAGCGTCTTCATCCCGTCACCTCCACCACCGGTCGACAGAACGCCCCGCTCGCCCCGGCGATCCGGATCGGCAGGGCCCAGAACCGCAGCGGCTGGGGCACGCCGTGCACCGCCTCGGGGAACGCCAAGTCTTCGACGATCCACACCCCCGCGCCCAGCAGCGTCTCGTGGGTCGGGATGTTCACCGCGTCGTCGTTGCCCCCGATCGAGTAGTGGTCGATCCCCACGCCGCGGACGCCCCGCTCGACCAACCAACGCGCCCCGTCGGGCGTCAGATACGCCGGCGATTCGGTCCACCGCGGGTCGTCACGCAGTTCCCCGAATCCGGTGCACAGCAGCACGATGCGGTCCGCGAGTTCCCGGCCGACCAACGCCGTCGCCAACGCCTCGGACCCGATGCCGTGGTTGTCCCGGGCCGGCCGCAGGTCCGCCAGCCACGCCTCGCCGACCCACATGTCCAACGGCACCTCGTCCAGGCTCGCTCCGCCCGCCATCTTGTGCAGCGGCGCGTCGCAGTGGCTGCCCGTGTGTGTCGCGCACGTCAGCAGTTCCATCCGCCAGCCGTCCGCCGGGTGGTCCGCGATCCGCTCCACCCGCACCGGCGGGTGCGCCGGGCAGTTCGGCCCGCGGTCGGAAAGAGGTTGAGAGAGGTCAATCAGTGTCATGGTGGGGTGAGTTCCGGGGGGTGTTCCGGGGGTCAGTCGGCAATGGGGGTGACGCCCTTCTTGACGATGAGGTTGCCGTACTTACGGGTCTCACCAGTCACGACGACGGCGAAGGCCCGCTGGGCCCGGTCGTAGAAATCGAAGCGGTCGAGGTGGTCGATCGCCACCGGCCCGCCGTGGTGGGGCTCGGCGGCGGCGCGGTAGTCCGACTCCACGGCCGGGTCCAGGCGGTCGCCCTCGACGGCGGCCATCATGGCCAGCGGTGCCTCGACGTACGGGTCGAGGACGAGAAGACGCATCACCGCGTCAAGCAGGGCGTCGACCGGCAAGCCGTCGGCGTGGATCACCATCGGGCCGAGGCTCTGGGCGGGGAAGTGGGCGTCGGCGAAGACGATCTCGTCGCCGTGGCCCATACGGTGGAGGGTCGCGAGCAACTCGGGGCCGATCAGGGGGGAGACGCCTCTTAGCACGCGGGGGCCTCCTTGAGGTCGAGAGCCAGGGCGTAGGCGTGGTCGCAAGGCCGTCGATCGGGCAGGCCGACGTGCAGGGCCTCGTGATCCTGACGCCAGTCGAGCGGGCCGTCGACCCCGAGCATGCGGACGGATCGGATGTTGTCGGGGCCCAGGCCGGTTCCGGTGGCCAAAGCGCGAAGCCGGGCGGTACGGCCCGGCCAGCCGAGGCAGATCGCGTAGAGCGTGTTGGGTTTGGTGGTGTAGCGGACGTCGCGGGGCGTGAAGTCCTGGTCCTTACGCTCGGAAAAGTGCCCCGCCTCGACGGCGGTGGGCCCCTCGCCGAAGCGGTGCCAGACCCGGCTGCTGTAGATGGCCTCGCCGTTGACCGCGAGCCAGTCGCCCAGCGCCAGCAAGATGCCTTCGGCTTCCGGGGGGATCGTGCCGTCGGGGCGGGGGCCGACGTTGAGCAGCATGTTGCCGTTCTTGCTGACGATGTCGACGAGGTCGTGGACGACGCGCGTGGGCGACTTGAGGTTTTCGTTCTCGATGAACGACCAGGACTTCGTGCTGATCGACGTGTCGGTCTGCCAGGAGTCGGGGCGGATGCCCGCGAGCTTGCCGCGCTCGACGTTGTAGACCGCGGCGCCGTCGAACACGTCGTCCTTGTAGTTCATGACGACCTCCTGCCCGCGCTGCTCGGCCTGGTTGTAGAAGTACGCCACCAAATCGAGGCGGTACGGCAGGAACTCCGGGCGGTGCCAGCCGAAGTCGAACCAGAGCACGTCCGGCGTGTAGAGGTCGATCGCCTCCTTGGTCCGACCGAGCCAGTCTTTGAGGAAGGCTTCGTCGACCGGCGCATCCTTGTCCTCGAAGACGTCCCCATAGAGGTCGCGGTAGGCGGGGTCGTTGCGGTCGCTACCGGGCAACGACGGGAAGTGCCGGGCGTTGCGGGCCCGGTGGCTGGTGGCGATGAACCTCAGGCCCGCGGCCTCAAAAGCCTCCTTCGACTCAAGGGTCACGTCACGCCGGGGGCCCATCTTCACGCTGGTGTAAGGCGTGAACGAGCAGTCGTACATCGCGAAGCCGTCGTGGTGCTCGATCACCGGTCCGGCGAACTTCGCGCCGGCCCGCACAAACAGGTCGGCCCATCGCTCGGGGTCCCACGCCTCGGCCCGGAACATCGGGATGAAATCCTTGTAGCCAAACTCGCTCGGCTCGCCCCAGACCCCCCGGTGGTGCCGGTGGCAGTCGTGTGACTTGTCGTACATGTTTCGTGGGTACCACTCGTCCCCAAAGGCGGGGACGGAGTAGGGGCCCCAGTGGGTGTAGATGCCGAGTTTAGCGTCGCGGTACCACTCGGGTACCCGGTAACGCCGCAGCGATTCGATCGTGGGTTCGTAGGTGAGCATCAGCGAGGGCCGGAGACACAGACCGACAGCGAATCGTTCAAGCGGCCGCGTCGCCCGCCGCCCGGTCGCCGGTCTACTTGGGCGAGCAACCCGATCCTTCCGGGATTCGTCCGAAAACTGAGATCAGAACCACGCGACGCGAGGAGCCAAAGTGATTCAGGAAAACCGAATTTTAAATCGGGGCGAAGATGACATGAATAGCTGCGTTTGATGTCAAGCCCTACAATCTTTGACCTCGACACGGCACCGCCGATCACCACGGAAAGACTATTGTCCACGCCCCATTCGATCCCCGGTTTCATCTCCAAGCAAGTCGCCGAGGGGCGTTATTTCTTCCTCGACGCCGATCCGGGCCAGCCCCCGGGGAAAACAACCAGGGGCCTTCGTGTGGTCTGCGGTGGGTACGAGGCCTGTGAACCCGGCTACGTGGTGGACCGCAAGACGTTTCGGTACCACTCGATCGAGCACGTCGTGCGGGGCCGCGGGCGCTTGGTCCTCGACGGACGGGTCCACGAGCTGCGGCCGGGCCTGACCTATAGCTACGGGCCGCGTTGCGCACACGAGATCCGGGCCGACCCGGCCGACCCGCCCCGCAAGTACTTCATCGACTTCACCGGCCGCTCGGCGGCCGCCGCGTTGCGTGACGCCGTGCTGCCTTGTGGTTCTGCGCGCGACACCCCGGGGGGCGGGTTTGCCGAGATCGCGGAGTTGCTTATCCGCCACGGCGCGCGGCCCGGCCCCGAGACCGCCCGCACCTGCGTCGCGCTGCTCCGGGCCCTGACGGCGATCCTCCGCCCGGTCCCCGACGAGACCCGGCCGGCCGCCCCCGACGCCCACGCCCGCCAGACGTACCGGCGGTGCCGCGACCTGCTGGATGCGCATTTTTTACGCCTCATGTCACTCGAAGAGCTGGCCGAGCTCTGCGGGCTCGCCCCGGCTTATGTCTGCCGGCTGTTCCGCAGGTTCGAAGGAGACACGCCCTACCGCGCGCTGCTGCGTCAGCGGATGAACCACGCCGCGGCGGCGTTGACCCACTCGGACCGCATGGTCAAGCAGGTGGCCCACGAATTGGGCTACGCCGACGCCTACCAGTTTTCCCGCGCCTTCAAACGCGTCCACGGCGTCAGCCCCTCCGCGTTTAAGGCCCGGAGGGCGGCGGGCGCATCGCGATAGATCGAACCCTCGTCTTGCCGGGCGTGACCGGGGCGGCCTGCTTGAGGAGGACGCCCGAGACCCGGTTCAGGGCGCGCCCACGCTGAGCCCCCGCCGCTCGAGCAGGCTGCCCTCTGCGAGGTAGAGGTTCGTCAACGCGATGCGGTAGTTCACGACCGACTCGACTTCGGCGATCTCCGCCGTGAGCAGCTCGCTCTGGGCCAGGGCGACGAGCAGCCCGGTGCTGGCGCCGACGTCGAAGCGTTGGCGTTCGGCGTCGAGCGTGGCGGCGCGGAGCCGGCGGGTCGCGGCGCTGGCGTCGATCTGTTGCCGGGCACGCTCGACCTCGTTGACCGCCAGCCTCACGTCCAACGCGACGAGCTGACGCAGGTTGTTCACCGCCGCGGCGGCCTGGCTGCGGTTGGCCCGCGCCAACGCGTCGGCTCCGCGGTCGGCCCGGCTACCGACCGCTTCGCTCAGCGACACGCCCACCCCGAGATCGAATTCTTCCCCGTCCAGGTTCTCGAACGACTCGGGGAACGTGTCCGCAAACCCGCTCTTGCCCAGGGTGACGAACAGGTCCAGCCGAGGCAGCAGGCCGTTTCGGGTCACGACCGTTTCGAGCCGGTTCTGCTCGAGCCGGGCGGCCGCCTCGTTGAGGTCGGGCCGCATCTTCAGGGCCAGCCGCAGGCGGTCGGCCACGTCGTCGATCGGCTCGGCCGCGGTGCGTGGGCTGCTGATCGTGACGATCGACCGGCCCGGATCGGCGAGCGTCGGGCTCGCGTTGATCAGCCGCAGCAGCCTGAACCGGGCCGCCTCCAACTCGGACCGCGCGTCGATCAGCTGCTGCTCTCTCAGCGCCACCTCCGCGATGACCGCCGCCCCCTGCGTCTCCGCCAGCAGGCCGACCTCGATGCGCTGACGGGTCTCGTCGGCCTGCTGACGGGCGACCTGTAGCGACCTCTCAAAGATAGCGATCTGCGCTTCGGCCAGCGTGTACGACCAGTACGCGGTCTCGACCTCGGCCAGCAGCGCCTCGACAAACCCGCGCAGCTCGTACCGGGAGGCCACGACCCCGAGCTCGGCCTGGCGGATCGCCGCGAGGTTGACCGCGGGGCCGAACCCTTCGAGCAGCGACTGCGTCACGGTCAGCCCGAGCCGGGCCTGTTGCAACTCGGGCGACCGGCTCGAGCTGCTGCGGGACTGTTCCACCGAGACCTCGACCTCCGTGCCCGTGGGCAGGCGTTGGCGGACGCCGGCGGCGGTGGTCGTGTCGTCGCCGACCACGCTGAACCGCTCGCCCGTGCCGCGGTTGGTCTCGGCCGACTCTTCCTGCTCGAAGGTGAACTCGCCGAACATCTCGGGGTCGTACACGCCGCGTTCGATCGACTCGAACGCCCCGGCGATCACCGGTCCGTACTGCCGCACGGCGAGGTCGCGGTTGCGTTGCAGCGACAGCATCGCCGCCTGCTCGATCGAAAGTTCGAGCGGCCCGTCGCCTTCCGGCAGCGCAACGCTCGTGTTCGCCCGGTCTTCCCCGATCGGCTCGGGCAGCGCGAGGTCCCGCCGCGCCTGCTCCTCCAATCGGTCCGACCAGTCTTCGTCGAGCACCCGCCACTCGTCCACCGGCGTGCACCCCGCGAGCACCCCGCCGGTCAGCGCGAGACCGATCCAGCCGAAGAAACACCGGCTCACGGGGCGATCCTTGTCGCGGGTGGTTCGGCGGCTCGGGAGTGCCCGCGGCCGTGGACCAGCGTGTAGGTCACCGGGATGAGCACCAGCGTGATGAGCGTCGAAGCCGCGAGCCCGCCGATGACCGCCCGGGCCAGCGGCGCCTGCGCGTCGGCCCCTTCGCCGACGCCCAGCGCCAGCGGGGCAAGCCCGAGGATGGTGGTTAGCGTCGTCATGAGGATCGGCCGAAGCCGACGCCGGCCCGCCTCGATCACCGCGCGGTCGGGGTCCATGCCCGACCGCGACAGCCGGCCGGCCTGATCGACCAAAAGGATCGCGTTGTTGACCACGATGCCGCCCAGCATGATGCAGCCGATGTACGACTGCACGTTCAGCGTCGTGCCGGTCGCCCACAGCGTCGTCAGCACGCCCACCGCCGCCATGGGCACCGACAGCATGACGATCAGCGGGTCGCGCAGCGATTCGTACTGACACGCGAGCACCATGTAGACCAACGCGATCGCCAGCGCCAGGCTGACCGTCAGCTCGCGCTTCGACTTGCGCTGCTCTTCGTACGCCCCGGTGACCGTCAGCGTGTAGCCCGTGGGGAGCGACACCCCACGCAGGGACCGGTCGACCTCCGCGGCGGTCGACCCCAGGTCCCGGCCCGTGACGTTGGCGTTGACCTCCACCGTCCGGCGCTGGTCCTTGCGCTCGATGACCGTTGGGCCCCGCCCCGGCTCGGTGCGGACCACGTTGCGCAGCGCGACGTCTTCCCCCCGCGGCGTCCGCAGCGTCATGTCGAGCAGCTGCTCGATCGACAGCCGCGGAGCGTCCTTGAGCTGCACCAGGATGCGGTAGGACTCGCCGGCCGCGCGGAACTCGCCGGCCCGACGCCCCGCTATCGCCGTCTCGATCGCCTCGGTCACGTCCCGCACCGTCAGCCCGAGGTCCGCCGCTTTACGGCGGTCGACCCGCACCCTCCGCTGCGGCTGGCCCGGGTCCTGGTTGACCCGCACGTCCGTGACGCCGGCGACCTCGCCCAGCACCTCTTCGACCTGCCGCGACAGGGCTTCGAGCACGCCCAAGTCCGGCCCGCGGACCTCGACGGTGATCCCCTCGGCCGTGCGCAGCACCCGCTCGAGGAGGAACTGACCCTGCGGCGCCCGCGTCCGGATGGTCATGCCCGGGACCCGCCCTTCCACCGCCTCGCGCAGGTCTTCGGCCACCTCGGTGTTGGACCGCGATCGCTCACGCACCGGCCGCAGCGTGATCCGCATGTTGCCCTGCGCCGCCGCGCCGGGGTTGCCCCCGCCCCCGCCGACGTTCGTGACCCAGGCGCTCGCGTCGTCGCCCAGGACCTCGAGCGCCATGGACTCCATCACCTGCGTCTGCCGATCGACCAGTTCCAATCGGCTGCCCACCTCCATCTCGCCGACGAGGCGGACCTCGCCCTCGTCACTGGGGGGCATGAAGTCGGTGCCGATCCAGGGCAGCAGCAGCAGGGAACCGCCCAGCAGCCCGAAGGCCAGCAGCAGCGTGACCACCCGATGCCGCAACGCGGCACCCAACAACGACCGGTAGGCGCTCCCCAACGACCCGTCCTCGGCCGCGGGTTCGGCTTCACGCGGCGTCACCGCCGGGGGGACGATCCGGGACTCCTCCGGCCGCCGGCGTAGCAGCCAGGCCGCGAGCATCGGCGTCACGCTGAGCGACACCAGCAACGCGCACACCAACGCGAAGACGATCACGTACGCCAGCTCCCGGAACAGCTCGCCCGATACCCCTCGCACAAACGCTAGCGGCAGGAAGATCACCATCGTCGTGATCGTGCTGGCCACGATCGCGGTCGCCACCTCCGCCGCCCCGGAGACGGCGGCCCGCCCCGGCTCTTCGCCCGCCTCGTCCTGACGCCGGCGGATGTTCTCCAGCACGACGATCGAGCTGTCTACCATCATCCCCACCCCGAGCGCAAGCCCGCCTAGGGTCATGAGGTTCAGCGTGAAGCCACCGCCGTAGATCAGCGTGAACGTCGCCACCACCGAGATCGGGATCGACAGGCCGATCGTCAGCGTGCTGCCGAAGCTACGCAGGAACAGCAGCAGCACCAGGACCGCCAGCCCGCCGCCGTAGAGCACCGAACGAGCGACGTTACGGATCGACCGCTCGATGAAGTTGCCCTGGCTGCGGACCACCACCACGTTGAGCTGCGGGTAGTCGGCGTTGATCGCCTCGATCTCCGCGAGGATGTTCTGCGACACCTCAACGGTGTTGGCGTCGCCCTGCTTGCGGATGCCGATGCGTAGGCCGTCTTCGCCGTTGACCCGGACGATCCGCCTCAGCCGCTCGTAGGTGTCGCGGATGTCGGCGACCTGGTCGAGGCGCACCGCCGCACCGTCGCGGACGTCGACCACGGTCGCGCGGACGTCCGCCAGCGTCCGGAACTCTTCCGGCGCACGGAGCGTGACCTCGTAGTTGCCGTCTTCGATCGACCCGGCCGGCAGGTCGACATTGGCCGCGCGGATCGCCTCCAGCACGGCGTTGAGCGGCAGGCCAAACGCCCGCAGCCGCTCGGGCAGCAGCTCGATCCGCACCTCCCGGTAGAAGCCGCCCCACAGGTCCGCCTGGGCGACCCCGGCCACCTGCGCCAGACGCGGCCGGACCTGCCGGTCCACCAGCTCGGTCATCTCCACCGGGTCGAGGCTGCTGCCGATCCCCACGATCACCACCGGGACCGTGGCGATGTCGAATTTGCTGATCCGCAGCCGGGAGATGTCTTCGGGCAACTCGCCGATCTCGTCCTCAAGCGCCATGCGTACGTCCTGGGCCGCGATGTCCAGGTCCGTGCCCCAGCCGAACGTCACCCGCACCCGGCTGCTGCCTTCGGCGGACGTCGAGACCATCTCCTCGACGCCGGGCACGGTGCCGATGATCTCTTCGACGATCTGCGTCACCAGCCGCTCGATTACTTCGGGGCTCGCGCCTTCGTAGCCCGTCTGCACGGTGAGCGTCGGCATCTCGATATCGGGTAGCAGGTCGATCTGCAGCCGGATCAGGGAGACCACGCCGAGCGTCAGCACGATCAGCGTGACCATGGTCGTAAACACTGGCCGACTCACCGCCGCGCGCGGCAGGTTCATGGGCCTTCCCCCCGCACCGACGCCCGCACCGATGAGCCGTCGTCGATCAGCTGCTGGCCCAGCGTTACCACCTGCCCGGAGACACCGCCGCCCCGGACCTCGAGCCGGCCCTCGTGCTCGAGACCCGGCTCGACCGGCCGCCAAGACACTGACACGCCGTCCGCGTTGAGTACGAACACCCCGGCGCCGCCCCGACGCCGCGTCAGCGCGGTCGTCGGCACGATGGTGACGCCCTCGGCCCGATCCACGACCACCTCGATCCGCGTGAACATGCCCGGCTTCAGCCGCATCGATTCGTTCGTCAGAGTCGCCTCCACCCGGGCCTGCCGGGAGGCCTCGCTGAACACCGGCGCGATGCGGGTGATCTCGCCGGCGAAGCCCTCGTCGCCGAAGGCGTCGGTCGTCAAACGTACCGGCTGACCGACCGCCAGCTTGCCGTAGTCGCGCTCGGTGACGAACGCCACCGCCAGCACCGGGTCCAGTTCCACGATCGTCATCAGCGGGGTGTTGGCGGACAGCGTCGCGCCGGGATCGACGTAGCGCTCGCTCACCACGCGCTCGGCGTCGCCGCCCGCCCAGTCCGCCGTGACCCGGCAGTAGCCCTGCCGCAGTTCCGCCGTCGCCACCGCCGCCTGGGCCCGGGCCACCTGCGCTTCGGTCACTGCTTCGGCCGACCTCTTGGCTAGCATCTCCGCCTCGACCGTGTCGAGTTGCGCGTCCGACGCCACCCCCCGCTCGCGCAGCGTCCGGACCCGCTCGCGCTCGCGCCGCCCGATCTCGATCGCGGACCGCGCCTCGGCGAGGCTCGCCTCGGCCATCTTGAGGTCCGCGTTCGCCTGCTTGACCTCCAGCCGGTACTCGTCGTCGTCGAGCACGGCTACCACCTGCCCCCGCTCCACCCGGTCGCCGGCCTCCACCTTGATCTCGAACACCCGGCCCGCCACCTTCGGCGCGATGTCGAACGTCACCGGCGACGCGATCGTTCCGCTGAGCACCCGACGCAGCTCGATGTCGCCTACCTCGACCGGGGCCACCTCGACCGAGGCGGCCCGCGCAGCCTGCCCGCGCGTCGGGTTCGCTTCGCCCGACCCCAGCGAACGCCAAGCCCCCAGGGCCGCCCCCACCACGGCGAGCGTCGCGACCCCCACGGTTACCATCGCCCGTCGGGTCATCGTGTGTCGCTACTTTCCGTTGGGTTCACCGGGTCACGAGCGTGCACTACCCCGCCTAGAACAAAGTGCCGCGACTGCGGCCCGAGGGTATCACCGACCGTGTCCATCGCTTCGACCATCCGCCGCCGAAGGCTGACCGCGGTGTCCGCAACGCCGGGTTCGTCGATCAGGTTCATCATCTCGTGCGGGTCGCGATCGAGGTCGTACAACTCGTCGGTTTCGGCAAAATTGAGTACATATTTATGCGTTTGCGTCACTAGCACTCTCTGGGCGACGGGAAGGCGGTGGCCATGAAACTGACACAGCAGAGCGTCCCTGCCCGGGCCCGTAGGATCATCCGTTAAGGGTAGCAGCGACGTGCCTTGGCCATCAAGCGGGGTCGCCCCCGCCGCGTCGAGGATCGTGGCCGGCACGTCAAGCAGACTGACCAATCGGCCGCAGCTTCCCCCCGTCTGGCCAGACCCACCCACGGGCGGTTTGACGATCAGCGGGACCCGGTAGACCTCCTCGAAAGCGACCGGGCCTTTATCGAAGCAGCCGCCGTGGGTCCCGCAGGTCTCGCCGTGGTCCGCGCAGAAGATGACCAGCGTGTGTTCGTAGAGCGACCGGGCTTTGAGCCAGTCCAGCAGCCCCCGGATCGCGTCATCGATCATGGACGCGAACGCGAAGTAGCTGCGTCGCACCCGACGCCAGACGTTCCGGTCGGTCTCAACGGCATGAGGGAACACGCTGTCGCGCCAGCGCCGCTGAACCCCCGGCCGTGAAGCGAGGCCGTCCTCGGCGGACGCGGCGTCGAGCCGCGGCGTCTCCGGGATCAGGTCGAGGAATTCCTGCGTCGGCGCGTAAGGCGCGTGCGGCCCCCAGAAATTCAGCGACATACTCCAAGGCTGCCCGCCTCGAGAAGCATCGGAGATCCACCTCTGGGCGTAATCCGCCAGGAAGAAACATGGGGCAGCCCGTTTCGAACCCTCAAGGCGGCCGGCGGTGTTGCCGGTGCCCCAATCAGGGTCGGAGTCGTGGGCGTTCCAGAACGGCCGGTAGACCGGCGGGTCCAGGCCTTCGCGTTCCAAGTAGTCGCCGTAAGCCGGTTCTTCGCGACAGACGCCGTAATCCGCGGGCCCAAACCCCTCGAAGCCGGCGTCGCCGCACGTCCTCGCCAGGCCGGCGTGGAACTTGCCCGCGTAGCCCACCCGGTATCCGGCCTCGGCCAACGCGTGGCTGTAGAACCGTTGACCTCGGCCGAGCATCGACTCGTCGAACGGGTGGTGGGTCGCCGTGTTGTGCATTGCGCCGTGCCGGTGGGGATAAAGCCCGGTAAGCAGGCTGGCCCGGGCCGGGGTGCACAGCGGGCAGGGCGTATAGGCCCGGTCAAACCGGACGCCGTCTGTCGCCAGACCGTCCAGGCCGGGCGTTACGGCGGGTAACCCGCCGTAACACGACAACGTCTCAGTCGCTTGCTGGTCGGTGACGATGAACAGGATGTTGGGGCGGGCCGTCTCGCCCCGCTGACCCGTTACTTGATTCATCACAAAACCACTTTCTTATCCGACCCGTTGATTGGGTGGTCGGGCCCCGCGTTACGCCACCCCCCCGAATGCTTACGCGACTTCAAAACCCCGCCACGACCGGGCTTAACGGGTGAGCCGGTGTTTCCTGACGACCGCTTGCGACTCAGTCGTCGGCGGCGGACAGAAGCATGACGCGGCGACACGAGATCCATCGCGGCCAATGCTGTCTAGCCTGCGGCATTCTAAAAATTCTGTAGGCCTCCGTAGTGCGCTCTCACGCATGTCGACTACCAAATCACGCCATAGTTTCCGAGCGTTTGCCACCTTTTGTGCGGCGGCGGCAACACCGCAGACCGCCCATCGGTCGCGCGGTTCCGGGTCGTAACCTCGGGACTACGGCCCGTGGAAGTATGCGGGTATAGCGAGTTTTCTAAATTTTTTCGCTCGTCAGAATGACGCTAATTTATAGGAAGATTGCGCATTGCGGCAATGCACAAGCCGTATCGCGATTTATATTTTGTCCGTGGTGAACGTATCACCGCGACAGGTTTCAAGTTTAAATCCTCTCTCGGAAAGATAAACACTTTCGTACCCTTGCCCGTTAAACCGTCCGGTCTATACAACCGGGAAGAACACCCCGGCTTAAACAACGGTGGCTGCGTGGAGGGGCCCTTGGCTTGTATGACTTTTTCTTGTTTCAACCTATTAGGAGGTAGTCCATGTTCTCTTCGACCAGACGATACGAAAAAACAAAGACGGTGAAAAAGGGCCCCTATCGCAAGCGCCGCGGCCCGTTGGCGGGTTCGACTAAAGCCGCCGCGGCCGGCTCTATGCTTGCGTTGGGGGTTGGTCTGACACTGGGGTCGGCTCAGCCCGCTCACGCGGAGATCATCTTCTTCGACAATTTCCAACAGGCCGGCGGGAACAACGGCCAGCCGCTGGCCGCAACGACCCCCGACACCATCCCGGTCGGGGCTTCGAACTGGCTGACGAACAACAGCGTGAATCCCCGGTTCCAAGCCGGGCAGGTGACGGTCTCCAGCGTGACCGGCAGCCGGACCGGCTACGTCCTTGACGTGCCGGTCGTGCCGACGCTCACGATGCCGATTGTGGAATTCACGGGCGAGATTAATCCCGCGGGTTCGCGGTGGATCGACGTGAACCTCTACGACGACGACACCACGCCCACCACCGGCGCGAACACCCAGTTGGGTATCCGGGTCCGGGAAACCGGCGCGGGGAACACGGCGGAATTGCGGGTGGATAACGCTTTGGCCGCCCCGGCGGTCTCCATCGACTCCGGCTTGCTCCCGTTCCTGCTGACCTATGACTCCTTGGCTAACACCGCGAGCCTCACGGTCGGGGGGACCGAGATCGTGTCGGGCTTGGACCTCGGCTCCTTCACGCCCGCCATCGACGGCGTCGGCCTGAACTTCCAGGTTCCCCAGGGCGGATCGTTCACCAACCTAACGCCCCGGGTGGACAGTCTGCAGATCGAACTCGTCGTGCCCGAACCGGGCACCATCGGCCTCCTGCTGAGCGGCGGCTTGTTGATGCTTTGCCGATCGAAGCGTAACCACCACTGAACACGGATCCCCGATTACCCACGCTTCCTCTTCCGTCGAAGGAAGAGGGGGCTTTCTCCCCGCTTTGTTTGTCTGCATCGTTCATGTTCCGACTCATTGATCTGCAGTCCCACGGCACCCAACGCCGGGGGCGACGGTTTTGCACCGACTCGTCGCCGCCGCCCGGATCGTGTAAGCGTCTTGTCGTGGTCGCAATGGACGCGTTGAACGGCCCGGCAGATGTTTGAGGACGTGATCTGGTTTCAAGAAAGGTTTTTGATTATGCATCAAAAAGTTTCATTGCGTTGCTGGCTTTCCGGCATCGTTTTGCTGGCCGCGGTCTTCGCGCAGATCGAGGCGTCCGGCCAGCCCGGCGACTTCTTCTTCCCCACCGATGCCGGCGTGATCAACGTGAAGGACTTCGGGGCGGTAGGCGACGGGGTCACGGACGACACCGCGGCGATCAACGCGGTGCTGGGTGCTTACAACGCTTCGACCGCCCAAGGCAATCTCCGGCCGTGGACGATCTACTTCCCGGAGGGCGAGTACCTGGTGTCGGACACGCTGGCCGCCACCGCGCCGGGCTTCGACCACCCGCTCAACGGCGTGCGGATGGTCGGGCAGAACCGTGACGACACGGTCATCCGCCTGAGCAACAACGCCGACGGCTTCGGCAACGCGAACGATCCGAAATTCATCGTCCGCACCGGCAACATCGGCGGCCAGGACAACTCGGGCTACTCGAACTACGTCCAGAACCTCACGATTAATACGGGCCAAGGAAACCCCGGGGCCGGGGGTGTGCATTACGACGTGGCCAACATTGGGGCGATTCAGGACGTCCGCATCGTCAGCGGCGCCGCGAACGGCCGGGGGAGTTACGGCCTCGGGGTCTTCGGCACCTCGGGGCAGGGCTACGTGAAACGCGTCGAGATCGAAGGGTTCGACCGCGGCGTCCACGTCGAAGGCTCGGTCAACAATATCGTGTTCGAGGATATCGGGCTCACCGACCAGCGCGACACCGCGATCTACAACGAAGCCAAGGTGCTCTCGTTTCACGGGCTCACCACGCGCGGGAACGCTCCGATCCTGAAAACGGACCGCTCGCTCGCCACGACCTACCTGCTCGACGTGGACGCGCAAGGCGCGGGCGGGGCGGCTTTTGATATGCGGGTGCCTTCGTACGTTTATCTCCGCGACGCCAACATCTCCGGGTACGACACCGGCGTGGACATCGGCCAGGGCGGCGCGGGGTTTGATATCCCCACCGGGAGCGTCGATGAGTGGTGGTCGCACGGCGGGACAGTCGGCGAAGCGGACCGCTCGCTGCGGCTCGAGGTGCGCGACACGCCCGAGTTCTACCCGCACGCGAACACCAACTGGGTCAACGTCACGGACTTCGGGGCCAACCCCGACGACGGCACCAACGACGCCCCGGCCGTGCAGCAAGCCTTGAATTTCGCCGCCCAGCAGGGTGGCGACACGGTGGTCTACTTCCCCTACGGCACCTACACCCTCAACGACGACGTCGTCGTCCGCGACGGGGTCCGCATGGTGGACTTCATGCACTCCGAGATCGATTCCGACAACGGCCGCGCCCGCTTCTTCGTGCGTCAATCCGAGGGCGAGATCGCCAACATCGAGAACGTGCGCAACAACATGCGGATCGTCCACGGCAGCGACGGGACCGTCGTGATCCGCAACGTCTCGTCGGACAACAGCAGCAACAGCGAGCTGCGCACCAGCGCCACCGCGACCGGCGACCTGTTCATCGAAAACGTCGGGCCGCACGCCGAGATCTCGATTAACAGCGACATCGACGCCTGGCTCCGCGCGATCAACCGCGAGAAGAGCCCGTTCACCAACGACGGCGGCACGGTCTGGTTTTACGGCGACAATATCGAAACGATGACCCGCATCAACGGCTCGACCCGCGTGCAACCCATCCTGACGATGAACGGCGGCGTGACCGAGTACATCGCCGGCACGCTCGACCCGCTCACCGCCATCCACACCCTCGACGACGGCCCACTGTTCCTGACGATCGACGCCACGCTCTCCGCGATCGCCGCCGGCGAGGTGCGTGAGGGGGCGGGCGGCGGCGACGCGTACTGGCCCTACATCGCGCAGTACATCGTCAACGGCGAAGAGTTCAACCTCTTTGACGAGGACGTCCTGAGATTCGTCGAGACGCCGAGTGAGTGGCCGCAGCGCTGGGTGTTGCCCCTGTACTCCGTCGGCGAAATCCCGGAACCCACGACGTTGGCCGTGCTCGCGGCCGCCGGCCCGCTGTTGCTGTCACGGCGCGGCGGCGCCCGAACCCCACACCGATGACGCTCCGGCGTCGAGGAGACTTTTTCATGACCCCCGTGCATCGACCTTTCGCTGTGTTCGTCCTCGCCGGTGGCGTATTCTTTGGTTCCGTTGGTCCGGTGGAGGCCCAGATGTTAGACGACCGCAACCCCGATCGATCAAACGAAACCGCCACCGGTGACGACCCCACCACCGAACCGCCGGAGTTCACCCTCGAGGGGTCCCACTCGATCCACACCCTCACGGGGGCTAAGACGGGTCGGTCGATGACGTACGCCCTGTACCTGCCCAAAGGCTACGCCGAAAGCGACCTGCAATACCCGGTGATCTATTTTTTACACGGCGCCGGGATCGCGCGTCGGGATGAACTCCCGGCCGACTACGGGCGTTGGCAGATGGCCTTCTACGACCGCGCGATCGCTCGAGGGCTCATTCCACCGGTCATCGTGGCCATGCCGGTCACCCGCGGGGTCAGCCTATGGGCCGACGCGAAGGACGGGTCCACGCTCGCCTCGACTCAATTCATCGAAGAGTTCATCCCGCACGTGGACCAAACGTACCGGACGATCCCCGAGCAGAAGGGCCGGATCATCGAGGGCTTCTCGATGGGTGGAAACGGCGCGATCCTGTTTGGGGCCAAGCATCCCGAGCTTTTTTCCGGGGTCATCTCGATCGACGCCGCCATCCACGTCTGGGACACGCTCGGCGACTACGGCCGTGCTGACATCGCCGCCGAGACTTTCGGTAACGACGAAAACTATTTCCAGACGTACAGCCCCGATCACCAAGTCGCGGAAAACGCGGCCAGCATAAGGGAACACGGCACCGAATTTATCCTACTCGTCGGCGAATTGAAGAGTTACAACGAACGTTTTCGGGCGGTGATGGAAGCCGAAAACATCCCGCTGCGGTACACCGACACCACGTTCAAGCACGAAATGGGCAAGCTGCGGATGTACGACCGGGACGCGATCTTTTCGCTCGTCAATAAATACTTTCGCTAAATTATCTCGACCCATATACTTGGTTACCGTCTTCGGGCCAGCGCCCGACTCTTGGTGAGCGATTCAAAATCGCGGGAAGGTTGCTTCGGCCACCGCGTGGCCCGGTGGTTTCTGTTCATGGTGTCTGGTCTCCATCATTCAGGCAAGGCGTCCGGGCTGCCCGAGCGTCGCTTAGAAGTTGGGTTGCTGGTCAACCCGGCCACCGCCTGGGGACGCAGCATCATCTCCGGCGTCGGCGACTACAGCCGATCCCGCGGCGGCTGGGTGCTCCGCTTCGAGACCAACGGCGGGCGTCAGACCCAGTACCTGCCGAAGTACTGGCACGGCGATGGCGTGATCGCGCGGGTCGTGGATCAGGAGCAATACGAGGCGCTGAGGCGGCTCAAGGTCCCGCTGATCAACGTCGGCGGCATACAGAGTTGGCCCGGCGTGCAGAGCGTGTCGGTCAATACCGAGCGGATCGCCACGATGGCGGCCGAACACCTGATGAATCAGGGCCTCCGGCACTTCCGGTTTCTCGGCGTTCGCGGCTTCGGCCCTTCGCGGGAGCGATGGCGGTTGTTCCGTGAAGCCGTGGAACCCGCCGCGGAAACCGTGGGGTGCTGGGAAGTCCCACGCGTCATGCGGAATATCCGGCAGGGCCAACAGCGCCGCGAGAGCCTGATCGAATGGCTGAACGAGGCCCCCCGCCCCTTCGGCCTCTTTGCCTGGAGCGACGAGCAGGCCCGTCTCGCGCTCGAAGCCTGCCAGTTCGCCAACCTCGCGGTGCCCGAGGAAGCCTCCATCATCGGGGTCGACAACGACGAACTGATCTGCAACCTGACCACGCCGCCGTTGTCCAGCATCGAGCTCGGGGTCGATCGGTTGGGATACCGCGCCGCCGAGCTTTTGGAGCAGACGCTCTGCGGAGAAGCCCGGCCCGGCCCGGAGGTCGAACTGCTGGACCCGATCGGAGCGGTGGGTCGGCAGTCGACGAGCCTCCTGGCCCTCGACGACGAAACAGTCGCCGGGGCCCTGCGGTTCATCACGGCCAATCTTGACGGCGTGTTGCAGGTCGACGACGTGGTGACCCATGTCGGCGTCTCAAGGCGTAACCTGGAGCGGCGATTCAAGGCCGCCACGGGGCGGTCGGTCGCCGCCGAGGTCCGACGCAAACGCCTCGAGCGGGCGCGACGACTCCTGCTCGACACCGACCTGCCGGTCTCACAGATCGCCGTACGCTGCGGCTACGAATACCCCGAACACTTCATCACCGCCTTCCGCAAAGAAAACCGCGAACCCCCCCAGCGGTTCCGCGAACGCATGATGCGGAAAAACCGTCACGAACCCCGCGTGTAAGACGCTCTAGATAACACAGTTCCGGCGGACAATCCGATCGGTCAGAAACCGTGGGACTCCGCGACCCGGGGCTGACGCAAAAATTCAGACGCATGACGCAATGCGGCAATCTTTTGCGGAAACACGCGGTATCATTAGATCGATAAAGAATATGATTTTCATGTGATTTTACGCGGTTTCAAGCTTAATCTATTTTTGCTCGTGTCTGAGCAACACGCTAATTGGAAGGTTCTCCAACATGTCTAAGCAAATCAATCCCGTCAGCACCGGGCGTAGCCCGCGATCGCTCAGCCAATGCTCTGGCTTCACGCTGATCGAATTACTCGTGGTCATCAGTATCATCGCGTTACTGATCGCGGTCCTTCTGCCGGCCCTGCAGGGGGCCCGCTCGGCCGCTCGTTCGACACAGTGCCTCAGCTCGCTCCGTCAGATCGGGATCGCGCAGTTCGGTTACGCCGGGGATTACGAGTGGTTCGCGCCGGGCCGTAACTACGACTCAAGTCTTCCTTTCAACACGAACTGGTGGGACTTTCTCTTGGTCGACTACATCGGCCTGGGTGAGCCAACACCGACCAACTGGGCAGAGAGGGCTGAGCAAGGAGCTCGCCTGCGGGATGAAATCTTTAATTGCCCGGAACTCGAAGGGTTTACGGCGGCAAACACCCGCGCTTACAATGCCAATAGTTTCCAGAGCGGATTCGCCAATAACAACGCGCCTGGGCCTTCCGACTTGGCCCCTGTTAGGCGCATCTTAAATCCCGGGGGAGATACTATCGGCTACTACGTATCGCCGGATACGTTTACCCACCAATCTCACCCTTCGGACATTTTCTGGTTCTCGGATGCGTCGTGGGATAATCCCACGACGGGGGCTATATCCCCTTTCGTATACCGCCCGGCTCAGTGGCTGGGGACTGCGACGGTTGGCAGTAACCAGATGGACCCGCAGTTTCGCCATAACGATTCGAAAAATGTGCTTTTCCTCGACGGCCACGCCGAGAACGTTGCTTACGATGAAACCCTCTGGGACAACGACATGTACCGCGTGAGGTGAAGGAAAAATCGTGGCTCCATCATCGTCTATGAGAGCTGGACCGAACCCGATTATCCCGAATGAATTCGCCTGAAGCGTAAAACAATGTATGGGCTTTTCTGCTTACACCACATCTGGCGGGTTTCAACTGCGATGGCAGGGGAAGTATGTTCTCGCGTAAGCCTTTTTGTTACAGCATTAAGTTACAACAACGATACTAACGTACAACGCGATCGGATCAACCGGCTCATTGCCACGCTCTCGAAATTCAATCCGATGCGGCGTGCGTGTCGAGTTGATTGTTCTTGGCGGATCGGCTTTCTGATTTTGGTCGCACCGATTCCATTTGTTTCTTGGCCGTCTCACGCCTCAACGATTGACGGCCGCACCGACACCGAGCTGAATCGCATCAACACGCCGGTGGCCTCTCTCCCGGAAGTCGACCCCGTTCGTCCAGGAAACCGGCTGGTCAATCCGAGCTTTGAGGTGGGCACGGACGGCTGGCGGGTCTACACCCGAAGAGCACTGAACGGAGGCGCGTGGGTCATCGACACGGTAGAAGCGGTCGATGGGCGATCCGTTCTGCGTCTGGAATCGCCACCGCCCCAAGAGGTCGGACCCGAGTCGCTGGTCGGCGTAATCAGCGTAAACACCCCAATCGACGGGCCGATCGGCACCGTGTCGGCCTACGCGCGATCGATCGAGGGAGAGCCTCGACTTAGCTTCCGTCTTGCGGACTCGAAAGCCGCCGAGACCTTCGATCTGTCCCGCGAATGGAAGCGATATCACTTCTCGCCGGCGTTGAGTCTCGTCGAGCCCTACGAGCGCATCGCGATCGAAGTTGCGGGAGGTGGGGCCGTGGAGATCGACGCCGTGCAATTCGAAGGGTCTACGCAGCCGAGCGACTTTGATCCCACGGACCGCCCCCAACTCGGCATCGCCAGCGATCTCGACGTAGCGCTGATGACGCCCGGCGAGACGGTAAACCTGGAGGTGATTGTGCAGTTCCCGGAAGCCAGACCTGACGGCCGATGGTCTGTTGCTTGGCGCTGCGTCGACCACACCGGCCGGGTTTGGGAGGAAAGGGACTTCGCCATCAACAACCGTCGCTCGGCGCTCGCTAATCAATGGAAAGCGCCCGCGGACTTGGGCTGGTTTCAGTGGCAGGCCACGCTCAATCACGACAACCGGCCGGTTGTCAGCCGCCGCTATCAGATCGGCGTCCTGCCTCCGATGCCGGCGGTCCGCAACCCGATGTTCTCGGGCACGATCAGCCTCGCGGACATCCCCGAGAACATCGAGAAATCCGATCGGCTGGGGCTCTCGACCGTGCGGTTCCACGGCATCTTGTCGATCGCTGGACTGGGGTCGTACCTCGACAACCCCAGCGCGTGGCCCACCGACCCGTGGATCGATGCGGTGATCGACGCCGGTCTTAAGCCGTACGTCTATCTGCTTGACCACCACGCGGAGGCTTCCCGTCGAATTATGGCCGATCCGTCGCGACTGGCGGCGTACAAGCAATATGTCACCGACATGGTCGATCGGTACCGCGGGAAAGTCACGGCCTTCATGGTCTGGAACGAGCCCGAGTTCAAGGTCGAGCCAGAAACTTACTCCTTCTATCACAAGTTGATCGCCGAGATCGTTCACGAGAGAGCCCCCGGCACGCCGGTGGTCGGGCTGTCCAGCGTGCACGCCCGACGCGCGTGGACTCAGCGCGTGATCGAAACGGCCGGCGGCGAGATCGGCGACATCGCGTCGATCCATAACTACCTGAATGGCCAACCACCCGAACGCCTCCTAAAGACAAGGATCGAGGGGCTGCTCGGCCCCGATCGGGCCTATCTGCGAGATGCGGGTCGCAGCGACATGCCCGTGTGGGACACCGAGTCGGGCTACTTCCTGAACGAGGACCGCCGACCGCGGGACTGGGGTGTCCCCGATTTCTACTGGAAAACACCGGTCGAACACGCCCAGTACAACGTCCGTCAGTACCTCTTGAGCTTCGCGTTCGGGCTCGAGCAGCGCAACCTGTTCACGCTCCTGTCGGTGAACCACGGCCGATGGAACCCGCACAGCATCTTCCGACCGGATCACTTGGAGAGTGCCCGGCCCTCGGCGGTGGCCGTCGCGAACCTGGCTTGGGCGCTGTCCGACGCCCGCCCGATGGGGTTGCACCTCACCGCACGCGACGGCGCCTACGCCTACGAATTCCATGACGCGGTCCGCGGCCGCCAACTCTGGGTGGTCTGGACCGCCGGAACCCCAACCGCCATCGATTTAGCGGGCGAGGCGCCCGTCGAAGCGCGTGATATGTACGGCAGAGCGCTACCACTCGACGCTCACCGGGACCAACTGAGCATCGTTGTCGGCGGCAGCCCCGTCTACCTGTGGTTTGATTCGTCCGTAGACCTCCCCGCGGTGAGCGATGCCGGCTTCGTGCCCTTCGGAGATTACGCCGGGCCTCGTACCCGCCAGGAGGACCGAGCCGCGGCGTACCCCGTCGATCCCACGCGCATCATCTACGCCGCGGACGTGGAGCATTTTCGCTGGTCGCCGGGCCTGACCGAGACCTTGGATCGACCCGGTCGGCGTCTCGTCCTCAAGATTGACCGGCCTATCGACGCGGACGCCGAGCCCATGGCGGCAAGCTTCCAGGTCGTGATGGCCGAAGGCCAATCCGGGCGTTACGACATCTGGGCCGCCGTGGAACCCATGTTCCCGACCCGGGCCACGAAACTGCGCTTACGCGTCAACGGAGATCTGCTGCCCGTCCCCCGCGGTCTCGATCAACCCGCCACCTACGAGATCCAAACGCAGGCCGCCGGACCCCAGAAGCTGGCGTGGGAGTTCCTCGGCTCCGTGGAGTTGGTGACGGGCGGCAACGAACTCAGCCTGATTCCCGTCATACGGTCGCAACCTGGCGGGCAAGGACCGCAGGCTTTCTGGCGACAGACCTGCGATCAGATCCTGCTGCACCGAAGCTCACCGCCAAATCCACAAACAGGAACGCGGTGAGGTATCGACGCCAAACCCCGACGCCATAAACCAAGGCCACCGTGTAATTGACCTTATTTGTTCTCAATCTCAACCTTCGATTGGAGTGTCCATCTTGCTACTCAGCCACCTCAGATTCGCCTTTCTCGGTCTGTTTATCGCAACGGCATCGTTCGTCAATGCCGAGGAAGTCGACATCGTCTTCCCCGCTGATTCGGGCGTCGTCGACGTGACCAAGCCGCCCTACAACGCCAAGGGCGACGGCGTGACCGACGACACCGCCGCCATCAACGCGGCGCTGGCGGACCACAACTTCGGCACCACGCTCGAACGCAGCATGGCCGCCACCATCTACCTGCCCGCGGGGACGTACCTCGTCTCCGACACGCTGGCCGCCAAGCTGGAACGCAGCGGCGATCACCCGCTCAACGCGATCCGTATCGTCGGCCAGGGCAAGGACAAGACCACCATCAAGCTCAAAGACAAGTCCCCGGGGTTCACCAACCCCGGCGTGTGGAAGCCCGTGATCCGCACCGGCTACGCAGCGATCGGCTCGCGCACCGGGCAGCAGACCTCGTCCAACCAGGGCAACTCCGGCTACAACAACTACGTCGAACACCTAACGGTCGATATCGGACGCGGCAACTTCGGCGCCGCTGGCATCCACTACGACGTGGCCAATGTCGGGCAGATCCAGGACGTGCGCATCATCGCGACCGACCCGATGCAGCGCGGTTCCTACGGCCTGGGCATCTTCACGACCTCGGGCATCGGATACGTCAAAAATGTGGAGATCATCGGCTTCGACATCGGCATCCGGGTCGAACACACAGTCAACAACATCGTTTTCGAGAACATTACGCTTACCAATCAGCGCGTCTACGGCGTGTACAACGAAGGCAAGCTTGCTTCTTTCGTGGACCTGACGGTGCGGAACGTGCCGATCGTGCTTTCGACCTTCCGCCCGCAGGCGGCCACCTTCATCTTCGGTCTGGACGCGGAGGGGCCGGGGTCGGGCAACGCGATCTCGATGCGTGACCGCTCGTTTCTCTACATCCGCGACGGTAACCTCACCGGCTACACGGGCGGCCTCTGGGTGCGGCGGGGCGGCACGCCGGTCGAGTTACCCCTGGGCGCGATCAACGAGTGGTGGTCGCACGGCCTGCCCGTCAGCGAGGGCGCGGCGTCACTGCGGTTGCCGATCGAACCGACCCCGGAGTTTTACGAGGGCGATCTGACCGGGTGGGTCAACGTGACCGAGTTCGGGGCCACCCCGAACGACCCCACCGACGACGACGCCCCCGGCATCCAGGCGGCGCTCGACCACGCCGGCAAGTCTGGCGACAAGACCACCGTCTACTTCCCCTTCGGCCTATACCACATCAACCAAGAAGTTGTCGTGGGCGACGGGGTGAGGAAACTCGACTTCGTGCACTCGGTGGTTTACGCGGGTGACAACGCCGAGGCCCAGATCCGGGTCCGTCAGTCCGCGGGGCAGACTGTCAACCTCGACAACCTCTACCGCCACGTGCGGATCGTGCACGACAGCGACGGCGTGCTGGCGATCCGTAACCACAAGGGCAACCACAGCGGGCGGTTCATGACCAGCGACCGCGCCACCGGCGACCTCTTCATCGAGAACGTCGGGCCGCACGCCCGCACCATGATCCAGGGCGACATCCGGGCCTGGCTCCGGGCCATTAACCGCGAGAAGTCCGAACTGATCAACGACGGCGCGACGGTCTGGTTCTACGGCGACAACGTCGAAACCATGGTCCGCAAGACGGGTGACCCCGAGCGGGCTCGACGCATCGCGCCGATCATGACCCGCAACGGCGGGACGACCGAGTACCTGGCGGGCTGCATGGACCCGCTAAATTTCACCCACACCATGCAGGACGGGGCCCTGTTTGTGACGATCGATTCGACGCTCTCGGCCAACGCCGCCGGCGAGGTCCGTCGGGGGCGCGGCGGGGGAGACGCGCGCTGGCCATTCATCGCCCGGTCCGTCATGGGCGGCGAGACGGACCGTGTCGTCCGGGAAGACGTGCTCTACCTCGACGAGGGCGAGTCGCCGTGGCCCAAGCGTTGGGTGCTGCCGATGTACCGCGTCGAGCCGGACGGCACGACCACACAAACCACGGAGCGTCGCTAAGTGTCGGAGTTGACGGCCGCCGGCCGGCCGGGCCGTGGGGCGGACCCGAGGCCCAACATCCTGCTGCTGCACTGGCACGACCTCGGCCGCAACCTCGGCTGCTACGGCGTGCCGGGCGTGGTCAGCCCGCGGCTCGATGCGCTGGCGGGTGAGGGCATGCGTTTCGACCGGGCGTTCTGCGCCTCGCCGCTCTGCACGCCGGCCCGCGGCTCGATCTTCACCGGCCGCTACCCCCACAGCAACGGACTCATCGGTCTGGTTCCACAGGGCTGGGCGTACCACGAGGGCGAGCGCACCCTGCCGATGCTGCTGCGGGAGCACGGCTACCACACCGCGCTGATCGGTCAGCAGCACGAGAGCCATCGGCCCGAAACGCTGGGCTTCGATGAGCTGCGGCTAGTCGAGGGCTGGCAGACTTACGACCGGGTTGAGCCGCTCGCCGTCGACTTCCTTCGCGGCACGGGCCGCGGGGACCGGCCGTTCTTCGCTTCCGTCGGCCTGTTCGAAGTCCACCGACTCGGCCGCGACCACTACCCGGCCAACCGCTACCCGCCGATCGATGAGGCCGCCGTCGAGGTGCCCGCGTTCCTCGAAGACTGCGCCGAGACCCGCGGCGACCTGGTGTCGTTTTACGGCGCGATCCGCGCCGCCGACGCCGCGGTCGGCCGGGTCCTCGATGCGCTCGACGGGGCGGGGCTGCGCGACAACACTTGGGTGATCTTCACGACCGATCACGGCATGGCGTTCCCGGGCGCGAAGTCGACGCTCTACGACCCGGGCATCGGGGTGTCTCTGCTAATGCGGTGGCCCGGGCGTCTGCCGGCCGGCCTGACGTCGGACGCGATGCTGAGCCACGTCGACTTGGTCCCAACGGTCCTGGACGCCCTGGCGCTCGATATCCCCGACAACGTGCAGGGCCTCAGCGTCTGGCCGGCCTTGGCGTCGCCCGATGTCGATGCACCGCGTACGCACGTCTTCGCCGAGCGTACATATCACGGCACGGATTACGACCCCATGCGGGCCGTCCGGACGACCGAGTACAAGTACATCCGCAACTACACGCCGGGCTTGCCGCCGCCGATGCCCGACGACGTTCGCTCGTCCGACAGCGCGGTCCGCCTGCCGCGGCGTCTGCGCACGCCGCGTCCGGCCGAGGAGTTGTACGACCTCGAGTCGGACCCCGAAGAGCACCGCAACCTGGCCGCGCAGGGAGAGTTCGAGCCGGTGCGGGCCGAACTGGCGGGCCGGCTTGAAGATTGGATGCGCACGACCCGTGATCCGCTGCTCCGCGGCCCGATCCCCTCGCCTGTAGCCCGGGCCGTCGCATCCCAACCCGTCATGAAAACGACAAAATGATCGTCACGGCGGGCAAAACAAAACCACACCAGGACCTTTTTGACCGACTAATGCCCATGTGTAAGACGCTCTAGACAAGAGAGATAAAATACTTTCGGCGGACGATCCGATCGGCCCGAAACCGCGGGGCTCCGCGACCCGGGGCTGACGCAAACATTCAGACGCATGACGCAATGCGGCAATCTTTTGCGGAAACACGCGGTATCATTAATTCGATAAAGAACGTGAAGTCGTGTCATGTTTTTTGGCTCCGGTCGCGCTGTTTGCTCATGCGGGCGGAACGGGCCGAGCCTGTGGGCCGGCTTGAAGATTGGATGCACACGACCCGCGATCCGCTGCTCGGCGGTGCGATCCCCGCCCGTGGCCCAGGCCGTCGCATCTTAACCCGCCATGGAAACGGCAACATGATTGTCACTACGGACAAAACGAAACAGCACCGGGACCTTTTTGACCGACTCATGCCCGCACCGAAGGCGGGCGGATTCCGGATGGACGACCACTGGACGTGGTGCGGCTCGGTGATCCGGGACGAAGACGGTCGGTATGTGATGTTTGTCTCGCGGTGGGACAAGCGGCTGTCGTTCAGCCCCCACTGGCTGACGAATTCCGAGATCGTAATGGCGGTCGCCGACGAGCCGATGGGGCCCTACCGCTTCGAGCGGGTGGTCCTGCCGGCGCACGACGCAGCGGCGTGGGACGGCCAAATGTCGCACAATCCCGCGGTGATCCGCCACGACGGGCGCTACCTGCTGTTCTACACCGGGACCACCTACCGCGGCGCGACACCGACACCCGACGACCCCGCCACGCTGCCGGGCAAGCCGGGCAGCGGCGACCCGGCGCGGATGCGTCGGCTCGATCCACGGGTGGTGGAAGCCCACCGCAACCAGCGGATCGGCATGGCGGTCGCCGACCGGCTGGAAGGTCCGTGGCGGCGGCCCGAAGCGCCGCTGATCGAGCCTCGCCCCGGCCGATGGGATGGGCTGATCACGACCAACCCCGCCCCGTGTGTCACCCCCGAGGGTACGCTGTTGCTGGTCTACAAGTCGGTCGAGCGGCTCGGCGATATGATGCACTTGGGGGTAGCCGGAGCCGACGCCTACGACCAGCCGTTCCGGCGGCTGCGAGACGACCCGATCCTCGCGGCCGGCGCCGAAGGCGACCACGTCGAGGACCCGTTCCTGTGGCACGCCGACGGGCGTTACCGGCTGATCATGAAGTCCATGAACGGTAAGCTCGGAGGCGAACCACGGGGCGGCATCGCGATCGAGTCGTTCGACGGCGTGAACTGGTCGATGTCCGGCGAAGCCAAGCGGGCCTACTCCCGACGCATCCGCTGGGACGACGGGTCAGTTACGACCCAGGCGTTTCTCGAACGCCCGCAACTGCTGATCGAAGGCGGGCGCCCCACCCACCTCTTCGCCGCCACCGCCGTGGGGTCAGACGCGATCGGCCACGTCACCGACTCCTGGAATATTGCCATCCCGTTGGCCCCCTGAGCCCCGGCCGCCGCGTCGCCGCTCCCCGCGTTTCTGCCCATGTCCATCCCGAGCCCCGCGATCGCCGATTCACCGCCCAACATCCTGATGGTTCTGGCCGACCAGCACAACGCGGAATGGCTGGGCTGCGCGGGTCACCCGCAGGTCCTCACCCCCCGGCTCGACGCGTTTGCTTCCACGGGCGTCCGCTTCACCTCGGCATACGCGCAGAACACGGTCTGCACCCCCAGCCGGGTCAGTATCCTCTCGGGCCAGTACGCCCACAACCACGGGCACTACGGCTTGTCGGGCAACCGCAACCCCGGGCTGCCTAGCCTCTTCGGCCACCTCCGCGACCGGGGCTACCGCACCGCCGGCTACGGCAAGTTGCACCTGCCCTGCGAGCCGCTGACCTGGGCGTCCGACCACGCCGACGAGTTCGCCGACGCCTACGACAGCAACGACGGTGTCGTCGGCGAGGGCGAGTTCCTCAAGCAGCTAGAGGCCAAAGGGCTGCGTCACCTCGAAGACAGCTGGCACAACACCGAGCACTACACCAGCAAGTCCATCCCGATCGACGGCGCGCCCTCCGAGTTGCCGCTGGAAGAGACGCAGGAGATGTGGTGCGTCCGCCGGGCTATGGACTTCATGAGCCGCGGGGACGACCGGCCGTTCATGATCCAAGTGTCGTTCCAAAAGCCCCACCACCCCGTTCTGCCGAACCCCCGTTTCTGGGAGCAGTACGCCGCGGACCTGGACATGCCGCCCGACTGGGACCGCCGACCCGACCACCGCCCGCCGCACTTCCGTCAGCAGTGGGAGGACTGGCGCGACTACCCGTTCGAGTTCCGCGGGCCGGGCGACGGCTTCGCGGACTGCGTCCGCCGGTCGTGGCGCGGGACGCTGGCCTGCGTGACGCAGGTCGATCACGTCTTCGGGGTCTTGCTCGACTTCCTCGACGAGGCCGGGCTGGCGGACAACACGATCGTGATCTACGGCAGCGACCACGGCGGGTACCACGGCACGCACGGCCTGCTCGAGAAAGCGCCGGGCATCTGTTCCGAGGCGGTGTGCCGGGTCCCCATGATCTGGCGGGTGCCCGGCGTGACCGCGGCCGGCGCCGACTGCGACCGGCTGGTGGAAAACGTCGACTACGCCCCGACGTTCTGCGCCCTGGCCGGCGTCGACCCGATGCCGAGCGCCGACGGCGAAGACCTCTCGACGCTTCTGCGGACCCCCGAAGCGGAAGGTCCGCGCGACGTGGCGGTGACCGAGAACGTCTGGAGCCGGGCGGTCCGCTGGAAGGACTGGCGGCTGGTCGTCTACCCGCGGCGGATGTTCGGCGAAGACGTCGGCGAGCTTTACCACCTCGCCGACGACCCCCACGAGCGGCGGAACCTCTACGCCGAGCCCGACTACCTGCCCGTCGTCAACGAGGGGCGGGCCCGGCTGCTGGACTGGCTGGTCACCCACACCCGCATCGTTACGCCGCCCAACCACCGCAACCGACGCCCCAACCGCACGGTCGACCTGGCGGCCGACGGCCGCGCCGCCAACGCCTGGATGCCCGCCCACCGCGACGACATGCTGATCAACTACCTCTGACCCCGGAAGCTCTAGCCCCGCAAGGTCAGCCCCCGGCGGCCGCCGCCCACATACCATGAGGAAATTTTTTGCAACTGCTTGACTGGCTGATCGTCGCGGCCCTGATCGGCGGGATCGCGGTCGTCGGGTTCATCACCAAACGCTTCACCCGCGGCGTGGCCGACTTCCTCTCGGCCAATCGCTGCGCGGGCCGCTACCTGCTCACGATGGCCGAGGGCCTGGCGAGCTTCAGCGCGGTCGCGGTGGTGGCGAACTTCGAGAAGTTCTACGAGGCCGGCTTCCCCGCGCAGTGGTGGTCGCTGATCCTCGGCCCGGTCGCCCTCGCGATCGCGGTGTCCGGCTGGATCGCCTACCGGTTCCGGGAAACGCGGGCGATGACCATGCCCCAGTTCTTGGAGATGCGCTACAGCCGCGGGTTCCGGGTCTACGCCGGCATAATCTGCTGGATCTCCGGCATCATGAACTACGGCATCTTCCCGGGCGTGACCGCGCAGCTGCTGATCAACATCTGCGGCTTGCCGGACGCGGTGTTCCTCGCCGGCTTCGAGGTCTCGACGTTCCCGCTGGTCATGATCTTCATGCTCGCGCTGGCGTTGACGCTGACCCTGTCGGGCGGGCAGATCGCGGTGATGGTCACCGACTTCCTCCAGGCCCAGTTCCTCTACGTCGTGATGCTCGTGCTGATCGGCTACCTGCTCTGGCGGTTCAGCTGGTCGGACATCGTGATCGGGCTGCAGCAGGCGCCCGAGGGCCAGTCCCGGCTCGACCCCTACGCGCAGTCCGAGGTCCAGGACTTCAACGTCTGGTTCTTCGTGATCCTCGGCACGTTGCGCGTATACACGTTCATGGCGTGGCAGGGCAGCCAGGGCTATTTCTCGGCCGCCAAGAGCCCGCACGAAGCAAAGATGGGGCGGATCCTCGGCGGCTGGCGGACGACGACGCAGCTGCTGCTGGTCACCCTGCTGCCGATCATCGCTTATGCCTTTTTGCACCACCCCGAGTACGCGGCCGACGCCGCGGCGATCGAGGCCCAGGTCGCCGCGATCGACAACGAGCAGGTCCGGACGCAGATGCGAGTCCCGCTGACGCTGCAGCACCTGCTGCCCGTCGGGGTGATGGGGCTGCTCGTGGCCATCCTCATCTCGGCGGCCGTCTCGACCGACGACTCGTACCTGCACTCGTGGGGCTCGATCTTCGTCCAGGACGTGATCCTGCCGTTCCGCAAGAAGCGCCTGACCCCGCGTCAGCACATCCTGCTGCTGCGGGTCGCGATCTTCTGCATGGCGGTGTTCGCGTTCCTGTGGAGCATGTACTTCCCGCTGAACCAGTACATCTTCATGTACTGGCAGATCACGGGGTCCGTCTTCACGGGCGGGGCGGGGGCGGCGATTATCTTCGGGCTCTACTGGAGCCGCGGCACCACCGCGGGCGCCTGGACCGTGATGATCGTCGGGCCGGTGATCGCGATCCTGTCCGTGCTCGCGCGGACCTTCTGGGCCGACTTCACCGCCCTGCACTTCATCTTCGAAGAGTTCCCCCTCAACGGCATCCAGATGGCGTTCGTCAACGCCTGCCTCTGCGTGACGCTGTACGTCACGGTCTCGCTGCTGACCTGCCAGCAGCCGTTCAACCTCCAACGGATGCTGCACCGCGGGCCCTACGCCGTCGAGGGCGAGCAACCGACCTCGCTCAAGCGGCGGTCGTTCGCCGCGCGTCTCTTCGGCATCGGGCCGGAGTTCACCCGGCTCGACGCCGTGATCGCCGTCGCCCTGGTCATCAAGACCCTGCTGCTGTTCGCCATGGTGATCGTCGGCACGGTTCTGAACATGTTCGTCGACCTCTCCGAGTCGTTCTGGGCGACCTTCTGGCTGTACTTCGTCATCTACATGGCGGTGCTGGCCGTGATCACGGTGATCTGGTTCAGCATCGGCGGTATCCGCAACCTGCACGAACTGTTCAAGTCGCTGGGCGCAGCCAAAGTCAACGCGCTGGACGACGGCACGGTGTCGGCCAAGCAGGAGACTTAAGCCGCGTAGTCGGCGGTTTCGATGTCGGGCCCGTCCCGTTCGAAAACAACGCGCCACGACAAAATGAGTCTCGGTCGTTCTTTCGTATAAAAGCAAGATGAATTCACAAAAACCCACGGCTTTAAACCTCCAACCCACTTTTGGCTTCGGCGACCGACTGGGCGGGGCCACCCCCGGGCACATCGCGGCGCTGCGACACGCCGGCGGCGATATTCGTGCCATCTTTGCCCAGCAATCGATCCGTGAGATGGCCCGCACCAACCGCGAGCCCCACCAGGTCATGCAAGACGCCGCGGATGCCTTGGCCGCCGCCGACTACGAGCAGCCTTGGGGCAGCGATGCCGATCACCTCAAGACCCAACTGGACGTGGACCGGATGATGCAGGCCGGCTTCACGTTCTTCACCATCGACCCGTCTGACCACGTTGATCAACAGGCCGACAACTATTCGGCCGAGCAGGTCCGCGAACGCTACCGGAGGCGGGAATGGGTAAACGAATACGCCGATCAAGTCGTTGATCTACCCGACGGCAATACGCTGACGCTCGACCCAGACGGGTTGGAACGTGCCGCGGTCAAGTACGCCGCCGCGATCGATCACGCGATCAAACTGGGACTACACATCCAACGTGCCGCCGAGCAAATGGGGAGGAAGTGCGAGATCGAACTCAGCGTCGACGAAACCTCCCAGCCCACCAAACTGCTCGAGCACTACGTGATCGCGGACCAATTACGACGAGCAGGGGTGGGACTCGTCAGCTTGGCACCGCGTTTCATCGGCGAACTCGAAAAAGGCATCGACTTCATCGGCGACGTCGCGGCCTTCGAGGCTTCGGTCGCTCAGCACGCCGCGATCGCCCAGAAACTAGGGCCCTACAAGCTCAGCCTGCACTCGGGTAGCGACAAGCTATCGATCTACCCAGCTTTCGCCCAGGCCACGTCCGGCCTGTTCCATGTCAAAACCGCGGGGACCAGCTACCTCGAAGCCCTACGCGTCGTCGCGCGGCGAGACGAAACGCTCTTTCGCCGGATCGTGAGCTTTAGCCGAGACCGCTACGAGATCGACCGTGCGACCTACCACGTTCACGCCACCCTAAACGACGCGCCTCCCGAAGCCGACGTGGCCGACATCAAGGAACTCGAGAGCCATTACCTGGAGTTGTGGGACGAAGTCGAGCCGGGCAAGGGATTCACCAAGCCGGGCCGCCAAATCCTGCACTGCACCTTCGGCTCGGTGGTGACCGAAGCCGATCTGGGACCAGGCCTATCGGCTTGTCTACATCGGCACCCGGATACCTATCTCGAATTGCTCGATGAACATTTTGGGCGTCACCTCCGGGCTTTAAGTTGATCCACACGTCCTGTCCGAAAGCGGTGGGATAACGCTGCACCGCATCGAGAGGGTGGTCTCTTTACGGTGGTCTGGTCTTGGTCGAGGTTACGAAAACTGGTCCACCTGAATCGTTCGTCTGGTCCGACCCGAAAGGAACCAGCAGATGAGAGGCAAACGATACACCACCGAGCAGAAGATCAGGATCGTCCGTGAGGGCCAGCGGAGTGGCACGACGATCGCGGATGTATGCCGAGAGCACCAAATCAGCGAGCAGAGCTACCACCCCTGGAAGGCGGAGTTGGGGATGCTGGAGGTAGATCAGGCCACGCAGCTCCGGGAACTCCGGCGTGAGAACGAACGGCTGAAGCGGATGTTGGCCGACGAGATGCTCGGCAAGGAGTTGCTGAAGGAGGCTCTCGAAAAAAAGCTGTGAGCCCCGGCCACAAGCGCCAGATCGCTCAGGGGCTTGTGGCCCGGGGCCGGTGTTCGGTCCGCACGGCGTGTCGTCACTTGGGATTGCACCGCAGCACGTTCCGCTATGTGGCCAAGCAGCCCAACGCCTGGCTCGCCAAGCTGAAGACGGCATTGCGGCGTCTATCCAACGCCAACCCGGAGTTCGGCTACCCCAAGATCACCCGGCTACTCCAAGCGGAGGGGTGGCGCGTGGGTTGCCGCCGTGTCCAGCGTCTTCGCCGTGAGCTGGGGCTGATGGTCCCCCGGAAGAAGCCGAAGGTGCGTCGTTGCGGCGTGAGTACGGGTTTACCAACCAAAGCAACGCATCGGAACCATGTGTGGACGTGGGACTTCGTGCACGACACGACGGTCCGTGGGGGTAAGCTGCGGATGCTGAACGTGATCGACGAATACACCCGCGAGTGCCTGTGTATCTATGTGGCCCGCCGGATCAACGCCGACCAGGTGCGGCGAGTGATGTCGGGCCTGATCGATGTACATGGGGCTCCGGAACACATCCGCAGCGACAACGGCAGCGAGTTTATCGAAGGCCAGCTTCAGGAGTGGCTGGCGGACAACGCGATCGACACGCTGTATATCGAACCCGGCAGTCCGTGGCAGAATGGATACATCGAGAGCTTCAACGCCCGGCTGCGGGAGGAGTGCTTAAACCGCGAGCAGTTGTGGACGCTGACCGAGGCCCGCGTGGTGCTGGAGGACTGGCGTTGGAAGTACAACCACCGTCGTCCGCACTCGTCGCTAAACTGATAAATTCCCGCGGCTTAAGCCGCGACGTTAGATGATTCGAAGGCCAGGGTATTCCCGATCGCCCTAGATACTGATCCTCTGGTCGGGATTCCGCCCCCTCTGACTCAGCATCCGATCAACCCAACCCCTACTTTTCATAGTAACTGGACCAAAGATCTCAGGGGGCATTAGCCTGTAATTAGGAAGTACGCTCTGCGTACCGCATTGACCATATCAGCAACCGTAGCGGTACATGCAAGCTACCGTCGCGAGGATAAATCCAAAGTCACGATCATGAGCTTTAACTTCGACTGCATGTGGGACGACCTCACGTTTACATTCTAAAATATCTTTACGGCACCATACTAAGTCTTTGCTGCGAACCTAACGCGGGTCCTTCGCAGGGCATGCCCCCGGTTTAGCGGTGCAAAACATCGCTTTTGGGCCCCAGAGAGTGCGTTCGTTCGGAGAGAGAAACTTTCTGGGTACCGATCAATGTAATCTTGGCTTGGGTAGCCCGCCGGCCAGCGGGCGTACGGACTCGACCCGGTGGTGCAACGCCTTCCGCATCGCCGAGCCGAGACCGGCCCGTTCTACTCGGAAGGCGAACCATGACATCTGGTGAAATTGAACGGCTACGATCGCATGTCACTCTTGTGCTGGCGTGGCGTAAAGCAGAGGAAGTCGCGCGACTTGGCCCGGATATATCTGGCGTAAAGGAATATTCGACAAACCAGGCATGGCTCGCAAAGCACCGAAAACCCAGTCCAAATCTAACGCCATCTGATTTGATATTCGATCTCTCGCGGTTCGAGTCACTATTGGGCATGACCGTTTTGGGGCAGAACAAACTGAAGTCTTACCACGGGGGGCTTTGGGTGAATCGTTATCGTGAGGCATACAAGAGACTTAGGCGGTTTGGCAAAGTTGTACCTAGCCTCAAAACCGAACCGGGGCTTAAGCGGTTGATAGACCCCACACCCACGCAGGCATATGACGGCTTGGCTGCCATAGAAGACTGGTGCCGCGATGCAGCAGATGCAATGAAAGTACCGAGTTACATCATCGACCACACTGAGTCGACAGAGACACCAGAAAAATTCATGCCTGCTTCGTGGTTCAGAGATGAATTCGGCATCGACTCCGAGCGGCTAAGAGCAGCCCGCCGCCGAGGTAAGCTTCCTGCAATCAACGTCAGCACGTCTGAAGTACCTATCTATCGCTATTCAGCCATAAAAGCACAGGAATTGTGGCCAGCTGACGTGGAATACTTACCTCAGATAGATCGATTCACGGCCTGAAATTGAGAATTTACCCGGCCGTACCCGGCCAAAACCGGCTGGACCCGGCTGGACCCGCCTAATCGCCTATTGGGGCTGGAATCCAGAAAAACGCTCGCCATGATGCGAGCATGTCACCTACGAAATACATCACTCTGACAGATTTGGCACGTCGAATCGGGCTCCCCTCAGCATGGTTAAGGCAAGAGGCCGAATGCGGACGTATCCCACACCTACGAACCGCCCGCCGGATCATGTTCGATTTCGAAACGGTTGAACGGTGCTTAGCTGAGCGGTCTAAAAACGGTGAGGGGGTGAAAGATGACGGTTGAGCCCAATCCTCACCATTCCGCTGGGGCTTCGCCTGTACTGGTGCAAGTCACACCATTATTGGTAGGTGTATCCGAAGCGGGCCGCATGCTCGGAGTTTCACCTAAAACCATCCGCCGCATGATCGTATCGGGGGAACTGCCATCAGTGATGGTAGGTGGCCGTCGTCTATTTGTCGTCGCGGATCTGACGGACTGGGCTGCTGCATTACCTCGTGAAAATGGAAAACAGGGTAAGCAATGAAAGGTTGGGGACGAATACCAAAGTGGTGGCTTACCAGATTACCTGAGCTGTGTGGTGCCGAGCGAGGGGTAGCCATCGTGCTCGCCGCCCACGCGAATCGAGACTGGCAATGCTGGCCGAGCGTTGAGCTCATGGCCACATATAGCGGCTGCGCGGAACGCACCGTTCAGCGAGCATTGCGTGGGCTGGAACAAAAAGGGTTGATCAGAATGGTTTCACTCGGCGGCGGACGTAGTCTGGCTTCTGTCTACCAGCTCCGAAACACTGATACCGGCGGCGGGGTTTTAATGAAGCAAAAGGTGACAACAAGTAGCTGTAAACGGCGACACGACATGACCGTAAAGGGTGACGTGCAGACCGCCCCAACAAAAAGAGGAACAGAAATACAGCAACAGCAAGTCGGTCCTGCTGCTGCTGCTGGTGATGAAACGGGTGAGATGGGAACATCGGCAATGTACGAGCATATGAAGGTGACTCGGGTACTGGACGCCGCAGGCATCCATGATCCAAAAAAGCGAATACTGGTCGCCGGCATTCCGTGCATCGAGTTGGTCATCGACGAGATGTGGAAGGAGGCACGCAGCGGGAGAAACCCCGCTGGCCTACTGCTGACGAAGGTCGACAAAGACGCGCAGTCGCGGATCGCTGCCGCAAAGCATCGGTTGAATCAACAGCCAACTGCCGGGTCACACCGTCCGGCAGCAACAGCTGAAACAGAGCAGCGGCACGCAGTTTGGAACGGGCTGACCGAGACGGAGCGTGAAAAGTGGCGAGAAAAGGCGAAGGAAAGACTGGGTGCCTGCGACCGGGAACGACCGATTGAGGTGGACGCAAGGGCGTCCACACTCGCATGGCATGCAGCCAAGCAGAAAAAACAGATCGACGATTACACCGAGCCAGAACCCGGTGGCAATCAGAGGTAGCATCGCCCCAAAGGCAACGCCCGGCTATGGGCAGGAAGGCAAGACATCATGGCATACTTGGGGACTACTGCAGAAGGTCGACGATACGTGCAACTCGACGCCCCCAACGGTCGGAAGAAAACGATCGGACTGGGTAGCATTGGTAAGCGTAAATCCGAGCAGGTTCGGCAACGCATCGAAGACCTGGCCGCCGCGGTTAAGACCGGCACAACTCCGGACCCCGCGACGCGGCAGTGGCTTGCGTCGGTCGATGGCAAGCTTCGTCGGCGGCTAGTCGCGCTGGGGTTGGCCGAACCGGGGGCCGTGGAGGCGGAGTTGAGAACGCTGGGACCGTTCCTGTCGGTATGTATCGACCGGCAACGCGTATCGGTCAAGACCGGGACGATGCGGCGATTGGAGCAGGGTAAGCAATGTCTGCTCGATTTCTTCGGCGCGGATCGGGCGGTGCATGGCATCACCGAAGCGGATGCCGAGGATTATCAGCGCTGGCTCCGCCACGAAGCCCCCCACCGCCGGCGTGACGGCGTGACCGGGTATGCAGCCGCCACCGTCGGCAAGCGGTGCAAAGACGCCAGGCAGTGGTTTCGCTACGCGGTACGGCAGCGGCTGATCCAGACCAACCCGTTCGACGCGATCACCTGTGCTTCTCCAGCGACCGACCGTCACGCCTACATCGCCCCCGCTGACGCCGCGGCGGTCATGGACACCCTGCCCGATACCGGTTGGCGACTGCTTTTCGCGCTAGCTCGCTGGGGCGGTCTACGGGTGATCAGCGAGCCACGAGCGATGACTTGGGCAGATGTAGATTGGGAGCGTAACCGGCTGCTGGTACGTTCGGCGAAAACCGCCCACTTACCCGGGCACGCCACACGAACCATTCCGCTGTTCGCCGAGATCGCCAGCCCGTTGCGCGAAGTCTTCGAGTTGGCTAAGCCGGGCGAAGTGCTGGTGCTGCCTTGGCTGTGGGACCGATCGTCTGCCGCTCTACGGAAGCCACTGCAACGGGCGATCGAGCGGGCTGGTGTGAAGCTCTGGCCTCGGCTGTGGCACAACCTGCGGGCGACCCGGCAAACCGAACTCGAGCGTCTACATCCTAACCACGTCGTGTGTGCTTGGCTGGGTAACAGCCCCGCGGTCGCGGCCAAACACTACCTGCAAGTGACCGACGAGGACTTCGATTCTGCACTCGCCCCCCCGTCGCTCGGCCCCTCGCCGGCTTCGCAGAATAGCGCGGCTCACAGCGCGGGAAATATGTACGGCCACAGAGGGTCACCCGAAACGAAAGCCGCCCTGACGGGGTCAGGGCGGGGCGTCGGTGGTCAGGTTGTCCTAAACAATGACCCCTACGGGATTCGAACCCGTGTTGCCTGGATGAAAACCAGGTGTCCTAGACCAGACTAGACGAAGGGGCCGACCGAAGTCGAGTCCAATATTCTAGCGATCCACGCGGGCTCGGCAACCCGGGCGGGCAAAACCGGGAAGGCCGCGAATCCGGACGCAAAAGAGCCATCGCCTCTCGAGAATGCGGGGTAACGCGGAACCCGAATCACCGGGTTATCGGTCGCAAAGGTCGAAAAAGCCACCTCGGGCGAACTCGGGGCTGGGCCAAGCGTCCTAACCCTTACAGACCGTACCCTTCGGATTTCGCATCGCTCGGCCCGGGCACATTCGCTGGTAAACGAAAACGGCCGTGTTAAAGTTCGACTGGCGGGAGCATTTGGGTGCTGCTGTGATAAACTAGGACGTTGGTGAATACGGTTCAAAGCGTTTCGGCTCAACTCGGCTTCATGACTTCTTCCCCGATCACGCAACATAGGACCGGGAGGAGCGTAGAAACACCGACAAGCCGCGTTTGCTGACTCGTCGCGAACCCCCCTCCCGATTTGAACCGCCTCCCCAGGATGCCGATCTCTTGCTCACGCTGATCCAGTTCAATCCCGACGACACCCGCAAGCCCCAGACGTTCCGTCTGTCGGTCGATCAGCCCCACATCATCGGGCGTCGGCAGGGCGACGTGAAGCTGGCGGATTCGCGCATCTCCCGGCAGCACGCCGAGGTCTCGGTCCAGAACGGCACGTGGGTCATCCGCGACATGAGCTCGTCCAACGGCACCTGGGTCAACGGCGAACGCATCGAAGGGTTGTGCGAACTCGAAGAAGGCGACCGCCTGGTCATCGGCCGAATCACGCTGCTGGTGGGCCACGTCGATGCGCAAGCGCCCGCGACAACGCCCGCCGACGTCGCACCCGCTTCGACTCGGACCCGCGGATCGAATGAAGCTCCGATCAGCGACACTACGCCGACGATCGACGAACCCCAACCGCTTGATCTTGACGTAGACCTGGACCACCTGGACCTCGACGCCGAGCTTGATCTGTCGTCGATCGACTTGGATGAGTTAACCGACGGCGATGATGCCGAGGCAGCGAAAGACGAGCCGAGCGCAGAAGTTGCGGCTGATGATCTTTTGGATCTCAAAGACGCGGAAAAAGATTCATCCGACGACGCCGTGCTGGACGCGGGGGCCTCCTCGCTGGCCCCGGCCTTGACCGCGGAGGTTACGGATGGTGCGACCAAAGAAGTAGAAGATTTAGAAGAGGAAGAAGACGAATACGCCGCGTCGGTGGGTTTCGTAACGCCGACCACACGGCCCGAGTCGCCGTTGGACGGCGTCGAGACCTCGCCGGGCGACGAATCGAAATCCCAAGTCGAATCCGAAGTTGAACCGGCTATATCCGGCGTCGACGCAGACGATGAAGCGCCGCCGGTGGTCGGGCTGTCGCTGGGCATGCCCGCGCCGGACGGGCCGAACGAAGACGCTTCGGTGGAAGCCGAAGATGAAGTCGCGCTCGACGACGCAGCACCTCAGGCCCCTCAAGTCCAGCAAGACCACGCAGCCCACGACGATACCGGGCTCGACGTCGAGTTGGATGACGATCTTTCGTCGATTAACTTGGATGACGAGTTGGCGTTGGACGACGACCCGGCCGACGCCCCACCCAGCACGACGGCGGAGTCCGATGCTGCACCGCCCGCCGAGCCCGAACCCGTGGCGGCGGCGGATGAGCCGCGCGAACCCGACCTCGTGGATTCCGAAGAACAACAAGAGCTGGAGCTGGCGTGGTCCGGCCAGCAATCCTCGCGGCTCAAGGGCGTGCTGGCTTTGGTGGTGTTCGCGTTGGTGGTCGGCGGTGGCGTCTGGTTGACCCTGTTCAACAGCAACGATTCGTCGATTACCGGCGTCACCCCCGGCGGAGGCCCTCAACCCACGCCGAGCGACAACAATATCGCCAAAACAACGGAAACGACGCCGAAGTTAGCCGACGCGGCCCCCACCTCAGGTCCCGTCAACACGGCTCAACCCGCCCCCACCCCGGCGGTTTCGGAGCCGACCCCGGTCGCGACCAAGTCCGATGCGTTTGGCCAAGCGCCGACGTTGTCGGTCCCCGCACCGCGCACGACGCCCGCCGCCGCGGCACCCGCGAGCCCGACGCCGGCTCCGATGGTGGAGCGCGTTGAGGAGCCCGTCACGGTCGCGGACCTGCCCGCCAAGCTCGAGCCGACCTCGGCGGAGGCGGAACTGCCCACGTTGGCGATGATCGATCCGACGCCTACGCCCGGGATCAGCGCCAGCATCATCCCCGACCCGCTTACCGGGGGGGCCGGACCAACCGCTGACGCTTTGCGGGAGATCGAGTCTGGCGATGAAGAGCAAGTGGAAGACGCGGTCACGCCCGCGGTGGTCGGGCCGGCCCGTCGGATCGTGTTCGTGATCGATGCGTCGGGCTCGATGGTGGATTCGATGAACCAGGGTGCGCTGTCGTGGCTGGAACAGCGGCTCGACACGTTGACGGATCGTGATCGGTTTGCGGTCTTGTTTTTCCGCAGCGGCGAAGTGATCGAGGTGCCGCCCGCGGGCTTGACCTTGGCCGACAGCTTAAGCCGTGAGCGGGTATTGGCCTGGGCCGATCCGGACACGGGTAACGTTCGGCCGAGAGGCAAGTCCGAGCCGATGAACGCTTTGCAACAGGCTCAGCAGTACGACCCGACGGATATTTTCATTCTGTCGGACGATAAGTTCGGGGAACGAGGGAATTCGGCCGCGATCAACGTGGGTGATATTGAACGGCTACTGGGGACCGGGCCCGCCGTCGTGCACACGGTCCAGTTCTTCTATCCCAATCCTGACAACCGCACGCTGCAAGCGATTGCGCAACGTTTGGGGGGTACTTACGAGTTTGTGGAAGAACCGCCCTTCGACCTGGACCCCAACAGCGATATCGGGTTGGACCTGCTGGGCATTTCGCGGTGAGACGGCAATCCGTTTTGCTCAATTTTAGATTGAATCAGGCGCATTCCATCGAACGGATGATCTTTCGCATGCCCCGATCATGTCGAGACATCGCTAAGCGCGATCTTTTGCTACATGGTTTGGGCCAAGCTTAGCCTTCTTCGATTTGGGCGAGCCTTTCTTCGAGCGACTCGACGCTACGTTGCAGGCTATCGATCAGTTGGATGCGCCCAAGCTCCGCCGCGGCGCGGCGGGCGCAGACGCGCAGCACGGGTTCGACGCCGGCGTCGAACGCAGCGGGTTGGTCCAAAAAGACCATCAACGTGCCCAGGGGATCGGGCGACTGGGGGTCGTCGAGTCGGATCCCCATGTAGCTCTGCACGTCGCCAGAAACCATGGAATCCAAGGCGGGGCACGAGGCCTCGGCCTTGCCTTCACCGCGGAAGAAACCCGACTTCATCGTCTGCTCGCAGGGCGATCCCGCCAAGTCGATACTCGTTTCGTCGACGGGTACGCCCTGAACCACCACCGCCACCGAACGCATCTTCGCTTGATCGTTTTCCCAGGCAAACAAGCCCGCGCCCGCGGTGCCGAGGGTCCCGCAGAGGGCTTGGCATAACGCCTGGGCGTAGGCCACGTCCACCACGGAAGCACACGCCGACTCGATCCGCTGCAACCTTTCTGCCGTGCGTTCGTCGGCCCCGAGTTCGCTGCGGAGGTCCGGTGTCTCGGCCAACGTACCGGTCGTGCCGAGTTCCAGCGGGGCCAACCCGACTTGAATCGCGATCCGCGCGAGTTGAACCCGGTTGCTTGCGCCGAGCTTCCGGCCCAGCGACTGGCGGTGGGTCTCGATGGTCTTCTGACTCCGAAACAACTTCTCGGCGATCTTCGGGATCGAGTAGCCCCGGCCGATCATGGCCAATACTTGCTGCTCGCGTTGCGTTAAGGCACTGATATCAACGTCGATGATTCTTGTCTCCAGTCCCTCGGAGTCCATTCCGAACGAACATCACGATCGTTTTGGCGTTAGCGATGTTTCGGTTAAAGCGCGGCGTGATTCATCACCGCACCTGGAACATTTGTTCCATATCCCACTCGGAACGCATGTTCCATCGGCAGACGATCGTAGGTTCTTTTGAGAAAACCGCTTCGGGTGAACACCTGAATTTACTAGCGAATCGACTTTAGCCCCTTTACACCCGCTCGCCGCGGAACTATCTAGGTAAGTGAAGTGATGAAAGCGACGTGGGGGTTGATCTCACACGCCGCGTTGATCATCTTCTGCCCCGCTGGCGTATACCACCCCCCGACCCGGCGGGGTCTTTTATGCGCCCTACCAAAACGCAATCGACGGAAAACCGCCGTCTGATTTTTGCGCGGGATTGACAACAAAGATCAGATAAAACGGTTTATCTTTCCATGCAACAAAGATGCCGCTGGTGGCTACACGCCTAAACCCAAAGGCAACAATCGAAGTGCGGTGACTCTTTACCCCGCAACGTTATAAATCCGCGCCCGGAGAAAACCTGAAAAACTTATGCAAGCATGCCGTCGCTTCGACTCAGTCGTAGCGGAAGACGCCCTTACGCCACGCATACGCGAACGCCAGGATACTGGTCAGGATGAAGAACAACATCCGGCCGAAGAACATCGGCGTCAGCGCCTCGCCCTCCACCCCGCCGAGGCTCGGGAACGTCGTCGCCCACGGATACAAGAACACGATTTCCACGTCGAACAGCAGAAACGTCATCGCCACGACGTAAAACCGCACGTTGAACCGCCGGCGGGCGTCGCCGACCGGGTTCATCCCCGATTCGTACACCGTGCCCTTGACCTCGCCCTTGCGGCTGGGGCCGAGCACGTGCGTCAAAAACACATTCCCCGCGCCGAACGCGATCGCCATCAGCAACAACACGCCGACGGCGGCCCACATGGAAAACGAACTGGACGCGAGAGTCAAAAGCATTTTCAGAGTCTACCGCACCTCGGCACGGATGTCATTCCGACCGATTCGATGAAAAAACCAACGCCAGATCAGCCTGGTGCCCCCCAACCAAAGCCCCAATCCCACGAAAGCATAAGCCCACCAAGCCCACGTCGGGGTCCACAAAGATCGCGGCCAATAGGTCGGCGTTGTGCCTAAAAACTGAAGAACCTGCGTCGAAGGGAGAAGGAATAACCCTTCGCCCCTCTCTTTACGAATCGCGGTAACCCCCTCGATCCAATCCACAAGGTCCGCGCCGACCTGCTCGTGGATCGGATCATCAACCGGTACAGGCGAGTTAGACAACGACAAGAGTCTGACTACTTCAGCAGTCTCAAGAGGCTTCCAAGCTCCAAGCCGAGCGTCGCTCCAACCGGCGTTGATGCGCACTTGGGTTTCAGAACAGTCGGCTACCATGAAATCTGCAACCACTATGGTGGAGGGGTTCATGTAAATTTCGCTTGACAGCGTTAGCCGAGTCGAATCCGGGTAACTTGCAGACCATAGCGGCCAGTACAAAGATGGAGCGGGACGATGATCGATCCTGACATATTCGAGACGTGGATAGGTGGCTGGCCGTGCCGACGGGTTCAGCACAAACACATCTGACAACCCCTTCACCTCGGCGCGGCGTGGTAAGACGTGTTCCTGAGACCAGGCACGCCCAAACCACAAAGTTGAGGCGATGGCCAACCCGATCAAAGCCGACGCGATTAAGCTCGCAATCCATCTCACCGCGGCTTTCCGCGCCATAACCGGGTCGATGACCGTTCCCGCTAATGCGGCCCCACACTCGACACACGCCTCGGCCGAAGCCTCGCGAACGGGGTACCCACACCGCTTACATGCAGGGTACTCATCATTTAGCTCGGCCTGCTTGAAGCGTAGTCGCAGATACGCCCAGGCGTATTTCCAGGGCATGGAGTGATCGGGACGCGTTGGCATACCTTCGTATGTTACAACCACCAATTCTGCCGTTGAGGTCCCCCAAGACACGGTCGCCGGTCACGGCTTTATGCGTCGCCCCACCCCGGTACAATCTTCACCATGCAGCCCTACCACGACCTGCTCCAACACGTCCTCAACCACGGCGTCGACAAGCCCGACCGTACCGGTACCGGTACCCGCTCGGTCTTTGGCTATCAAATGCGTTTTGACCTCAGCCGTGATTCGGGAGGTGGCTTCCCTTGCGTCACTACAAAGAAGCTCCACCTCCGCTCGATCATCCACGAGCTGCTCTGGTTCCTCCGCGGCGACACCAACGTCCACTACCTCCAGAACAACGGCGTCACCATCTGGGACGAGTGGGCCGACGAGCACGGCGAGCTCGGCCCGGTCTACGGTCACCAGTGGCGCAGCTTCCCCACGCCCAACGGCGGCAGCGTCGACCAGATCCAAAACGTCCTCGATTCGCTGCGCAACAACCCGGATTCGCGCCGACACATCGTCTGCGCCTGGAACCCCGGCCAACTCGACCAGATGGCCTTGCCGCCCTGCCACTGCCTGTTCCAGTTTTACGTCGCCCCCGGAAGTGACAACTCGCCCGGCAAGCTGTCCTGTCAGTTGTACCAACGCTCGGCCGACATCTTCCTCGGCGTGCCGTTCAACATCGCCAGCTACGCGTTGCTCACCATGATGATCGCGCAGGTCTGCGACCTGGTGCCCGGCGAATTCGTCCACACCCTCGGCGACGCCCACCTTTATTCAAATCACTTCGAGCAGGCCCGTGAACAACTGAGCCGCGACCCGCGGCCGCTGCCCACGATGAAACTCAACCCGGCCATCACCGACCTGTTCGCGTTCACCTACGACGACTTCACCCTCGAAAACTACGACCCCCACCCCAGCATCAAGGCGCCGATCGCGGTGTGATACGCGCTAAATCTTCCGGCGACAACCAACCAGGCTCCAAAAATTCGGGCTCTCGAACGTATCGCATGGTTAAGGAGCGTCCATTGTCTTCCCCGGTGAACGTCAATTGGTCGCGTTGAATTTCAACACCGGTGAGTACATATGCAGTATCGCCCTCGCCAATACGAATCGCTCCGTCCTCAAAAATATAATTCGATCGCTGAATCTCCCCCCAAGGCGTCGGCCAACTTGCCCAAGAACCTGTTGCATCAAATGTTTGGTAGTTCGGAAAAGGCGCTTCTTGATCCCCAGCTTGAATCCAGCGCCATGTCCCCACGATACGGCTGTCCGAAGGCGGGGTCCCTGCACACGCCGCTGCGGAAACAGCAACGCTCAATAGCAGCAAAATCTTAATCAATCGCATAGCATTTGGTCCCTGATCAACCCGGCTCTTAGTGTCGGCCATGTCAATATTACTCTCACCCACAAACATCCGTAGCGCATTCATGTGGTTGATTTGATGAATACTAATCCCTCACCCCGCCTATCTTTGATCGCCGCGATGACGGAGAACCGCGTCATCGGTGTCGACGGCGGGCTGCCGTGGAAGCTGCCGGACGAGATGGCCCAGTTCCGGGCGTACACGCTGGGCCACCCGGTCATCATGGGGCGGGTGAACTTCGAGACCGAGGGCAAGCCGCTGCCCCACCGCCGGAACCTCGTGCTCACGCGGCAGGCCGACTGGCGGCCGCCGGCCGATGTCGCGGACCAGATCGAGGTGTGTCACGACCTCGACGAAGCGCTCGAACTCGTCGGCGACTCGGACCCCGAGCCCTACATCATCGGCGGAGCGAAGATTTACGAACTCGCGCTGCCGCGCGTCGACCGCATGGTGCTCACCACCGTCCACACCACGCTCGCCGGCCAGACCTTCTTCCCCGAATTCGACAAAAGCCAGTGGTCGCTCACCGACGCCCGCCACCACTTGGCCGACGCCCGGCATGCGTATGCGTTCACGGTGAACACCTACGACCGCATCGCTGTTGCCAAGTAATTAACTATTAAAATCGCGGAAGTGTGACTCGGACTCCGCCAAAACCTGCACTCGCCACGCACCGATCGGTTCTAATCGGTAAACCATGCGACCCGCACGCTGCCACTGCCTGGACTGGGAACTCGACGACTCGGCCGCCGGCCGATTGGCGATGCGGCCCTCGTCCAAAACGGTGGTCCGTTCGATGCGCGGGTCGGTGTTGATGTTGATCTTGGCCGGGTTGCTCGCGTTGGTTTTCGGCTTCCCTCCCGGCTGCCGAGCGGTGACCGCCGAGCGAAACAAACTCCACGACCTCGAGCAACAACTCGCACTCGCCGAGCAACAAGCCCAGCGCAGCCGGGCCGGAAGCACCGCGCAAGAATCCGGATCGATCGGGCAGCGCGTGGCGGAACAAGATCAACGTCGCGCCGCGAACCTGCAGCGTGAGGTGGCCCAACAACAGACGAAGGTCAACCAGACCCAAGCCACGCTCGGCCCGGTCGGCGACACGTTGTATTGGTCGGCCATGGGAGCGCTCGTGGCCCTCGCGGCGTTGCTGCCGATCCTGGCCAAGCGGGAACGCATCACGCTGACGTTGATGCTCGACGGCCAAACCCTACGGCTGCGGCGGCGGGGACAGATTTTTCCGTCCCGCGACTTTAATCTCGAACGCTACGCCGGCCTGGCGGTGGTGGTCCAGCGTCAACTCACCCGCACCACCGGTCCGTACGGCCAAACCATCGACCACGGGTGGTGGTGGTCGGTGCTCTTGGTCTCGGCCCAGCCGGGCGTGCAGTGGTTGGAACTGATCGTGGACGACGACGCGTCTTTACCGCAGCCGTTCGATCAACTCACGACGCGTGTCCGCCGGGCGTTGCGATATCTGGAGCAGACCACCGGGCTGCCCGCCGCGCCGCCGGTCAAGATCGACGTGGGCGAGTCGCGGGACGGGCTTTTGAACCACGCGTTCATGACCCGGGTGGAACAAGCCACGCAACCCGCGTCGTCGGACCCGCCCTACAAACCCTTGAGCTAGGGATGCGAACTGCTGCGTTAGTGATGGGCGGACCGGGTGTCCGGTAACTCAGCGCGACCGCCCGCTGAGGGAGAAAGAAGTTTGCATTCTGGGGATCCACCTCGTTGTCCGGTGATGAGACCGCGTGGTCGATCCGATGTTTCTGATATCGCCCGCGCTTTTGCGCTTTTTTGGTGTGTCAATCATGCCCCGCACCCCCACCCATCACTTCAGCGAATTCACCGAGCACCAACGGCAACGGCGCAACGTCGCCCACGCGGTGCTGGCGATGCTGATCGTGATCGCGATCGGCACGGCGGGCTTTACCCTGCTCGAAGAACACTGGACGCCGTGGGACGCGTTCTTTTTCACCCTGATCACCATCACCACCGTCGGCTACGGCGACAACGGGCTGGACACGAAGGGCGAGTTGTTCGCGCTCTTCCTGCTGCTGGCCGGGATCGCGGTGACGACGTATGCCTTCGGGCAGGTGGTGCAACTAGCGGTCACGAACCGGGCCGCTTGGAGACGCAAGATGCTCAAGACCATCGAGAAGCTGTCGGATCATTACATCGTGTGCGGCGCCGGCCGGGTCGGCCGGGCGGTGTGCGAACAGTTTGAAGCATCGGGGCTGCCGCTGGTGGTAATCGACCGCAACCCCGAACGCTGCGAGTGGGCCCGCGCGCACGGGCACCTCGCCATCGAAGGCAACGCGACGGTCGACGACACCCTACTGATCGCAGGGATCAAGCGTTGCAAGGGATTGGTGGCCGCCGCGCCGTCGGACAACGACAACCTGGTCATCACGCTGACCGCGCGGGAGCTCAACGCGGAGTGCCTGATCGTCTGCCGATCGGGCGACCCCGACACCGAAGCGAAGTTCCGCCGGGCGGGCGCGGACCGCGTGGTCGCGCCCGAGACCCACGGCGGACACACGATCGCGAACCTGCTCGTCCGCCCCCACATGACGGACTTTCTGGCGCACGCCGGCGAAGACGGTTATCAACTGACCGAGATGCGCGTGCCCGCAGACTCGCCGTTGGCGGGGATGACGATGCGTGAACTAAGCGAGTGTGAGCCGCAGCTGGTATTCGTCGCGCTCAAACGAGAAGGACAACCCGCCCGCGTTCGACCAAGCTACGGCGAGGTGTTGCAAGCAAACGACGTCTTGATCGTCGTCGGCGAGTTGGACGCGCTGGGACGGATCACGCAACACGCGGCCGCCGCGTAGACGCCGCGGTGATCGGAAGCGCGGCCGAGAACGATCGCGCTATCATGGGGCCATGTGGGAAATCACGCTGCTGGTGATGTTGGTCGGGGTGCTGCTGCTGGTGAACGCGGCGGGCGTGGTGTTGGTGGCGTTGCAGTTGCCGGGGACGTGGCTGATGATCGCGGCGACCGCGGTGTTTGCGTGGCTGCGGTGGGGGCAGGAACACGTGTCGTACGGGTGGTGGACGCTGGCGGGCCTGCTGGGGCTAGCGATTCTGGGGGAGTTGGTCGAGTTCGCCGCCAGCGCTTTGGGGTCCACGCAGGCGGGCGGATCGAAACGGGGGGCGGTGATTTCGATCGCCACCGCGATTATGGGGGCGATCCTGGGCTCCTTCCTGATCCCGATCCCGATCGTGGGCACGCTGCTGGGGGCCGCGCTGGGCGCGGGGGCCGGGGCGTCGCTGGGGGATAAATGGGCGGGCAGAAGCTGGGCCGAGACGGCTCAGGGCTTCAAGGGCGCCGCGGTCGGCAAGCTGTCGGGCGCCGCGGCCAAGCTGCTCATCGCGGCGGGGATGTGGCTTCTAGCGGCCGCCATGCTAGTTTTTTGATGTATCCGAGGCCGGCGGGCCGGGGGCTGCGTCGGTGCCGGAACTTGAACTCGGCGCAGGCGAAGAGGTTTCTGGGAAATTAACTCAATAATGAACATTTATTTATCAAATAATTTGCCGATTGTTCCAAAATTAAATCGCGTCGTTCGCAGCGTCAAGCGACCCGTCTGCTCTTTGCTTTGATTTTTCCGTATTTTTTCTGAATTTTTGGCGATCACGAAGTCTCAAGACAGCCGGGATGCGAATTTAAATTTGCATAAATTATCTCTTGACTCAAGTTTAATAATCGCGCATAATCTTGTAACGAGATAAGAACACTCGTGCTTCACCCGTTTTTTCACTTCTTTGTTGTACCGCCCTTTTGGAGGAATTTGAATATGATCCGATCTCACACCCACCTGCTTCTTTCGGCTGGTGTCTTGGCCATGTTTGCCGGGACGTCTCAAGCCGTCAGCATCGTTGACGACAACTTCGCGGTCGACGGCACGGTGACCACCGATGCCGACTATTTCGCCTCGTCCACCTCGAGCGCGATTGAGTTCAACACCAACTCAATCGGGCTGGTCAGCGGCAGCTCGGGCCGTCAGATCCACGCGTTGTTCGATACGGTCACCCTCAATCAGGGCGACAGCCTCAGCGCGAGCATCGACTTCACCACCCCCGCAACGATCAAGACCGGCGCGGAAGACTTCAAGTTCGGCGTGTTCGACAACCTCGGCCGTACGTCGGCGTCGGAGCTCGGACAAAACACCTCGTACAACTCGTCAAACCCAAACCCCGATTACAGCGGCCTGTTCGGCTACTTCACCGAGATCGATGTCGAAAGCTCCGACCCCACGTCGGACCTGGATATCCGTGAATCCGACCCGTCCACCACGGGACGCCTGCTGTCGACCAACTCGGGCTTCACCTCCTTGGGCAGCGGTCCGGACATCGGCTACGCGATCACCGCCGACACCGACTACACCCTCACCTTGACCTTTACCCGCAATCTCGCGGACGAACTCGAAGTCACCGTCGATTTCCTGGGCAACTCGCTGACCCGCGTCGACGACACCCCCCAGTCGTTTGACTTCGGCATGCTCGCCTTAGGCTCGTCCAGCGGCGCGTTCGGCTCCTCCAACTCGGCCGGCGATCCGGACAACGGCATCGACATCACCAACGTGTCCGTTGACTACACGCCCATCCCCGAGCCCGGCACCCTGGCCTTGGGCCTCCTCGGCGGACTGACGATCCTCGCTCGCCGTCGGTGAGCAGCGCTTTCACGCAACACGTTTAATCTCGCCAATAAACCTCCAGCCCCACGCCTTGATCGGCGTGGGGTTTTTTGATGGGACCCGTCGCGATGATGTCACGCCGACGTCATGCCGTTGCCCCGAAGCGCGGATTTGTTCTCGCGGACCGCGCCGCGAATGGTTATCTTGCGGCATGCTCAATTACATCTGGACCGGTCTCATCGTCGCCAGCCTCGGGTTTGCGCTCTTCTACGACATCCGTGACCAAGTCAACGAAACCTACCGCAACGGCCAGCCGCTGGCGGTCGAGATCAGTTCGCGTCCCGTTGATCTACGCGACCGCAAGGCGAGCCGTATCCCGGTCGAGCTTCACCTCGACAGCGAAACGTTCATCGAACACTTCGGCCTCACTGAGCAACTTGCCGAGGAACGCACGCAGGCCCAGTCCGACTGGGACGCCAACAACCCCAGCCTCGATCGGCCCGACCCGTTCCCGCCGCCTTCGATCCTCGGCGATCACGAACGCGCCATCCGCGCCGCCTTCGCCGCACCGATCACCGGCGTCCTCGAAGACGGCGAAGACGGCCTCGAGTTCATCGGCGGCGAACTCGACCTGCCCGCCCCGATGGACCAGATCGTCGCCGCGACCGACGGCGTGTTCCGTTTCCCCGTCGCCGGCCTACCCGACGACATCGGGCAACTCGATTCGTTCGAGAATCTGCCGGCCCAAGCCCAACTCGCCGAGGTGTCGTTCGTCAAAGTGCAGGCCATCACGCAAGCCGCGTTCGACATGGCCAAGATCGCGGTGATGAGCATCGCCCTGCCGTTGGTCGGCGTCCTCGCGTTGTGGCTGGGCATCGTCAAGATTGCCGAGGCCGGCGGACTGGTGAACGTCTTGGTCAAAGTCATCGAGCCGTTCCTCCACCCCCTCTTCCCCGAAATCCCCAAGGGCCACCCCGCCATCGGCATGATCGCGCTCAACCTCGCGGCCAACGTCCTGGGCCTGGGCAACGCCGCGACGCCCATGGGCATCAAGGCGATGGAAGAGATGCAGAAACTCAACCCCGAGAAAGACACCGCCACCAACGGCATGTGCACCTTCCTCGCGATCAACACCGCCAGCGTCCAGCTCCTGCCCCCCGCCACCCTCGTCGCGGTTATGGGCATCGCCACCGGCCAGCTCTGGCTGCCCATCCTCGTGGTCACCGGCATCTCGTTGTGCATCGGCATCGCCGCCGCCCGGTCGCTCGAACGCATCCCCGTCTTCAACAAAACCAACCCGCTCCGCAACGGTCTTACCCCGACCCCCGGAAGTGACGAAGCCTCATCCGCCGAAGACTCTACCGGCTCGGAGAAAGGGGGTGACGCGTGACCGCATTCTTCTCCGACCTCGTCTCCGCCATCAGCGTCCTCTGCATCCCCGCAATCATCGTCGGCCTGCCGGTCTACGGCCTCTTCAAAAAAGTGCCCGTCTACGAATGCTTCGTCGAGGGCGCCAAAGAAGGCTTCGGCATCGCCGTGATGATCATCCCCTACCTCGTCGCCATCCTCGTGGCCATTGCGATGTTCCGCGCCTCGGGCGCGATGGACCTGATGATCGAAGTGCTCGACCCCGCGTTTTCGCTGCTCGGCATCGACCCTAACCTGCTGCCCATGATGATCGCCCGCCCGCTCACGGGCTCGGGCTCGCTAGGCATCCTCGCCGACATCGAAGGCCAGTTCGGCGCCCAGTCGCTGGTCACCAAGACCGCCGCGGTCATGTTCGGCTCGACCGAGACCACGTTCTACGTCATCGCGGTCTACTTCGGGGCCGTGGGCATCAAACGCACCCGCCACGCCGTGCTCGCCGGCCTCATCGCCGACATCGCCGCGTTGTTCCTCGCGGTGTACGTGTGTGCCGCGATGCTGGGGTGATCCTTAGGCATAAAACTGCGCGGCCGACGGCCCTGGCTTTATGTGATCCCCGTCGGCCGACGCACCTCTCGGCCGTACAACAGCCCGCCGCTGATCGCCGTGACCAACTGGTTCCACGCCGCGTCGGGATCACTGGCGGTGTGTTGCACGTTCCAACACTTCGCACACGCAAACCGCGAACGCCGCGGTTCATACTCCGCCACGCCCACCGTATCCAGCCGCCTCGGCGTGCGGGCTTCAGCCCGCGTGCCCCCACCACCACCCGGGGGCGTTTCCGGGGGCGTTTCCGGAGGCGGTAACATCCGCTCAATCGTCCACACCGGCAACGGCGCCACCAACTTCTTACACACCCGCCCACAACCCGCCCACGTCCCGTCCGCCAACTCCCGCCCCGGACATACCCAATCCCACCCCCGGAACCCCCGGAAGTCCCCCCGCCCCCGGAAATGTTCACCCCACAGACCAAGTTCTACTTCCGGGGGCGGCGTGCGGGCTTCAGCTTTCCGGGGCCGCATCCGCGGCACCCGCTCCACCGTCTGCTCAAACTCTTCCGGCACCTGCCGCCACAACTCCCGCCACAACGAACCCCATCCTCCCGGAACCGCACCACCCTCCCGCCCCTGCGGGAAACACACATCCACCCCGCCGCTCCCGGTCCACACCACCCGACCCGCCTTGCCCCGTCGGCCCGACACCCGCTGCTTCCGCGAACTGACCCAACCCTTATCCATCCAGTCAAACATCGTCCGCACATCGATGCCCAACGCCCGCGCCGCCTCGTCGTAAGGCAGCCCCGGCAAATCGATCACGACCGGCCGAACCAGGTGCTGCACCAACGACCCGAACAACACCACGCCGTGCCGCTCCCGCCGACCGCACGCCGCCGCCGCGTCACCGTCCAGCATCGCCGAGGGTTCGATCCGCGTGTCCGACGCCTTCACCGACACACACCAAGCCCGCACCGGCCGCCGCAACGCCTGCCGAAGCCCCCGCTCATACCGCCGCCCCCGCGCCGCGGGGTCGTTCGCCAACCGCGACCGTACTTCATGCCACGCTTCCAACAAATTCGCATCGAGTTCGTCCATACCCAGGGCCGCGACGACACCAGCGCGCGCACGTTCTGCGGAGGCTTAACCCTTAAGCACCGTCCAATCCATAACCTACGAAAAAATATGACCCCCAAAAATTCGTCTAGTTTTTGCGATAAATCGTGCGCACAACACTGTCGCCTCCCGGCCGCTCCCCAACCCGCTGGGCCGCGATCAAATCTCGTTTCAGCCGCTCACACCTCGCCGACCACCGCGCCGAACAACCCATCCGCGATTCTCTGATAACAACTGGACCAAAGATCCCGATGGGGTCAGCTCATCTCCCAAGGGAGCTAATACTGACGAGAATGTTACAAACTGGGTCAAAGACTTTTTCCTGAATTGCTCCTACTCAACCATAAAAACAGAACGAAAAGACTTATCACCGACGCAGTGGTGACCATTCCTACGAGTATTGCCTTAGAAGTGCCAGAAACGCTACCGCTATCGCCAAGCAACGAATCCGGCAATACCTCCGTATTCGCGGTATTGGGCATTTTAATGTCTACCGTCTTACTCACCTCGATAGGTATGCCCAATGACCCAGAGGGAGCAACAGCTGTATATCGCGATCGACCGCTATCTGCAGTTACACGCTGCTTACTTTCCTCTAATGCCCACCTACCATTATTCCGAGTATGTACTGTTTTCAAATTACCCTGGCGGTGAATTACCCTGATCAAATTTCCTTCGTTCAGCGATTCATCAAAGATCACCCCTGCGGGAAGTGGCATGTAATTATCCACATCAATCGTCCAGCGGTTGCCGTCCGCATCGACTTGACTCACCTTCTGCGGGAGCACTGTGCCCAGAGCATCCATCCATTCGACGGTCAGGATTGGATCTACCGTCGATTGGCCAAGTCGAGTACTGGCCATCTCTAATGGTACATAGCTGTTATTTGTGTCAATGACAAGTTTTGATAGTTTGCGAATATTCGGGGAGACAGACCAAAGGATAATGGTGCCATTCGGTTGCAATTCGTAATCAATACTTACATTTTGATCGGTGTAGTTGGCCACTGCGTAAAACACGTGAGCGTTCGGCATGGCGCTTGGCCGTCGGTGAACACCGGGGGTTAGGAAACAAGCCAACGGGTCAGAGCCGCCATAAAGGAGGTATCCACTGGCTCCTTCTCCTTCAAAACGCCCGCTTTCATTTAGAGTTGATTTTTGTCCAATCGTTCCGCCATTTGCAAAAGTGGTAATCTCGGTCGGCGTGATGATGACGTGTTTGGTACGACGCCACTGATCTTCGCGCCCCAAGGGACTGAGTTTGATGTGCATTGAGTCGCCATCTCGCATCCATTGGACGCGGTAAGACTCATCGCGGCGACCTCGCGATCGCGACTCCTCGCTTACCATCATTTTAGCAGCGCCAGTCGCTTTGAACGCTGGGATGTTTTCGCGATACTCCCGCCACTTAGTAACGAGAAAGTTGATCTTTTCGATCTCCTCCTCGGTAGTACGCTCCGTTAGGCGTTCACCGAAAAGATTTTCGTCGTGCTTTTCAGCAGGTAATTGTTCGGCATATAGGGGTGCCACAACTAAAAACGCAACAAGAAATAACCCAGAAAGCCTATTTTTGCACGCCATCCCCTGACCATATAAATATCTTTTGGCGAGGTCAAGGGTAATGTCAAGTCTGGGGGCATTCCAAGTTATATCTGAATAGTTCACCAATATCGATTGTTCGCCATCACGATAAGATTTTGTACAAACAGGCTGCTGATGCAAAATGGCACTGTGCAATGGATACTGGATGAAGCAGGTCGAGCCGGATTTATTCGGCCTTGATCGTGTTTTATGATTAGATACTCGGATGAATCCGGCCCTAAGAAAAACCCCGCCACGGGGGCGGGGTTGTAGGGGTAATAGATCTGAACATCGCGCCGACCGGAGGCCGCGGAGCAGAGTGCCTTAGCTCTTGCCGGTGGTGTCTTCGCCCAGCAACTCGGCGACGAGGCGGCTGTCGCCGACCGTGGTCGTGATGTCGTCGGGGTTCTCGGCACCGGCGGCTTCGGCGATAGCGGCGGCTTGTTCGATCTCTTCTTCGACCGACAAGGCTTCCTGGGCCGGGGGCTCGGCGAGCTTGACGACTTCCATGTTCTGGTACTCGCGGAAGCCGGTGCCGACGGGGATCAGGTGGCCCAGCAGGACGTTTTCCTTGAGGCCGACCAGGTCGTCGGACTTGCCGGCGAGGGCAGCTTCGGTGAGCACCTTGGTGGTTTCCTGGAAGGACGCACCGGAGAGGAACGACTCGGACTGCAGCGCGGCCTTGGTGATACCCAGCAGCAGGACCGTGCCCGTGGCGGGTCGGCACTTGCTGGCGGACGCGGTGGCCTTGCCGTCGGCTTCGAGCTTGGCGTTGATCTCCTTGAGCTCGGCCTTGGTGACGATGCTGCCGATGACCAGCGACGAGTCGCCGGGGTCTTTGACCTTGCCGCAGCCGGCGATCTTTTCGTTCGCTTCGCGGAAGCGGAACTTGTCGACGACTTCGTTGGGCAGGAGCTCGGTGTCGCCGGGGTTGTCGACGCGGGTCTTGCGGAGCATCTGGGCGACGATGACCTCGATGTGCTTGTCGTTGATCGGCACGCCCTGGGCTCGGTAGACGTTCTGCACTTCCTCGAGGAGGTAGTTGTAGAGCGCTTCTTCGCCCTTGATCCGTAGGATATCTTGCGGGACCAGCGGGCCGTCGATGATCGGGTCGCCGGCTTCGACGTGGTCGCCGGAGTGGACGAGCAGGTGACGATCCTGCGGGACGTGGTGATCGACTTCGAGGCCGGAGTCGGATCGGACGATGACGGTCATCTTGCCCTTGCGCTTGTCGCTGCGGAGCTCGACCTGACCGGAGATCTCGGCCATGACGGCGGCGTCTTTGGGCTTGCGGGCTTCGAAGATTTCCGTGACGCGGGGCAGACCGCCGACGATGTCGGCCGAGCTGGTCGCGGCGCGGGGCTGACGGGCGAGCATGTGGCCGGCCTCGATCTGATCGTCCTCGGCCACGTCGATGCGGGCCTTGGCGGGCAGGTAGTGGAAGTCGAGGATGTTGCCGTCGGCGTCGTCGATGACGATGCGGGGGTGCATCTCGCCCTTGTGCTCGATGACTTCGAGCTGTTCGCCGGCCGAGCCTTGGGCTTTTTCGACGCGGACGGTTTGGCCGACGACGATGTCTTCGAAGCGGATGGTCCCGGCCTTCTCGGCGAGGATGGCCGAGCGGTGCGGGTCCCAGGTGACCAGGACGCTGCCCTTCTTGACTTTCTGGCCGGCTTCGGCGCGGATGTAGGCACCGTAAGGCACTTTGTATTTCTCGAGCTCGCGGCCCTTGTCGTCGAGGATGGCGACTTCGCCGTTGCGCTTGAGGGCAACGAGGACGTCGTGGCCCTCGTCGTCCTGGACGGGGACTTCGTTACAGTCGCGGATCTCGATGACGCCGCCGTTGGCGGCGCGGTGGGAGGTATCGACGAGCGAGGTGGTGGCGACGCCGCCGGTGTGGAACGTCCGCATGGTGAGCTGGGTGCCCGGCTCGCCGATGGACTGGGCGCCGATGATGCCGACGGCCAGGCCGGGCTCGACGAGTTTGCCGGTGGACAGGTCCATGCCGTAGTCGAGCACGGAGATGCCGCTGCGCGACTCGGTGGTGAGCGGGGAGCGGACGACGACGGTGTCGATGCCCAGGTCCTCGATCTTGCGAGCGGCTTCCATGGTGATCAGTTCGTTTTCTTTAACGATGATCTCGTCGGTGATCGGGTTGGCGATCGTCTCGCGGGCGGTTCGGCCAAAGATGCGGTCGCGGAGCGGCACGTCGACCTCTTCGCCCTTGTAAATCGCTCGCTTGGCGATACCACGCTTCGAACCGCAATCGTACTCCGCGATGAATTGGTTCTGGGCAACGTCACAAAGCTTGCGAGTCAGGTAGCCCGAGTCCGCGGTCTTGAGCGCGGTGTCGGCCAAGCCCTTACGGGCGCCGTGGGTCGACGAGAAGTATTCAAGAACCCGCATGCCTTCGCGAGCGTTGGCCTTGATGGGCGTTTCGATGATCTCGCCCGACGGCTTCTGCATCAGGCCACGCATGCCGGCCAGCTGCTGAATCTGCGACTGGTTGCCCCGGGCACCGGACGCCTCGGCGGACATGATATGGACGGGGTTGATGACCAGCGAACCTTCTGCGGCTTCGGCGGGTAGCTCGTTGCCGTCCGCGTCGCGCCGGTCGCTGCGCAGTTCTTTGAGCAGTTCCTTGGTGACTTCTTCGCGGCAGTGCGTCCAGAGGTCCAGCAGTTGGTTGTAGCGTTCGCGGTCGGTGATGGCACCGGCGTCGAACGCCTTCTCGACGCGGTCGACCTTCTTCTGGGTCGCGGCGATGAGGTCGTGTTTCTTGGCGGGGATGCGCAGGTCGGTGATGCCGAACGACAGTCCCGACGTGGTCGACCTCTTGAAGCCGACTTGCTTCATGTTGTCGAGCAGCGTGATCGTCGCGGGTCGGCCGAGGTATTGGTAAGTGTCGTCGATGACGCGCGAGCAGCCCTTCTTACCCAGGGCGCAGTTGTAGAACGGCATGCCGGGCTCGAGGATGTCGTTGAACAGCAGGCGGCCGACGGACGTGATGATCCGGCCGGTCTCGGGCAGCGGGCCGACGTCGCCGCGTTCCTTGGTGACGATGCCGTGGTACTTCTCGGGGTCGGGCTTGACTACGATGGGTTCGTGGATGCCGATCTTCTTGAGGTCGTAGGCGAGGATCGCTTCGGTCGGGTCCTTGAACTCGCGGTACTTCCGCATCTCGGCGAGCATGTCGTCGGACAGTTCGCCGGAGCGGGTGACGAGTTCCTTGGCCACCTCGGGCGACGGCTCGCCGCGGAGCATGGTGGTGTAGTACACGCCGAGCAGGATGTCCTGCGACGGCGAGATGATCGGGTCGCCGTTGGCGGGCGAGAAGATGTTGTGCGGCGACAGCATCAGCACGCTGGTCTCGGCTTGCGCCTCGACCGACAGCGGCAGGTGGACGGCCATCTGGTCCCCGTCGAAGTCCGCGTTGAAGCCGCCGCAGACCAGCGGGTGGATCTTGATCGCGTTGCCTTCGACGAGCACCGGCTCGAACGCCTGGATACCCATGCGGTGGAGCGTGGGGGCGCGGTTGAGCATAACCGGGTGCTGGTAGATG
>JBCCST010000007.1:0-100043 GCA_039199695.1 Planctomycetota bacterium | reverse complement strand
GCCACAAGGATCGGGCTCATTGGAACAAGAGGACTCCCCGCCGACTGAGCAGCCGCTGGTTGTGACCCTGATGCTGTGCCACAAGCACGTTGATATGGCTGCGCGGCTGATCCCACCGTTCCAGGCCAACCTGCGCGACAAACACAAGCTCTGGGTCTTTGACGATGGGACCTTCACCGAGGCGGACCTCGAGCGTATCCATGTGGCCATCAAGCCCGACCGTGTAATCAGCCTCGAGGAGGCCAACGACCTGGTCATCCCGGCGCTCGCCAAGCACCCCTCGTGCCAGCGCCTGCGTGAGGGCCACGTGGTGATGCGTAAGCTGCTCGACATGCCGATGGTCGCGAACAGCACGATGGCGATGGTCGACTCGGACGTGACCGCGATCTCGCCTTTCACCGGGCTGGATCGGAGGGGGGTTGGCGACGAGCCGATCGCGATGATGATCGACTACGGCGAGGCGTACTCGATGACCTATTGGCACCGGCATTTCGGGCCCGGCCGGGTCCAACTCGTCGACCGGGCCAACGCCGGTTTTGTCTACCTCACCCCCGAGGTCTATGACCTGGATTTCATCGAGCACTTTGTTTCGGATGACAGGAACCTGTCGCGGAGCCGATGGATGATGGAGCAGACCGCGTGGGCCGCGATCACCGCGCGTGCGGGGGGTTGCTTCTTCGACCCCGATCAGGTGAGCATGCCGCCAAGGGACCCCGGCCAGCCGCGGTCCAGTGTCGTGCTACACTTCATTTCCCGGCTGCGCCACGCGATGGACGAGCCGGGCTACCTCGACCAGCTCTTCGAATCGGGGCGGCAGCAACCGCCCCGCCAACTGGCCACCATCCCCGCTCCTTCCTCGGGCTTCACCGCAGGGCTGATCAAGAAGGTCCTCGCCCGCGGCAACCGACGACACTTCGTGAAGAGCGCTTAATCAAAACGAACCTCTGAAACGGTAGAACAGCAGTGCCTCAACTCAAACGCATCCTTGTCACCGGCGGGGCCGGCTTCCTCGGCAGCCACATCTGCGAGCGCATGGTCGACCAAGGCCACGATGTGATCTGCCTGGACAACCTGTTTACCAGCCAGAAGCACAACGTTGAGCACCTGCTCGAAAAGCCGAACTTCGAGTTCGTACGCCACGACATCACCGAGCCGATCACCCTCGAGGTCGATCAGATCTACAACATGGCCTGCCCCGCCTCGCCCGTGCACTACCAATACAACCCCATCAAGACCATGAAGGTCTCGGTTATGGGCGCGATCAACATGCTCGGCATGGCCAAGCGGACCGGGGCCCGCATCCTCCAGGCCTCGACCTCCGAGGTCTACGGCGACCCCACCGCCGAGCACCACCCCCAGACCGAAGCCTACCGCGGCAACGTCAACCCCATCGGTATCCGCGCCTGCTACGACGAAGGCAAACGCGCCGCCGAGACTTTGTTCTTCGACTACCACCGCTCCAACGGCGTCGATATCCGCGTCGTTCGCATCTTCAACACCTACGGCCCGCGGATGCACCCGTACGACGGCCGGGTCGTCACCAACTTCATCGTCCAGGCTTTGAAGGGCGAAGACCTCACGCTCTACGGCGACGGCAGCCAGACCCGCAGCTTCTGCTACTGCGACGACTTGGTTGATGTCATCATGGCCCACATGAACAACGAGCCGGCCAGCGGCGACTCGCAAGACGCGTTCGTCGGTCCGGTCAACATCGGCAACCCCGGCGAGTTCACCATCAAACAACTCGCCGAGAAGATCGTCGAACTCACCGGCAGCTCATCCAAACTCACCTACCTGCCCCTGCCCAACGACGACCCGCTGCAACGCAAGCCCGACATCTCGCTGGCCAAAAAAGAACTCGACTGGGAACCGAAGATCAAGCTCGAAGAGGGCTTGGCCAAGACCATCGAGTATTTCCGCAGCGTCGATCTGGACAGCTTCCGCAAGCCGACGGATCACGACGCCCACAAAAACAGCAAGATGACCAAGGTCTAAGGTTGATCCCGTTTAGCGGGCGACGCGCAGCGTCCCGGTCTTAACAACTCAATCCTGAATCCACGCCACCGCGAGTTTGTAGCGTTGGCCGTCTTCGTCCATCCGCGGCTCGTCTTCGACCGAATCGATCACGCCGAACACCCGGCCGCCGTGGTCTTCGGTCAACGGCACCGTGTCGCCGCGGTCCACGTCCCACCCCTTCAGATCGTCCGGGTGGTAACGCCCGCCATCACGACAGGTCGGCACCGAGGGGTCTTCGTACAGACGTAGCGTGATCTGTTCTTTCATGCCGACACTATAGGAGATCAAACCGCCCCGCCTCGCCGAAGTGCGACCGGGCCATGTGCTCGCGGACAAAGTCCAGGTTCGGCCCGGGTTGGTGGTACGCGGCCGAGACGAGTTGGCGGAACTTGATCTCGGCGGCCGGCGTGACGAGCCCGGCGGCCACCATGGCCCCGGTCTCAACGGCCGACCGACCCGCCGCGTAGTCGCTGGTCTTGCCCCGCCCCGACATCAGTGGCGCACTGAGCAACACCGGTTTATCCAACGCGGTCGCCCTACGGATCAACGCCGTCCAGTCGTAGTGCTCCCGCGCAGGCACGTGCCCGGCCCCGAATCCGTGCAGAATCACAGCCCCAAAAGTGTCCCCTTGCTCGATCAACTCCACATAGGGCGCAGGGTCGAGGCCCGGCGTCAACGCGACCGACAACACCGCATCTTCGATCGAAGATTCCCCGGGCCACGGCAAGGTTTCCCGATGTTGGCCACGGCGGGCCGCATCGTCGTGCAGGCCCACCGTCCCGTCGGGTTGCACCCGGCCCAGGCCGTGCGGCTCGGGCGAGGCAAACGCGTCCAAGTGGTCGAGGCTGATTTTTTCGACACGGCACCCACGCAGGATCCGGCCGTGGAACACGACCGCGACTTCGCCGAGTTCGCTAGCCGCCACGGCACACGCGGCGGCGAGGTTGTCCGCCCCGTCGTAGCCCTCGTCTTCGGGCGTCCGCTGCGCCCCGGTGAACACCACGGGTTGGGGCAGCGGCGGCGGGCCGAGCGAAAACGCCAGCGTTGCCGCGGCGTGGGCGAGCGTGTCGGTGCCGTGGGTGATCACGAATCCGTCGGGCTGCATGGCCTGGGCTTCGTGGATCGCGATGCGGATTGCGCCCCAGTCGGCCGGGGTCATGTCGGTGCTGTCCTGATTGGGAAACGTGACCACGCCGATTTCGTATCGCTCCAGCAGTGGCGAGAGCATCCGCTCGAAGTCGGCTTCGTCGGTCGGCGGCAGGGCGATGCCGTCGGCGTCGCGCACCATCCCGATCGTGCCGCCGGTGGTGATCACGCACAGCTTGGGTTTGCCGTTGGCCATGGACGCGTCTTTCGGTTCAGCCCGCCGGCGCGGCGACCGCGCTTTCGATCAGGCCGGCCATCGCCAGCAACTCGGCTTCCTGCAAAGCCGGGGCGACGCACTGTACGCCGATGGGCGGCCCCCCGGAAGTCTGCGCCGTAGGTATCGAAATCGCCGGTAAGCCCGCGAGGTTGGCCGTGACGCTGAAGATGTCTTCGAGGTACATCGCCAGCGGGTCGTCGGTTTTTTCGCCGAGCTTAAACGCCGGGTGCGGGGCCACGGCGTGGACGATGAAATCGCATTTCTTAAACGCGGCATCGAAGTCTTGTTGGATCAGCCGCCGGACCCGCAGCGCCTTTTCGTAGTATTGCTCGTCGTAGCCCGAACTCAACGCGTAGGTGCCGAGCATGATCCGGCGTTTGACCTCGTCGCCGAAGCCCTCAGCCCGGGTGCGGGCGATCATGTCGTCGATGCTCTGGGCGTCTTCGGCCCGGTGGCCGTAGGCGTACCCGGCGTAGCGCGACAGGTTAGAACTTGCCTCGGCCGAGGCGATCAGGTAATACGTCGGGATCGCGTAGTCGGTGTGCGGCAACTCGATCGGAACGATGTCGTGGCCCAGCGTTTCGAGCTTCGCGATGGTCTGGTCCACCGCGGCCTGCACCGCGGGGTCGGTGCCGTCTTGCGTGTACTCGGCGGGGACGCCGACGCGGTAGGTCTTGGGCTTGGTGGGTTCGGCGGTAACCGGGGCGTTGACGTCGAGGCTGGTGGAGTCTTTGTCGTCGTGTCCGCTAATCACTTCGAGCAAGAGCGCCGCGTCTTCGACGCACTTGGCGATCGGCCCGATCTGGTCGAGAGACGAGGCGTAGGCGACCAGCCCGTACCGCGAGACCCGGCCGTAGGTCGGCTTCATCCCGACCACGCCGCAGAACGACGCGGGCTGCCGGATCGATCCGCCGGTGTCCGAACCCAACGCGAGAATGGTCATGTCCGCCGCGACTGCCGCCGCCGAGCCGCCACTGGAGCCCCCCGGAACTCTCGAAAGATCGCGTGGGTTTTTCGTGTTGCCCATCGCCGAGTTTTCGGTCGACGAGCCCATGGCAAACTCGTCCATGTTGGTCTTGCCCAGCACGATGCCGTCGGCGGCCGCGATTTTTTGAATCACCGTCGCGTCGTAGGGCGGGACGAAGTTGGCCAGCATCTTTGACGAGCAACTCGTGGTGATGCCTTGAGTGCAGATGTTGTCTTTGATCGCGATCGGCAAGCCCGCCAGCTTGCCGATGGTTTCACCCGCGGCCCGCCGTTCGTCGATCGTCTTGGCCTCGGCCAAGAGTTGCTCGCGATCACGGACGTGGACGAAGGCCTGGATCTCGGGCTCGCGCTGCTCGATCTGATCCAGCACGGATTGCATGATCTGGGCGCAGGTCGTTTGGCCCGACTCCAATATCGGGATCAGCGTGGCGGCGGTCTGTTGGCAAAGGTTCACGGCAAGTCTCGAGAGGCCATGGGGTCAACGGTTGGGGCCCGGAATCCGGATCGCCTTCCGGGCGAACATCCGTAACCGAACAGCCTATCACGACCGCCCCGCCGTCGCAGCCAGGATCGAGGGTCCGATGAATCGGTGATGGATTCGCGCGGAGAAAAAAAGAACGGTTATCGCCGACGCAGAAAATAGACCAGCCCGCACGACACCACCCCCATCATGCCCGGCTCGGGGACGATGGCGGGCGAGGTGGACGACCCCGCCCCAAAGTTGTCGGCCCAGATGGTGTAATCGGCCGCGTCGACCACGCCGTCGCCGTTGCCGTCCGCGGCGAGGTTCGTGGTGCTGCCGAAGCTGTCGGCCCAGATGGTGTAGTCGGCCGCATCGACCTCGCCGTTGAGGTTGTAGTCCCCCGCCAACGCCGCCACGGCGGCGATGTCGAGGGTGAGCGTGGCGAAGTCGATCGCGTGGTCGTCGGAGAGAAAGACGTTGAACTCGCCGTCCTGCAAGGGCGAGAGCAGCGGGCCGAAGATATCCGCCAAGTCGAGCACCAGCGCGTATTCGTCGCCCGCTTGCAGACCGGTGGGGACATCGAGCGTGTCGGTGAGGTGGAAGCGTGCGGCGTGATTGTCCAGCCGCAGCACATCGTTGGCGTACCAGTTGGTGTCGAGTACTTTCAGGCCCATCACCAGCGACGCCCCGACGATCTCTTCGCCCTCCGCGAGGTTGTAGTCGAACGTGAACGCGAGCATGCGGTCTTTTTCGGTGCTATCGAAGGTGCCTTGGGGGAAGTTGGAGCTCTCGTTGGCCCCGAAAAGAAAGTCGGCGTCGACGTTGAAGTCGTCGCTGGAGCCGTTGTTCACAAAGCCGTCGATGTCCCCGGCGAGCAGCGTTTCCTGCCGAACCGCGACCAACGGGGCGTTGTTGTTAGCGGCGGCAAACGTGGCGAGGCGCTCGCGGAGCTGCGCGATGTAGAGGCTGTTGGGAGCGACGGGGGTGCCGGTGGAATCGACGTTGCCGATTTGGATCGTGCCGTCGTATTCATCGATGCGAAAGTTGCCGATCTCGACGGGGCCGCCGGTGGAGCCGATGACCCAGTTTTGCGCGGTTGGCGGGTTTTGGATTTCGAAGGCGTCGGCAACGGAGTTCCAGACGACCATGTTGGCCCCGGCCCAGCCGTGTCCGCTGCCGGAGTTGCCGCGCCAGCGGGCGTTGATCTTGTCGCCGGTAACGTGGACGTTGTCGAACAGGGTGCCGGCCGACCAGCGGTGGTGCGGGCCGATGTCGTTGTTGGTGTCCTTGGCGGTCGCGAAAAGAAAAACGTTGGGCCCGGCGGCGGAGCTTTGCAAGACGAAATCGTGCCGGGCGTCTTCGGAGAAGGCGCGTTGGACCAGGGTTTCCGAACCTTGCACGGCAAACGAGTAGCGGCGGCCGCCGGAGACCTCAGAAACCGGTTCGAGGTAGGACACGTCTTCGACGGTGACGGCCTTGGCGGTGCGGCCGGTGCTGACGGCGGCGTAGCCGAAATTTTTGGCGTCGACTTCGCGGACCCAGGTGTCTTCCACGCCGTCCAGCCGGATGGCCGTCCACGCGTGGTCTTCGTCGGTCGCGGTGCCGTCGGTTTCCGAGACGAAGCGCAGGTTCTCGACGCCGACGTTCTGGAGGCGGTCGGGGAAGGTGTATTGGTAGACCGTCATTTCGCCGTAGTCGGCCTGCTCCAGCGCGTTGACCACGGGGGCATCGACGGTGATCGTGTTGCCATCCACGGCAGTGATCGTGCGGTCGAAGCGCAGGTCGCGGGTGCCCGGCTGCCAGGGGTTATCGAGTTGATCGGTGCCGATGTCTTCGAACCAGGCCTGGGTGCTGCCGCGGTTGATGACGATGTTGTCGTTGGGGGAAAAGGTATGCCCGGACTCGACGTTGAAGCTGGTGGCCCCCACCGGGACCAAGGCGTCGGTGATATTCACCGTGCTGCCGTCGACGCGGCTCCAAAACGGAGACGAATCTGGGCCGACGATTTCCAGCGCGTTGCGTTGGGTGGTGCCGGTGGCGGTGAGCACGGTGCCGTTGCCGTATTGGCCTTCGCCGCGGAGCACGACGCCGTCGGTTTGGATGCGGAGGGTGTCGGCGACTTGGTATTGGCCGCGGGTAAGCAGCACCGCGCCGCGCAGGCCATCGGCTCCGATCGGCAACGCTGAGACCTGGTCGATCGCCGCCTGGATGCGGGCGCTGTCGTCGCCCACGCCTGGGTTGACCGTGGCCTGGACCGTTGCGGTCGGGATGCGCTCGAGCCCGCCGCGGTAACCGGCGGTGGAAAAATCGGGGATGCGGTCGCCCTCGGCATCGGTGGCGTACTGCAGCTTGCCGTCGCCGCCGACGGTCACCCACGAACTCTCCGGGCGATCGGCCATCGCGTTGGCGATGATCCCCGATGAGGCGAGAACCACTAGCGTCAAGATAGGCTTAGACATCATGAAATCGATCGCTTGAAAATAAGAAGGTCGGCCAGGCGCGAAGCGTCACGGCATGGCTGCAGAAACGCGGAATTGAAACATTAATTAACGTTAATAGATTGTTAAAAGTATACGCTAAATACCCCTCTCGCCAAGGATATTTCTTACTTGGCGGGTTGGTCCAGATGTTTGCCGGCGTATCCGCCTTTCTGCAGAGACCAGACGGTTTTTTGGCGAGGAAAATGTGTTAACGCAGAGCGATTCCGTAAGGAAATCTGTCCCTCACGGATAAAATTGAGGTAGGCCTCGAACGCCTCTTAGGGCCGGAAAGGACATGGCCATGTCGGGTTACGACGAACGTAAACGCGGGATGGAAACCCAACTCGCCCACGACAGCGAACTGGGGTTCAAGGTCAGAAACCGGCGCAACCGCCTGCTCGGCGAATGGGCCGCCTTTCAACTGGGGTTCGAAGGCAAGGACGCGATGGCGTACGCCCAGGATGTGGTGCACGCGGATTTCGCCGAGCCGGGCGAGCAGGACGTCTACCGCAAGGTCATGGCCGACTTCCAAGAAGCCGGCGTTGGCGTCACCCCCGCGAAGCTCCGGCAACGCATGGCCTCGCTGATGGCCGACGCCGAGCGACAAGTCCACGACGAAATCTAACTCGACGCGACCCCGAAACCTCCTGGTTCCTCGCGTGTTTAGAAGCTCGGCCAGCGCGCTATTCGTATACGAATGCCGTGAGTCACGTCACGTCACGTCGCGCCGTTCAACTCGGCGAGCACGTCGTTGACATCGATCACGTCCATGCCCGCCGCGCGGGCCGACTCGATGCCGGGCGGGGCGTCTTCAAAGGCCAGGCAATACTGCGGCTCAACGCCGAGCTTCTTGGCGGCTGTGAGAAAGGTCTCGGGGTGCGGCTTAGGGTGTTCGACGTCGTCGGCGCAAACGACGGCGTCGAAATGACCGGCCAGATCAATGGCGTTGAGCGTGTTGGTGATGCCCGTGCGGGTGCTTCCGGTGGCGACCGCGATCGGGAGCTTGCCCTTGTATTCCAGCGCCAGCGCCACGATCGGCTCGATCCGGGTGATCTGGTCGGCGTGGTCGAAATAGGCTTGGTATTTTTCGATGGTCATCGCCCGGGCGTCAAGCGTTCGGCCGGATTCTTGGGCCAGGAGTTCAAAAATCCGCGTGGCCGGGACGCCGCCCAGCGACATGAAACGGTCGTGGGGAAGCAGGTGGTCGAGGCCGTGCTTCTTGAGCGTCGTGTTCCAGGCGATCCAGTGGACGGGCATGGAGTCGGCGAGCGTGCCGTCGCAGTCGAAGATCAAGGCGCGATGATGGGGTTGGAGCATTCCCAGAGTGTAGGTTCTTACGCCTAATACCGGGGAGCGAACCCGCTGTGCTACAGCGCCATTCGGGACCATGTAACACATGTAAATAAATCGACATATCTTTAAAAGTGATGCGCGGCGGTGAAAAGGGCCGGGTATTCTGCGCGAAGTGATCATATCTATCACGCTTTGCGTAAAGATAGGTAAAAAACAGGGTTGCGAAAAAATACACGCTTGACGCTGCGGCGTGTTTTTACTTATACTGAGACTCTGTTTCATCAATCGCAATAGGAGGAGTTAGACCACATGAAACTACTTTGTACAGTTGCTTTTCTTGGATTAAGCCTAGTGACCAGCGCGCACGCCAATGTCACCGTCGGCCTGACGCCTGGTAGTAACACCGACAACCGATTTATCGACGCTCTGTCGAATAGTTACGCTCAAGTTGGCTTGAATCCCGAAGGGATGTATAGCCTGGCGAACGACCAGTTGCAGGGGCCGCCGGTCGATGCTTTCCCGCTTAACGACAATTGGGCCAACCTCGGTACGCTGATCCTCGATGCCCCCGTGACCCCGTCGTCTTCGGGGACGTTCAACATCGTCAATACCTCGGGCTTCGATTTCGACTCGGTGATCGACGGTGCCGTGGTCTCGATTTTTGCGGGTTTCGGCGGGGGCGACTACGCCACGATCCTGACGCCGACCAGCGGCCAGACCAATTTCGGCACGGTCACCTTGCTCAACGGCTCCGTGACGGACCTTGACTTCGATGCGTCCGTCAATTTTCTGTTCCAAGGCTTCTTTGCCTACGACGACGGCACGTTGAGTATCACCGAAAACAGCTTTACGCTCGACATTGACGACACCGTTCAGCCTTCGCCTCAGAGCCCCGCCATCCAGCAGATCTGGGATTTCGACGGCACGGTTTCAACGAACGTCATCCCCGAACCCAGCGTGGGCGTACTGATCGCCCTGGGTGGCCTTTCTTTGGTCCGTCGTCGACGCTTTGTTTGAGCGTGATCCGAAAAACGCCGCGGCGAAACCAATCCGTAAATCAAATAACAGCCGCCCGGTCCATGATTCTGGACGGGGTTTTTTGATTAGCAACACCAAGTCGTTATGCATCACATTGTTTTGGTTGAACATCTTCATACGGCCAATGGTGCGTATAGCGTTGTAGCGTGAATGTGTTCACGATCACCAGGTGACATCTAGTGTCCTTCGCCCAAAACACCGAACTTTTTTACAACGACATACGCCGTAACGCCGCCGAACGCGGCGAACACTCCGGCGGCTGGTGGTCGTGTCTGCGGGCCCTGGGCTATCACGTCCGCGGCGTCGACGCCCGCGAGGCGATGTACGGGCAATCCGCCGAGGCCTGATGGGGTTCAGGCTAGGGATAAATCCCCGGTTGCAGAAACACTAACAAAAACATAACTTCATAGCCTCGTGCTTTGAGCAAAGCAACCCGTTGATCCCCGTAATTTTTGGAGCCCCCTTCATGAGTGACGCCCTGACCACCGCCCTCTCCGTCGGCAAGCAACTGGCCGACTACTGCAACCAAGGCAAGTTCCGCGAGGCGATCGTGGACCTGTATGCCGACGACGCCAAGCATGTCGAAGCCGCCGCGATGGGGCCGGACATGCCGCAGGTCACCGAAGGCAAGCCGGCCATCCTCGAAAGGAACGACTGGTGGGAAGGCTGCCACGAGGTCCACGGCCTCGAACTCAAAGGCCCCTACCCCCACGGCAACGGCAGCTTCGCGGTCTGGATGTGGCTCGACGTCACCGCCAAAGAAGGCCCGATGGCCAACCAACGCATGCAGATGGACGAGGTCTGCCTCTACGAAGTGAAAGACGGCAAGATCAGCCAAGTCGAGTTCTACTGGGACCCCACCATGCCGGGGGAGTAACGCCCACCCGCAAATCTCATTCCCAAAATATTTAGCCCCGGGTCATTGACCCGGGGCTTTTTTGTATGGCTGTCGCTAGCTTTCATCTTGCAGCAACAACCAGTCTTCGCGTACCCATCGACGGACCTGCGGCGGATAATCCACATCGATAAATCGCCACAAGCCGAGCAGCCACCAGCGGACCCAGAAGCATCCGGGTCTTTGATTCCATTTCTCTAGGACATCGCGGCGTCGGCGGTTTTCGAACCACGGCGCCGCTCCGAGGATATCGCGGAAGTCCTCCGGCCGGTCGTCGGGTTGCGTGGTCAAGAAGCCAAGCCTAACGAGGGCTTGGACCAGTAGCCCAACCCGTAGGGGCCGATCAAGTCCCGTGAGTCGACAACCGTCGTAGCCGATGTCGGGTGCGATCGAATGGAAATGGGCGTAGATGCTGTGACATAGTGTCCTGGCATCGACGTGTCGCGGCTCGGGGTTTGGGACAGACGGTTCGGTCGCTCGGGTTAAGTCGTTGAGCGTCATCAGCACGATGTATGCGGCGTCCGGCGTTGAGCCCGCGAACGCCGCGGCGGCCGCCAAGCGTTGATGTTCGTCGTCCGAAAGTGACGAGAGGTCTAGGCGGATCTCGCCCGAAGCCGCCGCGTATTCCCAGGCCGAGCGCAGAATGGGCGTACCGCATTCCGGGCAGGCGCGGTCGCGGGATAGACCGTGCAGGTCGTACCCGCAATCGATACAGGGATACGGTTCGTGGGACGGCGGTGTTGAACCACGACGACGCTTCACGGTTTAACTTCCCGCCTTCAACCGATACACCGCCGCGACAACGTCCTGCACTTCGCTCGGCCGATCTGCCGAATCATCACCGTCATTCTCCACCGCCAGTACGCGATCGATCCACTGCACCGCTTGGGTACGGTTTTCGCCGAGTTGGATCAACACCTCGAGCGCTTCGCGGGCCAATCGTCCGCCGCCGGAAGGAGTTGCGCCGCCCTCGAGCGACGTATCGCCTTCGCTTGCGCCGCTTCCGGGGGCACTTCCGGGTGTGGATGGGTACGCCGCGGCGCTCACGAAGTGTTCGACCTTATCGCGCAGCGTGACCACGATCGTCTCGGCGAGCTTCTTGCCGACCTCGGGCATGGTCTGGATCAGCTTCGCGTCGCGGTCGGCGATCGCGCTGGCGAGCGTGTTCGTGTCGAGGATCATCGCCCGCAGCGCCCGCTTGTGGCCGATGCCTTTGCAGGTCACAAACAACTCGAAGAACTGTTTGTCTTGCGGGGTCAGGAAACCCGCGAGGCGGGGGAACATCGTCGCGCCCTGGGCGGTGGATTCGATGAAGGGGAAGGTGTGGAGCGTCACGGTTTGGCCGAGCTTGACCGACAGCCGGGTCGCGGCGAACGCGGGCAGCAGGACCTCGTAGACCAGGCCGTTGGCTTCCGGGGGGCCGGGGGCGAGGTGGGCTTTGTCGGCGTCGAGGTCGACGAGTGTGCCGGTGAGACTTGAGATCATGTCACGCATCGTAACGCCCCGCCGCCGGCCCGCTACACTGCCCGCCATGAGCACCACGATCCCCCTCAAATACGGCTGCAACCCCAACCAGCCCCACGCCCAGATCACGCTCCCCCCCGCCGCAAACGATCCGCTGGGCGATGGCCCGCTCGCGGTGGTCAACGGCAGCCCGTCGTACATCAACGCCCTCGACGGTATCCGCGCCTGGCAGCTGGTCCGCGACCTCAAGGCCGCGACGGGCAAAGCCGCCGCGGCGTCGTTTAAACACGTCAGCCCGGCCGGGGCCGCGGTGGCGGGTGAGTTGTCGCCCGAGTTTTTGCAAGCGTTCTTCTACGCCGACCCATCCGCCGTGCCGGGCGGGGAGTATTCGCCCGTCGCCACCGCCTACGCCAAGGCCCGCAGCTCCGACCGCGTCGCGTCCTTCGGCGATTTCATCGCCGTATCCGAACCCATCGATATCACGCTGGCCCATCTGATCAAGCCCGAGGTCTCCGACGGCATCATCGCCCCGTCCTACGAGCCCGAAGCGTTCGACCTCTTGCGAGCCAAGAAAGGCGGCAAGTACGTCATGCTCACCATGGACCCGGGCTACACGCCGCCCGCGGTTGAGTCCCGCGTCGAGTTCGGCCTGACCCTCGAGCAGACCCACAACGACCTTGCCATCACCCCCGGAACATTCAGCAACATCGTGACCCAGGCGAAAGATATTCCGGCCGAGGTCATGGAAACGCTGATCGTCGCGACCATCACGCTCAAGCACACGCAGAGCAACAGCATCGCCGTCGGCTACCGGGGTCAGGCCGTGGGCATCGGCGCGGGGCAGCAGTCGCGCATCGCTTGCACCCGCATCGCCTGCGACAAGGCCGATCGTTGGCTGCTCAAGACACACCCCAAGGCGTTGGCCTTGCGGTTCGCGGATGGATTGGCGAAGGCCGAGAAGGTCAACGCCGCCGACAATTTTGTTCGGCACCACGAGCTCAACCCCGGCGAACGCGACGAACTCGCCAAAGCTCTCGTCGGCGACTGGTCGCCCATCACCCCCGATGAACGTGAGCAATGGCTGCAACAACTTCCGGGGGTGGTTTTGAGCAGCGACGCCTTCATCCCCTTCCGCGACAACCTCGACCGCGCCGCGGCCAGCGGCGTGAAGTTCATCGCCCAGGCCGGCGGCAGCGCCCGCGACCAGGGCGTCACCGATGCTGCCGACCAACACGGTATGGCCATGGCCCACACCGGCGTGCGGTTGTTTTTGCACTAAGCCCGCAGCCGAGTCGCGGTGATACTAAATTCGGTGAAGATTGATAATGTAACTAAAATAGTTACATTAAATCCGTGAACAGCGACTTCGCCATCGGCTTGCACATCGTGGGATTCCTGACCGCCCGGCAGGGCCAGCCTTTGACGTCCGAAGCACTGGCGGACAGCTACGGGACCAACGCCGTGGTGATCCGTCGGGTGTTGTCCCGGTTGCAGCACGCGGGCTTGGTCGAAACACGGCGCGGGATCGGGGGAGGAAGCGTGTTGGCCCAAGAGCCTTCATCCATCAACCTTCGTCAAGTTTACGAAGCCGTCACCGACAACCCCGAAGTCTTACGCCGTCACCCGGTCGAAGGGAAAGGCGTTGCGCGGGTCTTGGGTGTTTACATCAATGATCTCTGTCGTGACGCCGAGCGGGCTCTATTGCGTCAGCTCGAATCGGTCACCGTGAAGCAGATGGATGCGGTGGTTCGTCCGCGCATTCGTTCGGCGCAATGTAAGCCAAAAAAGTGATTACTTGTATTTGTCAGAAATGTAACTGCCGTTGTTATTGAATATCTCTTGTTTAGGAGCGTAACCATGCCCGATGACTCTGCCGCAAAATCTTTTCCGGTCACCACCGTTCTGCTCCGTTGTGCCGCGGTGCTCTGGGTTATTTGGGGGCTGGTCCACGTGTTGGCGGGTTTCATGACCATAAGTCAGGACACGCCGCAAGCGATTCAAACCATTGCCGATGCGGTTGATCCCGCGACGCTTGAGATGATCTACCCCGATGCCGCGGGAGCGATTGTCAATCAGCACGGCTTCAACCTCTTGTGGATTGGAGCCGTGACCACGATCTGTGCTCCGTTCGTTTGGATGCGCCGGCGATCGGCCATCGTCCTCGCCGCCCTCGTGGCCGGCCTCGCAGACTTGGGTTACTTCCTGTTCCTCGATCTTGGCGGGCACGTCAACTTCGTCCCCGGCACGGTCATGACCATCATCTGCGCGGCCGCCATTATCTGTAGCGCTATCGCCTGGCGCCTGAGCCCACAACCAAGCCGCTAGGCGCCGGTGGTCTTCAGGTGGTCGCCTACTGCGCCGCAGCCTTGGCGGGGGAGATGTTCATCTCACGCTTGAATGCTCGGCTAAAGGACGCTTCGGATTCGTAGCCCAGCCGACGTGAGACCTGGCCGACGGTCAAGCCCTCGTCGCGCATCAGCGTTAACGCGTGTCGCATCTTCCAGCGGCGGACGTAGGCGATGGGGGTTTCGCCAACCAACTCGGCAAACCGAGCGGCGAACGCGGAGCGTGACATCGCGCACGCCTCGGCCAATGACTCGACGGACCACGGCTCTTCGGGCCGGCGTTGAACCAGCTGCAACGCCCGGCCGATGGCGGGGTCGCGCAACGCTCCCAGCCAACCCTGTTGCGCGGCGGGATCCGAGGCGATCCAGGTGCGGATGGCCTGCACCACGAAGATGTCGGCGAGGCGGGTCACGACGGTCTCGCCGCCTGGACGCAACGCTTCGACTTCCTGGGCCATGAGGCGCAGGGTCGAATGCATCCATTCGGTTTCGGTCGATCGCCAGGCGTCGATGAGGATGCGTTTCGGCAAGACCGACAGCAAGCGTTCCGCCGCCGGGCGATCGAAACGGACCGCGCCGCAGATCATCTTGCACATTTCGCCGCCCCCACCGTGACGCATGATCTCGTATTTGTCGGTGACTTTTTCGCAGGGCACATCGAAGAGTGGCGTGGCTTGGGCGTCGAGATCACTCAGGAGTTGGTGCCCCTCGCCATGGGGGACGAGGACGAAGCCGCCGGGTGCGAGCTTGAGCGGCTCGGCCCCTTCGGCGGTCAACCAGCAAGAGCCCTCGGTCACGACGTGGAACATCAGGCAGCCGGGCATGGCCGGGATGTCGAGGCCCCAGGGCAGGCTGAACTCGGACAGGCCGTAAAACACGCCGTCCATCCGCAGGCTGTGCAGCACCTCGCCCAGCGGATCGGCCGACACGGGGAAGTGGTCCATCGGGTCGACGGCGGAGGTCCGCTCGATGGGCGTGGTGGGTGTTTTGGGGGGTTCGAGTTCGAGCATGGCTGGATTCTAGTCGTTGCGCGATCAAACACCAAGACCTAAATATTTGGACGATCTGCAAATTATTGTCGATTTTTTGTCATATTTTATGGTCAATCGTCTCCATATTCTGTCTTCCGTGTTAAGTCGATCGCCGCGTTGGTGACGAGCAAACCCCGAGAAGCCTTTATTTCAGGAGACCTTGTGATGCAGAACGAACTTCAGAATCAACCCCATCCCCAAGACTTGACCCTGGTCATCGGCGGCCACGGCAAGACCGGCCGGCGCGTGATCGACCGGCTCAATGCCCTGGGCCGACCGGTGCGGGCCGGCAGCCGATCGGCCGAAGTACCGTTTGACTGGGACGCGCCCGAGACTTGGGACGCGGCCCTTGCCGAAGTCTCGGCGATCTACCTCACCTATTACCCCGACCTCACGGTTCCGGGGGCTATGGAGAAGGTTGGGGCGTTGACCGAACGTGCGGTCGCGGCGGGGGTGTCGCGGATCGTGCTGCTCTCGGGGCGGGGCGAGGCCGAAGCTCAGGAAAGCGAGAAGATCGTCGCCGCGTCGGGCGTGCAATGGACCGTGGTCCGAGCCGGGTGGTTCAACCAGAATTTCAGCGAAGGCGCGTTCCTGGACCTGGTGATGAGCGGGACGGTGGCGTTGCCGGTGGGTGACGTGCGTGAGCCGTTCGTCGATTGCGACGACATCGCCGACGTGGCGGTCGCGGCGCTGACCGAGCCGGGGCACCACGGCAAGATCTACGAAGTCACCGGCCCCCGTCTGATGACCTTCAGCGAAGCGGCCCAGACCATCGCCGACGCCGCGGGCATCGAGGTTCAATTCGTCGATGTGACTCCCGAGGAGTTCGAGGCGGGGTTGATCGCCGAGGGCGTGCCCGCCGATTTCGTGGGGTTGTTGAACTACCTGTTCAACGAGGTGCTCGACGGCCGCAACGAATACCTCACCGATGGTGTTCAGGAAGCACTGGGTCGACCGGCCCGCGACTTTGCCGACTACGCCCGACAAGCCGCCGCAGATGGTGCTTGGATGAAAGAGGTGGTGTCGTGAGCATGCTTCTGATCTGCCTCATCGTCGTCGCGGCCGTGGGTAGCGGCTTGGTCGCGGGCTTGTTCTTCACCTTCTCGACTTTCGTGATGAAAGCCTTGGGGCAACTGGCCCCGAGTCACGGGATCGAAGCCATGCAGGCGATCAACCTCACCGTGATGAACCCCATCACCATGGGGGTTTTCATGGGCACCGCCGGGTTGAGTCTCGCCAGCGTGGGCTTTGCGCTCTTGAATTGGCAGACGCCCGGCTCGGTTTGGCTCCTTGCGGGCGGCGTGCTCTATCTCGCGTCGTTCATCATCACCGCGGCGGGCAATGTCCCGATGAACGAAGCCCTCGCGTCCATGGACGCCTCGGCCAGCAGCACCGCCGAGTATTGGCGGCACTACCTCAACCGCTGGACGTTCTTCAACCATGTACGCACCGTCGCCGCGACCTTCGCCATGGCGGCCTACATCCTCGCCCTGCCGTCTTTATCTGCCTGACCGACGGCGAGCCAATACGAAAGAGTGATCTCTTATGCAGACCCTAATCGCCGAACCCCAAGACACCGTTCGTCAGTTGATCGAACGGGCCATCAATCAAAACGAGTTGTCTGCCGTGGACGAACTCGTCCACCCCGAGTACCGATACCGCACGCCGACCGAAACCCTCGAAGGTCCCGAACAACTCAAGGCGTTATTCGCCAGTTACCGAAAGGCTTTTCATGACCTGCAGGTTGTGATCGACCAACAATTCGCAGACGACGAGCAGGTCTGTACCCGGCTGACGCTCCGCGGAACTCATCTCGGTTCTTTTCAAGGAACACCCGCCACCGGCCGCCGAATACAGGTTCAGGGGGTCGTGATCAGCCGAGTCGCTGAAGGGCGAATCGTTGAAGAGTGGGAATTGATCGATGGGCTTGCGGTGGTGGACCAACTCGGTTTGGCGTAACGCTCACTGATTCGCGTTTTGGATTTCGCTCCAGACAGTGTCCCGCACGGTCATGTGCTGGCCGAGTCATACCCGTGTTCTGTATCACCTCCCCGGTCCATCTCGTGTGGGCCGGGGGGTTCTTTTGTTGCGGGTAGGTTTGGGACCTTACCAGTACCGCTCGAAATGCAGGTTGCCTTCGGGGTGCTTGCGGTCGTGGGTGACGAAGCCGCGTTCGGTGAGTTTGGCCTCGACCTGATCGATCATCTGCGGGTTGCCGCAAAGAAACACTTCGCAACTCGCCGGGTCGAGCGGGACGCCGGCGGCGGCCTCGAAAGCCTCTGGCTCAAGCAGCGCGTTCACCCGGCCGCGGAAGCCCGACCAGCCGCTGTCGTCCGGTTCGCGGGTGACGGTGGGCAGATAAACAAACCGTTCGTCGTCCTCCGCCCACTGCGACAGCTCTTCGTAGTACCCCAAGTCCTGAGCCAGCCGGCATCCGTCGAGCAAGACGAACCGATCCCAGCGTTTTTCTCCCGTGGGCGCCTCGCGGTAGGTCAGGTACATCGAGCGGAACGGAGCGAGGCCGGTACCCGTGCCGACCATGACGAGGGTTTTGTCGGCGGTGGTGGCTTGCCCCTCGTCGTCGGTGGGCAGGCAGAAGTGGCCGCCGATTTTGTCGTTCATGAATAACGTTTGGCCGACCTCGATGTCCCAGAGGCTGGGGGTGAGTTTGCCGTCGTCGACCCGGACGATGTAGAAGTCCAACGCCTCTTTCTGCGTGGCGGGCGAGGCAATCGAGTACGCCCGGCGGATGAGTTTGGGGCCTCGGCCCGGACGAACGGGCTTGTCGGGGTCGAGCGGGCTGGTGTCGGGCAGGCCGAGCGTGGCGAACTGGCCGGGCTCGAAGTCGGGGACGTCGTGGTCGTTGTATTTCACGCGAAAAAACGCGAGGTCGTCGTGGGCGTGGGTCCGCTCGATCAGCGTGGCGTTGTGCGGGTCTTTGGGCATAGGGCAGGCCGAGAGAGAAACTTCGGACGAGAAAGGATGAACACAAATTGTCCGCGGGGACGCTTTGCCGACCTAGTCGATGATTTCGATCATGCCGATGTTGCGGACTTCGATGTTGGGCCGGTTGCGGTGCTGGGTCACCTTGCCGGTCACGCGGATCGTTTTATTCAGGAAGTAGGTTTCGGGCGGCTCGGGTAAATCGGCGAAGACCTCACTGAACACCGGGATATAAAACTTGCCCCGCCAGTCTTCGTGGAAGTTGAGGAAGCAGATGTTGCCTTCGTGGTTGTAGGTGTTGACGATCTTGCCTTCGACGGTGATGCGTTGGCCGACGTAGTTGTGGGCGGCGCCCCAGGTCACCGGGCCGTCGGGGGCTTTGGCTTTGACCTCGTCGCCGCGGGTATCGACCAGCCGTTTGTAGGGCAGCGGCTCGGTGATGTTTTCGCCGGCCTGCGGGATGGGGCTGCGGCCCGCCGCGATGATGTACGGCGTGCCGCGGTCCAAGGTCACGTTTCGGCCGTCGTCGGCCGACGCCCATTCAATCCCGCCCCACGTCGTGACGACCATCGCAGTAATCGCCGCCAAAGCCAAGCCCAGGCGGTAAGCGCCGAACCGTTTGAAAACCGTCATTACAGGCTCTCTTTCTTGTGTATGCAATGAAATCCCTATGTGCTTAAAGTTCGGTGCATTCTACGCCCCGCCTTCGGGCTATGGAAGTCCGGCCCGGTTAAGATGCCCCGCATGGACCGCATCCACGGCCAAACCCACGCGCTCGACCAACTGCACGCCCAACTCGCCTCGGGCCGGGTCCACCACGCCCAGATTTTCCACGGCCCCGCGGGCGTCGGAAAGTTCACCACCGCGTTGGCGTTCGCCAAGGTGCTCCTGTGTTTTAACCCCACGTCTGACTTGGCGGGTCGTAAGTCGGCGTGCGGAGCTTGCGCTTCTTGTCTGACTTTTCGCGATCGGGGCGGCGACGACGAAGCCAGCGTTGATGAAGGCCACACCCCCGATATCGCACACCCCGACTTACACGTCGTCAACAAAGAGTTGGCCCGTTACAGCGACGACAAGCAGACCCGCGACCGCAAACTGACCTCGATCCCGGTCAACGTCTTGCGTAGCGCGCTGATCGAGCCGGCCTACCTCGGGGCGCAGCTCAACCACGGCAAGGTGTTCATCGTCGACGAGGCCGAGCTCCTCAACCCCGCGGGACAGAACGCCCTGCTCAAAACCCTCGAAGAACCGCCCACCCCAAACGAGGGCGGCGGGACCACCATTATTTTGGTGACGTCCAACGAGGATCGCTTGTTGCCGACGATTCGGAGTCGGTGCCAACGGATCGCGTTTGTTCCCTTGCCCGACGAAGTTTTGGATCGATATCTTCAGGAACACGCCGAGTCCTTGGAGCCGGTCGAACGTTCCTGGCTGGTCGGTTTTGCTCAGGGCAGCTTGGGGCGAGCAAAGCTCGTGTTGGATTACGAGTTGACCGAATGGGCGCGGGTGGTGCTGGCGCAGCTTGAGCAGATGGCGCGGGGGCGGGCGGTGCCGAGCCTCGGGTCGGACATGGCCGAACGTATCGGCGGGTTTGCGGAGAGCTGGGTGAAGAACCACAAGAACGCTTCGAAAGAAGCAGCCAACAAGCTCGCGGCGGGCTTGATGTTTTCTTTGGTCGCGACCTTCGCGCAGCAGCAACTCGATAAGCTAGCCGACCAATGCGATCCCGCGGCGCTCGAAGACGCCGAAGCGAAGTTGCTGCCGTGGGTCGGCGTGATCGACGCGTTGGGCGTCGCCGAGACGCGGCTGCGGAGCAACGTGAATCTCGGCCTGACCTGCGACGGGTTGGCGTCGGCCATCTGGACCAGCCTGCGACAAGGCCGCCCGGCCCACGTGTAACGCATGCCCCAAGATCGCCGGGGCCGGTCTTTCGTGCCGCACTTTGCCGTAACCCTAAACTCAGCCCATGAAGTACAAGATGATCGCGCTCGACCTCGACGGCACCCTGCTGGGGCCCGACCACACCGTGAGCGCCGAGAACCGCGCGGCCATCGCCGACGCGCAAGACGCGGGGGTCCTCGTGGTTCCGTGTACCGGGCGGGGTTGGCGTGAATCGCTCAACGCGCTCGGCGACGTGCCCGGGCTCTCGTTGGGCGTGTTCAACACCGGAGCGGTCGTCGTCGAGATGGACCGGGGCCACGCGGTGGACCTGGCGGACATCGAGCCGCACCTCGTGTTGGAGTTGATCGAGTTTTTGCGCGACCTGCCCCAGGCGGTCCTGGTTTTCCAAGAGCACGGACGAACCGGGCGCGACTTCCTGGTCACCGGCGACGGCGCGATCACCGACAACACCCAGCGGTGGTTCGCGATGAACAACCTTTTGGTCAGCGAAAACCGTCACCCGACCCCCGTAGATTTACACCACAGCCTCCGCGTCGGCGTCGTGGCCACGGGCCGGGCGGCGTTTGAAGTGGAAGATAAACTCGGCGAGCGTTTTGCGGACCGCGTCGACCTGCACTGCTTCGCCGGGGTGCCGACTGCTAAAGCGGAAGACGCGGTGTTTATCGTCGAAGTCTTCGCCAAGGGGGTGAACAAATGGCGGGGCCTGTCGTGGATCGCCGAGCAACACGGCATCGCTTCATCGCAGGTCGCCGCGATCGGTGACGAGATCAACGACTTGGCGATGCTCGAACACGCCGGCCTCGGCGTCGCGATGGCCAACGCGGTTCCGCGTGCCGCCGAGAAAGCTGACCGGCACACGGCTTCCAACGCCGACCACGGCGTCGCCCACGCGATCCGCCAGATGCTCGACGGGGTGTGGTGAATCGATGCCGACGATCAGCGTTGAAACCCGTATCGCCGCTCCCCCCGAACTCTGCTTTGATTTGGCCCGCGACACCGAATTTCATGCGAGGTCACTCGAACATACGGGTGAGCGTGCTGTCGCTGGCGTAACCTCCGGGCTGATCGGCTTCGGCGAATCGGTGACGTGGGAAGCCCGGCACCTAGGCGTGCGGCAGCGGCTGACCTCGCAGATCACGGCGTTCGATCCGCCCTACCACTTCCGGGACTGCATGACCCAAGGGGCGTTTAAACGCTTCGCTCACGATCATTTCTTCGACGAAGACGGCGGCGAGGTGACGGTGATGCGTGACGTGATCGATTTTGCGTCCCCGGCCGGGCCCATCGGGCGAGTCTTCGACCGAGTGTTTTTAGCTGGCTATCTCCGACGGCTGATCCGGGGCCGTGGTGAGATGATCCGGCGCGAGGCCGAGCGTCGTGCGGCGAGTGAGATGGGGTAACATCGTGGCATGAGCGAGTCGTCCGACCTGCAAGTTCCGATCCAGCGCCTGCCCCATGGTCAAGACATCGAACTGCCCGATTACCAGTCGGCCCACGCGGCAGGCATGGACCTGCGGGCGTGTCTGGAGCGGCCGGTCACGATCGAGACCGGCGAGACCCTGATGATTCCGTTGGGTTTCGTGATGGCGGTGCCCGTCGGTTACGAAGCGCAGGTCCGGCCCCGCTCGGGCCTGGCCAGCAAGCACGGCATCACGCTGCCCAACAGCCCCGGCACGATCGATGCCGACTACCGCGGCGAGGTCAAAGTCCCGCTCATCAACCACGGCCCGATCGAGTTCACCATCACGCCGGGCATGCGGATCGCGCAGATGTTGATCAAGCCGGTCCCCCGCACGACGTGGGTTGAAGTCGATGAGCTGCCCCCCACCGACCGCGGTGCGGGTGGGTTCGGTCACACGGGGGTGTAACCCATGCCAAAACATACTTGTCGTACCGCGGTCCTGGCTTTGGTGGTGTTGATGGCCGCTGGTTGTGCGGGATCGCTCGGCCGGTATGCGGTCAAAACGCCGAACCACGGCAAAGCGGTATCGCAGCTTAACAGCCATGACGCGTCGCCCGACATGCGCGGCGCGGTGATCGACCATCGGTTCCGGGTGAAAGTGTCTGACCCCGAAGCCGTCTTATCGGCGTGGGTGATCGATCCGTCGAACGAAAAGATGTTCGACAACGAACACGGCCTGTGGTTCGCGGTGCCCGTCGGTGCGACCCGCCAAACGCGTGATCCCCATTCGACGGTGCTGATCTTGCACGGGTTTCGGCATTACAAAAACGATTGGGCCTATCTGATGTGGGCTCGGTTCTTGGCTGAGCACGGCTATCGCGTGGTGTTGGTGGACCTCCGGGGGCACGGGGCGTCGACCGGCGACTGGAGCACCTTCGGGCCGGGCGAAGCTCGCGATGTGCGGCGGGTGATCGATGAACTGAGCCGGCGAGAACTCTTGGCGGGTGACCTGGGCGTCTTTGGTGGGTCGTACGGCGCGACCACCGCGCTGCATCTGGCGGGCATGGACCGTCGCGTGAAATGTGTCGTGTCCATCTCGGCGTTTTCATCGATGCGGGGCGTGCTGCCTACTTTTGCGAAAGCCCAGTTAGGTGGGTTCAGCGGCTTGGTGGGCATCTGGGGCTACGATGCGATGGTCGATGCCGCGGGCAAAGCGGGTGGTTTCGATCCCGACCGATCGGATGCCCGTCTCGCGATGGCGAAGACCGAGGCCTACGTTTTGCTGATGCACTCGAATGCGGATCTGCATGTGCCGGTGGAAAATGCGCGAGACTTGGCGTATGCGGGGGGCGGACGGGTCAAGTTGGTTTTATTTGAGGACGCCGATCATTACTCGTTCGGCGTACAAGACGCCACGCGGGTTCGCCGAACGGCGCTGCGGTGGTTTAACCAATATCTCAAAGACTGAACGAAAGCGGCGCGGCTGCGCGCTTGGTCAGCGATTACAATCCCCGCCATGGTTTGTTGTGTTCACCATGGACGGCGGTCGCTTAGGTGGGTGGGCGTTGCCGTCTTAGTCCTTGGGGGCTGTTTGGCCGTGGGGTGTGAGAGCCTGTTGGGTGAGTGGGTGACGCGCACGCCGAATCACGGCAAGTCGTTGGCAAAAGTCGACCGGGAGCAACCGTTGGCGTTGCCCGGCTCGGTGATCGACCATCAATTCCGGGTCGAGATCGACGGCGACGACCCCGCGTCGCTTTGGGTGTGGGTGATCGAGCCGAGCAACGAAAAATTCGTCGGCGTCGAAACCAAAGCAGAAGACCCGGACTACATCCGCGGGCTCTTCGCGATCGAAGGCGATGCGCCGCGGCGGGTGCGTGATCCCGAAGCGACCGTGTTGTTTCTGCACGGGTTCTACGACTCGATCAACCAGCGCTGGTATCTGATGTGGGCGCGGATGTTGGCGGAGCACGGCTACCGGGTGGTCTTGGTGGATCAGCGCGGCCACGGCCGATCGACCGGCGACTGGGCGACCTACGGCGTGCGCGAGTCCCGGGATATGCAGCGGGTACTTGACGAACTCGAGCGCCGGGGGTTGTTCGTTCCGCCGTTGGGTTTGTGGGCGTTGTCGTTTGGCGGATCGACTGCGGTGCAGTTGGCCGACCTCGACGAACGGGTGGAGGCGATGTTGTTGATCTCGACGTTTACTTCGATGCGCGACATCGTGCCGGACTACGGCCGGGCGATCGGCTTCAACTTTCTGTCGGACGAGCAGTTTGTCCGCGTCGTCGATCACGCGGGCCGGCATGGCGATTTCGACCCCGATGAAGCCAATGTCATGGATCGGCTTACGGAGCAGGACATCCCGACTTTGATCGTGCACGGGGAAGACGATCGTTTGATCCCGATCGACCACGCGGTCCGGCTGTACCACGCGGCCAACCGGGAGAATGTAGAACTGATCCGTATTCAGAGTGCTAACCATACGACCCTGGGCGATACGGTGGTTTGGCCGATTTACGAGCCGATGCTCGATTGGTTCGGCCGACATTTGGCTCCGGTAGAGAGCGAAGCGACCGCGGCGGGGACGCTAAATGGCGAGGTCCCGATGCCCTGAATCAGGCCAATATTCATTGATCTTTCTGGTTTGGCGCGGCCCGGATCGGCGGTGCCGAATCTGTCGCGGCGCGGCCCGTTCGGCCGATAGTTCGGGGATGCAGCGCGATGGTTGTGCGCTGCGATCGCGATTCACCAGCAAGGGTCCCATAACATGGCCAAGCGTAAGACGAAGAAGCAGAAAGAAGCAGACGAACGGTTGGCGGTTTTGCGCCAGATCGGTCTGGCGGTGGGGATCGGGGCGTGGCTGATCGTGATCGCGTCGCTGCTGAGCTATAACGCGGCGGATGCGCCGTCGCACGCGGTGGGTGTGCCCAACGCCGACACCGCGAACTGGATGGGGCCGTTGGGCGCGGCGATCGCACACAAGGCGTACTTGGTCATCGGGCCGGGCGTGTGGGTGGCGATGATCGGCCTTGGCGCCTGGCTGGTCCTGACGCTGGCCAATCGACCGGTGAACCAGACGGTGATCCGTGCGGCGGGGCTGGCGGTGATGACCGTGACCACGTCGGGCATGATCGCGGTGGCGACGACGCAATTCGTCACCGGCTACGACGGCGCTCCGCAAGGCCCCGGCGGCCTGCTGGGCGTATTCATCCACGAAGAACTGGCCGGGCGTTTCGCGACGGCGGGGAGTCTGTTGATCCTGGGGATCGCGTTCTGGATCGGGGCGCTCTTGGCGGTGGACCAGATCGTGTTGGCGATCCCGCGGGTGTTGGCCGAGGCGGCGATGCGGGTGATGAACGTCAGCCGGGAAAGGTTCCCCGGGATCCCGGAGATCCACCTGCCACTCTGGAAGATGCCGAGCTTGGCGGGGCTGGGGTTCATGGGGCGGGGCGAAATCGTGCAGCGTGAAAACGATCTGGACGGCAGGCGGATCGAGCTGCCGTCGAAGTCCAAGAGGAAAGCCAAGCGTAAGCGCCACGGCGATTTTGACGACGACGCGTCGGGCGGGATCGATGAAGACGCCGGCGGTCTGGGCGGGTCCGAGCCGATCGAGGCGGTCGAAGACGACGAGTACGAATACGAGGACGAAGACGGCGAAGACGAGAGCGACTATGAAGATGAAGGAGCCGATGACGAAGACGTCTCGGCCGACGCCCCCTCGGCTTACGTCAACTCGAAAAAGAAGTTCGACCCCGACGAGTTGCGGGCCAAGATGTCGCAGATCCCGATCAACTTCGCCAAGAAGCAGGACACCCACGAAGCCCCCATCCGCGAGATGGACCTCACCGGCTACCAGTTCCCCGAGATCGACCTGCTCGAAGACCCCGAAGAGGGCTTCAGTGAAGAGATGCGGGAGATCGTCGAGCAGCAGGGCCAGGAACTGCAAGCAGCGCTGCTCGAGTACAAGATCAAGGGCGAGATCGTCAACATCGACTCGGGCCCGGTGATCACGCTGTTCGAGATCAAGCTCGCCCCCGGAACGAAGGTCTCTCGAATTACGGCGGTCGATTCTGACCTGGCCCGGGCGCTCAAGGCCCCGAACATCCGCGTCGTGCCCAACATGGCCGGCAAAAACACGATCGGCATCGAGGTGCCCAACCTCAAGAAAGAGCGCGTCCGCCTTAAGGAATTGATGAGCGTTAACCGCGAAGCCGTCGCCAAGATGAAGCTGCCGATGTTCCTGGGCAAGGACGCGTCGGGCAACCCGCTGGTCCAGGACCTCAACGCGATGCCGCACATGCTGATCGCGGGCACGACGGGCTCGGGTAAGTCGGTGTGCATGAACTCGATCATCATGTCGTTTCTCTTCACCAAACGGCCAGATGAGCTCAAGCTCGTCTTGGTCGACCCGAAGATGGTCGAGATGTCGATGTTCAAGAGCATCCCGCACCTGATGTGCCCGGTCGTGACGGAGATGAACAAAGCGGCGCAGATTCTGGAATGGGCGGTGACCAAGATGGACGAGCGGTACGAGCTGCTCGCCGAGGTCGGCGTCCGTGACATCGCGTCTTACAATGACCTGGGCTGGGACGAGATCAAGGACCGTCTTGAACTCACCGACGACAACGAAGCGGCGCGCATCCCCAAGAAGCTGCCGTACCTCGTGTTCGTGATCGACGAGTTGGCCGACCTGATGATGACCAACAAGGAGGTCGAGGGCTCGATCGTCCGCATCGCCCAGAAAGCCCGGGCGGTGGGCATCCACCTGATCCTCGCGACCCAGCGTCCGCAGGCCAACGTGGTCACCGGCCTGATCAAGTCCAACATGCCTTCCCGCGTCTGCATGAAAGTTGCTTCCGGCATGGACTCGCGCATCGTGCTCGACGCTAAGGGTGGCGAACTTCTGCTGGGCCACGGCGACATGTTGTTCCTCTCGCCCCGCTCGTCCGACTTGGTCCGCGCCCAGGGCACGCTCGTCGACGACAGCGAGATCCGCAAGTCGGTCAAGTTCCTCAAGACCGTCAGCCAGCAGTCGTTCGAGCCGCAGCTCGTCCAGATCAAAAACGGCGGCAACGCCGACGCCCTCGACGAAGAACGCGATCCGTTGTTCAACGACGCGGTGCTCGTCGTCCTCGAGACCGGCCGGGGCTCGGTGTCGCTGCTGCAACGCCGGTTGACCATCGGCTACTCGCGTGCGTCCCGCATGATCGAGCAGATGGAAGCCTCCGGCATCCTTGGCCACCACAAGACCGCCCAGGCCCGCGAGGTTCTCATCAGCCCCGAGGAATGGGAGGCGATGAAAGAGATGATCGAGAACGACATGGCCGAGGACGGCGTGTCGGAAGCTGCGCCCGTCAGTCCCGCCGAGGCCTCACGGGTGGAAGAAGCGGAGGTCGAGGAAGCGGAAGAATTCGAGTTTGATGATGACGACGCCGAGGTCGTCGCCGAGGCGGCGGTAGAAGTCGAAGACGAAGAAGAAATCGACGAGGACGAAGAAGAGTACGAGTACGAAGAAGTCGATGAAGCCGACGACGGCGAAGAAGAGGAGTACGAGGAAGACGAAGACGACCCCGACGTCGAGATGGAATACGAAGAGGTCGAAGACGACGACGAGTGGGAAGAGGCCGACGACGAAGAGATCGAGGAGGAGGGCAAAGCCGCGTAAAGCGGTTGACAAACCCTGGTGAATCACGAACCATAACGGTGGCCGCGCAGGCCGCCGTTATTTTTTGCGAATCTCTTGCATAAACGTTTTAGAACTACCCCTGATCCGAGGATGAATCCGATGAAAGACCTGACGAAACTGATGGGCCTGCTTCTGTGTTTGACCACGACGATGATCGCCTGCTCGAGCGATGGCGGAAGCGACGACAACGACAGCGGGGACAAAGACGATGAGAACAAGGGCCTAGTCGAGGCCGCCCGCGCCGCGTGGCCAGACTACACCGGCGATTACAAAGACGAGATCGATCTGTCGGCGTACAACGTCGTTACCGTGGTGCCCTTCGTGAACCTCACCGATAACTCGCAGGACAAAGAGGCGGGCGAAGAGTTTGCCGAGGTCGTCGAGGAAGAATTGACCGACCGCTACAGCGACGTGTTCACCACCATCCGCGTGGCCGACGCTCCGCTGGGCCAGGCCGACGAAGTCGTGCTGCGTGGCCAGGTCTACGACTACAGCAAGTCCGGCTACAACTACTGGACCGGCCGATCCAAAGCCAAGTTCAAGGCCGAGATGGCCCTCGAAAACGGCAGCACCGGCGAAGTCCTCAAATCTTCCCGCATCAAGGAAGACTCCTACGGCGAAAGCCGAGAAGAGATGCTCGAAGAAGCCGCGGAAGATGTGGCGAAGATGATCGGAAGAAGCAAGGGGTAAGCCATTTCCCTCCCATCGTTTTGATTAAGAGCCCACGCCAGTACGGCGTGGGTTGTTTTTTGATCAAGCCTTGGCCGAAGCTGTGGGAGAGCGGAGTAGCCTTCGCGTCAGCCCGACCGGGATCCCCACAAGAATCGCCACGGGGAGGCCCACCGTCACCGCGTAAGCCAAAGCGGTCCCCACGCCCTGCAACAACCAGAGCAAGACACGCCAGGCGGATTCCCACTGCGCCCCGAAGGACCATCCCGCCACCACCGGCCCGCTCGCGGCGTCGGTCGGCAGCAGACTCAGCTTGATCATGGCCATCTGCACGCGGTCTTCCAGCGTGTCGAGCCGGCCGCGATGTTGCTCGACCTGCTCCCGGAGTTTGACGACTTCGGTGTGTACCCGCAGCAATTCACTGGTGCTTCTCGTGGCCTGCCGGACCGACGACATCAACTCACGCATCTCTTGTTCGGCTAGTTCGAGGTTGCGCAGCCTGGCCGCCAGATCGATGGCCTGATCCGACCGATCCACCGCTTCGATCTGTTCTTTCACTACCCGATCCGCGTGTCGACGCACTTCTGCCAGCGTCTCTTCCATTCGGGGTGAAGGGACGCGCAGAACAAGTTCGCCTCGCTTCACCCCGCCATCCACATCCAATATCTCCGTGGAACTCACGTAACCGCCGGATTGGCCGACCCAGTTCCTCAACAGAAGAGCCTTCTCGGCAACATGCATCACTTCGATCTCGATAGTGGCGTTTTGCACAATCCAACGCGTGGAGATGTCTGCGTCTGTCGTCGTCGCTTCGTCAAGCTCGAAACCTCCAAGGGCCGGCTCGATCTGTAGCGGTGCCGACGCGTCCACGCTTTGCGCGATCAATCGCATGGAAACATCGCGAGTAGATTTAAACGCAGAGGGGCTGGCATAGTTCCAGACCACCACAACCGCTGTCAACAACCCAACAACAACGATCACTCTCGAAATCGATCGGGACATAACAACTCTCCAGCAAGCGGAATACTTGCCGGTTCAGACGCACGAGTTGGGAGATGGTTCCAGGAAGAAAAATTACTCGGGCAGTATTTCTAATTCCTCGGCCACCGCATCGATCAGCGGCCCCAGGGTGTCCTTTGTGAAATCGAACTTAATTCCCGCGCCTTCAAACAGCGCCGGCAGCGGTTTGGTGCCGCCGAGGGTCAGGCCGTCGCGGTAGCCCCGCAACGCGGACTTCGGATCGTTCTTGTATTTCATCCACAACTGCAACGCCCCGAGTTGGGCGATGCCGTACTCGACGTAGTAGAACGGGATGTGGAACAGGTGCAGTTGGGCGTGCCAGCGGTGGGCGACGGCGTCGTCGTAGCCCGAGTAGTCCAGGACCGGGCTGGTGAATCGTCCGGCGATGCTTTTCCACGCTTCGGTCCGCTCGGCGATGCCGTGGCCCGGGTTCGTGTAGAGCCAGTGCTGGTACATGTCGATGGTTGCCATCCACGGGAAGAAGCGGATGATGCCTTCGAGTTGCTTGCGTTTGGCGCGGGCCGCTTCCTCCTCGGCGTCGTAGAACACGCCGTAGTGATCGCAGCCCATCAGCTCCATCGACATCGACGCGACCTCGCAGAACTCGATCGGGGCGTGTGTGAGGAAAGTCAACGGCTCGGCCCGGCTGGCCCACATGTAATGGAACGCGTGGCCCGCTTCGTGCAGCATCGTGTCTACGTCGCGTTGCGTGCCCGCGGCATTCATGAAAATAAAGGGTTCTTTGACTTCAGACAACGACGCTTGAAAGCCCCCGGCCCGTTTGCCCTTGCGGCTTTCGAGGTCGAGGTTGCGGCCGAACTGGAGCGTCGAAAAATCCTGGGCGAGCGACGGTTCGATCTTCTCAAAGATCGCCCGGCTTCCATTGACCATCGCTTGAGGATCGTCTTCCGGGAACGGCCGCAACGGCGATCGCCCCTTCACGTCCACCGCTCCATCCCACGGCCGCAGCGTCTCGACCCCCAAGGCCGACTTGCGTTGTTCGTCCAGTTCCGCCACGCGTGGCATGATGACCGCTTCGATCGCGTCGGCGAAATCCCGACAGTCCTTCGGCGTGTAGTCGAAACGCTGCCAACTCTTCCACGAATAATCCAAGTAGTTGTCGCAGTCCGCGTTCTTGGCCATCTGCTCGCGGAGTTCGAATGTGTCCTGAAAGATCTGGTCGATCTTTTCTTGGTCTTCCAGTCGGCGGTTGGTCGAGAGTTCCCAGGTTTCTTGTCGAATGCCGCGGTCGGTTTCTTCTTGGTAGCGGGCGAGTTGCTGGAGCGTTTGCGTCTTACCGTCGTACTCGACGAGCATCGCGCCGATGGTCTTGTCGTATTCGCTGTTCAGCTTGGTGACCTGGGTGGACAGCGGCACGTTCGCCTCGCGGAACAGCTCGAACGAGGCTTTCCATTCGCGGGTCAGGATGTCGTAGCGATCGGCGTCGAGCTCGGGCAGGCCCGCGGCGTCGAGGTATTTCTTTTTGAGTTCGTTGCCCAGCGGCGCGAGCTTGGGGGCGATGTTCTCGACCCAGTGCATGTAGGCTTTTTCGATCTCGGGGTCGTCGGTGTGGCAGGCGTGATCGATGTTGCGCCGGCTGCCGTACTCGCTCATGACGGCGGAAAGCTCAGAGTAGTCGGCCAGCCATTGCTCGACCGCATCGCCGGTGTCGAGGTCGCGTTCGAGTAGGGTTTTGAAGTACGGCTCGACCTGTTCCCAGTCGGCGGGATCGAAATCTTGGGCCACATAGCGACGAGACAAAGCAATAGAGGAATCTGAATTCATGGAGGCAGTATAGGAGTAAGCGTGGCCGATCGGTCGAGCGGACTGCATCATTCGACGACAAGGCGGGTCACGCTGATCGTGCCCGGCCCGCGATTACCCTCGTCGCCGGTGACGATCAAGATGCCCGAAGGGTGATCGACCAGGATTAACCCTTCGGGGCGGTCGCCGACCTTGACTTTGTCGAACAGCACCGGATGACTCGGGTCGGTCACGTCGAGTCCCAGGAGGTAATCGCCGCGTTCGATGGTCAAGATCGCCAGCGTCCGACCGCCAGCCCGCAGCAGCTTGACCGATTCGGGGTCACGGCGTTTGTCGGGCTCGCCCGCATCAACCCACGGCCGAACGTCCGTTCGCGACATCAAAACCGCCGACTGGTCCAAAGCGGCCGGGTCCAGCCAGTAAAACGACACCGTATTGCCCGTGGTTTGCCCGGCGTGGTTGAACCGCCCCTCTTCCGCCACGGCGACCAAGGCCCCAGGCCGTCCGTCCGGACCCGGCACGCCGTCGAGCACGTCGATCCCGTCGGGGTTGGCCCCGTCGGCGAGAAGCGTCCGGCCCACCAGCCGGGGCGATCCGCCCTCGGGCAACGCGACCACGACGAACGCGTCGTTCTCCTGCAAGCTCACCACGGCAAACCGCGACGCGGGGTCGAACGCCACGATCTCCGGCTCCAGCCCGCCGGCCGGTTGTTGCATCAGCTCGGCTAACCCCGGCAACGAAAACGCGGGCAACGCCCCATCGCGGACCCGCCGATCGGCGTTTAGGCCCGCCAGATCAACGGCCCACACCTCGCCCGGCGTGTCCGGGCTCCCTTCGCCCTCGCACGCCACCAAAGCCCACCGCCCGTCCGGCGACACCGCGATCCCGTCGGGATGAAACCCCAGCCCCTGCCACAACACATGCACCCCCAGCGTGTCCTCGCCCCGCCGGAGGTCCACCCCCAGCAACCACCCCCGCTTCTCCACGCTCCGCCCCAGCACCGACACCAACGCCACCGGCTGCGTGGGGTGCACCGCCACGCTCGTCGGCTCGTACACCGTGTCCACCCCCTGCGGCCCCGGCTCGCCTGCTCCGCCCAGATCAAACATCGTTAGCGCCAGCGGATCAAACGCCTCGACATCAAACACATCCAACGACTTCCAGTGCGGGTCCGTCCCCACCAACACCCGCTGCTGCGCATCGTAGCCGACGATCTCGATGGTGAAGCCGGGGACGTCGACGATGCCAACGGGTTCGAGCCTTGGTTGCTCAGGAGTATCGCCGAGCGTCCCAATTGGAAGCGATACGATAATCACCACGCGATATGTGAATAATTTCCAGGAAAATGTTTGGCGCAAAGAAAACACTATCTCTTGACCTTCTGTCTTACGGGAACCGGTAAGGCCAAATGTAAGGCGCCCAGATACGATCCTCGCGATTCATCCGCGTAGCACCCACGCCGCCTTGAAGTATGCCGCGGTTTTCGACATCGAGGCTTCCGTCGGCCTGTGTAATTGCGTCTAAGTAATCGGTAAACTCGACATGTCCATCTGCAAATAGAAGGTGGCCACCGTCGTTGTGCCTAGCAGCAAAACGTTGAAAATCTCCCTTCACACGATTCAGATCAGCGGAATAAAATTCGCTATCAGTTCCTCCCAATTTTTCGTCCGCGATTTCATTGCGTACCGCTCGCTTCTCAATCATTAGTACTGTGCTTGAAGCAGAAGAAAAATCAACAAGTGAAGGTCTTTCAAACCCATCAATTACGCGTGGTTCTTTGTGCACTACAAAAAGCGGCGGAGCGTTGACGCTTCGGGGTAAAGCAGAGTTGATCACATAAGTAAAGAAATATGAACGGTCTTGCCCATTAACCGAGATGGTGTAGTTGGCGGGATAGTTTTCGGGTGTTTCTGCAGCTGGATCAACAAAAATCGAGTTTCCGTCGGGCGTTCCGTCGTTGGGCAAGAATTCCCTGAATCGGCGGTAACCAAGATACGGTGGAATAGCGTTGGCATACCACTCATCCCATTCATAAGTCGGGCGGAATGGTGTGCCTGCACTTAGGCCGGGCTGATCTTCACCATCCCAAGGGATCAGGTCGTTGTTATCGTTGGCAAACAACGCCATGCCCGTACCCCACTGGCGCAGGTTCGAAGCGCTGGCGATAGCCCGGCCCGAGGCGCGGGCTTTGCCCAGGACCGGCAGGAGGATGCCGATCAAGAGCGCGATGACCCCGATCACCACGAGTAATTCGATCAGCGTGAAGCCCGACGGGCGGCGAGCAGGTGATGCATGAGGCATGGTTTGAAATCCTTGGGTTTGGGCTTGGCCGACGAGGCTACCCGCACCGACCTAGGTCCTCCCGCTCCCGTTTCGGAAAAACGCAACCGCGTAGACGTGAAGTGAACTTTTGGTAACAACTCGACGTGACAAGCTGCTTAACGATGGCGCACTCCAGAGAGACGGCTTAGCCTTGTCGTCGTCGCGCGAGTAGCGCCGAGCCTAGTCCGATCAACGCCAGCGAGCTGGGCTCGGGGACGAAGGTGATCGAGAACTGGGCCGACTGTTCTTGGCCGCCGAGCACGTTCCAACGCGCCAGGAAGTTGTAGGTGCCCAGATCGTCGACCTCGACGAGGATCGATTCGGTGCCGGTGATGAAGTTGCTGGTGAGCAGCTCGCCGACCTGTGCGCCGGGGCCGGCTTGCTGGGCGGAGAACGGCACGGCGGCTTCGAGCAGGGTCAGGGTGACGCCGACGTCGAGGGCTTCGGTGGACAGGAACGCTTGGCCGGCCGCATCGACGGTGATGGTGGTGGACAGGCCATCGACCGTGGCTTCGAAGTCCCACTCGGCTTCGGCGGGGTCGCCGGCGGTGGCAAGGGATATCGGCTCGGAGGCGGCGGGGGCGAGGCCGGTGCCGAAGTTGGCGACGAGGAGGCCGCCGTCGTTGAGATCGACGTCGCCATCGCCGTCGAAGTTGCCGTCGGCCCAAAACTGGCCGGTGGTCTGGCCGAAGTTGGTGACCAGCGTGCCACCGTCGTTCAGGTCCACGTCGCCGTCCAGATCCGCGTCGCCGACGATTCGGTTGATCCACCAGCCGCGGAGGCTATCGAAGTCTTGGGTCACGGTGTTGTCGAAGTATTGGTTGGGGGCACCGAAGGTGCTGTAGTCGCCGTCATCGTAGCCGGAGACGGGGTTGAGCCCCGCGATGGGGTCGGCCTCGAGGCGGGCGATCTCGCGGCTGTTGACGCCGTAGCCCTGCACGTCTTCACCGATCGGCCCTTGCACGGTTGCGCCGCGGTCGTCTTTGATGGTGACTTGCCAGTCGTCGTTGTCCACTTTCCAGTCGCCGGTGGTGAACATGGTGGCGTCGCCCAGCCAGGCGTTGACCGAGAAGTCGCCCGTGTCGGGGGTGGTGTTGAAATCGGTATCGACGTTGATCGCCGTGCCGGTCGTTCCGTCGGGGAACGTCACGGGCAGGGTGGGGACCAGATCGTCGGGGGTTTCGATGATGGTGACGATGGTGCCGCTCCGCAGGTTGGACCAACGCGCATCATTAGAGAATGTCACCGTACCGGCGTTGTCCGGGGGCGTGTCGGCGTTGCTCCACTCGAGCGACCAGCCGCGGAGGTCGAGGTTGTCTTCGGTGACCACCAACTCGATCCAGTTACCGCCGTTGCCCAGGATGCGGCCCTGCATATCGACGGCGGTGGGGATGAGGTCCCAACGCGGATCGGAGCCATCGTCGTCGGCGTTAGCGCTGGTGGGGATGTAGGTGCCGGCCCCGGCGGTGGCGTCGAAGAACAGGCCGTAGTCGCGGCCTTCAAACGCCTCATCGAACGCGAGGTCGAAAAACTTGGTGTCGGTGACGCCGTTGTATTCGTTAACGATCAACGATTGGCTTTGCGCCATCGCGGGCAGCAAGGCCGAGGCGGCGAGGGCGGAGAAGAGTTTGGTTTGCAGCATGGCAGGGATTTACTTTCGGGTGACGAGAGTTAGAAAACAGTCAAACGGCCGATCGGGAAAGCGGTCGAGACGCACGAAACATCTCGACCGCGTCTTGGTTGGGGCAGATTCCGCGGACCGCGGAAGGGGTTGATCAAGCGAGGCGACGACGGCTGGCCAAAGCCAAGCCGCCGAGGCCCAGCAGGACAAGCGTGCCGGGCTCGGGGATCACGAAGTCCGTGGTGTCGAACGGCAACACATCGCCGGACTGGTCGCCGCTGCCGCCCTGAACGATCGTCCAGTTCGACGGATCGTTGATCTGGGACAGGTAGTCCGCGAAGGCGGTTTGGTTGTCGCGGCTGCCGGTGTATTGGCCGCCGTCGGGGCCGTCGGTGATGCTGCCGCCGACCAGGTCGATGGCGGTGCTGCCGACGACCAGGCCGGTGCCGGCGATGGAGTCTTGGATACCCGCGGCGTCGCTGCTGATCGCGGCGAGGAAGGTGGTGGGCGTGTTGCTGGTGCCTTGGAAGGCAAAGATGGTTTCGCCGCTGGCCGAAATACCCATGTCGCCGGGGGCGAACGCGGCGTCGGCCGAGATCGTGCCGGCGCTGGTGGTGGGCGTACCACCCGCGTCGGTGGTGAACGTGACGACGGTGCCGGCGCTGACCACCGGGGTCGTCCAGAGGAATTCGCCTTCACCGGTGCCGAACGCTGAGCCGTCCCACTCTTCATCGCGGAAGAAGATTTCTTCGCCCGCCGCGATGTCCGTCAGCGCGACGATCGAGAAACCGTCGTCGCCGTCGGCCAAGAAGCCGGTAAACGCAATATCACCTGTGGAAAGGGCCGCCGAAGCCGAACCCGCCATCGTGCCGGCCAGCAGCACACCCACCGTCAATCCATTCAAACGCATTTCTAAGCCTCCGATCACCAAAGCTCTACAACAACGACGAAAACGCTTTCGTCGACACGCGGACATCGTGGCGTCCGTGTATTGGCGGCGCGTAAGCGTGATGTGAGAAATTGATGGCGAAAGTGATCGGTTTGTGAGCGTTGCGTTTAGTGGATTCCGTTGTCCGCTTGGATGCCACGCTGTTTTTCAACGATCCGGTCAAGCAGCGCGTCCTGCTCATCTACACCGGACGGAGGCGTGGCGCTCCGACGTTCACGGAACTCTGCCACCCGATCAGCCGTGAACTGCGCAAGGGACGTCGGGCAGGAGAACTCGCCCACCACGGATCTGATCTTGGTGTTGTCGAACTGCGCCGACCACGACTTGTCGCCCCACAGCGGGCCTTCCCAATGGGGATTAAACGACACCAGCGCCGCGGTCGGGACGTGGACGATATCGGGCGTAACGCCTAGGGCTTCGCCCAGTGCCGCGTAGATAGTGTTCCAGGCGTATGCCCGGTCGTCGGTGAGGTGGAAAGCTTCGCCGATCGCCTGGTCGTTGCCGAGCAATTTGACGAACGGCGGGGCGAAGTCTTTCGACGCCGTGATTGTCCACAGGCTCGTCCCGTCGCCGGGCAGGATCACCGGCTTGCCCGCGAGCATGCGCTCGGCCAACTGATCGTGTTCGCTCAGCGCGGTGATCAACATGTCCCGGCTGGTGTGGCTCGGCCGAACGATCGTCCACCCCCCGCCCCCGGGACCATCCCCGGACGCATCTTTCCATTGTTCTTGGAGCAGAGCTTCGCACGCCGCCTTGTTCCGGCTGTACTCCCAATAGGGATTCACCAACGGCACGTCTTCGGTGATGAACTGACACGTCACGGGCTTCTGGTAGGCCGAGGCCGACGAGATGAAGACGTACTGCCCGATCTTGCCCGCCAGCAGGTCAATGTCGCGTTGTAACTTGTCGATGCCGAACACCCGGAACTGGCAAACCACATCGAAGCCCATGTCCGCGATCTGGGCGTAGGCCGTATCGTCTTGGAAATCGCATGTGATGAATTTCGTTTCGACGGGCAACCCGTCGTTCGAGTTGCCGCGGTTGAGCACCCACGTCTCGTGCCCGGCCCGCACCGACTCGTGGACACAATCAAAACTGATCTGACCCGTGCCGCCGACGTAGAGGACTTTCATGGATGCATCTCGGTTGGGACAAAAACAAAGCCCGGGGATCGCCATCCCCGGGCTTTGTGAATGAGTTGTTGGGTCTACTTCTTCACCTTCTGCCGCATGCCGCGGACCTGCATGGGCAGGCCGTAGAGGTCGATGAAGCCGCGGGCGGCGGTGATGTCGTAGCCGTCCATCGCGAAGCTGGCGAGCTCGGGGTCGTAGAGGCTCTGCGGGCTCTCGGCCTCGACGGCCATGGCGGTGCCTTTGTAGAGCTTGACCTTGACCGTACCGGTGATGACCTTGTTCGCTTCGTCCATGAACGACTGCAGCGCTTCGCGCAGCGGGTGGAACCACTGGCCGTTGTACGTCAGCTCGGCGTAGCGGGTTGCGAGGCGGATCTTCTCGTGCCAGAGGTCACGCTCGAGGCAGAGTTGTTCGAGGGCCTTGTGGGCTTCGTAGAGGATCGTGCCGCCGGGGGTTTCGTAGACGCCCCGCGACTTCATGCCGACGAGGCGGTTCTCGGCCAACACGGTTTGGCCAACCGCGTGTTGCCCGCCGATGTTGTTCAGCCGGGCGATCAACTCGTGGCCAGCGCCTTTGAAGTCCTTGCCGTCGACCGCGACGGGGTTGCCCTTCTCGAAGGTGACGGTGACGTACTGCGCCTTGGCCGGGGCCTTCTCGACGGGGACGGACATGACCAGGCAGTTCTTCCAGTTCGGCTCGGTGCCGGGGTCTTCGATCTCGGCGCCTTCGTGGGAGATGTGCCAGAGGTTGCGGTCACGGGAGTAAATTTTCTTGGTGGTCTGGTCGATCGGGATGTTGTGTTTCTTGGCGTAGTCGATTGCGGTCTCGCGGTCGGTCAGGCCGTCTGCGATGAAGGCGGGGTCTTTCCAGGGCGACACGAACTTGAGCTTGGGGTTGAGCGCCCGAGCGGTCAGCTCGAAGCGGACCTGGTCGATGCCCTTGCCCGTCGCGCCGTGGCCCACGGCGTCGGCCTTGGTTTGCTTGGCGACCATCACTTGGTGCTTGGCGATCAGCGGCCGGGCGATCGAGGTTCCCAGGAGGTAATCCGACTCGTAGACCGCGTGGGCTCGGATCATCGGGAAGCAGTACTGCTCGGCAAACTCCTTGCGCAGGTCTTTGACGACGACTTCGTCGGCACCGCTGGCGTAGGCCTTCTTTTCGATGCCTTCCAGTTCATCGCCCTGGCCGAGTTCAGCGGCGAAGCAGACCAGCTTGACGCCAGGGTATCGGCCTTTGAGCCAAGGCAGGATGACGGAGGTGTCCAGCCCGCCGGAGTAGGCGAGCACGATTTTTTTGGGGTCGGAAGAGGATGCCATGGGTTGAGGTCCTTGGGGTGAAACAACCGGCCTAACGCCCGGCAGTGGACAATCCATCACGATACCACACCCCCCGCGCCGGATCATCCGTTGGCCATCGACGAAAAAGACCCGGAGCCACAAGGGACTCCGGGCCGGGTTGTCTGTCGAAAATATTGCGGCTGGGTCGGTCAGGCGCGACGGCGACGGGTCGCGATGGCGAGACCACCCAGGCCGACGAGGGCCAGCGAAGCAGGCTCGGGGATAACCGTGATCGTGAAGTTGGCCGAAGACTCTTGGCCGCCGAGCACGTTCCAGCGGGCCAGGAAGTCGTAAGTCCCTTCCGAATCGAAAGTGGCGGTGATGGATTCTTGTCCCGTAATAAAGTTGCTGGTGAGCAATTCACCAACTTGAGTTCCAGGACCGAGTTGCGCGGCCGAGAACGGAACGGCGGGAGCGATTAACTCGAGCGTCACGCCGGGCGTTAATGCCTCGGTCGAGAGAAAGGCTTGACTAACCGAATCCACGGTGATTGTTGTCGTAAATTCGGTGATGATCGGCTCGAATGACCATTGAGCCTCTCCCGCATTACCGGCCACACTGGCTTGCGAACCCACGGCGAGGCTCAACATCGCGATCAGGCTAAAACAGCATCTTTTCATCTCTTCTACTCCTTGTGGTTAAGTGAAAGGGCGGGGGCAATAGCCAGTCCCCCGCCCATGCTGGTTTTGGTTCAAACTGTGGTATGCAACACTAAATGCATGTCGTCATTTCGTTGATGTTCAGTCTTGACGGCGTCGCCGTCCGAGGAACATTGCGCCGAGTCCGAGCAATGCCAGCGAGCTGGGTTCGGGCACAAAAGTGATCGAGAACTGTGCCGACTGTTCCTGGCCGCCGAGCACGTTCCAACGTGCCAGGAAGTCGTAGGTTCCGAGGTCATCCACCTCTAAAAGGATCGATTCGGAGCCGGTGATGAAGTTGCTGGTTAACAGTTCGCCGACCTGTGAGCCGGGGCCAGCCTGCTGAGCCGAGAAAGGCACGGCAGCTTCCAACAACGTCAGCGTAGCACCGTCATCCAAAGCCTCGGTCGATAGAAACGCTTGGCCGATCGCATTGACGGTGATTGTCGTGGACAGCCCATCAACGGTGTCTTCGAAGTCCCACTCGGCCTCAACGGGGTCGCCGGCGGTGGCGAGAGAAATCGGAGCCGAGGTGACGGGGACGCCGGTGCCGAAGTTGGCCACCAGGATGCCGCCGTCGTTGAGGTCCACGTCGCCGTCGCCGTCGAAGTTGCCGTCGGCCCAACCTTGGCCGGTGGTCTGCCCGAAGTTGGTGACCAGCGTGCCGCCGTCGTTCAGATCGACATCACCATCCAAGTCTTGGTCGCCGTAGCTGGTGCCGAGGACGTTTTGAACCAGGTCGTCGATATCAGCTTGATTAATCACCAGGTCCCCGGTCATGTCGGCCGAGAGGTCAACCCGTTCTCCGTCCGTCAACACACGACCCGAAATTTCATCGATGTTACTCCACTCCACACCACCCGACGCGTCGAGGTCGTGGCCGATGAAGTTGTCGTAAACGAAGTCGATGTCTTGGGCGTCCACCGTGCCGTCGTGGCCCAGCGGAGCCCAGCCCGCGGCCTCGAAGCCGCTGCCCGCGACGTCGCCGCGGCTATCGCCCGCGGCGTAAGCTTTGCCGGTGGCGAGTGTGGTGCCGAAAAGGTTGCCGCTGCTCGAAGCGTTGTCGACATCAATAAAGTTTTGTTTACGGTCGAGTTTGTCACCCGCACGGCCGCGGCTGAATAGGCCGTCCGCACCGTAACGTACGTCGTCGATGTCAAAGTTACCGTCTACGTCAAAGTCGCCGATGATCTCCAGTGATTGCTTAGCGACCGCCAGTGAGGCGCGGTTGTTGGCCAGCGAAGCTTCCAGAGCCACAACCATATCGTCGATATCGTCCGCTTCCCGCAGGAGGTTACCGTCGAAGTCACCTGCAATCGCGTTCGCATCGCCCACGGCCGTACCGGCAATCAACTGAGTCGTGTAGTTGATGACGGTGCCATCATTGGCGATGTAGTTAGCAGTTTGACCGTCGCTGTAGGTGTCGGTGTTGTCCAGCGACGGACCACGATTATCGCGGGCGGGCGCTTCGCCGTAGTCGCCACCGTAGGCGGCTTCAATGGCGTTGGTAGGCAGAACGCCAGGGGCTTGCAGCGCGGTGATGGTGTTGGGATTAGCGACCGACGATTCCGGTGCGGTATCGTCGGGCAGCGCTTCAGCCGCCGCGACGAGGGCGAAGTTCGACGCCAAGAACTGGCCGGGCGTGCCGTCGAGAGCTGGATTGGTCGGGGCGGCGGTGAAACCCGCGATCGACTGTTCGATGTTGCGGATGTACAAAGCCGCGTTCGGGTCGTCCATCGCAGCGTCCCCGTTGGTGAAGCTGCCGATAACGGGCGAGTTTGCACCCGTCTCTTCGTACTCTTCGAAGACTTTCTCGCCGGGCAAAGCGTTGGACGCGTCGTCGAAACGGGCCACGCCATTGACATCGACGATGATCGTGCCGGCGAAGGGGTTGCCGATGGTCGAAAGGGTTTGTACCGCACCGATCTGCCAGCCCGAGTCGGGGTCGGCGTTGAAGACGATGTTGTTAAACGCCGGGTCGTCGGTGCGATCGCCGTCGTTCAGCGGGGCAACGGTGTTGAGCGTGGGTCGGACGTACTCGGTGCCGCCGGCCAGATCGTTCTGAATATTCAGGATCTCGTAGCGGTTGATGGTCGAGTCGGGGCCCGCGTTGTTGACGATGCCTTGATACCCCACACCCAGACGGGTGTTTTCAACCGCGACTTCCATGCGGGAAGACGACTGCTTTTGGTTGGGAATGTAGTCCGAGCCCGGGGTGTCGAGGTTTGACCCGCTAGTTGCGGTGCTCGAACCACGGTTGAGCGTACCCACGTTGTCGCCCGAACCCCAGGAAGGATCGACGCCGATGGAGTTCATCGCACCGTTGCGCGTCCCCGATCCCGAGTCACGCGTGATCGCGATGAGGTTTTCGCCGGAATCCAGGCGGCCGGTAACGAAGAGGTGTTGAAGCTCAGATTGGCTGATGTTGCCATCGATGGTAGCGTCGCTGGTGTCGCTATCGATGCCCACGCCGGCGTTCGAGATGAACGCAATGGGCGAGAGGGCGACCGGGGTTTGGTAGATTCGGTTAGAACCTTGGTTTGCGCCGTCAAGACTCAACAGGGTGTTGCCGGGGCTGGCCGCGCTGGGGGTGAGCGTTTGGATATCGTTGTTGAAGCCACCCGCTTGATCTTCTTGAGGCGGGGTGTTGGTGGGCCGGACCGCGTTCGACAGCAATGGGTTAGAGCCGTAACCACCCGTGGGAGCCGACCCGGTGATTGGGGCGCTGCCCCAGAAAGCAGAGCCATTGCTGTTTTGGACGAACCAGTTTGCGGGGACGTCGGTGGTGGCGATATCGATGGTGGCGGGGCCAGCGAAGTTGGCTACCGAGCCGCCTTGGTCGCTGGCGTTCACCACATTGGGGTCGCCCGAGTTGGCGTTGTTCAATACGGTGAATGAGGCGCCGGGTCCGTTGACCGAGCCGAAATCAACCAGCTCTTGGAAGCCGTTACCCGAGCCGATCGCACGGTATTGTTGTTGGAACTGTTGACTATTGGTGCCGCCGAAGCCGACCAGGTTGTCGAACGAAGGAGCCGTGAAGTCGGTGATTACGCCGTCGTTGTCGGCATCAATAAAGTCAGCCACGTTTGCGGGAGCCAAGAAGAACGATTCAAAGAGCGTCGCCCCCGAGATCGTGACCTCTTGACCGAGTGAAGGACCAGCCATGGCCGCAGCCAAGAGTGTTGCCGTTGAATATCCGTAGATTCGCTTCGTATTCATTTCGTAACTAACCTCCATACCAACCAACTAAGGGATTTGAATCTTGACTTGGTACACCCAAGTACAAGTCGATCTGGATTGGCCGATCATGTTTAGGCGGCCAACTAATCGAACTGAATGATGTTGTTGTCACCGTTGACGGTGTAATAGCGCTGGCCCCACTGTTCGTTTTCGATCGATTCACGGACGGTCTGCCTTTCGACGTGGCCGTCGGAGAACATGAAGTTGGTCGTTCCTTCTCCTCCGACATCGCCGCTACCCCCGGGGTGATGCCGACCAATAGCGTTCACAGGGTCCGAACCCAGCTTCCCGTAGCCGCCGCCGTCGAGGAGAACGTCGTAATCCTGTAATCCAAAATCGGGAAACGTCTTGATTACGTTTCCAAGCTGAGTGCCTGCTGGGGTGGTGTAAATGTTTCCCGAAGCCAGGTTTGTGGCCGAAAGCGGTCGGTGCGATTTTGACGTGTTGCTGCCGACGGCGTTCGCGGCAGTTCCCTCGGCGTCCAGAAACTCGGTGGCCATGATTTCGTCAGAGGGCGCAACAAGGTTCGAGCCGCGGACAAACACGTTCTGACGCGCCGACGGCTCGTTGAATTTATTGCGGCCGAGGATGAGTTCGTTTCCGGTATAGGAGAGTCGAGCGACCTGTTGATCGACAACCCCAGGGTTTTCCGCGGTATATGGCCCAACCTCGTCCTCGGGCCGCATGTTGGTCGGGGGGACAATATTGGTCATTTGTGGGCATACGAACGCATCAATTTCTAAAGACTCGGAGGTGATCAGAAAGAAGCTCCAATGCAGGTAACCATCACCGGGACTCGTGCCCTGTTGGTCGGCTAACAGCCAGCGGTTCGGCGATGAGCCGTTACCGTTCCAGGCTGTTTCGGGATAGACATAAGAAGGGGGCAGGAAATCTTTGTTTTCCGCCTGATAGGAATACACGCCGACCCCGATTTGCTTCATGTTGGAACTACAGGCAATCGCTCGGGCTTCACCCCGGGCGCTGCCGAGTGCAGGAAGAAGAATACCGATTAACAAAGCTATAATCGAAATAACTACAAGCAATTCGATCAAGGTAAACGCGTAACGTTGTGTGGCAAGGCGATTCGCCAGCATGGGCGTGGGCTCCGGGTAAGGGGTGAGTCTCGGTTCAGGCAGGTAGTGTCACGGTCAAGCGTCGGCGGCGTGTTAAGTTCCCGTCAGCTTTTCGCAGGATCGGTGTGAACCGGCGGTGGCTGATTGATCGGTGTTTCGGCCAAGCGGTAGCCTTGCCCGCGGACGGTCTGGACCTGCACCGCCCCGACGCCGAGCTTGCGTCGCAAGGCGGCGATGTGGTGTTTGATGCTGGGGTTGGATGCGGCGGCCGCGCGGGTGGTTTGGGCGAACCGCCGATTGAACTGTTCGGCCGACATGACCCATCCCGGCCGTTTGGCCATGGCGTGGATCAGTTTGAACTGGGTCAAGGTGAGTTCGACCCGATCTTGGTCGACATACACCTCATAGCTTTCGGGATGCACCGTGATCCGGCCGACCCGCAAAGGGGCCGCGTTCCCCGAATCAGCTTCATGATCTGCCTGCATCACCGCTTTCCACCCACAGTGTGATTAGCCCACCCGACGGGCAAAATGGTACGGGCGCCGTGTCGAGAATCTGCGAGGAAGTTGTTAAGCGATCTCAAGATTTATGTGAATTTCGGATCGGAGGCGGCGCGAAAAGTGTGCGCGTCGTTGTAGCGTTAGCGGGGCGCAATAAAAGACGACGACACTTGCGTGCCGTCGCCCGGAGGGAAAAGAGAGATCGGGTGGAGGGAAGTTGTCGATCCTTGGCCAGGCTTTTGATGATGCCGGGCCGTGTCGTGGCAACTTCCGGGGGTTAGAAGATGCCTTGGGCTTCGTCCATGGCTTCGGGGAGTTGTTCGCAGACCTCGTCGATGTCGCCTTGGTTGAGGTTGAGGTGTTCCATGATGTCGCGGGAGATGGGGGCGTCGAGTTTGACGTCGTGGGCGAAGCCCAGTTCCATCTTGCCGGCGATGTGGTCGGCGACGTGGGTCAGGCAGGCGAGCGTACGGTTCTTCTCGACCAGGTCCATCGGGTGGTGGTGGAAACCGGTGACGTATTGGAAAGACACGGGGAACTTCCAGAGCTTGCACAGCCCGGCCCCGAACATCTCGTGGGTCGCGCCGATGCAGGCGAATTCGGCTTCACGCAGGGTGCAGCCCTTTTCCTCGACCATGGTCAAGGCTTCGATGAATTTAGGGCGGCGGGCCTGGATCTCGACCATGATGCCGATGTCGTGGATCAGGCCGGCGAGGAAGGCTTCGTCGGGCAAGCCCAAGCCACACTTATTGCTCAACAAGCGGGTGGCGGCGGCTGTGGCGATGGAATGGCCCCAGAGATCTCGGGCGTCGAAGTTAGCGCTGATCTTGCCGCCGCGGAACAGTTTGGCGAGGCTGGCGGCGATGGCGATATTCTTCACCGCGTTGAGGCCCAGCAGGACGATGGCGCGGTTGATGCTGCCGATCTGCCCGGGCAGGCCGTAGAACGCGGAGTTGACGACTTTCAGGATGCGGGCACCCAGAGCCGGGTCGTTGCTGATGACCTTGTTGAGGTCTTGAGCGGTGGACTCGGGGTCTTCGACCAGTTTGATGATCTTCATCGTCACTTCGGGCAGGGTGGCGATGTGGCTGATCTCTTTGATCGCCGACTGGACGTTCTCCTGGATGGCGGCGGCCGAGCTGGTGTCGGCCGAGCCTTCGGGAGCGTTCTCCGGGGCTTTCGGGGTGAGATCGGTTTCGGCGGGTGCTTGCGACATTGGATCTTTCCTCTTCTTCGTCTCCGGAAAACGGTGGGTCGTCTCCGGGGGTCTCCTCAGGGCTCCGGGTATGCGCCGGGACACTTCTAGGGGTGCTATCGGCGCCCCCGTCCGCCGCATTAACCCGTCGAGGTCCGGCAATGCGATTCGCGGCCATCGATTGCCGTCACAACCGGCCCAAACGTCAGGGTGAGCATATTGACGGCCCCGCAAACCCCCTTGGGCGGGCTTCAACCGCCCCGCCTTTGCCGCAGGAATGTGAATCTCGGCGGCTGGAAACCCTTGAGTGGAGTCCCCACGGGGTCTACGATGGCCCTATGGACTGGAAAGTATTCGTCAATCAAGACCCCCGACTCCGCGGCATGTTTCAGCAAGCGCGGCGCAAGCCGGCTTGGCCGATGATGGCCGCGTTGATGTGCGGGGCGTTGGTGGTGGTGGTTCCGGTGGTGTTGGCCCTGCTGGCCGGTTTGGTGGTGGGTTTGGTGGTGTACGCTTTGGCGTCCGTGGTGGCGGGCATCGGCGGGTGGTTCGGCCGGGTGGGGAACGGCGGAGAAGGGCAACCGGTGATGCCGGGCGACGATCTGCGCGACAACGTCCGCGTGATCCATCGATAAACCAGCGTTGCCTGGATGTGCCGATCCGCTACCCTCATGGATCATGACGCTCCTCCGCACGATTTACGGCCCGCTGTTGGCGGTCGGCCTGCTTGTTGTGAGTTCGACCCTGTCCGCGCAAGCGGTGGTCGAGCCGACGCCTGAGGTTCGCACCACGATCGTCGACGGCGACGAAACCGTGCCGATCGCGTTTGATTCCCCGCGGGCCACGATGCGGACGTACCTCGCCGCGATTCATGCGGTGCGTGACGGTCAGGATGCGCTTTGGCCGACGGTGTTGGCGTGTTTCGATCTTGCTGCTGCAGACTTGGGGCCGGACGACTACGCGGCTAAGCAGCGGGCCGAGCAGTTGATCGAAGTGATCGACCGGGTGCGCTGGGTGGAGTTTGAAACCCTGCCCGACGCCGAGATGTTGGAGCCGGGCTTGATGAGCGTGGTGTTTTTCCCGCGCCCGTTTAACACCGACGACGCCAATCTGGCCCGAAAGTTCGAACTGGAGGCCGAGAACATCACGTTCGACCGCACCGAGGACGGACGTTGGTTGTTCAGCGGCGACACGTTGCGGAAGTTGCCGTCGCTGTACCGTAAGGCCGTGGCCAAGGGCCGGCTGCAAACGGTGGACAACGAATACAGTTCGATCCTCGAGCGTTACATGCCTGCGTCGCTGGTTAGTCAGCACTGGCTGCGGATCAAGTATTGGCAGTGGCTGGGGCTGCTCGCGTTGATCTTGTTGGGCGTGGTGGTGGATCGGGTGTTGCGTGCGGTCTGGGCGGTGGTGGTGGTGCAGCAGATCGGCCGGCGTCGCGGCAAAGAGCACGCGGACTCCATCGCGGTGGCCGGTCGCCCGATCGGGATGTTCGCGGCGGGCTTGATCTGGCTTTTGACCCTGCGTCTTCTGGGACTGTTGGCCGAGGCCCACGACTTGCTTTACGGGGCGGCGGCGGTGTGGACGGTGCTGGCGGGCACGTGGGCGGCGTGGCGTATTGTTGACTTGGTCGCCGAGATTCTGGCTTCTCGGGCCCGACGGACATCCGCCAAGTTTGACGATGTCTTGGTCCCGCTGGTCCGCCGGGCGATCAAAATCTTCATCGTAGTGATCGGGATCATCTACGGGGCCGAGGCGCTGAGCATCCCCATCGGCCCGATGATTGCTTCGCTGGGCATCGGCGGCCTCGCCTTTGCTTTTGCCGCCAAAGACACCATCGAAAACTTCTTCGGCAGCGTCGCGGTGCTGCTCGATCGGCCGTTTGGCGTTGGCGACTGGATCGTGATCGACGGCGTCGAAGGCACCGTGGAAGACCTGGGCTTCCGCAGCACCCGGGTGCGCACGTTTTACAACTCCCAAGTCACCGTGCCCAACTCGACCCTGGTCCGGGCCAAGGTCGACAACTACGGGAGACGGCAGTACCGCCGATGGAAAACGCATATCGGCGTGCAGTACGACACGCCGCCCGAGTTGCTCATCGCGTTTACCGAAGGCATCCGCGAACTCGTGCGTACCCATCCCTACACCCGCAAAGACTATTACCAGGTCTGGATGCACCAGTGGTCCGCGTCGAGCATGGACGTGTTGCTCTACGTCTTCTTCGAGGTGCCCGACTGGAACACCGAGCTGCGCGAACGCGAACGGCTATTCATCGATATCGTCCGCCTGGCCGATACGCTCGGCGTCAAGTTCGCGTTCCCGACCCAGACGGTTCATTTGTTTAAAGAAGAACACCCTCCGAAGTTGGCCGAGGGCGAGGTCCACCAGCCCGAGCATGACCTGCCCACCTCGATGACCGACCGCCGTTCGATGATCTCCGGCATCCGGGCCGCCCAGTCCATCATCGAAAACCAATCCTGGCAACAGCAAAAGCCCGGGCCGCAAACTTACGAGCAAGTCGGCCCGACACCCATCGATGAAGCGGGTAACGAGATCAAGGAACGTGAAGATGAATAACGGAAACCGCTACATTAAATCGATGCGTTGTTCATCCGTCGTGGCTTTGGGGTTAGCCGTTTGCGGCTTAGCCCTCCCCGCATGCGAATCATCCCAACATGATCAGCCGCGGGTACCGTTGACCCCCGAGGCCACCGCCAACGCCGAGCCCGTGCGCTTCGCACAGTTCAATATCGCCCTCTACAGCCGCGACCGCGACCCCGACGAAGTCGCCCGCCGTCTTGCCACCCGTAACGATCCGCAGCTCCAAAAAATCGCCGCGATCATCCAGGCCGTCCGCCCCGACGTGTTGCTGATCAACGAGATCGACCACGACCCCACCGGCCGTATCGCCGAGCTCTTGCAGCAAAACTACCTTGATATACCGCAGCACGACGCTCTCGAGTCGATCACGTTCACTTACACCCACTCCCCGCCGGTCAACACCGGCGTGCCCAGCGGCGTGGACCTCGACCAAGATGGTCAGACCGACGGCCCGGGCGACGCCTTCGGCTGGGGGCATTACCCGGGGCAGTACGGCATGCTCCTGCTTTCCCGCCTCGACGACGCCGGCCGGCCGCCGTCGCGCTCCTGGCGCGAAGTGCGGTGGATCGATTACCCCGGGCATCAGATGCCGACCGACTGGTTCAGCAACGAGGCGGCTCAGACCATGCGGCTGTCGTCGAAAACCCACACCGTTGTCTTCGGCCGGTTGAACGGCCAAGCCTTCGGCGTTCATATCAGCCACCCCACCCCGCCCGGCTTCGACGGCCCCGAAGACCGCAACGGCAAGCGTAACTACGACGAGATCGGCCTCATCGCCGACAGCCTGGGCGAACTCGCTCCGATGCCGATGGTCGTGATGGGCGACCTCAACGCCGACCCGAACGACGGCCAATCGATTCCGGGGGCGATCCGGCAGCTGCTCGGGCACCCACGGATGGTTGACCCCCAGCCACGCAGCCGCGGCGCGGTTGCCAAAGCGCTCGCCGACGGCGGCATCAACGCCGAGCACGGGACCGACCCGGCCCTCGATACGGCCGACTGGGGCGACCAGCCGCCCCGCGGTTCGGGGAACCTCCGCGTGGATTACGTGTTGCCCACCAAAGACTGGACGGTGGTGGACGCGGGTGTCTTCTGGCCAACGCCTGATAAGCCAGGCCACGACTGGATCGATGCCTCGGACCACCGGCTGGTCTGGGTGGACCTAACGCTCAATCCAGACTGAACCGGGATACACAAATCGCCGACGAGCCGCTGAGCTTATGTCTCCGCGGGATCAACAAGTCGACAATTGGGCAGCGCGTAAAAAAGCGGCCAGGTGGGGGAACCTGACCGCTAGAGAGGGTCGCATGGCCCGTTGCAGGCCACGCGGGTGGGGGCGATCACTTTTCAAAACCTGCCAACGCTTTGCTTGGCCGGTGATTTCTTACTCGTTTATTTTATCGGAATAGGCGAGTTTGCCAAGGGGAAAATCGTAATTTTATTGATTTATCTTTAGTATTTATAGATACTTACGACCCGTGGGTGCCTGATTCGCAGGCACGGTTGGGTTGGCGGTGCAAGCAAACTGAACAGGTGGTTTGGTGGGCGTCTAATAATTGGGCGTCGCGGGTGATCTGCTGCGATGGCCTGGGCGGTGTGATGGGTGGAGGGGTGCCAATCCGCCCCCGATTGTGAGGATGAGATTGATCAAATCGCGGGGTATTGCGGAGATTTACCTTCGAGCACAGCGGCGACATCTCGCACGACCCAACTCATGTTTTTCAGGGCGGTGCCGGTGCGTGACGCCAGGTGCGGCAGCAGCGCGACGTTCGCCAAGCCGTGCAGCGGCGACTCGACCGTGGGTGGTTCGGGGTCGTGGACATCGAGCAGCGCGGTTGACCCCGGCCGAGCCTGGGCCCACGCAACCAAAGCGTCGTGATCCACCAACATCCCCCGGGCGGCGTTGATCAGCAGCACGTGTTCCCGCATCGCGGCCAAGGCCGCCGCCCCGATCATCCCGCGGTTCTCCGGCCGACCGTCGACGTGGACCGTGACCACGTCCGAGCCTTGATAGAGTTCTTCGTGACTGCAGAACGTAAACGGATAATCCACCGCTTTACGCAACTCGACTTCGGGCAGCAGATCGCAGACCCGCAAATTCATCCCGATCGCGTGGGCCACGGCCCCCAGCCGTTGGCCGATGCGTCCGAAGCCGAGGATCCCCAAGGTCATCTCGTCCAGTTGCGTGCCGACCTCGGTTTTGCGCATCGTGTGAAACGTGTCGGCGTCCGCCCCGGCCGGGAGCCGTGTCTTGGGGCGGACGTGGTCGATCATCAGCCCGGTGACGTATTCCACCACCGCCTGGGTATTCGCGTCGGGCGTGTACACCACCGCGACGCCCGCCGCGGCACACGCGGGCAGGTCGAAGTTGTCCAAACCCACGCCCGCCCGGCCGATGACTTTTAGCCGGGGCGCCTGCTTCAACAACGCCTCGTCCACTTGGGTGTACGTCCGCACCACGAGCCCATCGGCCTCGGGCAACGTCGCCGACAATGGCTCGGGGTCGTCGTGGGGAACCCATACGACTTCCGTCCGCTCGCCGAGCCAAGCCGCGCATTCTTCGTCAAGCCGTTCGGTAATCAGAACTTTGGGATTCATGGCTTTAAGGTAACAAGCCCACCGGCAGCGCGAGCGCCGCGCGCCTGCTAGACTGCCGTCTTCATGCCCCGTCCGCCCCGCAAAACCCCGAAACCTGTGTCCGCGAAGACGGTGCCGATCAACACGATCGCGCCGGGCGATTGCATCGCGCAGATGAACGCCTGGCCCGAGGATTCGGCCGACCTGATTTTCGCCGACCCGCCCTACAACATCGGCTTCGAGTACGACGGCCACTACGTCGACCAACGCCCCGACGACGAATACCTCCAGTGGACTTACGACTGGATCGATGCCGCCGCTCGACTGCTGAAACCCACCGGCAGCTTTTATGTCCTCATCGGCGACGAGTACGCCGCCGAGGTCCGGGTGCATCTGAAAAAACTACAAGCGGCCGGCCAACTGCTGTTTCGCAACTGGATCGTTTGGCACTACACCTTCGGCCAGCGCTGCAAGATCAAGTTCAACCGCAGCCACGCCCACCTGTTCTACTGCGTGGGGAGCGCTGCCGTGAATCAACGCACCGGCAAGCCCAAAGCCAACCTCACCAAGCACCCGCCGTTCACCTTCCATTACGACCAGGTGGCTGTCCCCAGCGCGCGGATGACTACGTACAACGACCACCGCCAGAACCCCAAAGGCAAGCTGCCCGACGACACTTGGGTGCTCAAGTTTCCCGCGATGGAAAGCTGGCATGTTCGGCCCCAAGACGCAGCGTCGGAAGGCGCTTTCGATGCCGGGTGGGACACATGGTACCAGTCACGATTGGCCGGCACGTTCAAGGAACGGGAGCAGTGGCACCCCTGTCAACTGCCCGAGGCGTTGCTGGAGCGGATCATCCGCTGCTCGTCCAACGAGGGTGATTTGGTGTTCGACCCGTTCGCGGGCAGCGGCACGACGTTAGCGGTAGCCAACAAGCTCGGCCGACACTGGCTGGGCTGCGAGCTCTCCCCCGAATACCGCAAGAAAGCGCTTCAACGCATCCAGGCCAAACCCGAAACGGCCGGTAAAAAACGCGTCGTGACCAAGAACGGCAAGCGTGCGGGCCGTAAGCCCATCGCCTGACCCGTTGACGTCTTTTCGCATCCGATAAAGCTGTGGTCTCCCTCCCGCGGTTGTGGCGGACGCCGCGGCGGTCGATCTCAATGATGGATTCCACTTTCAAAGGAAACATCATCATGACCACTCCTTTTCGAATGTTCCTCGCGGCTTGGCTCTTGGCGATGTCGGCCCCGTACGGCAGCGCCGCGATCTATGTGGATTTCTCGGCGGGTTTCCCGAGCGATGATCCCGCGACGTTGTTCGACGACGATGCGGCCGGCACCGACTTTGAGTTCGATCTCGAGACCAACGTGGCCTTCTCCGGCGCGATCGGCATCGACGGCGGCCTGCTCCGCAGCGAACTCGAACTCACCTTCCGCGATACCGAAGGCATCTTGTTGGAAACCAATCCCCCCTCGGCCGACGCGGGCAGCGGCAGCTTCGACAACATCAGCCTGATGAGCAACGTCTATGTCGACCTGCCCCTGCCCGGCGGGTTTGAGATCTTTGCCGGCGGCGGGATCGGGCTGGTCGCGTTCGACGGCGATGCCTCGGGCACCGGGAGTCTTAACACCGCTGACTTCGACGACGCGGGTTACGGCTTTGCCTACCAACTCAAGGCCGGCGTGGCGTACGAACTGACCCGCAACCTGCAGCTCACCGCGGGTTACCGCTACTGGGCGTCGAGCGAGATCGACTTCGGCAGCTTCGAACTCGACGACCTCGAAACCCATGCGATCGACTTCGGTCTGCGTTTGTCGTTCTGACTAAGCCGTTGTTGTGGGCGCGGTAGAGTTACCAGCTTCAACGGCTTTAAGTTTGTGATCGACGAAGAACGGCCCGGCGGGCAAAATCGACGCGACCATAACGATCAGCGAAAGCTTGGTCGGCAACCCTTTAGCCCAGGCCGCGGCGACCATCAGCCAAAGCAGGATGAAGAGCAGGCCGTGCGTCAGGCCTGTGTATTCAACCGCCCACCGCATCCCACCCAGCCGATCCATTGGCATGGCCACGCCGAGCAACAACAGATACGACACGCCTTCGATCAGGCTCACGACACGCAACGCTCGAATGAATCTAGTCGACACAACAAAACTCCATGGCGGAACGAATCTTCCGGTGCCGGCGCATCACGGCGTTTCCAGGCTCACTCGCCCGAGCTTGCCGCTCCGCAGTTCACGCAACAGTAGCTCGCTGGCCCGGGTGATTTCTACCTCGCCGCCCGCGACGATGCAGCCACGCTTTCGGCCGATGAGTTCGAGCAGGGCATACGGGGCGTTGGGATCTTCGATATTGGGGAGGTCGGCGGGGTCTTTGATTTTGTAGCGTTCGATCAGGCGATGGGGATAACGTTCGAGCAGGAGCTGCGCGGCGTGTGGGCCGAGCTGGTCGTAGTCGGTTGCGGTGTCTTTGATCGCGCCGCTGATGGCGAGGGTGAGGCCGATGGCTTCGTCGTCGAACTTCGGCCAGAGGATGCCGGGCGTATCGGTGAGGACGATATCGCGGTCGAGCTTGATCTCCTGGGGCCCTTTGGTGACGGCGGGTTCGTCGCCGGTGCGGGCGACTTGTTTGCCGCGGAGCGCGTTGACCAGAGTCGACTTGCCGACGTTGGGGATGCCGACGATCGTCACGCGGACCGGCTTGTTTTTCTCGACGCGCTTCGGGGCCAATCGACGGATCAGCTTGGGTAAGTTTTTGGTTGAGCGTTTGTCGCTGAGGTTGACCGCGAGGGTCTGCACGCCGCGGCGGTTGTGAAAATCGTCTCGCCACCGCGCGGTCACGTCCGGGTCGGCCAGATCATCTTTAGTCAGCAGCGTGATGCACGGCACGTCGCCCGGCCGGCCGTCGGGCCCCTTGCCCGGCACATCGCGTCGCAGTTCGTCGAGCAGTGGGTTGCTGGACGAGCCCGGCAAGCGGGCGTCGAGTAGTTCAACGACGACATCGGTGCGCGACATCAGCTCGGCGAGCTGCTGCCGGGTGGTGTTCATGTGGCCGGGGAACCATTGGATGGACATGACCAGAGGGTAAGGGGTTTGGCGGCGAAGCGTGGTGTGGGGGCGCGGCTCACGCCTCGGGGATTGCGGCGTCGATCAGGGCTTGGGCGGCGGCAAAGACCGCGGGGCAGAGTTCCTCACATCCGCCGATCTGGATGTTGGCCATCGCCCCATCCATCAGCACGGCGAGTTGATGGGCGAGCTGATCGGGGTCGGCCGCCCCGGCGGCGGCGGCGAGGGTGGCCAAGTATTGCCGGATCAGCCGTTTGTGTTCCGCCGCGGCGTGGTGCACCGGGTGATCAGCGTCGCCGAACTCGGCCGCCGCCCGCGCAAAAATACATCCCGGAAAACCCGGCTGGTCTACCACGCTATGCAAGGTTTCGAACATGGCGAGCAATCGGTCCCGAGGGGACTCGGCTCGCCTTTCCACTTCGGCCATCAACCACGAGCGGTGCCGCTGATCTTTGAGTTCCAAAGCTGCGGCGATCAGCTCTTCCTTGGACCGGAAGTGCTTGTACAGCGTCATTTTCGCGACCCCCGCCTCGGCTAGGATGCGATCGATACCCACGGCGACGAACCCGTACCGCTCAAACAACGCCAAGGCGGTTTCGACCAGTTGTTCACGCTTCGTATTCGGCATCGCGGGCACAATTCTATCGGCGGGCAGCTATTTTTTGCCCCAAAGTCGGATCGGGGTTGGAATAAACAGACAGGTCTGTATATTCTAACGTTGTCCAACCGTTTTTCCACCCCCCCGGTTCCCACCCCTTACTTTTGGAGAAGACCATGCCTCGCATTCAACCCGTCGACCTCACTCAACCGCCCGCTGATGCCGCCCCGTTCCTGGACGGGCTTCAGGATAAGCTCGGCCGAGTGCCGAACATCTACGCCACGATGGCCCAGGCGCCGGCCGTGCTCAAAGGTGTGCTTGATGCTAGCGGCACGCTCGGCGAGACTTCGTTGTCCGGTGCCCTGCGGGAACAGATCGCCCTCGCGGTCGGCGGCGCGAACCGCTGTGATTACTGCGCCGCGGCCCACACCGCGATCGGCAAAATGAACGGCCTCACCGATGATCAGACGCAGGCGGCCCTCGCGGGGTCGGCCGACGACGCGAAAGCCCAAGCCGCGATCACGTTTGCCCGGGCGATCCTCGACCGCGAAGGGTTTGTCACCGACGAACAACTCGCGGCGGTCAAGTCGGCGGGCTTCGATGATCAGCAAGTCGTCGAGATCATCGCGGTGACAGTGTTCAACATCTTCACCAACTACATCAACCACATTGCGGAAACCGAGATCGATTTCCCTGCGGTCCAGATCCCCGAAACCGTCTGAGATTTTTTCCCAATCTCCGCCCCCAACCTCCCGCCGCGCCTCACGATAAAAATCGTGGGGTGCGGTTCTGTTTGAGTGGATATTGAAATGAAAGGTTGCGTTGCCCGGAATACTCCGCGAATCGCGGCGGTTGTACCCCCGGCCTGTGACTCGATCAGCCGCCCTTGGACTTGGAAGGAATGAGCATGACGGTTAATCAATCAAGCAGAACCGCGGGATTCACTTGGCTGCTGCAGATTGCGATCGCGGCGTCGTTTTTCAAACTGGCTTTTGCGCCCCAGTCACAAGCGATCTTTACGTCTTTCGGCGGCCAGACGGGGGCAACAGCATCAGCGTTGGCGGAGTTGATGGTGGCGGCTCTCTTGCTGATCCCCGCGGGGTTTCTCACGCGGATCGATCCGTCCTGCTCGTGCTCGGCCCGTGAGATACGCGGCTGGGGTGATGTGGGCGGCTGGATCGGATACGCCAATGTCGTTGGTGCCGTGCTGGCGCTGGGCGTGATCGGCGGGGCCATCGCGACTCATCTTCTGGCGGTCGGCATCAGCATCCCCCTTGGACCCGGCAGTGCGACGACCGACGGCGGCTCGTTCTTCGCGCTGGAAATGATCATCGCGGTGATGGCGGGGGCGGTGTTCTTCTTGCGTCGGCGTGAAGCCAATGCGTTTGTTCACGCCTTGGTCCATGTGGCCAAGACGCCGTCCAAAGCGGTGCCCGCCGTGCAGTAGCGCATCGCCAAGTCGTTCCCTTCTCCACCTGACGCTCGCCGAGGCTCTAACGCTGAGGCGAGTTTTCTATTGGACTACGCCGAAGTATTCGTTGAGGAAAGCCTTGCGGTCGTCGTCGTGTTTGGCGTACTGCACCAAGGCGTAGAGCTTCTGTTGATCACGTTGCAGCTTCTCGGCCAGGCGATCAGCATCGAGCAACTCGGGGGCGAGGTCGGCGACGACGCGTAGCCGGGGGTGGTCGTCTTCGCGCCAGTCCGAGTCTGAGGCGAGGGTGCCGTGGCGCTCGAGCATGGCCAGCGCGGTGTCGAGCCGGCGGTCGTGTCGGCCCTGCTTGGCGTGGAGTTGTGTCCGCAGCCAGTCGAGCCCTTCGGCGTGGATGCGATCGGATTCGTTTTCCAGCAAGCCGAAGACGCGCTGGTAGAACTCGGCGTCGGGGTTTGCCCAGTGCATGAATTCCATCTGGGTGGCGAGGTCGCGTTGGTCGTAGAGCAGCGTACAGGCCGACGGCTTGCCGTCGCGGCCGGCCCGGCCGATCTCCTGGTAATACGACTCGAGCGAGCCGGGCAGGTCGGCGTGGATCACGAAGCGGATGTCGGCTTTGTCGATCCCCATGCCGAACGCGTTGGTCGCCAACACCAAAGGGCAGCGGCCTTGCATGAAGTCGTCCTGAACGCCGCGGCGTTGGGCGGGGTCGAGGTCGCCGTGGTAGTTCAGGTGCGGGATACGCTGGTCGCGGAGTTTTTTGCTGAAGGCCCGGAGCGTTTTGATGAGCGTGAAGTAGACGATGCCCGAAGGCGGACCGTCGTGAGCGTCGGCGCCCTCCTGGAGCAGGCGGATGATTTGCTGGAGTTTGTCGTCGTCGTCCCAGACGTCCTGAACATCGAGCGACAGGTTGGGGCGGTCGATGCCTTCGTGGAAGGTTCGGACGTCGCCAGGCGGTAGCCCGATTTGGGCGATGATGTCCCGTTGGACGTCGGGTGTGGCGGTCGCGGTGAGCGCGATCGTGGTCGGCCGACCGAGTAACTCCCGGAACTCGTCGATCCGCGTGTAGTCCGGCCGAAAGTCGTGGCCCCACTCGCTCACGCAATGGGCCTCGTCGATCGCGAGCAGCGATACGGTGACCTTGGAGAGGGCGTCGCGGAACTCGGGCTTACGGAAGCGTTCGGGCGTGACGTAGACGAGTTTGAATTGGCCGTTCGTGATCGCTGCGTACCGCCGATCGCGCTCGGCCCGGCCCAGCGAAGAGTTGATGTAGGTCGCGGCGACGCCCCGGGCCCGCAGCGCATCGACTTGGTCTTTCATCAAGGCAATCAGCGGAGAGAGCACCAGCGTCACCCCCGGCAGCATCAGGGCGGGGACTTGGTAGCACAGCGACTTGCCCGAGCCAGTCGGGGCTAAGACAAGGGTGTGTCCGCCGCCGGGGTGGCCGTTGAGCACACGTTCGATCACATGTTTCTGCTGCCCGCGGAAGCCGGCATAGCCGAACGTGGCGAGGAGGACCGAGTCGGGATCACGTGTAGATGCATCCATGAGCGGAAGCGTAAGTCGGTCCTACGAAAAGGGCGAAAAAAAATTCTGCTAAACCCGAAATAGATCGTATCGAAACCCGGTTGGTCTGGCGTGCACACCCGAACGTCCCCCACCTGAATCGAACCCAAAACCTTACTTCCAACCGGAGAACACCATGCCTCGCATCCTGACCGCCTCGTTGATGATCGCCGCTTTGGCTTTTCTCGTGATGCCGTTGGCCCAAGCCGGCGACAGCCACAGCCGCCAAGCCCCGCTCCACACCACCGCCCTTGGCCTCGCGGGCTACTCGCCGGTGTCCTACTTCCACGCGGACGGCCCGCACGTGGGCTCGCCGGAGTTCTCGGCCCAGCACGATGGCGTGACCTACTTCTTTGCCAACGAAGAAGAACTCAGCACCTTCTCGGCCGACCCCGAACGCTTCGCCCCGGCCTACGGCGGCTGGTGCGCGACCGGCATGTCGAAAGGCAAGTACTTCGACGTCGCCCCCACCACCTTCAAGATCGTTGACGGCCAATTGTTCCTCTACAAGAACAACGAGCAGGTCAACGCTCTGGACGTGTGGAACGCCGGCGACGAAGCCAAGCTGACCACGAAGGCCAACGCGTTCTGGAAGAGCGAAAACGGCATCTAATTCCTTCCCCACAACTCATTCGCCATCCCACCCGACCCGAGCACATCGCCCACGTGCCGGGTTTTTTGGTGATTGAGCCGACAGGTTTTCCACGATCTGCGTGGTGCGCAAGTCTCCGTGTCCCCGCCCTGCTTTGCTGGGCGGAGGTCTCCGCGGCAGGTGTTAGAATCATGGCGAGCCGCTGATCCTTCACCCGGAGCCGCCACGGATGGCCCAGACCACCCCCGGAAACCCCGCCGCCAATTCGTTCGTGCACCTGCACAGCCAGTATTCGCTGCTGGACGGGGCGAACCGGCTGGACCGGCTGGTCAAACACGTCAAAGCACAGGGCATGGACGCGGTTGCGGTGACCGACCACGTCAACCTGCACAACGCGGTGGAGTTTTACAACCTCGCCAAGAAGGAAGGGATCAAGCCGATCCTTGGCATCGAGGCTTACGTGGCTCCCGACGTCAACGGCCGACCCAGCGATCGGACCAACCGCGAGTTCACCGGCGTGTCCGACGGCGGGTTCCACTTGGTCTTGCTGGCCGAGAATCAGACCGGCTGGCAAAACCTGCTCAAGCTGTCGTCCGACGCCTACCTCAACGGCTTCTACTTCAAGCCGCGGATGGACAAGTCGACCCGCGAACAGTGGTCCGACGGCCTGATCGCGATCAACGGCCACCTCGGGTCTTCGCTGGCCTACCACATCAAACAGTTCCACCAGACCCAAGACCCGTCGCACTGGAAACGCGCGGTCGAGGAAGCCAAGTGGCACCAGTCGATCTTTAAACCCAACGAGAACGGCGAGCCGCGTTTTTACGTCGAGATGCAGCACCACGCTGAGCAGCTGCAGCGCGATCTGAATCCGCACATGGCCCGCTTGGCGAGCGAGCTCAACCTGCCGTTGGTGTGTGACAACGACGCGCACTTCATGACCGCTGACGATTGGGACGCCCACGACTCGCTGTGCTGCATCTCGATGGGCAAGATCAAGTCCGACCCGAGTCGGCTGCACTACCCCAAAGACCTTTACGTCAAGTCGGCCGACGAGATGTGGACACACTTCGGCGAGTCCCACCCCGAGGCGATCCACAACACCAAGAAGATCGCCGACCGCTGCAACGTCGAGATTGACTTCCACGCCAACCACGCCCCGGTCGTCCGCATCGAGACCGATTTGCCCACGCTGCCGGCCGAAAGCAAGGGCGCGCTCAAGGTCATCGAACGGTTCAGCAAGACGTGCGAGCACCCCGCGGGATCGACGGCGTGGTACAAGGCGTTTTGCCAGACGATCCGGGTCGAGCCTTTCGATAGCGAGAACGACACCGACTCGGAAGACGACCTGAAGGAACAGTGCGACGGCGCGTTGCGGCTGCTCACCGAGGCGGGCGCGATCTGGCGGTACGGCACCGAGCCGTTACCGGATGAGAACCGCGCCCGCATGGAACGCGAGCTCCAAGTCCTCAAGGACAAGCTGATCTCCGCCTACTTCATGATCGTCTGGGACTTCACCAACGAAGCCCGGGCCCGAGACATCCCCGTGCTCGCGCGGGGGTCAGGCGTCGGGACGATGACCGGCTACTGCCTCGGCCTGTCCAACGCCTGCCCGGTCGAATACGGCCTGCTGTTCGAACGCTTCACCGACCCCGACCGCACCGAATACCCCGATATCGATATCGACATGTGCCAGGACGGCCGAGGCGATCTGATCAAATTCGTCCGCGACAAGTACGGCCACGTCGCCCAGATCATCACGTTCGGAACTTTGAAAGCCCGCGCCGCGATCCGCGACGTGGGTCGGGTGATGGACCTGCCGTTGGGCGATGTCGACAAGGTCTGCAAACTGATCGGCGACGGGCTGAAGACCACCCTCGACTCGGCGTGGGAAGCCGAGTCCGATTTGCGCAGCCTCTGCGACGCCCAACCGCAGATCAAAGACGTTTATGACACCGCGCGTCGCTTGGAAGGCTTAGCTCGACACGCAGGGGTCCACGCCGCGGGCGTGATCGTCGCCACCCAACCGCTCGATAACATCGTCCCGCTCTACAAAGCCCCCGGCAGCAAAGGGGCGGGCGGTGATGAGGACACCATCGTCACGCAGTGGGACGGCCCGACCTGCGAAAAAGTCGGCCTGCTCAAGATGGACTTCCTGGGCCTGCGCACGTTGTCGATCATCGAACGGGGCAAGTTGCTGGTTCAGCAGTCGCTGAGCGAAGACATGATCCGCGAGTCGGTTGGAGCTGACCATAACTCGCCCGACGATCCGCTCGATCTCGAACGTCTTGCGTACGACGACCCCAAAGTCCTCGAGTTGTTTGCCCGTGGCGAGACCGCTGGTGTGTTCCAATTCGAGTCCGGCGGGATGCGTGGCCTGCTCATGGCCATGAAGCCCGACCGCCTCAACGACCTGATCGCGGCCAACGCGCTCTACCGCCCCGGCCCGATGGAACTCATCCCCAACTACAACCACCGCAAGCACGGCACCGAGGCCGTGCCCAAGGTCCACGAGATCGTCGACCGCCTGACCGAAGAGACCTACGGCATCATGGTCTACCAGGAGCAGGTCATGCTCGTGCTCAACGAGCTCGGCAGCATCCCGCTCCGCCAAGCGTATTCGATCATCAAGGCGATCAGTAAAAAGAAAGAAAAGGTCATCAACGCCGCCCGGGCCGACTTCATCGACGGCTCGGGGAAGAAAGGCGTCACCGCCAAGCAGGCCAACGAGTTGTTCGACCTGATCCTCAAGTTCGCTGGCTACGGCTTCAACAAGTCGCACTCCACCGGCTACGCGATCGTCGCCTACCAGACCGCTTACCTCAAGACGTACTTCCCCATCCAGTACATGGCCGCGGTGCTGACCTACGAATCGGTCAACACCGACAAGGTCGTCGAGTACATCGACGAGTGCAAGAAGGTATTGCTGCCCAACGGCCAACGCGGCGTCGAGGTCAAGCCGTCGGACATCAATCTTTCGGACGTGGCGTTCACCGTGGTCTACGAACCGGGCGAAGAACGCGACCCCAACCACGGCCACATCCGCTTCGGGCTCTCGGCCGTGAAGGGCCTGGGCGTCAAAGCGATCCAGGCGATGATCGACGAACGCCGAGCCAACGGCCCGTTCCTGTCGCTGCACGACTTCTGCGAACGCGTGTCCAGCCGGGTGATCAACAAGTCGTCGGTTGAAGCGCTGATCAAGTGCGGGGCCTTCGATGCGCTCCACGGCCTCGACCAACGCGCCGCGATGGTCGCCTCCATCGAAGACGCCATGAAATCCGGGGCGCAGGAAGCGGAGCTGCGGTCCAGCGGCAGCTTCCTGTTCGGCGACGTCGATGCGGAACGCAAAGAGAAGGAAAAAGAGAAACCCACCAAGTCGTTGGCCGAGTGCTTGGCGTGGACGAAGAAAGAATGCCTCGACTTCGAAAAGGAAGTCATGGGCATGTACGTGTCGAGTCACCCGCTGCAGGAATATGCCGACCAACTCGAGCGGTTCAGCCAGACCTCGATCGAAGACATCTACGGCCTACCGGCGCAGCAGGAGATCGTCGTCGGCGGGATGCTCAGCCGAGTCCGCCCGACGCTGGTGAAGAACGGCCGATCGGCCGGCAGCAAGATGGCGATGCTCACCCTCGAAGACGCCAAGTCCAACAAAATCGACGCGGTCTGTTTCGCTGATACCTACGCGATGTGCAGTAACGCCCTCGAACTCGACGCTGTGGTGTTTCTGCAGGGCAAGGTCGACCGCCGACGCGAAGAGCCCAACATTATCGTCGACAAGGTCATCCCCATCGAACAGGCGCGTTTGTCGTTGACGCGGATGGTGAAAGTCGTCATCGAAGACGCCCCGGACATCAACCTCAACGGCGAGTCCAAGCAACAGCTCAACAAACTCCGCGAAGTCTTCCGCCAAGGCGCGATGCGGGCCAACGGCCACGCCGCCGAGGTGGTTTTGGAACTCCACCAAGACGGCACCGTCGTCGAACTCCGCCTCAACGGCCTCCGCGTCAGCCCGGACGACACCCTGCTCGCCAGCGCCGAGACCATCATGAAGGGCCTGCCCGGCCGCACCGCCCGCTGCGAACTCCACGGCGCCCCCAAGATCAGCCGCCGCCGATCCATCGAACGCCACGGGGAAGTCCAGTCCGAGGGCGATCTCGCGTTCGCCATGCACGACGACGGTGGGATGTCGATCGATCGGCTCGACAACTAAACTTCTGCAGACGGAGCTTGGCCAATGACACTGGGCGCCAAACCTCGATCATTCAAAGACGCTCCCGCCCATACCCAACTGGCGGCTCTGAAAATCATGGGCGGATTGACTTGTGTCGGCTACCTTGTGCTTATCGCCGCCGGCCTCTGGTATTGGAACCAGCAACGGTTTATCCAAGCCTCCAACCCTGCCAAAGCCGAGGTTTTGCGAGTCGATGTGGTAACGAACCACTCCGACGGTACGACCACACGGACCTACTCCCCGACGTTCCGTTTCACGGACGAAAACGGACAAACCCACACGGCCACCCCTTGGTACAGCTCCAGCGACTGGGGCTTTGGCGAAGGACGGACCATCAACATCCGCTACCGCCGTGACAGACCACAAGACGCTTTCCCCTGGGGTTATGCCGATCGCATCTTCGGTTTGCCCGTCTTCATGGTGGTGATGCTCAGCATCGGGGGAGCGTTTTCACTGTTGGGGACCGCTGGGTTTATCTCCGGGTACCGCAGTTATCGCAGCGCAAAAGCGCGAGACGCAAGCGTGGCCGATGAAGACTCGCCTCAACTCCCTGAGCCCACAGCGTCAACCGCTGGAAATGGTCACCGTCGCCCCGTGCGACAGTAGCCTTCAACTATTTACTCGGGGAAACACCACCGACGAATCGGCCTAAGACCCGATCGCAGATTTAATTTGGAGCCGCCACGCCCGGACGTTATACTTTATCAACTCCTGCAATTGGATTTTTATGGCCACTGCCTCGTAACAACCCGTTGACACGATCCGCGAACCGCTTTTAGAAGCTTTCCGCGCGTTTACGTTGCCGGGTTGCCCTCCGCTTGTTTTTGATTGTTTTGCCCCCTCCCGCAAGCGAGAGTTTTTCTATATGTAATCCAAGTCTTCCCGTCGGCACAAAGCCGACGACTTTACCTGCATCCATTGTGGGCAACGTGTCGACGCCCGCGCGTTCGGCACCCGGCACCGCAACCACTGTCCCTACTGTCTTTGGTCCCGTCACGTCGACGAGACGCCGGGCGATCGTCGCTGCGCGTGTCGATCGAAGATGGAGCCCATCGGGATCGAGACCAAGCCCGACGGCGAGTGGTCGATCATCCACCGTTGCACCGGCTGCGGCGTGATCAAGGTCAACCGCATCGCGGGTGACGACCGCGAGTTGGCGTTGTTGCAGTTGGTCCTTCGTCCGCTGAGCAACCCGCCGTTCCCGTTGGATCGCTTGCCGGTCTAGCCTATGAAAAGCCCGCGGACGGTTTGCCGTCCGCGGGCTCTTTGCGCATTGCTCGGTTTACCGATCAGGCGTCGCGTTCTTCGACGACGCGTTTGTTGTCCTTGTCGTAGACGTAGACCTTGCCCGCGTCGGGTTCGAGTTTTTCGCACTTCTTGTGGCTGCCGTCGCAGAACGGCAGGTCGCGGGAGAGGCCGCAAGCGCAGATCCAGACGGACTTGTCTTGCGGGGGGACTTCGATCGGGCCGGTGGCGTCGGAGCGGATGAGTCGGGCCATGGGGAAACTCCAAGAGGGAAAGAAGCCAACCACAGAGACACGGAGACACGGAGAAAACGGCGTAATTAATTTCTGCCTTGTCTCGGTGTCTCTGTGGTTAAACATCACTTCAAATAGTCTTAGCCAATACATTAGCCTCGCCCTCGCTCTTGGCCAGCACCACCGCCCCGACGCTGTCGCTGAAGATATTCACGGCCGTCCGGCACATGTCCAGCGGACGGTCGAAGACGAACAGCAGGCCCATGCCCGCGACCAGCGAAGCGCCCTCGGGCAACGCGCCCGGCGGGAGTTGTTTTTCGACGGCGGTGAGGATGACGACGATCGCGACCAGCGACGCCGAAGGCACGCCGGCGACGCCGACGCTGGTGAGCAGCGCGGTGATGACGATCATGAACTGCTGGGCCATGGTCAACTCGATGCCGAAGGCTTGGCAGATGAAGATGGCGGCGACGCATTCGTAGAGCGCGGTGCCGTCCATGTTGACGGTCGCGCCGAGCGGGAGGACGAAGCTGGCAGTCTTATTGCTCACTCCGGCTCGGTTCTCGACGCAGTCGATCGTGAGCGGCAACGTGGCGGACGAGCTGGCGGTCGAGAACGCGGTGACCAGCGCGGGGGCCATGGCTTTGTAGTGCCGCAGCGGGTTCACGCGGGCGATGAGCATGAGGATCAGCGGCATGACCACCAGCAGGTGCAGGAGCAAAGCCGCGAGCGCGACGCCGGCGAACTGGACGATGCCGGTGAGAAACGCCTCGAATCGGCCGTCGGGGCGGAGCTTGGCGTATTGTTCGCCGACGGTCGCGGCGAGCAGGCCCATCACGCCGATTGGGGCGAGTTTCAGGACGACGTCGGTGATCTTGAGCGTAATGTCGTAGACGCCCTGGGTGAATTTGATGAGCACCGGCTGGCCGTCGGTTTCGAGGCGGGCGAGGAAGTAGCCGACGAAAAGCGACACGACGATCAGGCCGAGCAGCGAGCCATCGGCCGCGGCCTTGATGATGTTGGGCGGGACCATCTCACGAAAGACGTCGAGGAAATCGGTGCCGGTTTTTCCGCCGGTCTTGCCTTCGACGGCCTGTTGGGCATCTTCAAACGCCGAGAGGTCCTGGCCGACGAGGATCCCGGTTCCGGTTGCGGAGTCCCCGTCGATCCCCGGAGCGACGGCGTTTACTAGCGTCAGCCCGATGAGGATCGCGATCAGCGAGGTGCAGCCGTAGTAGAGCAGCGTCTTGCCGCCGAGTCGGCCGAGCCCCGAGCCGCGGCCGATGCCGACGATCGCGAGGATGATCGAGCTGGTGACCAGCGGGACGATGATGAGCTTGAGGCCTTGGATGAACAGGTCGCCGACGAGGTCGAACGCGAGGTGGGCGTAGCTGTCGGTGGCGATCTGGGCGGCGGCGGCCCCGCGTGCTTCGGGCGCGGTGTCGGCGGGGAGTTGGCCGATCGCCCAATCCCCGATCAGGTAGCCCGCGGACGCTCCGATCGCGAGTCCGAGCAGGACTTGCCAGTGAAGCGCCCAACGCCATGGCAACGCGGCGGAGGGCTGGGCGGGTGGAGCGGGATCGGTGTCGTTCATAGCGATAAGTGTTTCTGTTTATACCAGACCGCGGGGCCGTGTCGCAGGAAATTTAGGTCAAATGCCCCACCACAAAGCCTCGGCGGTTCGCTATATTGGTCGGGTTGCGTCGGGAGATCGCGGCACGGTGATGTTGAGGAAAAGTCCTTTCTTTTCTTTGTTTTATTTATTCTTTGTTGGACCCGGTGGAAGGGGCTGGCCCGCTTGAGACGTAGCCGACGACCGATTGTGATTGCCTCGCGGACGAGCCGACTGGCCCGCGTGCAGGCGGAGCTGGTGGCCAAAGCGCTGCGCAAGCTCCACCCGGTCGAGGTCGGCTTCCACTGGGTGACCAGCGAAGGCGACGAGATCAAACAGGGCTCGCTGGCGGATGCGGGGGGCAAGGGTTTGTTCACGCGTCGCGTCGATCAAGCCGTCCTGGACAACAAAGCCGATCTCGCGGTGCACAGCCTCAAGGATTTGCCGGTGGACCCGGCCGAGGCGTTGTCGGGGTTGTCACTTGCGGCCACGCCCAAGCGTCACACCGTGCAAGATTGTTTAGTGAGTGCGAAGCGTTATGGCAGCTTGGCGGACCTGCCCCAAGGCGCGGTCGTGGGCACGAGCAGCCCGCGGCGGGCGGCGCAGATGCGACGCGTCCGTCCCGACTTCGATATCCGGCTGTTGCGGGGCAACGTCGATACCCGGCTCAATAAAGTCTTGACCGAAGACGGGCCGCATTATGACGCGGCGGTGCTCGCGGCGGCGGGCCTCAAACGGCTGGGCCTCGGCGAACACGCCGACCGGCCGTTGTCGCTGGAAGAGATGTTGCCCTCGGCCTGTCAGGGGGCGTTGGGGATCCGTTGTCGGGCAACGGATCACGTGACGTTGACGCGCTGCTTGCCGCTCAACGCGGCATCGACTTCGACGGCCGTGACGCACGAGCGTGAGGTGGTCCGCCTGCTCGGGGCCGACTGCTATTCGCCGATCGCGGTGTTGGCTGAACCCATCGACCCGGCCGAGACGCAAGCCAAACGCAACGCCGATTCGCACTGGTTCCGGCTCCGGGTGCGGCTGTGCTCGGCCGACGGCCAAACGGCCCTCGAAGCCGACGAGAAATGCAAGACCTCCGAACTGCGTCGCGCCGTCAAACGGGTGACCCGTGATCTGTTGGCCAGCGGGGCCCGAGAATTGCTTGCGGATGCGGCTCGGGCCCGGATTCAAGAGCACCCCGGAAGCCCCGAAGCGGGCGACGCTAACGACGCGGGGTCTTCTAAGCTCGGTGAAGCCCCCGGATCGCGGCCCGTCTCAACGGATCGCGTGTTTGCCGAGTGAGGGATCGGGGTTTTGGGCGGGTTTCTAAGTCGATTTTCCCCGTCTGGCCTCAGGCCGGGGCTTGGGGGGGCGATTCTCCCGAAGATGTGGAGGCGGCGCTGGGGGGCGGTTGATCCGTTATACTGTTCGGTCCGCCGGGGCCTGCCGTGATGGGCCCCGGGTCTGATGGCTGTACCCCGCACCTTTGGAGCGACCTCGTGTCTGACCGCAAGCCGACGATCGGTGGCAACTGGAAGATGAACCTGCACACGCCCGACGCTAAGGGCTTGGCGGTCGGACTGGCCGGGGCGGTTCAGGGCGACGCGGTCGAGGTGACGGTGTTCCCGGCGTTTCCGTATTTGGCGATGGTGGCGGGCGTCTTGTGTGACGCCGGCAGCCAGATCAAAGTCGGGGCTCAGGATTTCTATCCCGCGGCCAACGGGGCGTACACCGGCGAGGTTTCGCTTTCGATGCTCAAAGACGTCGGCGTCGCCAGCGTGCTGGTGGGTCACTCCGAGCGTCGCCACGTCATCGGCGAATCCGATGTGTTGGTCAACGAAAAAGTGTTGGCCGGCCTAGAAGCCGGGATGGATGTCGTATTGGCTATCGGCGAAAAGCTTGAACAGCGCGAAGCCGGGCAGACCGACGCCGTGAACGCCGGGCAACTCGGCTACGGCCTTGCCGGTGTGACCGCCGATCAGATGAGCAAGGTCACCATCGCCTACGAACCGGTCTGGGCCATCGGCACCGGCAAGACCGCCACCCCCGAAGACGCACAGAAAGCCCACGCCGCGATCCGCGCCTATTTGGCCTACGCCTACGGCCAGGACGTGGCCGACGCGGTCCGCATCCAGTACGGCGGCTCGATGAAGCCCGCCAACGCCGGCGAACTGCTGGCCCAACCCGATATCGACGGCGGCCTCGTCGGCGGTGCCGCGCTTAAAGTCGAAGACTTCACCGGCATCATCAACGCCGCCAAGTAACCCGAACCCGAACCCCCAACACCCATGCAACACCTCACCCCCCTGCTCGCCGAAATCACCTGGGGCGTCGTCCTCCTGGCGATCGCCTTCGTTTTCGTTTGTCTGTTCATGATGATGATCATCCTGATCCAGAAGCCCAAGGGCGGCGGGCTTAGCGGGGCCTTCGGCGGCGCGGGCGGCGGCGAGTCGTCCTTTGTGGGGGCGAAAGTCGGCGACGTGCTGACTTTGGTGACCGTGATCTGCTTTGTTGCGTTCCTCGGCTTGGCCATGGCGTTAACCTGGAAGATCAACCCGATCGAGAACGAGGCCAAGGCCGACGACAGCACGACCACGACGACCACCACCACGGCGGGTGACGGTGAAGCCGCCGGCGATCCGCTCGCCGAAGACGAAAGCAGCGTCGAAGGAGTCGCGTCGGAAATCGAGGCCGAGACCCAAGTTCAGGCTCAAGACGTGGAAGCCGAGATCGAGACCTTTGAAGAGGCCGCCGAAACGGTTGAAACAACCGAAAGCGCCCCCGAAACGACCGACGCCGAGTAAACCCGAGCTGCCCCCATTTCCTTTCCTTCACTTCTGACCGGAGCCTCCGCTTGATCCGATCCATGACCGGCTATGGCAACGCCTCGGCTCAGCACGAAGGTGTGCAGTTCAGCCTCGAACTCCGCAGCCTCAACAACCGGTACTTCAAAGCCAGCACCCGCTTGCCCGACGAAATCGCCGGGCTCGAAGCCATCCTCGAAAGCGAACTGCGTCAGCGCGTGAACCGCGGCAGTTTTTCGCTGACCGTTAAAGTCAAGGTATCCGACGCCGCCGCGACCTCGGCGATCAACGACCAGGCGTTGTTGACTTATCTGGATCACCTCGAAACCGTCCGCGAGAAAGTGCAAGACGAGTCGGTGCAGATCGACCTGACCCAACTGCTAGCGCTGCCGGGCGTGCTCCAGCCCAAGACCGACGACGATGCGTTGCTGGCCAAGGCCAAGGCGACCGTCCCCCAACTGCTCAACGATGCGTTGGATCGGCTCGTGGAGATGCGGACGACCGAGGGCAAAGCCTTGGCTGAGGACCTGTTGAGTCAGGTCGATCACATCCGCGAGCAGATCGCGGTCGTCGCCGAGCGGGCCCCGGTGGTCGTCGATGAATACCACCAACGTCTGACCGCGCGGGTCGATGAACTCATGGCCAAGGCCAAGCTGAAGGTCGACGAAAACGACTTGCTCCGCGAAGTCGCGGTCTTCGCCGACCGCGCCGACATCAGCGAAGAAATCTCCCGGATGACCGGCCACCTCGACCAGTTCACCGAGATCATCCAAGCCCCGAGTGACGTGGTGGGCAACGGCAAAAAAACATCTGAGCCCGCGGGTCGGACCCTGGATTTCATTGCTCAGGAGATGCTCCGCGAAGCCAACACCATCGGCAGCAAGAGCAACGACACCCCGATCAGCCGGGCCGTGGTCGAAATCAAGAGCCGGATCGACCGGATCAAAGAACAGGTCCAAAACGTCGAGTGATTCCGCTTTCGGTTTATGATGTGGTCATTGCCTGCTTGTTTTGCCTGCGACCTCATTCATGCCTTCACCCCCCCGCCCCGCCACCACGACCAACCCCGCCGCCGCGGACGCCGCCACCGTCGGGGGCAAGAACCGTTCCGCGCAGTCGGCCATGGGCAGCATTTCGGGCACCGGCGTTTCCAGCCTGGGCTCGGGCGCGGGCGGACGGCAGACCTTCGCGGCCGACGAGTTGGCGATCGTGTTGTCCCACTACGACCTGGGCCCGCTGACGGAGATCAAGGAGTTTCCGCGTGGTTCACGCAAAGCGCCCAAGCTGATCATCGGAACACCCGATCATTTTTACCTGCTCAAGCGCCGCGCCCGCGGCCGGGACGATCCGTACAAAGTCGCGTTTTGTCACGGCCTGCAGATGCACTTGGCCGACCGCCAATTCCCCTTGCCCCACCTCATTGGGACGCGGCAGGACAACAACTCGATGCTCAAGTGGAACGGGGCGACCTACGAACTGTTCGAATTTATCCAAGGCAACAGCTATGATCAGTCGCTCGAAGCCACGACTGAAGCTGGCCGAACCGTCGCGCTTTTTCACAAACTCCTCGCGGACCATCAGCCCCAATTCGATCCGCCCCGCGGTTCGTACCACGCCTCGCGTTCGGTGGCGGCGTCGAGCAACGCGATCCCCACCACGCTGATGAAGACCGAGCCGGAACTCGACCGTCAGCACATCGGCCGGGTCACTCAATTTCTGCACGAGTCGTACCAGGCCGCGTCCAAGCGGGTGAAAGACGCAGGTCTCGATCAGTGGCCGCTGCAGATTGCCCACTCCGACTGGCACCCCGGGAACATGTTGTTCCGCGGGCCGCGGGTCGTCGCGGTGATCGATTACGACGCCGCCCGGATGCAGCAGCGGATCATCGACGTGGCGAACGGGGCCCTCCAGTTTTCGATCATCGGCGGCGGCGAAGACCCCGGCGAGTGGCCTGATTATCTGGATGAATCGCGGTTCAAGCGGTTCATCCGCGGCTACGATTCGGTGCCCGACGCGGTACTGAGCCGGGCCGAGTTGAAGGTCATGCCGTATTTGATGATCGAGGCGTTGATCGCCGAGAGCGTGATCCCGATCGCGGCGACCGGCCAGTTTGGCCGGATGCCCGGCGGGAAGTTCCTGCCCATGGTCGAACGCAAGGTGCGCTGGCTGCAGGCGAACGCGGACAAACTGATCGCCGCGGTCGAGAACTAAAGTTTGAAACCCCAGCGAGCGCGTTGATGAAGTGTCTTTCCCGATTGGCCGTATTGGTATTTGCCGTTTTGGTGCTCGGCTTGTCGGTCGTCGCGCGGGCCGATTCCGGATTAATCGAAGACCTGGCCGACGAGGACTACGAGGTTCGGCAGGCCGCGACCGATGCGTTGTTCCTCGACGAAAGCCTGGCCGCCGAACAACTCGCCGGGTGGTACGCCGAGGCGGAAGATCCGGAGGTGAGGCAGCGTTTGCTCACGATTGGTCGGCATCATTTTCTCCGCCAGATGCGGCTTGAGCGTTTCCCCGAACCCGGTGCTGGCGCGATCGGGGTGGTGCGATCCATGCAGATCAGCCCCATTGACGTAAACGAGCCGGCCGAGCCTGACGAAGACCGCCGGCCGATCACCTTTGTCCTCGTGTCGCGGGTCCTCGACGGTTTCCCCGCTTCGGGCCGGTTGCGACCGCTCGACCGGGTGGTCGCGGTTGATGGCCAAGCTCTCGGCGGGGGCGCCAACAATCAGCGGTTCGAGGACTTGATGGCTCGTTACCGGGCGAACCAAAACCTGACGCTGACCGTGCAACGCGACGACGATACGATCGACGTGGTGATCCCGTTGGCCAGCAGCGACGCTTTGGCGTCGATGTATCTGCCTCCCGAGTTTCGTTTGGCCGGCGACTTTGCCGATCGGTGGGCCGAGCACCGCCGGGCCTACTTTCCACCGATCGACAGCAATGTTGCTCCCGTTGAATCTGACCTTTCCGGTTCCTGATTTCAGAACGCTCGGCTGTCGGTATGTGTTCTTGATGGCCGTATTCCGTGGAAACGCATCAATCGTTACAACGCGCGTGGTCTGCCGAGGCGGATCGGCCCACGCACGCACGCCTTGTTTTTTGATCGATTCGACAAGCCCGGCTTAGTGTGCGTGGCGACGCGGCCGATGGGAGTCACGAGGTCTATATGAAGTTCATGATTCAGTTGTTTGCCACCTTGGTCCTGCTCACCGCCACCCTGGCCGGAGCGTTCCACCCGGATTTCGGCGTACTGTGGCACAACCCGCTCGCCCTTTTCGGGATGGGCTTGATCGGATTGGGCTTGATCCGCAATGTTCAAACGGCTGCGGCATCGTGTCGAGAGGGTTAAAGCCTAGATTTTCTTTCAAGGTTTTTGCTCTCTCGCGTATTTTTAAACTTTTATAATCAATGATTTGCGCGAATATACCGGGTTCGCGCGGCGATTTAATGTTGGTATTTTCCTTGTTGGGGTGTTGACTCCGCTTCGATTTAGTCGATAATTTCTGTATAGACAGAAATAACCGACAGGATCGAAGGCTATGAAACTCACCGCCGTCCAACAGAAGTTCATCCTCCACTGGGGCGAAATGGGCACCCGCTGGGGGGTCAACCGCACCGTGGCTCAGGTCCACGCCCTGCTGTTTATCGCCGATCGGCCCCTCAATGCCGAGGACCTGGTTGAGACGCTCGGCGTCGCCCGGTCCAACATCTCCACCTCCATCAAAGAACTCCAGGGCTGGGGCATCGTCCACACCGTCCCGGTCCTCGGCGAACGGCGGGACCACTTCGCCACCACCGCGGATGTCTGGGAGATGTTTCAGATCATCCTCGACGAACGCAAAAAACGAGAGATCGACCCGACCCTCGCGCTGCTTAAAGAGTGCGTCGAAGAAGCACAAAGCTCTGAGGAGGAAAACGACCACACGCGGCAGCGCTTGGCCGAGCTCTACGACATGCTCAACACCCTCGGCAGCTGGTACACCCAGATCCGTACCCTGCCGACCGGCGCGATGATCAAGTTCGTGAAGATGGGCTCGAAAGTCTGGAAAGTTCTGGGCCTCACCGGTTAAGGCCCCGGCAACCCGTCGCCCTGCGGAGAATTACTCCGCGGTCGGAAACTCTTCATGACCCGCTTCGATTTTCCCGGCGCCTTGTAGACGCCAACCCCTCACCGCCTCGAAAGGAGGCACCCCATGATGGAACCCACCCCCGGAATCACCCCCATCCTCGCCGTGGTCAACCTCACCGTGTGGACCTACGCGATCTATCTCACGATCAGCGTCGCGTTGACCGTGTGGGTGGCCAAGACGCTGCACCGCAACGGGCGTATCTTCCTGGTCCGCGCGTTTCACGCCGACGAGCACCTGGCTGATTCGGTGAACCACCTGCTGGTCGTGGGCTTTTACCTGATCAACATCGGTTGGATCACACTGGCGTTGAAGTACGGCGTCAACGTCGGCGACCTCGCCGGGGTGTTCGAAGCGGTTAGCACGAAGGTCGGCTTTGTGCTGGTGCTCTTGGGCGTGATGCACTTCCTGAACCTGTATGTGTTCAACCGGATGTGTCACCGCGCCGCCCTCGAAACCGCCCCGCCGCCCGTCGCTCCCGATGGAGAGTTGACGTTCGACCCATAAACGCCCGCCCTTCCGGGGGGCTTCGGCTGGGGGATGCGTTCACGCTCTCCCAGCCTTTTCCGAACCGTGTCTCAACGAAAGCGAGACCCCCATGACCGCCCTGCCATCCGTTAACCCGACCGCTGGCCTCACCGTGCTGTACGACCCGGGCTGCCCGTTGTGCCTCCGCTGTCGGCAGTGGCTCGCCCAGCAGCCCAAGTACCTGCCCATGCGCTTCGTTGCGCAGGGCACCGCCGACGCGGGCCGACGCTTCCCGCAACTCGACGTCGGCACCCCCGACCGCGTCGAAGACCTCATCGTGGTTAGCGACGACGGCAAGGTCTACCGCAACACACGAGCGTGGATCATGTGCTTTTACGCGTTGCGGGAGTATCGGCCGCTGGCGTTTCGGCTCAGCCATCCGGCGCTGATGCCGCTGGCCCGCCGGGCGTACCAGGCGATCGCGAACAACCGGATGTGGCTCAGCCGATGGTTCGGCAAGTCGGATCGCCACATCAGCAACGACGAACTCGCCGACCGCATCAAGACCCACACCGCGCCGACCGACGACGGCTGTCACACCGATAGCCCGGGCAACCCGAACGCCTGTACGTTGCGTCCCGCTAGCGTGACGGCTCAGGTGGTCAAGCAGCTCAACGAACGCCGGACGCGTGACGTGCCCGGACGTCAGGAGGTGCCGCGATGATGACTGCCGTTACTCTTCAACCCGCGTTGCCCCGATCCGAATCCGTTGATCGCTTCGCGTGGCACCCCAACTGCTGGTGCTACCGGGGCGTCGCCACGACGCTGGCGTTGGCGGTATCCGGGATGTACGGCCTCTTGCTCACCCAGGCCCTGGGCATCTTGGGGGCGGGTGTTCTACTCGGTGCGGCGATCGCGTGGCCCATCTTCCTGGCTTTGGTGTGGTTCAACACCCCGCCGGCCCTACGCTTCGCCCGGCTGGATTGGGGCCTGTGGGCCATGACCGTCGGCAGCGTGGTTATGGCGATGGGCTTGCTCGCGACCCTCATCGGGTCCATCGCGGGGTGGCCCCCGCTGGCCACCTTGTTGAGCGGATTACTCGTGGCCGACGTCGCGATGGGCTGGGTGCTGACCCGCTACGCCCCGGGCGTCGCGGTCTCCCGCCGTGCCGCTCTGTTGATGTGGGTCGGGGGCATGAACTTGTTTTTGCTGGCATTTGTAGGCCTGGCCGCGATGGTTCCCTCGGTGACCTATTTCCTGGTTGTTGGTGCCATCAACCTCGCCCATCTTCTCCTGCTGATTATTGCCTTCTTCGCTCCGGTCGCGTTGGTGCTGGCTTTAGCCATCTACCTCGGTCGCGAGTCCGAGCCCGCTAAGAAAGAGACGTTATGAATCTGAACCTCACCATGATCGGCCGACTCAGCGACTGCGTACTCTTGTCCTACCGGACGCCAGCCAAGTCGGTGGAGCACCTCCTACCCGAGGGATTGGAACTGGTCACTCGCGGGCCTTGGGCGTTTTGGAACATTGTGGCTTGTCGGGTCGAGGCCATGCGGCCGGCGTTTCCCGGGGCGGTCGATGCGCCGCACGCGTTGGGCGTGACCTATCACCACGTCGCGTATCGCTTGTTGGTGCAAGCGATGACCGATCGGGCCGACGTCCGCAAGGGGTTGTACTTCATCCGCAGCGACGCGGACGCCCGGGTGCTCGGCACGGTCGGCAACTGGATGACCGACTTCAGATTCCACGCCGCGCGGATCACGCTCGATCCGGCAAAGCCTACGGGGCACGGAAACGAATACGCCATGAACGTCGCCACTAACGACGGACGGGGTGATGCAACTCTACGCCTCGACCCGAGTCCGCCGAGCTTTGCGGAAGGCTCTTGCTTCCCGACGTTGCAAGATGCGCAAGAGTTTTTGAAGTACCAACCGTACGCGCTGGCGGTCACCGGGGCATCCGGGCAGCGGCAGTTGCGGATCGCTGAGGTCCAGCGAGACGAGGCCGCGTGGGTCGAGACGCCCGTGTCGCTGCGGGAGGCCAACTTTGCGCTGTTTCGCGAACTCGGCCAGACCGAGGTCGGGTTCGAGTTAGCGACCCGCATCGCGCCGATGGATTACACCTGGAAGCTCGGGCGCCGCGAAGCGTTGTTGGGGCAGCAGGCACCGGTGCAATCAGAACCCCCCGCGGTGGTGAAATCGGCTTGAACGACAAAGCTCGAGACGTATGAGCTGCTAGGCAAATCCAAGCGATGATTCGTGGCGGACTCGGCTAGGATGTCGGCATGAGCACCGCCACGTTTGAACTGGTCGATCCCACGCACCCGCAGCTCCACCCCCGACTCAGCGACGAGCATCAGCAGATCGCGCTGCGCTACGGCCGATGCTGCACCTACAACGTGGGCGATCGGCTCTTCGAGCACGGACAACGCGACGCGCCGTTTATCGTGCTCAAGTCCGGCAAGGTCGACATCTTCGAACGTCTGTCGCCCGACCAGCGTCGCCTGATCGCCCACGTCATCGAGGGCCGTTTCATCGGCGACCTGTCGATGTTCACCGGCGAGCCGACCGTCGCCGAGGCCGAGGCGATCGAGCCGTGCGAAGCCATCATCCTGACCCGCGAACAGCTTCGCCGACTGATCACCGAACACACCTACCTGGGCGAGATCATCCTGCGGTGTCTGATGGATCGGCGGGAGTGGCTGCGCGGCAACGATTTGGGTGCCATCAAACTGGTCGGCTCACGCTACTCCGAAGACTGCTACGCGTTACGCGATTTCCTGACCCGCAACGGCGTGATGCATCGGTATTACGACGTCGAAAATGATGCGGAAAGCCGCCTGATGCTGGACGAGTTCGGTATCGCTCCGGAAGATACGCCGGTGCTGTTCTGCTCCCAGGGCGTGAATCGCAACCCCACGATCGCGGAGGTCGCCAAGACGATCGGACTGGACCGCGAACTCAACGAAGAACACGTCTACGACGTGGTGGTGGTCGGCGGCGGGCCCGGCGGCTTGGGGGCGGCGGTGTACGCGGCGTCGGAGGGGCTGGATACGTTGGTCATCGAAGCGCGTTACCCCGGCGGACAAGCGGGGGCCTCGGCGCGGATCGAAAACTACCTTGGCTTCCCGACGGGGCTGTCCGGCGGCGAGCTGACGGAAAAAGCGGTGCTCCAAGCCAAGAAGTTCGGAGCCACGATCGTCAACCCCCGACAAGCGACCGCCCTCGACGCCAGCGGGCCGGTGAAGACGGTTACGTTGGACAACGGCGAAAAAGTTCAGGGCCGGGTGGTGGTCCTGGCGTGTGGTGCGGACTACCGCAAGCTCGACGGGTGCACCGAAAAATTCGAGGGCAAGGGCGTTTACTATGGCACGACGTACACCGAAGCCGAGCGATTCGAAGGTAAGGATGTTGCGGTCGTTGGCGGGGGCAACTCGGCGGGCCAGGCTTCGGTCTACCTGGCCAAGCACGCGCGGAAGGTCTTCCAGATCATCCGTCGGCCGGACCTGTCGAAAGGCATGTCGCGTTACCTCGCCGACCGCATCGAAAAAACGGAGAACATCGAGTTGGTCACCGAGTCGGCAATTGGCAATTGCGACGGCGACGACCGGTTGACGCGTATCACCACGCAACCGATCGGCCACGCCGACGGGAAGACGCGCGAGTTCGACGTGGAAGCCTTGTTCGTGATGATCGGCGTTGATCCGCGGACCGACTGGCTCCGCGGTGATGTTGGGTTGGATCAGAAAGGCTTTGTGTTGACCGGCATGGACGCGGTGCCGCATCCGGACTTCGTCGACCATTGGAACGATTCCACCCGTCCGCCGGCTCACCTTGAAACCACCCGGCCGGGCGTGCTGGCCGTCGGGGACCTGCGATCGGGCTCGACCAACCGGGTCGCCGCGGCGATCGGCGAGGGCGGCATGGCGGTCACCTTCTGCCACCGCATGCTCGCCAAGATGCCTAAAGCCTGACCCCACCCCCGAATCACCCGATACCACCCGAATCATTAGAGAAGATACCGTCATGAAAGAGCTCTCCGGCAAACGTGTCCTGATTTTCGTCGGCGACGACTACGAGGACCAGGAACTGCAATACCCCAAGTATCGTTTGCGCGAAGCGGGCGCGGCGGTCACGATCGCCGGGCTCGAAACCGATGTGGTTTACAAGGGGTAATACAGCTACCCGCAGCGCAGTGATGCGGCGGTGCGTGACCTCTCGGCCGACGACTTCGATGCCTTGGTCGTGCCCGGCGGCTGGATGCCCGACAAGTTGAGGCGATACGATGAAGTCAAACAGATCACCAAAGCCATCGCCGACGCGGGCAAACCCATCGCCAGCGTTTGCCACGGCCCGTGGATCGACATCTCCGCGGGTATCGTGAAAGGCGTGACCTACACCAGCACCCCGGGCCTCACCGACGATTTGACCAACGCCGGCGCGACGTGGGTTGATCAAGAAGTCTGTATCGACGAGAAACACCGTCGCGTGAGCAGCCGTCGTCCCGACGACCTGCCCGCGTTCATGGCGGCGTTTATCGCAATTCTCCGCGGATGATTACGATCCCCCTGGCCATCTTCCTGCTGCTGGTCTACTACGGCTGGATCGTCGCTATCCCGATGCTTCTCGTCGGCACGGGTCTTCGTTTAGCGTTGAGGAGAATCGATATCAAACAAACATGGCTGAAATTTTCGTGCCTGACCTGACTCGTCTTTTTGAGTTCGTCCGGCCTACTCTTACTGGTCGGCTCGGGTGTGTTTCATGCGTTGCGATATCTAAATCATAATTGACCATCCCGGTCTACAAGAGTTCCGAGATGGACTGCACCACCCGGTCCGGCATGATTTCGGAGTCTTCGGGCAGCGTCTTGCCTTCCCAGTCGTTCCAGATACCCTTCATCCCCAGCGACTGCGGGGCCGCGACTTCCCAAGCAAGATTATCGCCCACGCACCACGAGCCCTCGGCCGGGGCGTCGCAGGCTCGCAACGCCTGTTCGAAGACGCGGGGGTCGGGCTTGCCGTAGCCAAGTTCGCCTTCGATCAGCACGGCTTGGAAGTATTGGGTGAGATCGAAGTGGCTGACTTTGTCGCGTTGGCCCTGAGCGTCGCCGTTGGTAATGAGCGCCATCGGCACGCCGACCTTGACGAAGTATTCGAGCGTTTCGATCGCCCCGGGAAACGGCCGCATCGAACTCACACGGTGGTCGGAATAGTGGTCGGCGAAGCGGGTGGCCAGGGCGTAATCGTCGATGCCCAGTTCGAGCAGGCCGTGGTGGGTGACTTCGATGCGAGACTTCTGTACATCGAGCCGGCCTTGCTGATTGCGGTGCGGGTCCGCCCAGTACCACACGCGGGCGGCGTCGAGGATAGGGTCGAAGACCTCGGCGGGTTGGCCGATTTCCTCTTCAAACGCCTTGGCGGTCAACCGCCACACCCGCGTTGCGCTCAGGGTGGTGTCAAGGATCGTGTCGTCGAGGTCGAACAGGATGGCCCGCGGCAGGTCGGTCATGATCCGTGGAGTCTACGCGGGTGAAGGACGTTAGGCTCACCGTCCGATCCATCAATAAGCCTGCACACGGATCGTCTTCCTTCAACGGAACGTTCAGCTCCAAACGGCTTATCGATCTTTCTGCCAAACGAACCCGGCTCAAGCCGCTTGCGAATACGGCTCGTCCGCGTCGGCTTCGATGGGTTCGGGGAAGCGGAAGATCGATTCCTCGGCGTCGTCGATCTCGATTTCGGCATCCACCGCTTTCGCGATCTTCAGTTTACGTGCACGCATCCACATAACCACCGCCTCGCCGCCGAACAGCAGCACCATGCCGCCGATGACGAACGGGACCATAATCGCCGAGTCGAACTTGGCTTCGTCGGCGGTCATCGCCGCGGCCACCGTCGTGGTTGGCGTCGGATCCGTCTTCCACGGAGGCAGCATGACCGAACTGTAGTCCCGTAGCGCTAGGCCGTGGAACACGGTCGGCTCGTCCGCGAGGGTCTGATCATACGCCAGACGCTGGGCCCAGCCCGTCGCGGCGGCCACAGGTTGGTCCGACAACTCGGCGTGGGCCGCCGCCGAAGTCGCTTGGGCCCACTCGGGGGTCGTGATCGGCGGTAGCATGGTGACCGCGGCCACGAGTAAGCGCTTGGCCGAGACCAACGGCTGGGCGATCGACAGCCCGCTGAGTTCGGCGTCGAAACCCGGGGCCGGGCTCGTTCGCGGCTGCAACAACTCGACATCGGGTTCCGACGGAACAAAGACCGCGGCCGAGTCGGCCGGACTCCACGCAAGCGACGTGTCGTCCTCGGCCCGACCCGCGGTGTCGTGAGACAAGGCGATCGACGGCGTGCTGCTCCACGCCGGATCGCTGAAGCCGACCGCCGGGCGGTTCAACGCCGCGGTCTTGTCGCCCGCCGATGGGGTCGTGCAACCCACCATGGTGCACGCCCACACCACCAGCACGCCCGCCGCGACCATCCACATCTTTGCTTCACGTTCACTTGTCATCGCATTACACCTGGGGTCGTTAACCGATGTCGTCGGCCACGCCGGCGACGCAAGGTGTATCGGTGCGAGCTTGGGATTCCTCCCAACGCAATTAGGGTTCGCGATTATCGGAATCGGGTGCGCGTTTGGGTTCAGGCTTCCGATAATCCAAGGCGTTGGCGGCGATCGCTAAGACTTGCGGGACCAAGGCCACCACCAACCAACCCATACCCAGATGCGGCCACATCGAACGGGCGGCAAAAAACGTCCAGACCCCCGCGATCACCGCCACGACGCCGACGGTATCGAGAGGGGTAGAGACTTTAAACACCACCCGCTGCAGAAACACCAAGGCATTGATGACCAAAGCCATCAGCCAAATGCCCGCCGACAACACCCCGAAACCAACCACAAAGATCTGGATCCCACTCATCATCTATCCCGTCGCGATTCGCCGAGCGTGGCACAGCGCGATCGCGATCGCGTCCGCGACGTCCGGCGGGCTGGGCGGCTCGGCGAGTTGGCATTGAGCCTGCACCGACAGCTGCATCTGTTGCTTGGTCGCGTGGCCGTTGCCGGTCAGCGATTTCTTGATTTCCGTGGCGGCCAGGTGTTCCACCGGCAGGCCCGCCGCCGTGCCGCACAGCAGAATCACGCCGCGGGCGTGGCCCATCAGTATTGCGGTCCGCGGGTGGGCGTAGTGGGCGTAGAGCTGCTCCACCGCCAAACGGTCGGGCTCAAGCCCGGTGATCAGGTTCGTTAATTCATTGCGGAGCTGGAGCAGGCGGTGTTCCAACGGCTGCTTCGCGTCGAGCCGAATCACACCGCCCTCGACAAGTTTCGGTTCCAAACTCCCCGCGGCAAGGTCCACCACGCCGTAGCCCGTAAGCCGCAGCCCGGGGTCGATGCCCAACACGCGGGTGAATCCTTCGGCCATGCGTGATAGTCTATTTCATCCACCCCGGAATAGGTGGTCTCTGCCGCCTTACGTTTTGGCGAGGCCCAGACGGCCGCCCGCCGGAATCCCTCGTTTTACCCACCAAGCCACGGAGGGCTTGATCGTTGGCCAAACGCCGCCGCAAAAAAACCGATGACGACGAGTCGTTGTTTAACGCCGACTTACGGGGAGCGGATGGTGCCGCCGTGAATGGGGCGGAAGCTTACGCGAGCGGAGACGTCGGGATCGCCCTGCACGAAGCGGCCCAGTCGCGTTACCTCAACTATTCGTTATCGGTCATCACCAGCCGGGCGTTGCCGGACGTGCGCGACGGTCTGAAGCCGGTTCAGCGCCGCATCCTCTACACCATGTGGCAACAAGGCCTCCGCGCCGACGCCAAGCCGCGCAAGTCGGCCACGGTCTGCGGCACGGTCATGGGCTCGTATCACCCCCACGGCGACAGCGCCATCTACGACGCCCTGGTCCGCATGGCCCAATCCTGGGTCATGCGCGTCCCGCTGGTCGAAGGCATCGGCAACTTCGGTTCGGTCGACGGCGACAACCCCGCCGCCTACCGCTACACCGAGTGTCGGCTCGCCCCGCCCGCGACCGCCCTGCTCGACGACATCAGTCAAAACACCGTGCCCTACCGACCAAACTACGACGGCACGAAAACCGAGCCGGTGGTGTTGCCTTCTAAACTCCCCAACCTTTTGGTCAACGGCAGCTCCGGCATCGCCGTGGGCATGGCCACGAACATCCCGCCGCATAACTTGACCGAGGTCATCAAAGCCTGCCTTAAACTCCTGGCCGACCCCGAGATAAAGGATTATCAACTCGTCGCCAACGACGCGGTCCAAGGCCCCGACTTCCCTCCCGGCGGCCAGATCATCAACTCCCGCGAAGAACTCCGCGAAATCTATAAGACCGGCAGCGGCAGCATCAAAGTGCGCGGCACCACGCAACCTCAAAAAAGCGGTAATACGCGAAGCAGCAAAACGCTCCAAATCACGAGTATTCCGTATTCGGTGAATAAGGCCAACCTCGTCGAGCAGATTGCTCAGATTGTGATTGATCGCAAGCTGCCGTTGCTGCTTGATGTCAAAGACCTGTCGACCGAAGATTTACGGATCGATCTGGAGTTGAAGAAAGACGCGGATGAGGCCAAGGTCTTGGCGTATCTGTACAAACACACCGCCCTGCAGACCAACTTCAACGTCAACCTGACCTGTCTCGTGCCGACGCAGAACCCCGAAGTGGGTGCGCCCGATCGGCTGGGGCTGAAAGAAATCCTCTGGCATTTCCTGCATTTTCGGCTCGACGTCGTGACCCGCCGTCTCGAAAACGAGCTCGCGGGGCTTGAGAAACGCATCCATATCCTCGAAGGCTTCGCGCTGATCTTCGATGCGCTCGACCAGATCATCAAGATCATCCGGGCGTCCGACGGCAAAGCCGATGCGGCCGAGAAGATCATGAAGCGGTTCAAGCAGCTCGACGCTGAGCAAACCGAAGCGATTCTTGAATTAAAGCTCTACCGCTTGGCCCGCCTTGAGATCAACCTAGTGGTTGATGAACTCAAGGCCAAGAAGAAGCGTGCCCGCGAAATCAAGAAACTTCTCAACGAAGACGCCAGCGACACGACCACTTCAGGCCGGTGGGGTATCGTTCGTGAAGAACTCGATCAAGTGATCGTCGACTACGGCAAAAGTAAGGAAGCCAAGCGTCGCACGGTGATTGAAGCGGTCAGCGACGAGCCCGAATTTTCCGCTGAGGACTTCATCATCGCCGAAGACTGCCACGTCTTGGTCACGGCCGAGGGCTGGGTGAAGCGTCAGAAAGAAATCAAAGAGCCCGGTAAGTCTCGTATCCGTGAGGGCGATCGTGTGTTGGCCTGCGTCGCCGGATCAACGCGAGCCACGCTGGGCCTGTTCTCCAGCCTCGGGACCTGCTACACCACGCGTTTTATCGATATTCCTGCGTCCACGGGCTACGGCGAGCCGATCCAGAAGCTATTCAAACTCAAAGACGGCGAGAAGATCGTCGGCGTGATGTCGTTCGATCCCCGCGCGGTCGACGGCGGCCTGGAGAGCTTGGCGGAAGACGCGAAGAAGCCGGACGAATGCCCTTGGGTGCACGGCTTCGCCGCCACGTCGGACGGTTACTCATTGAGGTTCGGACTCGCTGGTTTTACCGAGCCTTCGACCCGCGCGGGCCGGCGTTTTGGCCGACCCGCCAAAGGTCAGGCAGTCGTTGGTTTTGAGACCGTTCACGGGAGCGAGACGATTCTCGCCGTCTCCGCCGACTGCCGGGCGATGGTGTGTCGGGCAGACGAAGTCAACTATCTCTCGGGTCCGGGCAAAGGCGTTCAACTGATCAAACTTGGTCCTTTGGACAAATTGCTGGGTTTCAAAGCCAGTGAAGGCGACCGCGACTTGTTAAATGTTGAAACCAACCGTGGCGCTAAGAAGACCATCAGCACCGCGAAGTACCGGGTGACCGCTCGTGGCGGGAAGGGCAACGAGATTCAGAAGAACGGCAGGATCGCCCGCATCATCCCCGACGACGTGGCCGCGCCGCCGGTGTTTAGCTGAAGGCTGTGACTATGGCATATACCGCCGATCAACTCGACGTCCTGCAAGGCCTGGAGGCCGTGCGCAAACGCCCCGGTATGTACATCGGCGGCGTGAGTTCGCAGGGTCTGCACCACATGGCGTGGGAAGTCCTCGACAACTCGGTCGATGAGGCGATGAACGGTCACGCGACCGAGATCACGCTTACGCTACATAAATCCGGCGACACGATCAGCGTGTCGGACAACGGCCGCGGCATCCCCGTCGATAAAAACCGCAAGACCGGAAAGACCGGACTGGAACTTGTACTCACCGAGCTCCACGCGGGCGGGAAATTCCAAAACGACGGTGAGGGTAACTATAAAACGTCCGGCGGCCTCCACGGCGTCGGTGCGTCGGTCGTGAACGCGTTGTCAAAAAAACTCGTCGCCCAAGTCAAACGCGACGGCCACGAGTACAAAATGGAGTTTGCTAAAGGCAAACCCAAAACCAAACTTCTGAAGAAAAAAGGCGCGACGCGCGGCACAGGGACCACGATCACTTTTACCGTTGATCCCACCATCTTCCCCAAGACTCAATTCAACCCCGAAACCCTCAAGGCCCGGCTCGAGACCATCAGCTTTCTACACAAGGGCGTTAAGGTCCACTTCGTCGATGAAGTCAACGCCACCAAGGCCACTTTCCAACACGACAACGGCATCGCTGACTACTTGAAACAAGTTCTTAAAGAACGCAGCGCCCGGCCGATCCACGACGCGGCGTTTAGGTTTGAAAAAGAAAACGGCGAACGCGTTGAACTCGTCCTTCAGTGGACCGAATCCACCGACGAACACATCCGCAGCTACGTCAACGGCATCACTACCGCGGCGGGCGGGTCTCACGAAAACGGCTTTCGGGCCGGCCTGACCAAAGCGGTGCGTAACTACATCGAGACGCATAAATTGACTCCGCGCGGGGTCAAGATCACTCACGAAGATATCCGTGAAGGGCTTGTCGGTATCCTCTCGGTATTTATCGCCGACCCGCAGTTTCAGGGGCAAACCAAGGATCGGCTGAATAATCCCGAGGTCCAGGCGTTGGTGGACGGGGCGTTGCGTCCCGCGCTCGAGCAATGGCTGAACAGCAACGCCTCGGTCGCCGAGCAGATCGTCGCCCGCATCATCGCCGCCAGCCGCGCACGGGCCGCCAGCCGCGCGGCCTCGGCCTCGGTGTCGCGCAAGAGTGCGACCAACAAGCTGACCCTGCCCGGCAAACTCAGCGATTGTTCGTCCAACGGCCGGGGGGACTCCGAGTTGTTTATCGTTGAAGGCGACTCGGCCGGCGGCAGCGCGAAGATGGGCCGAGACCGGGCCCACCAGGCGATCCTTCCGCTGCGCGGCAAAGTACTCAACACCGAAAACGCGAACCTTAAGAAAGTTTTGGACAACAAAGAGTTGTCCGATTTGGTCACCGCGATGGGCTGCGGTATCGGTTCGGCGTTTGATGCAAGCAAGCTGCGTTATCAGCGCATCATTCTGCTGGCGGACGCCGACTCCGACGGACACCACATCACCACGCTGCTGTTGACTTTCTTTTACCGGCACCTCAAGCCGCTCATCGACGATGGCCGGGTTTTCATCGCGGTGCCTCCCCTTTTTCGGATCGATATCGGCAAAGAGACGCATTGGGCGGCAGACGAAGACGATCGGATTCGCATCCTCGAGCAAGCCAACGGCCGGGTGAAACCCGAGATTTCTCGTTTCAAGGGCTTGGGCGAAATGATGCCGAAGGTGCTGTGGGAGACCACGCTGAATCCCAAGACGCGTAAGCTGCTACGGGTTGAGATCGCCGACCAACTCGAAACGGATCGCGTGATGAGCGACTTGATGGGTAAAGACCCTTCGGCACGCTTCCGTTTCATCATGGAGCGGGCTGAGGACGCCGAAGAAATCGACGTTTAAGACCTACATTTGCAGTATATCTAGGAGGTGCCGTGTTGAATCAAACTAAGGTGATGCTTGGAGTACTGTTGCTGGGGCTGCTGTCAGCGCATGTTGTTGCCGATGAACAAATCGATTGGTTGATGTTGGACAACGGCAAAATCCAGGTGGGTTTGGACCCTGATCGGGGGGCGTGTATCGGATGGTTGGCTCTAGCCGAAGACGGAAAAAACTGGCTTAATCACTACGACACCGGCCGGTTTATCCAGCAGTCTTACTATGGCGATGCGGACGGTTCGGATTGGAACGGTCGACCGTGGGTTTATAACCCCGTTCAAGGCGGTTCTTGGGACGATACGCCGGCGGAAGTGGTCAGCCTGATCCAACGCCCGGAGTCGCTCTACGCCAAAATTATCCCTCGGCATTGGGCCAAGCCCGATCAGCTCTGTCCGGAAGCGTCGATGGAATTGTGGGTGACGCTTCGCGGGTTTACCGTGGATGTCCGTATGCGGATGATGTACACCGGGCCGAATCACAAAGAAGCCAAGCATCAAGAGTTGCCCGCGGTGTTTGTCGACGCGTCGCTTGATACCTTGGTTTTTTATGAAGGCGAAGCGCCTTGGACCGGAGACGCCCTCACGCGAATCGAGCCGGGCTGGCCGAATGAATACGGCGCATCGACCGAGCACTGGCTGTCTTATGTCAACCCGGACAACTTCGGGGTCGGGGTGTTTTCGCCCGGGGTGAGTGAATTCACGTGCTACCGCTACCTGCCGGAGAATGCGGCTGACACCTCAGCAGCCTGTTCTTACTTTGCGCCGATCCGCACGTTCGCGCTCGAAACGGGCAGCGTGGTGGATTACCACATGTTCCTGACGTTGGGTCCGCTCGATCAGATCCGCGCACGGTTCGACGAAGCCCGCCAAGCGATGCCCGAGCCGAATCTCTTTCCGTAAGAGATCCGACTCAGCTGGCCACCACGCTGCTGACCGAGAAGATCGGCAGCAGCAAGGCAATCGCGACAAAACCCACGATGCCACCCATGATCGCGACCATCGTGGGTTCGATCAGGTTGGTGGTGGTTTTGATCTGTTCGTCGAACTCTTCTTCGGTGAAGTCGGCGATTTTTTCCATGGTCGTTCCCAGTCGGCCGGACTTCTCGCCGGCGTAGATCATCTGGGCCACGGACCGAGGGATAAGCGGTGACTCGAATAGGGCATCGGAGAGTTGCGAGCCTTGCCGGAGTCGGTCATCGACTTCTTCCCAGAGTTCCTCGTACAGCGCGTTGCGCGTCACGTCTTTGACGATGGTGATCATGTCCAAGACCGGCACCCCGGCACTAATCATGGTGCCCATGGTGCGGGTGGCGCGGGTGACGTACAGCTTGGAAAACAGGTTGCCGAAGATCGGCGAGATCAGTTTCAAGTGATCGAAGAAGCGGCGCCCCCGGCGGGTACGCATGGAAATCGTGACGCCGATGGTCATGGCGACCGCGCCGCCCACCCAGAGGTACCAGTGCATCATCAACGAGTTGCTGAGGAAGATGAGTAGCCGCGTGGGCATCGGCAGCGCCGCGCCTTTGGACTCGAAGATCGTGGCAAAGCGCGGGAGCACCCAAACCAATAACCCGATGGTCACGGTCAACACCATCGCCAGCATCACCGCCGGGTAGGTCAGCGCTCCCTTGATTTTCCGGTAGGTCTGGTATTCCTTGCCCATGTAGATACTGACGCGTTCAAGCATCGACCCCATGGTGCCGGAGACTTCCGAGGCCCGGACGAGGCTGGTCATGATCGTGGGGAAGACTTTCGGGTATCGCGATAAGGCACGCGATAATTCGCCGCCGGCTTCGACTTGAGACGCGATGTCTTTGATGATGAAATGAAAGTGTTCTGAGTCTGCCTGATCTGCGACACAATGTAGCGCTTCGCTGATCGGCACGCCGGTTTCGATCATCACCGCGAGTTGGTGCGCGAAGGAGATGATCTGCTGACGGGTTACTCTGCCGCGGGTTTTTTGCGGAGCGTTGGCGGTGTCTTTTTTGGCTTTGGCGGCCGGGACGGGCGCGATGTTGACGACGAACCACCCGTCTTGGCGCAGCAGGCGTCCGGCGTCTGCGATGGAATTCGCCGAGATGATCCCGGTTCCCAGATCGCCGCTGGGCTCACGAACTCGATAGTTGAAATCAGGCATGCTTGTTTAATACCTCTGACTTCCGGCGATCCATCAGCCCGCGGTGGCCTTGAAGAGTTCTTCGAGGGTGGTCAAGCCGGCGCGGACTTTTTCGAGGCCGTCCTGGCGTAGCGTGGTGTAGCCGTTGCTTGCTTCGACGTGTCGGCGGAGTTCCTGGAGACCGGCGCCGCGGCTGATGAGGTCGAGGCACTCGTCGTCGGGCACCATCAGTTCGTAGATGCCGAGGCGACCGGCGTAGCCGGTTTCTCGACACTTGGGGCAACCGGTGCCGTGGTAGACCGTTTCGAGGGGAGGCTCGCCCGCGGCAACGAGGCGTTGCATCGTCCGCTCGAGAGCGGGGGTCATCTCGACCGGTTCTTTGCAGTGTTTACAGATCTTGCGGACCAACCGCTGGGCCAACACGCCGCGGATCGACGCAGCGACGAGGTAGGGTTCGACGCCGATGTTGTACAGCCGGGTGATCGCCGACGGCGCATCGTTGGTGTGCAGGGTGGAGAGCACCATGTGCCCGGTGAGCGCAGCCTGGGTGGCGATCTTGGCGGTTTCCTGGTCGCGGATTTCGCCGAGCATGATCACGTCGGGGTCTTGCCGCAGCAGCGAACGCAAGGCACCGGAGAACGTGAAGCCGGCTTTTTCGTTGACCTGGAACTGGTTGACGCCGGCGAGGTTGTACTCGACCGGGTCTTCGACGGTGGAGATGTTGATCGCTTCGTCGTTGATCTCGTTGAGGGCCGCGTAGAGCGACGTCGATTTACCCGAGCCGGTGGGGCCGGTGACGAGGAAGACGCCGTTGGGCTCATGGATGGTCGACCGGAAGGTCTCGAGCATCTCGTAGCCGAAGCCGAGCTTGTCGAGGCTGGTCATCGCGTTGCGGGTGTCGATGATCCGGATGACGACTTTCTCGCCGAACTTCCCGGGACAGGTCGAGACGCGCAGATCGATCTGACGTTTGTCGATCACGATCGTGATGCCGCCGTCTTGGGGTACACGGCGTTCGGAGATGTCGAGCCCGGCCATGATCTTGATCCGGCTGACCACCGCCGCCAGCATCTGGTACGGCGGGGTGATTTTTTCGTACAGCCGGCCGTCGACGCGGTAGCGGACGCGCAGGTTCCCGTCGTCAGGCTCGATATGGATATCGCTCGCCCCGTCTTTGACCGCGGCGTAAACGATGTAGTTCACCAGCTTGATCACCGGTGACTCCGAGGCTGACCCTTCAAGATCAGACAAGTCGGTGATCTGCTTTTCGACCACGGACAGGTCGGTGTCGCTGACGTCCATCATGTCGTCGATGACGAACACGTTGCCGTCGGGCAGGACGGACTTGAGGGTTTCTTCGATGTCTTGCGGCGTGGTGGCGACGACCTGAACCGTGTGGCCGGTCATGCGTTCGACTTCGTCGATCAAGAAGACGTTGGTCGGCTCGGCCATGGCCAGCGTGAGTTTGCCCTGAACCAGGAACAACGGAAGCAGCGCCTGGGATTCGAGGAACTCACGCTCCAGCAAGCCGACGGCTTTGGGGTCGGCCATCTTGGGCGTCAACCGGGCAAACGGGACGCCGTAGGCATCCGCGAGGGCTTCCATGACTTGGTGGGTGGTGACGAACTCGAGTTCGACCAACACTTCGCCGAGCAGCTTCTTGTGCCCTCGGCTTTTTTGGTAGGCCAACGCCTGCTCGATCTGCTCGTCGGTGATCAGCCCTTTTTCGAGCAGCAGATCACCGACGCGGGGCGCAGCGGGGGCTTGGGTCGGCGGCGTCGGGTTGTTGGGGTTTAATGCCGTCATGAAAATTTATCCCAAACTCCGGATGGCGGATTCGACACTGTCACAACACTCGAAACGGGCGTCGAGTCTGGTCATTTTGAGCACGTCGCGCATCTGCTCTTGGCAGGCGGCGAGGCGGACTTGTCCGAGGCGTTCATCGCATTGTTCTTGGAGCCAGAGCAGCGTTTCGAGGCCCTGCGAGTCGATGCTCTCCAGGTTTTCGAGGTCGAGGACGAAGTCGCGGATGCGGGCTTCGATCCGTTCGAGCGCAGCCCGGCGGAAGCGATCGGTATCGTCGCTGGCCAAATCGCCCTTCAAGGTGAGGACGCTCAGTTCGTGGTGGTCTTCGTGTGATAGTTTCATGGTTACCCCCTTTGTTCCTCAGTGGGTCTCGTCTCCGGACGGCTTGACCGCGCGGTGTCGCTGGATCATGTTGAAGTACGGCTCAAAATCCAATTCCAAGAAGATGTCGGCCAAGTCGGGATCAAATTGGTCGCCCCGGCAGCGTTTGATTTCGGACAAGACTTGATCGCGATCCAAAGCCGATCGGTAGGTGCGGTCGGAACTCATCGCGTCGAAAGCGTCGGCGAGGCCGATGATCCGGCCGAACAGAGGTATGTCGAGCCCCGCTCTTTTCTCCGGATAGCCTTGGCCGTCCCAGCGTTCGTGGTGGTAGAGGACGCCGGGGATGAGGTCTTCCATCTGGCGGATGTCGCGGAGCATATTGGCGCCGATGCCCGGATGCATCTTGATCTGGGCGAACTCCTGGTCGGTGAGTTGGCCGGATTTACACAGCACGCTTTCGGGTACGCCGATTTTGCCCACGTCGTGAACCAGACCGGCGATGTAGACGCGTTCGACCAAGGCTTCGTCGATCCCCGCGGCGCGGGCCAGCATTTCCGACAGCAGGGCGACTCGTTCGGAGTGGCCGAAGGTGTACGAGTCTTTGGCGTCGATGGCGCTGGTCAGCGCGTGCAGCGTACCCATGAACATCGACTGCGCGTCTTCGAGGAACATCAGGTTCTCGAGGAAGATCGCTAACGTGTTACACAGCGAGGCGCAGAGCTTGGCGTCGATCGAATCGATGTGTTCTTTGTGGGCCTGATCGCCGCCGAAGAGGACGCCGAGGGTTTGCCCCTCACGCACCAGCGGGACGATGAGCAGGTTGCTGCCGACGTGACGGGCCACGCCTTCGATCTCGCGGGTGTCGTCGATGATGGTGGTGTTGGACGAGTCGGCGTAACGTTCCATCAGCTCGCGGCCGAGCTGACGGATGGGCTTCTGCGGCGAGATATCGCCGGCGGTGTACACCGCGCCGCGCAGCTGTTGCAGACGTGGCTGGTCTTCGGTGATCTGCAGGGCGATCCACCCCAGGCCGCTGACTTCTTGCAGCTCTTCGCAGGCGTTGTTGAAAAACTCAACCGGCGATTGGTCGAGCGACATGCTGCAGGATAGTTTGTACAGCAGGCTTAACTCTTCGTAGTTGTTGGCCAACTCTTCGCTGAGTTGATGCAGCTCTTGGCGGTGTAGCGCGAGCCCGCGGTCGTCGCTGTTCATCCAACCGATGGCGAGGGCGAGGCGTTGGGCCTCGGCCGGGCTGACCAATCGGTCACGCTCGATGCGTCCGACGGTGGCTTGCCAGTCGAGCCCGGCCCGGTCGCAAAGCCGACGCACCATCTCGCCGTCGACGACTTGGGGCCCAAGCATCAGCACCGCGAAGCGATCGGCTGTGTTCTCCGATTTCTGGGCGCTGTCCAGCACGGCCAGATCAACCCCGGGGAACAATGTGACGGATGCGTCGTCGCCATTCACTCGGGCTTCGAGCTTGGTTTTAGCGGCCCGGGAAAACAGCGAGGACTGAACGAGCGTGCGCTCGAACCAGGAACAGGGCCCCATGCATTGGGCGTGGCCTTCGGGGTCGATGCGCAGCAGGGGCAGGCCCAGCGCTTCGAAGCGCTCGATCAGTCGGCGCGGCACGGCATTGGCGGCGAGGGTATTCATCCGTCCGCCTCCGATGCTTTTGCTTGATGAGGCGTGAGTTGGGCCTTGATATGCGTCAAGACTTCACGGGGGCTGAATGGCTTGCTGAAGATCGCCGAGAGGTTGAGCGGCTCGAGTTGTTCGTCGTTCAGGCTTGATCCACGGCCGGTGAGCAACACCAATACGGACTCTTGGGTTGGCGGGTGTTCGCGGGTCTTGCGACAGAGGTCTAAGCCGTCGATTCCCGGCATCAAGACGTCGGTGATGACGCATTGGGGGGCGTGTTGTTTGACCAAACGCCAACCTTCGTCCCCGTCGGACGCCGTGAGCACTTTGAAGCCCGCGTCGCGCAGCTTGATGCCGAGGACGTGGAGGATGTGCGACTCGTCGTCGCAGATCAGGATGGGGATTGGCTTAGACATCTCAATTGCGGCCCCCACCGATAGGTCGGCATAAGGCGCAGTCGGATATAGACGCCGACGCGGCAAATCTATACCTATAAGAATTTTCGGCCAATACCCGTGGTCAATTAACTATGCAGGGTGTAACGATTTCGCGGGCGGGGTGAATCGTTGGCAAATGTGTCTGATAACCCGAGTATCGGGCGGATACGACATCTCGTGCAACACGCCACGCGTGGTTAACGCGTGGCGTGAAGAGTGTTTGAGTTATTGGACAAGACGAGAGTTGGTTGATGTTGATCTCTCAGCGGGTCTCGACTTGAGCCAGCAGACGCTGAGCGCGGACGTCTTCGGGGTTACGTTTGAGCGCCTCGTTGTAGGCCTCGGCGGCCGCGGCGCGGCGGTCGGATTTCTGCAGCGAGATGCCGCGCAGGATCAGCGGGGTGCTGTCTTGCGGGGCCAACTGGGCGGCCCGGTCGAACATTTCCAGGGCGTTCTCGGTCTTCTCGCGTTTTTGCCAGACCAACCCGGCGAGCAGGTAGCCTTCGTGGCGTTGCGGGGCGAGGGTGATGGCGCGGTTGGCCGCGATCAGCGCCCCGCCGAGGTCTTCGGTTTTCCAGCACAGTTCGCCGAGGCGGACCCAGTCGTTGGTGTTCGTCGGGTCGTGACGGGTCAGTTCGATGTAGATCTGCCGGGCGGCATCGAGCCGGCCGAGCTTGGCTTCGGCGGTGGCGAGCGACCGTTTCAGATCGTTGCGTTCGCTGTATTCTGGCCGTTCGAGAAGCATCTTGAGGGTGTCGGCGGCGTCGGCGTGCGCGTTGGCCGCGACTTGGGCGAGCGCGAGTTCTTCCTGGAAGCGGATGTTCTCGGGGGCGAGCATCGTGGCTTGGCGGAAGTTTTCGACGGCGAGTTTGTACTCGCTCTTCATGCTGTAGAGGTGGCCGAGCATGGCCCGCAGGCCGGCGTTTTGATCGAAGTAGTATTTCTTACCTTCGAGCAACGCGATCGCCTCGTCGGGCCGGTCGAGGGCCACGTAGGTCTCGGCGACGGCCAACATGCGGTTGGCTTTGTCAGCTTCGAGTTCATACGCCTGCTTGTAGGCATCCAACGCGGCTTCGTGTTGCTGCCACCGCTGCAACACCACGCCCTGGTAGTAGAACGTGTCGGCGTTGGTTTCGTCGAGTTCGAGCGAGAGTTGGAACAGGCGGTAGGCCCGTTCGAGTTGGCCGCGTTCGAGGCAGATGCGGCCGGCCATGAGGTGCAGCAGCGGATTCGAAGCGTCGACCGCGGCGGCTTCGTTGATGGTCTTCTCGGCCTGGTCGAGGGCGCCGGCTTCGAACTGGCCGCGGGCCATGTCGAGCATCGCGGCCGAACGGATGCCGTTCCAGCGGGCGTCGGCGTCGTTCATCCATTCTTCGTGGCTGTTGGTGCAGCCTACGAGGGCGACGGCGCCGAGCATCAAGAGGGCCAGGCTCAGGAACGGGCGGGGACGTTGGCCTTGGGGATTCATGATCGGACTTCCTTGGCGGGTTTGTGAACCCGCCCTCCGGGTGACCAGAGGGCGGGCGTTTAGGTTTCACTTGTCGATGCGGGCCGAGGGTTAGTCGGTGGGGCCGACCACGAAATCCACTTCGGCGATGGCCGCATCGAACGCTTCGTCTTGAGTCTCGGCGTCGGCGGTTTCGCCTTCGGCTTCGAGCTCATCGAGCATATCGACGACGATCGTGGTGGACGCTTCGTTTTCGGCGCCCTCGGCGTTATCGGCCTCGGTCCAGCCCGCCACCGGAGTGACGAAGGTCGAGGTTTCTTCTTCGGCCGGCTCGTTCGAGCCCAGCGACTGTTCGATCATGATGGTTTCTTCGTCGGCCGCGGGGGCTTCCTCGGCGGGGAGTTGATCGACTTCGTAATCGATCACGTCGGTGCCCAGCGTGCCGAAGAAGGTCATGTCTTCGTAGGGGATGGGTTCGCCGGTGATTTCTTCCTTGAGCGCGATGGCCTCTTTAGAAGTCGGGGCCAGGTGCAGGGCGAGGTTCACGCTCCACAGCGCCTTTTTGCTGTTACCCGCATCCAGGTGTTTGCGAGCGTCGAGCAGGTGAGCGCTGACGAGCTTGTCGTTCGACCAGGGCAGCAGGCCGTTGCGGATTCCGATGCGGGCGTCGAGGACGCGGTCGTTGGCGGATTCGCCCATGAGGGCGAGGTCAACGTGGTCCATGATGGTGGTCTTGACCATGAAGATGACTTCGGTGCGACGGAAGTCGTCGTCCTGGCCCTTGAACGCGGCGCCGACGAAGGGCAGATCGCCCAGGCCGGGCACCTGGTTGCGGCCGACGGTGGTGTCTTCGACGAACAAGCCGCCGAGGACCACGGTTTGGCCGGATTCCACGATGATGTTGGTGACCAGTTCCTGCGTGGTTTCATCGGGGATGATGAAGCCGCCTTCGAGGCGGGTGGTGCCGTCGGAGACCGAGGGACGCAGCTCGAGGCGGATGTTGCCTTCTTCGCTGACGAAGGGGCGGACGGTCAGTTGGGTACCCACGTCGAGGAACTCGATGGTTTGCGTTTCCGAGGTGTCGGTCACGGTCGTCGAGAGGTAACCCAGACGCTCACCGACGAGCAGGTCGGCTCGCTGACGGTTGAGGACGAGGATGTTGGGCTTGGCCAACACGGTGGTGTCGGTGACCGAGTCGAGGGCTCGGAGGAAGACCGAGGCGTCGGAGCCGGTCACGCCGATCTTGATGCCGCTATCGCCGGTCTGAGTGTTGCCGACGGTGCTGCTGACGGCCGTGCCGCCGCCGCCGGTGTTGGTGCCGTTGATCATTTGATCAACCGCGCCCAGCGGGTTGACGAAGTCGGTCAGGGCGTCGAAGTTGGCCACCACCGAGAAGTCGACCCCGAAAGCGTTGGCTTCGGTCAGCGTGGCTTGCAGGATGGTCGCTTCGACCAGGACTTGCTTCGGACGCACGTCCAGTTCAGCGAGCACGGCCTCGATCTCTTCGACGTTTTCTTCGTAGTCGCGGATCAGGAGCGTGTCGGCGTGGGCGAAGGTGTTTTCGCCGGCGTCCGACTGGCTGGGCAGGATGCCCGCGTCGACTTCACCCGATGCGGTGATGTTGCCGTTGGTCGACAGCAGCGGCGTCACGAAAGACGCGGCTTCGGTGGCGCTGATGTAGTTGAGGCGGACCATCTTGGTCACGGTCTTCCGCATCGCGTTCTGGCGTTCTTCCAGCTCGGCGGCGGTGTAGACGTAGATGAAGTTGCCTTTTTCTTCGTAGCCGTAGCCGTTGGGCGTCAAGATGGCTTCGAGGGCTTCGTTGAAGCTGACGCCGTAGAGGTCGGCGGAGACTTTGCCCGAGACGTTACGGCTGGCCACGATGTTGCGTTGGCTCTGGATGGACAAGAGCTGGAGGACCTTGGCGATCTCCAGGTCTTTGACGGTGATGTCGATCTGGCCGAGCGAATCGACTTCGACGTCTTGGCCTTCCATGTTCTCGGCGTTTTCGTCGAACAGGCCGATGGGCTCATCGCCGTCGGCGGCTTGAGCGTACGATGCACCGGTGAGGCTGAACGCGACGCCCAGACCCGTGGCCAACATAAACTTTTTCATTTTTTCAATATCCCGAGAGGTCATGGCGATGCTCCTTGCTCTGCCTCAAAGCGTGTATGGACTCGATGCGTTAGGTGGTGGTGTTTCGGGGGATCACATCCCCAGGCGGACTCGGATGCCGTGCATCTCGAGCACGGCGGATCGTTCGTCGCAGGTCAGCAGCACAAACCCGTTAATGCTGCCGCCGATCCGGATCAACCTGCCATTGATGAAAGCCGCGGGGACCTCCCCCTGCGTAATACTTTGGAGCTCAAGCTCCGCGGCCGCTTCCACGACCGCCATCCGCTTGGCTTCATCGGTTAAGCCTTCTTCATACTTTGCCCCGTTTACCAAATCTTCTTCCGATAACGCCCGGCTGTAGCGATTAGGGTCCAATCTGAACGGGTCACGTTCCAATAATGGCGGTTTTTTGAGGGAAACCACCTGCTTCGGCCCCGCCTGGACGTCGGCCTCTGCTTCGAGCAGCCAGGCCGGTTTGTCGTCCGCGGACGCCGTCTGGGGCACCTGTTTCAGCAGCAGTCGGCCCCACAGCAGCATCCCGACCGCGGCCAGGCCGAGCACCATGCCGGTCTGTTTCTTGTCCCGTTTCAGGACTTCGATCAGATAGTTGAGTTTGTCTTTCACGGCTTAGTCGTCCTCTCCACCGGTATAGAAGCTGCTCAGCCGCAGCGACGCCTGCATCACCGGGGCCGCGGATTCCGAGTTCTCGCGGTCCAGCACACGCAGGTTCAGCGCGTCCACCCGCACCAATCGGGGCAGGGTCTCGATCTGTCGCAGGACGCCGTAGCACGCCGCGAAGGTGTCTTCGAACTCCATCGACAGCGGCAACTCGGCGTAGTGCTTGTACCGCTTGTTCTCTCGGGTTTGGAAGCGTTGGTCGCTGACGCCCTGCGACTCGACCGCCTGGGTCAAGCTACGCAGGACCGACGCCAGCTCCGGCCGGGTGGGCACCGAACGGGCCGACGAGGCCAATTCGTCTTTGAGGGCTTCGACTTCGCTCACGCGTTGGTCGACCATCGCCGGGTCAAAGAAGCTGGGGCCCAGTTGTTCCTGGGCTTGGGTGATCCGTTCCTGGTAGCCCGCTTGCTTACGGCTTTCGGGCAGCCAGACGCCGAGCGTAAACGCGGCGGTCATCGTGGCGATCACGCCGATCACGATCCATTGGGACTTGTCATTCTGCACTGGCCACCTCCTCCGGCACGTCACTGATCCAACGGAACTCGCGATCCAGATCGATCGTGGCGGTCAGGCTGAACTCGCGGGCGATGAGGCCCCGCGTGTTAACGCCTTCGCTGGATCGCAGGGTGACGCGTTCGAACATCGGATGTTCATCCAGGGTCGAAACCAGAAGCGCCACCGCCAAGTCGTCCGGGGCCAGGCCCTGCAACTCGACGCCGATCAGGTGCGGTTCGTAGACGGCTTCTTCAGATTTCTTCTTTTTGATCCGCCCGGAAGACTCTTCGACGGCGACCGGCTCGGGCTTTGGCCGGACCGACATCATCGACAACTCGGTCACCGCGATGCCTTCGGGCAGCGCGTGGCCCAGCGCCGCCACCACTTGGTGATAGGTCAAAGGCGGGTCGAGCTCACGCTTGAGATCAAACGTTTCGAGCAGACCCTTGCGTTCGTGGTCCAGACCGGTGATGACGCCCAGCGCGGTACGCTCGGACGACACGGTCGCTTCGAGGCGCTCCGCGGTCCGGGATTGGTTGACGCTGTGGGCTTTCATGCCCACCGCCGCCATGACCAAGCAGCCCGCGATCACGCCCACCAGCGTGATCTGGCGCGTCAGCCGGCCGCGACGCTGTCGGGCTCGGTGGTAAGATTCGGGTAGGAAATCGACCTGGGTCATGCCGCCACCCCCTTCTCCGATCCATCCGAGTTGAACACCGAGCCGCTCTCGGATCCATCGTCTTCATGGGTGTTGAAGTGTTTGATGTGTTCGCGGATCGACAGCCCCGCCGCGACCGCCCACGCACCCTCGGTGCCGGGGCGGACCACGTTTCGTACGGCCGACCAATCCAAGCCCTGCGAGGCGCCGTCTAAACTCAGGCTGAGGCCGGTGGCTTCGCCCAGGGCCGCGGCCAGCCAGTCGGCGGCCGCGCCTCCCATCAGATCGGCGTGGCTGGGCCGGGCGCCGCGGAAGGTCACGCCGTAGTAACGCAAGCACAGCCCGATCTCCCGGGCCAGTTCGCTCAGCGTCGGCTTCAGCGCATCCAAGACTTTGGTTCGGGTGTCTTGCGCCTCGGCATCAGCCGCCTCGTCGTCGAGCAACGCCGACGCCAAGGAAAGCCGCAGGTCTCGGGCTTGATCGAGCGAGAGCGACATCGAGCCGGACAACACCGAGTCGAACTGGTCGCCGCCGATCTCGATCGGCTTGTAGAAACGTACTTGTCCGTTAAGGGCCAGCATCACCTTGGTCGAGCTTTGCCCCAGATCGATGACGACTTGGGGCGTGGATTCGTCTCGAGCGGGTGACTGGTGACCGTCTTGCATCACCGCGAAACGAGCGAGCGCACTGGGGATCGCGTCGATCGCGACCGGGCGCAGGCCGTTGGCGGTGAGGGCGGCAACGTGGCCTTCGACTTCAGGCAGCCGGGCGGCGAGCAGGATCAGTTCTTGCTTGAGGTCGTCGCCCTGGTTGACTTGGCCGGCGTGCATGTATTGCGCCGAGCACTGCCCGTCGCCCATGCGGAAGCGGTCGGCCGCCTCCCACTGGACCGTCGAGTCCAACTCGTCGGCGGGCATCATCGGCAGCCGCAGGTTTTTACACTGCACTATCGACGCGGGCAAGGCGCTGACCACGCGTTGGCCGGTAAAGCCGCCCCGCTCCATCGCCGACCGGATCGCCGCGGCCAGGGCCGCGTGGTAATCCTCCGAGCCCGGCTTCAAACCCGTGGGTAACGGTTCAAACGCAGCCGCGACCGCCGAAGCGGTCTGCCCCTTCAGCGACAGCTGCAGCAAACGCACGCCGCTGGCGCCGACGTCGAGCCCGATGGGCAATTCACTTCTATTCCTTCGGCCTCCGAACACAATCTGCCTCACTCTTCCCCGGTGTTGTGGGGTTCCCTGGTCTTACAAATTTTCGCCCGGCCGAATCAAGGCCGAGCGTTTCACTCACGGGGTCTAAATCTGGGTCACCGTGACCCGGCCCGTAAATTCCGCGATATCGATCCGGAAGGACTGGCGGTCGAACTGGATCGTGATGCTCCCGCCGGTGGACGGCCCGCCGAGGTTGTCGAACGAGATCTCGTTGGGCGTCGTGATCCCGAAATCGACCGCCGTGATCGTGACGCCCTGGAAGCGCTGATCTTCGCCAAAGTCGACGATGTAGTTGTTGGCCGTGCCGCTCATCCAATCCACGGTCAACGCGTTGCCGTTCTGGTCTTGGAGTTGGTAGGAGTTGTTGGCGACGTCGAACACCACTTTGTGCGTGGCTTGCTGCGCGATGGCTTCGTTCTGCGCGTAAAGCAGGTCGGCCACGATCACGCGGGCCGCGGCCTGCACGCCCATCTCGCCGGCGGTCAACATGCTGGGGATCACCGCGGCGCTGACGACGCCGAGGATGGCCACCACGAGCAACACCTCGACGAGCGTGTAAGCGCGTCGGAAGGGGTTTCGGCTGGTGGGGGTTCGCGTCATCATGGTTCGAGTTTCAAGCGGTTCTGCTACGGGCAAGCGTTGTTGTTCGCTAATGACTCTGTGTCGTCGGAACGGTGCCCGTTTGGTTTTAGTCTTGGATCGGGGGCATGGAGTCCACTTTGACCCGCACCGAGCCGTCGGTCAGCTTGCCGGACAGGCGGCTGAGGTTGGCGTTGATTTCTTTAAGTTGATCGAGCTGGGCTTGGGCGCTGGATCCCACACCCCGCGCGGGTTTGTCTGCGGCATGGGCTTCCTGGGCGACGGAGACGGCCCCGCCGGCAGGCGTTCCCGTGAGTTGCAGGTAGACGTTAAGCGTCAACAGGATCGCGATGACGGTCAGGACGGTATTGAGGTAGCGGAGGGTTTTCATGGGGTTCAACTCCGGGGGTTGCTGGGGTGGTTGGGGAACAGCCCCTGAATGTCATCGGACGGAACGGCATGCGACTGTTGCGGCTTGGCGGCGTCCGGTAAAAAAGAGACAGCGGAGGCGCTGGCCTCCGCTGTCCGTGGATTTTGTGTCTTGTGAGACGCTTCTTGACCTAATCAGTTCGAGTAGGTGAAGAAGTCCGGGTCGGTATCACCGGCGGTGGCGTCGGAGTCAACCAGATTGGTGTCGATCGCCTTTTGCAGTTCGATGATGGCCTTGATCTCACCGGTGTCTTCGTCGTACTGCCAACCGCTATCGGCGGCGCCGGCGGCGAGCAGATCGCTGGAATCTTCAAACGGGTTGATCGATTCTTTTTGCAGGTAAGGACCGTAGGTTTGTTCGCCGGTCGCGATGGTCGTGCTACCATCGACGTTAGTTTCTTCGGTCATCTGATCCCAGAAGTCGGCCAGCGTGGGGTGATCGCCGTTGTGCTGGATCTGGTACAGCTCGATTTGGCTGCGGAGGGTTTGCAGTTGGGTCACGACGCTCGAGGCCTTGGCGGCTTCCGAAGCGCTGGTGAACTGCGGGATCACGATCGCGGCGAGGATGCCGAGGATGACCACAACGATAAGAATTTCAACCAGCGTGAAACCCTTAGCTTTCAAAGTACGTGCCGACATAAGACTAACTCCTGTTTCGGGGCTGCTGCCCACCATAACGTTCGGTGCTGAGCCCACACGACTCAACACGGCTTGGCGGTCGGCAACGCGCTCGACCCGCCCGACCACGTGTTCTTGACCTAAGCCCTCTCCTGGGCAACCCGCGTAGGGCGTGGGTCAATCACACGTAACCGTTCGTTTCATCGACCCGCTTTTCGAGTGACTTAATCGTCAACTTCAAAAACAGGCCGAAACGAAACGGGCCCCGATGAAAACGAGGCCCGCTGCGGTGAACAGAAGATATGAATCGCCGCCAAGCAACCGCGGTGGCTTGGTTTACGCATCAAAACGTAACCGCGTTTTGCCTAACTCTTACGACCGGAACACCTCCGGGTGGTTGTCGAGATAACCCAAGACTTCGTCGAACAGCCGCCGCCCTTCCGCGAAGGTCAGCTTACTCATCGTGGCCTCCGCGTCGCCCCACGCGAACGCCTGAACTTCTTCTTCTTGAACCTTGACGCGGGCGGAGCCCGGGTCCGATAGTCGGCCGAGGTAGTAGGTCACCGTCTTCTCGACCACCGTTCCGGACTTCTTGGTAAAGCAATACGCTTCTTCAAAGGCGGGGGCTTCGAGCAACTCGATATCTACTAGCCCCGTCTCTTCCCGCAACTCCCGCCGCGCGGTTTCGATCGGCGTCTCGTCGCCTTCGGGATGGCCTTTGGGAAACGCCCAGTGCCCGGCTTGGTGCTGGACCAGCAAAAACTCCCGCACGCCGTCGAGGATACGAAACGCCACGACCCCGCAGGAATAGTCGGTCTTGGTCTTGCTCAAGGCGCCCTACTCTCCGGTGTCCAAGACGGACATGAACGCTTCCTGGGGGATGTCGACGCTGCCGATCTTTTTCATCCGCTCTTTGCCCTTCTTTTGTTTTTCGAGCAGCTTGCGTTTGCGGGAGACGTCGCCGCCGTAGCACTTGGCGGTGACGTTTTTGCCGACGGATTTGATGGTTTCGCGGGCAATGATCTTGCCGCCGATGGCGGCCTGGAGCGGGATCTCGAAGAGGTGGCGGTCGATCTGTTCTTTGAGCTTTTTGAGCAGGTGTCGGCCACGGAACTCAGCCTTGCTGCGGTGAACGATCAGGCTGAGCGCTTCGACCGGGTTGCCGTTGACCAGCACGTCCATCTTCACGAGGTTGTCGGACTTGAACCCGGTGACGTGGTAGTCCATGGTGCCGTAGCCCGACGTGATGGATTTCAGTTTGTCGAAGAAGTCGTAGATGATCTCGGCCAACGGCAGGTCGTATTCGAGGATCTGCCGATCTTCGGCCAGGAATTTTTGCGATTTGTACACGCCCCGGCGTTGGTCGCAGAGCTTCATGATGTCGCCGATGCTCGAGGTCGGCGTGATGATCTCGGCGGCGACGATCGGCTCGCGGATGTCCTTGACCTTGGACATGTCCGGCAGCTCGGCGGGGTTGGTGATCTGGATGACCTCGTTGTCGCCGCCCTTGCCGATGATTTTGATTTCGTAAGTCACGGTCGGCGCGGTCTGCACGATGCTGACGTTGCCCTCGCGTTCGAGGCGTTCCTGGATGATGTCCATGTGGAGCAT
>JBCCST010000006.1:0-102026 GCA_039199695.1 Planctomycetota bacterium | reverse complement strand
GCTCATCGCCACCGAAAACATCAAGGGCAACGTCTCGTCCAACCCCGCGGGCTACACGATCGTCCGCGACTACGACGCCGACGACCGCCTGACCTCGATCACCTACCCCAACGGCAGCGTGGTCACCCGCGCCTACACCGCGCGAGATCAACTCGACACCGTCACCCAGGACCCCGACGGGGCCGGCCCGCTCACCGCGACCCAGCTCGCCGACTTTGATTACGACACGGCGATGCGGGAAGAGCTGCGCACCCTGGGGCAACGGGCTGACGACCTTCCGCACCTACGGCCGGTCGGACCACCTGGTGACTAAACAACTCACCCACAATTCGACGACCGCTCCGGTCTTCGCGTTCCAGATCAGCAACCCCGCACTGCAGCGTACCTACACCTACGACGCGAACAAGAATCTGACCGACGAAGGCAACAGCATGCCGGGTAAATACAGTTTCATTACCTTCCATGACGCCGAGGACCGGCTAACCGCCTTCGAGCGAGAGAATCAAGAGTTCCAGACTTGGACGCTGAGCGACGTGGGCGACTGGGACGCCTACTCGGGCGAAGAAATCGTCGGCGGACTACTGACACAGTTCAGCGAGACGCGTGCCCACAACGACGTCCACGAGATCAACAGCATCACGTCCGGCGGCACGACGACGACCCTGCAGCACGACGCCAAGGGCAACCTGACGACCGACGAAGACGGCAACACCTACCTCTGGGACTTCGATAACCGGCTGAAAGAAGTCCGCAACTCCAGCGGCGATCTCTTGGCGAGCCACACCTACGACGCGTTGGGCCGCCGGGTGACCAAGACCAAGCCCGGCAGCCTGCCGGGCGACCCGGACGTGACCACCGCCTACGTCTGCCTGACGGATGACTCGGGTATGGGTCAGATGCTCACCGAGTACGAAGACAACACGCTCAAGCGTCTCTACACCTACGGCACCTACATCGACGAACCCATCACGCTCACCCGCTTCGACGCCTCCCTTCCGGGCGGTGAAGAGACGCTGTACTACCACCTCGACCGTCAGTACAACGTGATCGCGCTGACCGACACCACTTCCGGGGGCGGCGTGGCGGTGGAGCGTTACGTCTACACCCCCTACGGCGACCGCCGCATCCTCGCCCCCGACAGCGTCACCGTCCGCCAGACCAGCGCCGTGGGCAACCCACTGGGGCATCAGGGGCTGTACCACGACGAAGAGACCGACCTGGTCTACAACCGCGCGCGGTATCGGGACTCCGAGCTGGGAAGGTGGATCAATCGTGACGCGCAAGAATACGTAGATTCGTTCTCACTGTATACCTACGTTATGAATAATCCACTTATTAGACTCGACCCCACAGGAAATCAATATATACCAGGCGGGGTAAATCCGGGCGGACAATTTCCCGGAAGCGGAATGTCGAATCAGAATATACTCGACTTCTATGAAAACATGGATAACGCTGCGCATAATCGAAACTGCCAAAAAGGTGCGCCGCGTGAGTGCCCGTATTGGGAGGCGCCGCCTACTGGTCCGGGTAGCAAACAAGAATGGCTTGATCGGGCGTGCGCCGGTAAGGGGCCGCGGGTTGACGAGGGAGGCCCCACAACATGCCCTGACGGTAAAAAACGTGCCATTGATTATTTTGAAGTGGCTGAATACCTGTGTGGTGGCACTCCGGCAATAGCTGCTGGCGTACCGTTCAGTATTGATGAGAATAGGCGACCTACCCCAGAGCCAGGCAGTGCTGCAAACGCTCGAACTATAGGGGGTGAATGGCGATTTGTATTCGCCTATACTCAATATAAATGTATCTGCGATGAATGTGAACCGCTTAAGACTGAATTTGTTGAAGCTGACCTTAATTCAGCTCCGTTTTCAAGATTTAGAAACTATGAATCGAGATACATCTATGACTGTAGGAAATAGATATGTAATACTATTTTTCTTATTACTCGTTGCCGGTTGCTCGCGTGACCTAAGTCTTAGAGACTCACATCGAGAATATACTACGAATTTTACACGCTGTTTGTTATTTGATGACAGCGATTCGTGCCCGCAGATTATTGGTTTCGATAATGAGTCGCAGGAACTAGTCTTTGATATATTTCCCGGTCAGATCTCTCAATCATATAAGAATGGGCTAATTGATGACAGCGAGTTGGATCAAGTTGATCGAATAGTGTGGTCAATTATTAAGGCAGATCATTTTGAATATGCGCCACAATGGTTTGGAAATCAATTTTCCACTAGCGATTGCTTCGTAGCTGGGGTTCGTTTTGTTGATGATTCAAATGGGAATGCCGTTCAGTTAATTTTACCCCTTGTATCTATTGACAATGAAACATATCTTTTCGAAAAGTACGGTGACTGGTATCTCTATGTAGATGGCAATTATGATTTGTTTCGCGAGACTACTTTTACTTACTACATAGAAGATTTGTGAATATGAGTTTACGATGGATTGCTTAAGGCAATGAAACGGGTTAAGAAAATGGGACAGGTACGTTTTTGACGCAGTGATTCCGTTCTCGCAGCCTTTTCAGATGCCGAGAACGGCTCGCATCGTGCCCGGGGGGTTATGTATTCCACGTCCTGAATCGGGGCGTGGGCCGGATGACCTTGTTCGATAAGGCCGGACCGAACAAACGTACCTGTCCCGTTCATTACGGCCCGGCTCTATAGACAGAAGCGTTTTATCCGACGGATGATTGTGATAGCCTGCGGGGACGATGATTAGGGCTTTTCGGGATTCAGATCAAGAGCGATACCGATGCGGGTTTGATCGGCGTCGGTCGGCGGGTTCGGTGATGGTGGTGGTGCTGCTTTCGGTGATGCTGCTGGCGGCGATGGTGTTTTACGTGTTCAACGTCGGGGACCACGTGGCGTCGAAGGTCGAGACGCAGAACGCGGCCGACGCCACGGCGATCTCGGGGGCGCGGGCGGTGGCGCGGTCGTTCAACACGGTGGCGATGAATAACGTCGAGGCGACCCGGCTGATCTCCTACGTCGCGGTGCTCGACGCGGTGCCGCAGGCGGTGGACTACACGATCCTGGACCAGCGGTCGCTGAACGCGGCGATCGAGCTCCAGCTCCGCCGGGACCCGAGCACGGACGGGTGGATCCAAGACGGCCTGGCCGACGCCCAGCTGCATATCCAGGGCCAGTTGGCCATGCTCGAACCGATTCAAGAACTCTTTACCTCCGAGGCTTCCGCGGGCGGGGGGATTTCCGGGGGCGGGTATGACGTGGCGGGGATGACGCACTACCACGCGCCGGGGGGTGGCTGGGGTTGAGCGAAGCGAACCCCCAGACGAGTGTCCCTAATTCCACCGGGGGAAACGGGGCCTATCCGGCTCTCTTTGGACGGGATAACGTCCTGAATTATGTGCACATTGAAAAAGCGGTAAACATAATCTCCTAATTTGTACCAAGACCCGATTAGCTTTGGCGTCGAGCGGTTTCTTCGACACCATCAATATTTGCACCAGCAGGCCCGGCGGGTGGGCGAGGATGTCTCGATCCGGGCCGACGGCACGCAGTACGACGCGTTGTTGAACGGCGTAGTGCAGATCAACGCTGGCGAATACTGGCTGGACGTCGGCGCCAAGATCGCCGAAGGCGTGAACTGGTGGAGCCCGCGCTGTCCTGTCGCTATCGCCGAAAGCTATTCATAGGCTGCACACAAAGCGCCCGAAACACGTGACGAACTCCACGTGGAGTATTCAGGAAGGTCCGGCAACGCTGGTACAAGATAAGTACGGCTACGCTTCGCTGATCCTTTTCAGCTTTTGCGAGCGGATCACCAGGTTTATTGAGAATGATTCTCAATAATTGACATGTGCGCGGGATTTGTTATGATATTGAGACACGTTCGCAATTTTGTAAGACGTTTTGCGAGCGGACGTGCTGAAGTATCCCGTTTCACAGGAGAAGAATGATGTTTTGCTCGAGGTATGTACTTTCCGCTACGCTCACGGCATTTGGTTTTTTCGTGGGACCATCCTGGGCTCAGACCACAATTGATCTGGCAAGTACGATGGACCCAACCGGGTTCCTTGGTGAGAGCGCCGCGACGGGGTCTTTTGCCCGGATCAACCTGGGCGACGGTTCGCTCGGCAGCGTGGGCGCAAACACTGGCGATGGAGACGGTGTTTTTAATTTTGTTAATCGCGAAGCTGTCGATCCTGGGCAGGCCTTCGGCACGCCGATCGACTTCTTTCCCCGTGAGGCGGACTTTCTGGTCGGTTCGCTGACTCACGCTCCGATTATCGGGACCGGTATCGAGACGTTGCCGATCTTGACGCTCGATACCAGCGAGTTCTGGTCGCCCGACCCGGCCCGAACCGATTTTGTCAACTTCGATTCCCCCACGGTTATTTCCGACATCTCCGACTACGGCATCGGCCTGTGGTTCTTCAACGGCGCCGGTTCGATCACCTTTGGTGTTTTGGACTCGGCCGATACCGTGACCTACGCCGACGGGGAACTGACCTCGATCGACCTGGAAATCGAAACTGCTTTCAACGCAGATGCCTTTGGCACCCCGGCGAGCTACTCCGGCACGTTTTCGATCACCGGCAACCAGTTGTCATACCAAATCGACGACAGCGTGAGCCTGGGGTTCTTCGGCACTTCGAACCTCATCGCCGACTTCACGGGTACGGTTGACGCCGTGGTGCCCGAGCCGGCGTCGCTGGTGCTGGTCGGGCTGGGAGGTCTGGCGATGCTGGGCCGTTGTAAGCGAGCCTGATATCACCAGCGTTACTCGGATGAACATCTTTGCCGGCCGCTGTTGAGGTTGGCCGCCGACTCGTAAACCCAATTTGTCGCCCCGCCTGTCGCACGGGTTGTTCCAAGACCAGCCGTTTATCACGCAACGGGCTTCATTCCCGACGTGACCAATTCCCCCGGGCGGGCTGAGGTCAACCCGGCAAACCTGAAACAAAGACTCATTATGAAAAGTAATTTCAAACTCGGGCTCGCTACGAGCTTAGCCGCCACACTAATCGCGACCACCACGCAGGCCGCGGAGTACGTTGACCTCGGCGGTCCCGCCACGGGCTTCCTGGGAGTCAACAATTTCAAAAACTCGTCCACGCAAAACGGGATCGAAGGCAAAGACTCTGGCGGTAATCCCAGTGGTTCTCACAACGGCCTGCCGGATTACGCCAACTTTCAGATCCCTACCGGATTTACGAATGCCGGGGTCTACACCGCCATCATCGCCTCCCCCCAATCAACGGCGAACGATTACACCGCCTTCCTGGACACGTTCTACGGCGGAAGCTCCGCCACCATCAATAACCAGACCGTGACTCAGTCCGGTGCCGCCAACTTCAGCGCCGGTCGGATCGATTATGACAACGGGCTCGTGTCCAGCACCGGCACCAGCACGATCGGTGTCGGCGATCTCACGCTCGACTTCAACACGTTCGAGTGGGACGGATCGATCAACGGCGACGGTGGCGACGCCACCTCCACCGGCGATAACAACAGCTTTATGGTCTCGGGAGGGCCCTACATGATCTCCCCGTTCTCGCCCGTCTTCACGCCCTACAACGACGGCAGCGGCGCCGGCAACGCGGCGATCTTTTACGAGATTTCGGTCGATAACCTGTCCGGCACCGGGCTGACTTTCACGGATGGCGAACTCACGTCGATGGATATCACCGGCGATCTGGATATCGGCTTGAGACTTGGGCAAGCTCCCTTTTTCCCGCCAACGGTCTTCTCAGGAACCTTCACCGCTTCGGGCCTTGACTACGAATTCGACGCTCAAGGCACGCAGAACGTAGCGTTCTTCAGCGGCATCAACCTGTTGATGAACCGGGCGGGCACCGCGTCGGTGGTCCCCGAGCCGGCGTCGCTGGCGCTACTCGGCTTGGGTGGCTTGGCCCTATTGGGCCGTCGTTGGTAATCAGCTTTAAAATACTATCTAATGATATGCGTCTATTGGTGGATAGCCGCTAGACGCGGTTTAAGGTTTCCAAATGCGTGACAGGAGATGAGCACGTGTATCGTTTACATCCCCCAGTTCTTACCCGGGGTGTTCTTCTAGGCATCGCGGTTGCGATAGCAGGGTCGTCTGCTTATGCGCAGGATTTCATTGAGCTTGGCGGTCAAGCTACCGGTTTCCTGGCGATCAGTAATTTCAAGAACTCGGTCTCACAGAACGGCCTCGAAGCCAAAAATACCGACGGCAGCTTCAACTCCGGCCACAACGGCTTACCCGATTATCCCAATTATCTTGTTCCGGCCGGCAGCAACAACGCCGGCGTCTACACCGCGATCATCGCTTCGCCGCAATCCACCATGACCGACTACGCCACGTTGTTCAGCGACGCTTTCCACGGCGGAAGCCCGATTACGGTGAATAACCAAGTTGTTAACGACGCGGACTTCTCCACGCTGAGCGCCGGCAGAATCGAATATGACGCTAGCTTGTATCTCGACGCCAGCGGGACCGGTACCGTGCCCGTCAGCGGATTGACGTTTGATCTCAATCGTAAAGCATGGGACGGCAGCATCAACGGAGATGGCGGATCGACCGGTCTGCCAACCCCCGGCCCAAACGCCGACAACCCCTGGGTGGTTCCCGACGGCCCTGGCGGCGATGGATTCGATCCGCCCCTGATGATCTCGGCGTTCTCGCCCATCGACACCATTTACAACGACGGCAGTGGGGCCGGCAACGCGGCGATCATCTATATGATTACCGTCGATAACCTCGTTGGCAACGGGCTGGAATTCGTCAACGGCGAGTTGACCTCGATGGACATCAGCGGCGATTTGACCGTCGGAGCGCAGGCCGGCCAGGCCGTTGTTTTACCGCCCGTCCTTTTTGGCGAGGGCGAAGACTCCAACCCCAAAGGCACCTTCACCGCATCAGGGTTAGACTATGCGTTCGACCTTATAGACACCGAGTCCGCATCCATCTTCAGCGGTATCAACATGCTGATGAATCGAGCCGGCACCTTGGCGAGTCCGTCGCTGCTCCTGGGTGATTACAACCGCGACGGCAGCGTCAACGCGGCGGACTACACCATCTGGGCCGACAACTTCGGATCGATGGTTTCGCTAGATGCTGACGGCAACGACAACGGCGTCATTGACGCAGCGGATTACACCATCTGGGCGGACAACTTCGGCCAGACCGCCGGCTCGCTCGCCCCGCTTCATACGATCCCGGAGCCGACCAGCATTGTGGTGGTTACGCTCGTGGCCCTGTCCATCAGATCAAGTCGCGCCCGAAGGGCTTAGTGGATATGACTGCTCCTCAAACAGCGGGCCGTGAAAGCCGCGTCGTTGTTTTGACTCTGGAACTCGCACATATGAAATTCCGAGCGTTCACTTTAATCGAGCTTTTGGTCGTGATCGCGATCGTTGCGCTGCTGATTGGGATTTTGCTTCCGGTTTTAGGGTCAGCTCGGGAGAGCGCGCGGCTGACAGTTTGTCTATCGAACTTACGACAAATTGGTACGGCCGCGCATACTTACGCCAACGACCACGACGAATACATCCCACCCCACTCCTCGTTACACCCTACACTGGGTTTGTTTGGCCCCACGCCGGGTGGGGGGGCCACGAACCAGTGGTGCCTCTTGCAAACACAAACCGGCAACCCGCAAGACAACTTCGACAAAAGCATCTTGGGGCCTTACCTCGGCGGCGTTGAGCAGGTCGGCGGTTGCCCTAGCTTCAAAGTCGATCCCGCGTGGGCGGAATTGTGGTCTTCGATCAATGGATTCGAATATCCGGAGATCGACTACGCTTACAACGGTCGGATGCTTGGACGCCCCTTCCAATCTGGCAATTGGACGCCTTTCCGTCTGTCTGAAATGACGAAGCTTGCCGAGACTATCATGTTTACCGACGCGGGTATCTTCACTACCGGCTTCCAAACCCGGGTCGTCTTTTCGACCGAATTTGAGATGGCTCAGCCCGTGTCTTACCTGGAGCCAATCGGAGTGAACACAAGGGGAACAACATCGGGCGCACCAACAGTCCACGGCCGACACTCTGACCGCACGGCGAACGCCGCGTGGGCGGACGGCCACGCCAGCAACCAAAGAGTTCGCTTCGAGGCTCATGAGAGCTCCGATCCTGATGCAGTCGACGCCGGGCTCGGCGACCTCTACGAAGGCCCAACTCCAAACAACGATTGGTGGCACGGCGGTATTTATGACTCCACTTTTGAGCAGCCTTGACGTCGAGTCGAACCGTTGCCCATCTCATCAACCCACTTTATTTTTGGATCCTGATGCGCATACTCCTTTACTTGGTGCTGATGAGTTCCTGTGTTGTGGGAGCACAGGGCGATTCCGCAGCCAGTCGGTCGCCGTTCGATGTGGTGGACGAGCAAGTATCGGTGTTGTTGGCCGAATTAGATGCACCCGGGGCGACTTTCGCTTTACGTCACGGACAAGAAACTAGGCTTGGTGCTGCGGGTTTCGTTGACGACGAACATCAAGAGCCCATGCCCGCCGATGCTCGGATGCGGTTGGGCAGTGTGACCAAGCTGTATCTCGCTGGGGTGGTGCTGCAACTGGTTGATGAGGGCGTACTCGATCTCGACCATGTGATCAGTAACTATGTGGACGGCGTGCCGAACGGAGACAAGATCACGTTGCGGATGCTCGGTCGACACACGAGTGGGCTGGACGATGCGATCCGGCAGATGTCCTTCCACGAACGGCTCGCGGCCGATCCCCGCAAGAAATGGCAGACGCCCGCGTTACTCAAGGCGGCGTTTGATCCCGGGCCGCGGTTTGAACCCGGTGAGCGGTGGGCCTACAGCAACACCAACTCGATCCTGCTTGGTCTGGCGATCGAAAAAGCCACCGGCCGGAGTTGGCGAGAGCATGTCCGCGAGCGATTTATTGAACCGCTCGTCCTGAGTAACACCGGCTTCGACGAACCAACTACTGCCCGTGGTTACCGTTACGGCAAAAACGAAGACCCGGTCGGCTATGGCGGGGTGGACGATCATCGGTGGTTCGATGCGACCGATTGGAGCCCAAGTTGGGCCGGTGCCGCGGGCGAAATGACCGGTACCGCGGCAGATACCGCAGTTTTTATCCAAGCCCTCTTCGGCGGCGATCTGCTTTCAAAGACTACGCAGGCTGAACTTGCCGACTTCCGAGACACCGGCGACGGCCAATTTTTTTACGGATTTCATTGCCACCCCGTCGGTCGCGATTTCGCGATCGAGGCTTGGGGCCATGGCGGCGATGTGCCAGGGTTTAGCAGCAGCGCGGTCTGGTTACCCGAATCCGAGACAGCGGTAGTCATCCTGGCCAATTTATCGGCGGAATTAGATAAATGGAGCAGCGCGTCCAAGCTGATGGAGGTTGCTCTGGTCGCGTTAGCAGACGGCCGAATGGGCGCATCGTTGCGTCAAGTCATCGACGAAACGCCTATTCACGAGGCCGCGGTCGTGGTGATTCGCGATGGGCAGGCGGGTGAACCGCTGGGAGATGCCACGCGCCGCTACCGGGTGGGCTCGGTCAGTAAATTGCTGACGGCCTTGCTCGTCCTTAGAGCGCAAGAAGCGGGGGTAATCTCACTGAATGACCCGGTGGTCAAATTTCTGCCGGGTGTGCTCTCTGGCAACGGGGCGGAAGACGTCACGCTTGCACACCTGATGGAACACACGGGTGGCCTCGCCGGAAGCAGCCCCGCCGAATACGCCGCCAATATACCCGGTCTCGACCCGTCCGATTATGTCACGCAGCGCAAACCATTTGCCCTGCGTTGGCGGCCGGGATTGCATTACTCGTACTCCAACCCGGGCTACACGATTGCCGCTGCCGTTGTTGAGCAAGCCTGGGGGGACGACTTTGATGAGCTGATGCGTCGTGAAGTATTCGAACCGCTCGGTATGGTAGACACCACCTTTGAGGGCGATTCACCACCGAGCTTTCTCGCCGATGGCCAGACGTCGGCCTCTCCGTGGTACATGCCCGTTCGCCCCGCCGGCAGCGCAATCACGACGGCGGCTGATTTGGCGAAGGTAGTCGAAATGCTCTTAGAAGACGGAGGCGATTTCCTTACGGCGTCTAGCGTCGAACGGCTAGAACGCGGCGAGACCGGATTGTTGGCCCATGCGGGAGGCGGTTCGGGTAGCTACGGCTTGGGGACATTTGCTTATGTTGCTGACGATCATGTGCTCCGCGCCCATTGGGGCAAGACCGAGGGATTCCGCGCCACCCTTGCTTACGATCCATCCGGTGCATCGGGTTATGTCTTACTCGTCGATACCGCCGCCGACCGCGACGTTCATCGCTTACGCACGCTGTTCAATCACGAGATTAATCGCTACACCCCCGAACCCGAAATACCACCTTCGATCGGTCCGTCGCCGGTGGACGTGGCTGGCTTGTATGTCAATTACTCTCACGACGGCGAACAGCGTGCTTGGTTGTTTGCGCTCCTACAAGCTAGTCGATTAACACCGGCCCCAGAAGGGCTGCGCGTTGACCCGCTCTGGTTTGGATCATCAACAACCTGGAATCGAATCGATGAGCGTCTCTACCAGATGGATGGTTTGCCCGTGGTGAGCGGGGCCACGGCATCTATTGATGGCACGGCCTTCTGGTCAGATGGCGAAAGCTACCAACGCACCCCAGAATGGTCCTATTGGCTTCAGCTTTTTATTATGTTCGCCGGAATAGCGGCTTCGGTATTCGCTTTGGTCCTATTTAGCTTCGCGATTTTGTTTCGCGTTTGTCTTTGTCTTAAAAAAAGGAAAATGAACGCAGTCATGAATGGGTTGCTGCCACTCGCTTGTTTCTCAATAGCGGGTGCGGCTTTTCTTGGTCTACTGATGGGTTTTGTGCTATATCAGCTTGGTGACCTCGCGATCATTGCGAGTATTGGCAGGATTTCATTTGCCTCGCTCACGATTCTGATCGCCAGTATTGCCGGGCCGATTTCGACTGTCGCTGGATTGTTCGTCCTCTGGTCTAATCGCCGTTCCCGCGTTTCACAACTAACTGGCGTTGTACTTGGACTGCCGATAGCTAGTCTCTCGGTATTACTAATCAAATACGGAATGATTCCCTTCATCAGTTGGACGGGTTGATATCTTTAAATCGTTTTGCTGAGTGGTAAGACTGAATTTGGCTACAGAATGAATGCTATTGCCATCGAACGGCTTCTTCGGCGCCAGAATGATTCCAGGTGATCCGGACGAATTTCGATCACAACGCGCGGGACACATTAGGTTGTAAGACCTAGGCGGGCGTGAACTGCATCGACGAACCAAAGTCAGAATTTCTCCTCTTACCCCGGCGTCTTTGCGAGTCCGACGAATTATCCCCACCTCTATGTAGTGGCATTGGGATTTACGAAGTTAGCGTAATTTGTTCGTGCTACACTTCGGGATCAATCAGGACGACTCGGGGCGATAAATGATCCTATTCGCTATGCTTGTAATCGATGTTAAGTCAATTTGGTATAGAGATTTGTGTAAATAAAAATAGAAATGTCTTGCGCCCACACACTTTGAGAAGGTGACGCTCTACCAACTGAGCTACACCCGCGTTTTAAACACAAGCCTTCGTTGGCGAGGAACTTGCGAACTTCAAATGGCTTGGTCTTTAGCCGTTCGGAGAGCCTTTCAACCCTGTTTCTAATTAAACCTGATCCATAGATTGAGAGTACCACCCGAAAAGGCTCACGACTACAAGGTGTCTAATGTTTGCCCCTGAGGTGGCCGGAGGCGTATCGGGGCCAAGCTACGCGGGGTGTACTAGTTATGATAATTGTGCGTAGCGGGCATTCGCCTGGCTTCTGAATATTCTTTCTTTACGGTCTATGAATCGCAGAAGGGTGACGCATGAGGTGGATGGTGAGCGTACTGACGGGGCTGGTGTGTGTGGCGCTGACGGCGGCGTCGATGGCAGAGCCGCAGCGGCGGCATGTATTGTTTATCGCGGTGGACGACTTGCGGCCGGAACTGGGGTGCTATGGGGCTGCGCACATCCACTCGCCCAACATCGATCGATTGGCTGCCGAGGAGGTGCGGTTCGACCGGGCGTACACGCCGATGGCGATCTGCATGTCGGCGCGGGTCGGCCTGATGAGCGGGTACGGGCCGCTGACGGGGCGGATGTACAACCGCGGGCCGATGTCTGAGCACGTGCCCGATGCGTTGTCGATGAACCAGCACTTCATGAATCAGGGATACGAGACGGTGACGATCGGTAAGATCTATCACCACGCCAGCGACGAAGCGACGGGCTGGACGCGTAACTTCCGCAGCATCGAGGGCGGCTGGGGGCAGCGGGGGTATGTGGAAGAGGCGTCGTTGGCGGTGGAGATTCCGCGTGCGGAGCAGGGGTTGAAAGGGCCGCCGTTCGAGAGCGCCGATGTCGGTGACGACGGGTACCCGACGGGTGCGTTTGCGCAGCGTGCGATCGAGGAGCTGCGCGGGATCGGCGACAAGCCGTTGTTTTTGGCGTTGGGTTTCCGCAAGCCGCACCTGCCGTTCAACGCGCCGCAGAAGTACTGGGACTTGTACGACCCGGAGGAGATAGAGCTGTCGGTGTATCCGTCGGAGCCGATCAACGCGCCAAGCGAAGCGACTTCGCGCTGGGGCGAACTGCGGACGTACGCGGGTATCCCGACGGAGGGGCCGGTGAACGAAGAGATGGCGCGCCAGCTGATTCACGGGTACTACGCGTGCATCTCGTATGTCGATGCGCAGATCGGGCGGGTGCTCGATGAGGTGGATCGGCTGGGGCTACGCGACGAGATCGTCGTGGTGCTGTGGTCGGACCACGGGTGGAAGCTGGGCGACTACGACATGTGGTGCAAGTATACGAACTACGAGATCGACATGCGGATCCCGCTGATCTTCCGTTCGCCGGGGATGGCCGCGGCGGGGCGGACGACCGATGCGCTGGTTGATTTGCAAGACCTATACCCGACCCTTTGTGCGTTGGCGGGGATCGAGACGCCCGGGCACGTCGAGGGCGAGAGCCTGGTGCCGCTGCTGGACGATGCCGAGGCGGAGTGGCGGCGGGCGGTGTACGGCATCTGGGCCCGGCGGAGCGCGGATAAAGAGCGGGGGTTCATCGGGTACACGATGCGGACCGAGCGGTATCGCTACACGGAGTGGCGACGAACACACGGGGATGCGTTGTTATCTCGCGAGTTGTACGACCACGTGGCGGGGCCGCTGGTATCGGAGAACGTGGTGGACGCGCCCGAGCACGCGGCGATGATGTCCGAGCTCGCGGTGATGTTGCGAGGCGGTCACGGCAAAGACTGGGCGTTGGAGTGAGAGGGGCCCGCGTGGGACGCGTTGTCGATGACGTGTTGTTCGGGCCGTGGGGTATCCGTGGTAAGTTCGGGATACAGGTTGTCGTCAAAGGCATGATAAGGATGGGTATTTGTGCTGCCGCCCGAATCTGCTTGGAATAACCCGTAAAAACCAAACCATGCTTACACGAAAATCATAGGGCTTGGTCTTCCAGCGGTTTTGACCAAACTTAAGCTGAGTGAGGACCGCAAGGTGGCCCACCGCTGTCCCAACATGATCAAGTGTTGATAACAAACCCCTTGGCCAGAAAGGGCTTGTTCAACGCAAGCCATTTTTATCAACAAGTTGCGAATCGCCTGGGAGCCTTTGGGAAGCTGACGCTCTACCCTCTCAGCGACCCTCGGGTTTAACTCGACGATGGCCGTTGGCACGCCGCTAATCCTCGCCGTGTTCGGGGATCGCCGGTTGAATCCCGACGGTTTAGGAACCGGCTGCTTATCGAGGAAGCCATAGATCACCGCCACACAAAGTCGACCCGAAAAGTCAAAGGTTTTCACCCGCACACTTAGCTGATCAAGACACGGTCATTTGGTGATTGGGGTAGTCTGTCGGTGTTTTGACTTACGCCGGGCTTGCTTGAGGTTTTGAGGAATGAGCGACATCAAGATCGCCGAGTCGTTTCCGCGTTACACCGCTCACGACCCCGCGGCGCCGATCTGGTGTGTGACGCCGACGCTGGACGGGTGCATCCACCGGTTTTTTGATACGCCGCCGTTCAGCCCGTCGGGCCGGTACCTCGCGGCGTTGCGTCTGCCGTTTGAAGACCGCTTGCCGAACGCTGGCGACGAAGCGGAAATCGTGTTGGTTGATCTGGCCGAGGGCGGCGAGCGTGTGGTCGCTACGACGCGCGGGTGGGAGCCGCAACTGGGCGCGAACCTGAACTGGGGGCCGGACGACACGGCATTGATTTTCAACGACGTCGAGCCGGGCGAGTGGGTGCCGTTTGCGGTCAAGCTGAACCCGCACACCGGGCAACGCGAACGCCTGGCCGGCACGGTGTACCACGCCTCGCCGGACGGCCAAACGCTCGCCAGCGCCGACCTGACGCGGATGGGCTTCACCCAGCCCGGCTACGGCGTCGTCGTGCCGGACGAACACCGCCAACGCGCGCAGGGTTTGGCGGAAGACGACGGGCTGTGGCTGACCGACGTGCCGAGCAACACGCGACGCTTGGCCGCGTCGATCCGGCAGATCGTCGACGCCGCGGGCCCCGAAGAATTGCGGGCGTCGCCCGAGGATTTCGAGGTGTACGGGTTTCACGCGAAGTGGAACCCGCCCGGCGATCGGCTGATTTTCACGCTCCGTTGGTTCCCCGCCGGGGCGTCGACGCGCGACGCGTTTCTCGATCAGCAGACCGCCGACTGGAAAGTACGCTTCGGCGTCTACACGCTCCGGCCCGACGGCACGGACATCCAACTCGCCGTCGGCCCCGAGCACTGGGCTAAGCGCGGCCACCACATCAACTTCACGCCCGACGGCCGCGGGCTGTCCATGAACCTCGGCGGCTGGGTCGATGGCCACGCGCTAAGTCTCGTAGGTTGCGCCCTCGACGGTACGGGCCTGGCCCCGATCACGTCCGCGGTGCCCGGCTCGGGTCACCCGTCGGTCCACCCCACGGGCATGATGCTCACCGACGTCTACGCCCACGAGGCCGGCCTGTCCTACGGCGACGGCACCACGCCGCTGCGCTGGATCGACCCGACCCGCGGTACCGAACAGGCCATCGCCCGCATCCACAACGGCACCCCCTTCGACGCCACCCCGCTCCGCCTCGACCCCCACCCCGCTTGGGACCGCACCTGGCAATGGGTCGCCTTCAACGCGATGGACCAGGGCCAACGGCGGGTCTATGTGATGGACATGCGCGGCCTGCTGGGATCGACTTCTTGATCAGGGTGTTTCCGCAAAAGACACGATCAGCCTGGCGGTTTTCACGGCTCGGCACGATCGACCGGGACCGTCATGTCCTCGGTTCGGGTCAGCGATCGGAGGTTAGACTCGATTTCTGGAAACAACGTCGGCTCGTCGTTATCCACCGACAACACCTTCAATTGCACCAGCACCACCGGCCGGCGGGCGAGGTCGGCCGGGACCTTTTCGGCATCTCTAAAAAGAAGGCCGGGGGCCGGGCCGACGAGGCGATCGCCCACAAACATCACCGTGGACCCGCTGAGTAGATCGTCGAACCGCGCCACGCTGCGCCAGCTCCACACCTCGGGCGCTTCGACGGTCGCCGTGCCCTTGCCATCCTGGGAAGTCACGGTGCGCACCACGCGGAACGGCGGCGGGGCGACGCTCGACAGCCGGGGCTCGAGTTCAACGTTCAGAAGATCGTCCGCTTTATCGAAGGTACCGCGGACAATCAGTGTGGTCCCCGATTCGGCGACGGAAACGGTCACATCTACGCCATTCTCGGTTCCATCGCTGGTTGAAGGCTCGGCGTCCGACACGTAGGCGTGTTCTTTGAGGTTCTGGATGTACGCGGTTTGTCCTCGGTAAGTCGCCAATCGGGGAGACGTGCGGGTGACGCCGTGACGATCGGCGAGCGCGCCATCGATCAGCATTTGAAGCCCAGGCTGGTTAATCAAGTGGATCGCTTGAGTTTGGGCGATGTCGAGATTCACCGCCGGTATCCCAGCCTCGGCAAGTAGCTCACCCAAACGGTCTTCGGAGAGCATCAGCAAGCGGGTCTCGGTGAACATCACTTTGCGGGGCACTTCCCGAAGCAACGCGAAAAACCGCCCGATCTCGTCGTGGTTCTCGGCGTTGGTTTTGATGATGAGGTTGCCGTTGAGTTCGCGGACCGAGCCGTCGCCAGCTTCCCAGTGTTCAGGGTTGCCAACGGTTTCGGTGATGAGCGTGACGAATGTTTCGGCGGCCTTGGCCCGGGTGACCTGAGTTTCGTCGGGTGCCGGCGGTTGGATCAGCGCCGGCTGTGGGTCGCGGCCGGTGGGGTCGAAGGGGGGCGCTTCGAAACTGGTGTCGGGGCCGAGCAGGTCGCGGATCTCGTAGACCCGAACCTCGCCATCCGTGGGCTCGGCCCAAACCGCGGCGGGGTTGGGTGCATCTGCCGCGGTGTCCGTTGAGTTTTTATCGTGCGGGCCACAGCAGCCGCCAAGGACTACGATCGTCGAAAGCGTCAAGCCAAACAGATAACGGGGCATGGAAAACCTTTCGGGAAGGGGATGCGAAGCAGCGTGGCCGGAAGCACATGGATGGCGAGGCGAAAAGTATGTCGAGGCCGCCCGCGGGGCGTGGGGCGGCGGGTCGCGGGCGCGACCGATGGGGCACCCTTTATCTTACTCGTCCAAGCCCGAAATCAAACCCCCCGGAATCAAACCCCCGGAATCAAACCCCCGAATTCAAAGCCCGATGTCTTCGTTCCACAGGTCCGGCTTCTCGGCGACAAATTTTTCCATCAGCGCGATGCACTTGGGGTCGTCGAGGATGACCAGTTCGACGCCGTGCTCCCGAAACAAGTCTTCGGCACCGAGGAAGTTCTGGTTCTCACCGATGATGACGCGGGGGATGCGGAACAGCAGCGACGCGCCGGTACACATGATGCAGGGGCTGAGCGTCGAGACGAGCGTGAGCTCGGGCCAGTCGCGGCGGCGGCCGGCTTTGCGGATGCAGGTGAGCTCGGCGTGGGCGGTGGGGTCGTCTTCTTGCACGCGCTCGTTGTGAGCGCGGGCGACGATGGCGTTTTGGGCCGGGGAGTACAGCACGGCGCCGATCGGTATCCCGTCTTCGTTGTAACTCTTGAGCGCTTGCTCGTAAGCGGCGTCCATCAGGTCTTGATCGGTCATGAATAAAAGGGGGTAAGGAGGGTGGATTTGAAGAATGGTCCATCACGTCGCGTAGCCGTGCAGAAGCTCGCGTCGCGGCGTGAACCGTTATCCTAGCAACCCGTTGCTTGGTTTACTCGCCCTATTTGCGGTTGCCTACGGCCTGCTGCTCCTGCTCGGGGCGGCGGCGATCCTGTGGGGCATGAACAAGCCGCGGCGGAAGACGCTGGGCGTCACGCTAGCGCTGGGCGGGGCGACCGACCCGGCGGACCTGGAGATGGACGCCGAGGAAGTCACGTTCAATCTTTCCGACGGATCGGCGAGTCCGGGCTGGATCGTTAAGGGCCAGGCCGACGACGGCCCGACCGCGGTCGTCGTCCACGGCCACCGCGACAGTCGCTACGGCTCGCTCTACCGCGCGCAGATGCTTCAACAATACTGCCACGCGATCGCGGTGTTCGACCTGCCCGGCCACGGCGACGCGGCGGCGGGGCGGTGCCTGATGGGGGCCCGCGAGGCCGACGACATCCGCGCGGTGATGCACGGGTTGCCCGAGGCGTTGACGGCAGGTCGGCCGCGGGTCTTGCTGGGCTATTCGATGGGCGCGACCTTGGTGATCAAAGCGGCGGCGAAGTATCCCGAATTGATCGCGGGTTCCGAGAGTGATTCTGAGAGTACTGCCGAGGGGGCTTCCGGGAATACTTCCGGGGGCGGGGGCACTTCCGGCGGGGGTGGGGTGATCGCGTGTGCGCCGTATCGTTGGTGGGACGAGGGGTTGCGGGGGCAGATGAAACGGCGGGGCTTGCCGGTACAGCCGTTGGTGGCGGTGGTGGGGTTGGCTTTGCGGGTGAGTGCGGGTTTGAAGATGCCCTGGGGCGAACGCCCGGGTTTTGACCGGGCGGCCGACGCGGCCCGGATTGCGCGGCCACTGTTGGTGCTGCACGGCGACGCGGACACGATCTGCCCGCTGAGCGCCGGCCGGGCGATTGCCGAAGCGGCGCCGGACGGCGAATTGGTGGTCATCGAAGGCGGCACGCACAACCAACTGCTCGGGGCCGACTACGACGCGGTCCACGCGGCGTTGGCCGGCTTCTTCAAAAAGCTGGGCAAAAGCGTTTAAACGGGTATCATGGCGTGTTGCTTCGCACGGCGGGCGTGGGTCGATTCGGCTCCGCCGAGCCTTCTGTTTTGATTGGAGCCCGACGTTGACCACCGCTTCCATGCCCCCGACGCTGCCCGACCTCAGCCAGAGCCCGACCATCGACCAGGTCGGCGTCCACGAGCGCGTCGCCCGCCTGCAGACCCGCAGCATCAAAAAGTCCGCCAAGATGGACGTACTGAAGATGGTGCTGAGCATGATCGACCTGACCACGCTCTCGGGCATGGACAGCCCCGGTAAGGTCCGCCAACTCTGCAACAAAGCCAAGCACCTGCACGACGCGTTCACGTTCCCCGACGGCTCGCGCCTGCCCCACGTCGGCGCGGTCTGCGTCTACCCCACGATGGTCGCCATCGCCAAGAAAGAACTCGAGGGCTCGGGCATCCACTTGGCCTCGGTCGCCACCGGTTTCCCCGCCGGGCAGGTCCCGCTGCGGAACAAACTGGACGACACCAAGGCCGCGGTCGAAGCGGGTGCCGACGAGATCGACATGGTCATCAGCCGGGGTGAGTTTCTGCGGGGTAACTACGAGTACGTCTTCGACGAGATTGTGAAGGTGAAAGAGGCGTGCGGGGACGCGCACCTGAAAGTGATCCTCGAAACCGGCGAACTCTCGACCTACGACAACGTTCGCAAGGCCAGCGACTTGGCCATGCACGCCGGGGCCGACTTCATCAAGACCAGCACCGGCACGATCAGCCCCGCCGCGACCCTGCCCGTTACGCTGGTCATGCTCGAAGCGATCCGCGACTTCTACTACGACACCGGCAAGATGATCGGCATGAAGCCCGCCGGCGGGATTAAAAACGCCAAGCTCGCGTTGCAATACCTCGTCACCGTCCGCGAAACGCTCGGCCAAGCCTGGCTCAGCCCCGACTGGTTCCGCTTCGGGGCCTCCAGCCTCGCCAACGACGTGTTGATGCAGATCGTCAAGCAGCAGACCGGGGCGTATCAGTCGGCCGACTATTTCTCCTTGGACTAAAACCGAAACCGCAGATTTCGCAGATCGACGCCGATTACATCTTCCTTTTGAAATATCGTAGGAATCTGTGAAATCTGCGGTCAAATGAATTCAAGTAAATAACGACATGACCACTTCACCCACGCTTAACTTTGACACCGACTGGTCGTACGACCCCGCCCCTGAGTCGACCGGCCACGCCCACCTCGATGAGCAGTACGGCCTGTTCATCGGCGGGCGTTTCGTGGAGCCCCAGTCCGGCCAAACCTTCGACACGATCAGCCCGAGCACCGAGCAGAAACTCGCATCCGTCGCCGAGGCCAACGAGGCGGACGTCGATGCGGCGGTCGCCGCGGCGCGATCCGCCTACGACAACGTGTGGTCCAAACTCTCGGGGGCTGACCGCGGCAAGTACCTGTACCGCATCGCCCGGATTCTGCAGGAGCGGGCGCGCGAGTTCGCGGTGATCGAATCCATGGACGGCGGCAAGCCGATCCGCGAGTCGCGTGACATCGATATCCCGTTGGCCGCGGCGCATTTCTTCTACTATGCGGGGTGGGCGGACAAGCTGGATTACGCTTTCCCCGGCCACAAGAAGCCGAAACCGCTGGGTGTCGCCGGCCAGGTCATCCCCTGGAACTTCCCGCTGCTGATGGCGGCGTGGAAGATCGCCCCGGCGCTGGCCTGCGGCAACACGGTGGTGCTGAAGCCCGCCGAGACGACGCCGTTGACGGCGCTCAAACTCGCTGAGGTGATCCGTGACGCGGAACTGCCCGACGGCGTGGTCAACATTGTGACCGGCGCGGGCAAGACCGGTGCCGCGATCGTCAACCACCCCGGCATCGACAAGGTCGCGTTCACCGGCAGCACCGCGGTCGGCAAGCACATCATGCGTTCCCTCGCCGGGACCAAAAAGAAGTACACGCTCGAACTCGGCGGCAAAGCGGCGAACGTGGTGTTCGACGATGCGCCAATCGATCAAGCCGTCGAAGGTATCGTCAACGGCATCTTCTTCAACCAGGGCCATGTGTGTTGTGCGGGCTCACGTCTGCTGATTCAAGAGTCGGTCGCGGACCGCTTGGTTCACAAACTCAAAGACCGCATGCGGACGCTCATCGTCGGCGATCCGCTGGATAAAAACACCGACATTGGCGCGATTAATTCCAAGATGCAGTTGGAGAAGATCAACGGCTATCTCGAAGTCGGCGGTGAAGACGGGGCGGAGCGTTGGCAGCCCGAAAACGATCTGCCGTCGGGCGAAGGATTCTGGTGCAAACCGACGCTGTTCCTCGACGCCTCGCAGTCCAGCCGGGTGGTGCAGGAAGAGATCTTCGGCCCGGTCTTGGCGGTGCAAACCTTCCGCACGGTCGAAGAGGCGATCGCCAAAGCCAACAACACGCCCTACGGCCTGTCCGGCGGCGTATGGACCGACAAGGGCTCCAAGATTTTCAAAGTCACCAGCGCCATCAACGCCGGGATCTTGTGGGCCAACACGTTTAACAAGTTTGACCCCGGTTCGCCGTTTGGCGGCGTCAAAGAATCCGGCGTCGGCCGCGAGGGCGGGTTGCAGGGATTGAAAGAGTATTGCGTTTTGAATTGATTCGTTAACAGCCTTGGACACAGATTCCGCAGATTGCGCAGAGGTAGACACAGATATTGAGAGCCGAATCAATCAGCATTCAGGTAAATCTGTGAAATCTGCGTCATCTGTGTGAAAGGATGCGTGCCTTGAAACCGACTGAAGAAACCATTGTCGATACCGTTGCCGAAGCGGAAACCAGTACTTCGGCGTCGCCGCGGCTGAACGTGCTCAAGACGTACAAATTGTACATCGGCGGCAAGTTCCCCCGCACCGAATCGGGGCGGTATTACAAACTGGAGAACAACGGCGAGACGTTGGCGAACCTGTGTTTGTCCAGCCGGAAAGACTTCCGCAACGCGGTGGTCGCGGCCCGGTCGGCCCAGTCGGGCTGGGCCAAGTCGTCGGCGTTTCTCAAGAGTCAGATTTTGTACCGGATCGCGGAGATGCTCGAAGGCCGGGCGTCGCAGTTTGCGACCGAGTTGGTCCAGATGGGCTCGGACCCCGAGGCGGCGCGGGCGGAAGTGACCGCGTCGATCGATTTATTGGTGCATTACGCGGGCTGGGCGGACAAATATTCGCAGGTGTTTTCGAGCGTGAACCCGGTGGCCAGCAGCCACTTCAACTTTTCGATCCCGGGGCCGACGGGTGTGGTGGGCGTGATCGCCCCGGAAGACTCCGGCCTGCTCGGCCTGGTCGGTTCGATCGCCCCGGCGATCGTCGGCGGCAACAGCGTGGTCGTGTTAGCTTCGCAGACCCAGGCGCTCAGCGCGGTCACCCTGGCGGAAGTCCTGCACACCTCCGACCTGCCCGGCGGCGTGGTGAACCTGCTCACCGGCGAACGCGGCGAGTTGCTCGAACACTTTGCCTCGCACATGGACGTCAACGCGGTGGTGTACGCGGGGGGCGATGCTGAGGAAATCAAGGCCCTGCAAACCGGGGCGGCGGATAATCTCAAGCGTGTGATTGTTCGCTCGGACGCCGCGGAGCCCACTCCTTACGCGATCCTCGATACGCAGGAACTTAAAACCACATGGCATCCGATCGGCCAGTGATGCGGGGGGCGGAGTATCTGGAAATCTTGTGCGACCAAGGGCCGTTTCCCTCGCCGGGGGATGCGGATGGCGCGGCGGTCACCGTGGGCGGGCGCTACACCCGTGACGCGGTGCGGGCCTACGCCGAGTCGGGCGCGGTGGTGCAGACGCTTGTCGATTGGCCGTCGGGTCTGGGCAAGCCAACCGTCCGACAGATCGAAGCGGTGGCCGCGGCGAAGGACGGCACGGCAACGGTTCAAGTCATGGCCCACCCCGCCCACGTCGTCGGCCGACACGACGCGGCGTTGCGCGAAGACATCATGGGTTTGGTGATCGCGGTGCGTGAGGTGAGTCGAGAGATCGGCGTGGATGTGGTGATCGAAGCCGGCTGGTTGTCGGGCGATGTTGAATACGCCGAGGCGGTGGGTTTGGCGGTTCGTGAGTCGGGCGGTGATGGCGTCGTGGTCTCGCCGGCGGGTATGTCCGACCAACAGTCGACGCCACTGATCTCAGCGCTCTCGTCGATGTCGGGGCCGATGCGGGTCAAGGTGGTCAGCGCCTCGGCTTCGGACGAAGCGTTAGACGGTTGGCTGGCGTGCGGGGCGGATCGGGTGGTCGTGCCATCCGGTATTCTGTTTGGATGAAGAGCATCCAGATTCAGGACGTGACGATTGGGCCGAGGGCGCCGCTGGCGGTGATCGCGGGGCCGTGTCAGGCGGAGAGCTACGACTTGTGCGTCGAGGTGGGCACGGCGATGCGTGACCGCTGCGCGGAGCTTGGACTCGGCTACATCTTCAAGGCGTCGTTCGACAAGGCGAATCGGAGTTCGATCTTTACCGAGCGGGGGCCGGGCGTGGACGAGGGGTTGGCGTTGTTGGGCCGGGTGCGGGACACGCTGAGCGTGCCGGTGACGACGGACGTGCACGAGCCGCCCCAAGCCACGGCCGCGGGCGAAGTGGTGGACTTGCTGCAGATCCCCGCGTTCCTCTGTCGGCAGACCGACTTGCTGGTCGCGGCGGCGAAGACGGGGAAAGCGGTCAACGTGAAGAAGGGCCAGTTCCTCTCGCCCGCCGAGATGAAAAACGTCGTCGCCAAACTCACCGAGGCGGGCTGCGCGAATCAAATGCTGACCGAGCGGGGGACGTTCTTCGGGTATCACCGGTTGGTGAATGATTTCGCGGGGCTGTACGACATGATGCAGCTGGGTTGGCCGGTGTGTTTCGACGTGACGCACAGCACGCAGAACCCCGGCGGCGACGGCACAAGTACGGGCGGTCGGCCGGAGTGCGCCCCGACGCTGGCCAAGTGTGCGGTGGCGGCGGGGGTGCAGGCGTTGTTTATCGAAACCCACCCCAACCCCAGCGAGGCGAAGTCCGACGCGGCGACGATGCTGCCGGTGGAGCAGGTGCTGGGGTTGTTGGGCGAGTTGGCGGCGCTGCACGGCGTGCTAAGTGGGTAATAGCCGGGGGCGAATCCCCACGGTGCCGCGTGTGGGGTGTGGAGTTTTGCCTCGGCGTGACGCCTGCCGCATCACTGGGACCAGTTAGACCCCGGCTGTTTTCGCGAAGAATGGAACGATTTTTCGGGTTTGTGTCGTTTTTTCGTAACCCGGCGGCGGTTTGGTGCGTCTTATCACTGTCTTGGGACGTTTCGCGCCCGTATGATGAAGGGCGGGTCGCGGCATAGCGTCGGACCCGCCGGGAGCAATCCGCATGACCGCAACACAACGAACCATCGGCCGGGCGCGTCGCCGACTCGTCGGCCAGACGATCCTCCGGACGCTGGGCTGGGGCATTCTTTTCGCCAGCCTGCTCGCCGCGGCGGCGGTGGTGGCCACACAGTCCTTCGGCGTCCGTATCGAGTGGTGGGCCTACGCGGCGTTGGCGGGCGTGGCGGCGCTGAGTGCGTTGCTCGTCGGGGTCACCCGTCGGCCCGATGCGGACGAAGTCGCCGTGATGGTCGACGATCGGCTACAACTCAAGGACAAGCTCGGCACCTCGCTCTACGCCGCGACGCTCGATGACAACGAGTTGACCCGGCAAGTCATCGACGACGCCGAGCAGGCCGCGGCCTCGGCTAACGTGGGCGAAGCCTTCCCCGTCCGGCCGACCAAGGTCTGGGGTTGGGCCCTCGGCAGCGCGGCCATCGTGGCGTTGCTCGCGACCGACCCGTTTCAGCTCGAAAGCAAAGCGCTCGCCCGGCAGGCTCAAGCGGCGGCTCAGGCCGAAGAAGCCAAGCAGATCGAAGAGCTGCTCGCCGAGGCGAAAGAAGAAGCCGAGAAGCTGGCCGAGGACCCCGAAGCCCGCGACGAGGACGCCGCGGCGATGGAAGCGGCCGACCTCGAAGAACAACTCGAAGCGATGCTGACGCAGCGCGACCTGTCGAACCCCGAAGACCAGAAAGAAGCCGCCGCCGAGGTGTCGGACCTGCAGGAAAAATTCGAGGAAGTGATCGCCCAGCAGCAGGCCGCGGTCGACGCGTTGCAGAACACCATGAGCCAGCTCGACCCCAGCGAAGTCGGCCCGGCCGACCCGTTCGCCGACGCCCTGCGCCGCGGCGACTTCTCGGCGGCCCAGGAAGAACTGGCCAAGCTCGCCGAAGAACTCGAGTCCGGCGACCTGTCCGAATCTCAGAAGCAGGCCATGTCCCAACAGATGGGTGAACTCGCCGAGCAACTCGAACAACTCGCCCAGCAACAGCAGGACATGAGCGAGCAGGCCGAGCAAGCCGCGAACCAGGCGATGGAGAACGCGGGGTTCAGCCAGGAACAACGCGATCAACTCGCCGAGGACGGCTTCGACCCCGAGGCCGTGCAGGAGGCGTTGCAACAAGCCCTCGAGCAGATGCAAGGCATGAGTCAAGAAGAAGCCCAGCAGATGGCCGAGCAACTGCAGCAGCAGATGCAGGAGGCGATGCAGCAGGCCGAGAACAGCCAAAACGCCGGCGACGCGGCCCAGCAGTTGTCCCAAGCGATGCAGCAGATGCAGCAAGCCATGCAGGAGCAGAGCCAACAGAACCAGCAGCTCTCCGAAGCGATGCAGCAGATGCAGCAGAAACTCAGCGAGTGTGCCGAGGGCCAGGGCGAGCTCGGCGACATGAAGTCCGCCAGCCAGAAACTCCAGGAAGCCATGCAAAAACTCGCCGGCGACGGTAACCAGCCCGGTGGCCAGGGCGGGCAACCCGGCCAACAAGCCAACGGCGTCGGCCCCGGCGAGGGTGACGGCTCGGGCGGCAACCCGATCGGCGACGAACGCGCTGCGCTCGGCACCGCGTCGCACGCCTCCCGCGATATCCAGGAAGGCCGGGGCGGCCTGGTCATCGCGTCGTGGACCCGCGACGGCCAGATGTCCAAAGGCGAGTCGACGGTGACGTTCAACCAGGCCGTCACCGAAGCCCAGGCCGAAGCCGAGCGAGCCGTGACCGAAGAACGCGTGCCCAAGCGGTATCAGAAATCGATCAAGGACTACTTCGGCAACTTGCCGGATTCGCCGGAGGCGGCGGAGTGACGAAGCGACATCTACCTCTTGTGGATAGCGAATTACTCTTGAAACAGCTCCGAATATTTCAAGTGGTTTGCTGGCGAAACGACGGAAGCGGTGGCGGATTGGATGACAATTGGATTGTGCGAGCACAGAATCACAAACGAGCGGTTGGTTACGTCATGGCCGCATCCGGTGTTGAGATTTCAGAGATCTCCTTGATTTATGAGATTGGCGTCGATTTGGGAGTTAAATCCACGGAAGAATGGGGTGGAGTTATTGCGGGGCCTTACAAAGCTTTTGGGTCGAATAGCGGCATGTGGCGGTCTTGGGAGCCTTGTGAAGATGAATCTAAGTGGACATTGGCGTTAGAGCATTTTGTTGAGCGACCATGGCCCGTAGATGCGGTGAATGTGTAATTCATTGGTTGGCATATCAATTTGAACTTCCGCTTCGACCAACCCGAACTGCTTTTCCTGCTGCTGCTGATCTTGCCGATCGGGTGGCTGGGTTGGAAGCACCTGGCCACGGTCGAGCCGATCCGGCGGGGGTTGGCGATCGGGCTGCGGGCCGGGGTGTTGGTGTTGCTGGTGCTGATGCTCGCGGGGCTGCGGGCCGAGCGTCGGCACACGGACCTGACCGTGATCGCGGTGGTGGACCAGTCGCCGTCGGTGTCGATCTTCGGCCAACCCCCCCCGGCCCCCGGAAACTTTAACTCCGCAAACGGCGGCCAAACGGGACCCGGCGGTGGAGCGATGAATTCCGGGGGCGGGGGGCGGAGTATGTCGCAGGCGGTCCGCGATTTTCTGGTCGCGGCGTCGGACGACAAGCAGCCCGACGACCGCTTCGGTGTGGTGACGTACGACAACCGGCCGACGGTCGTGACACGGCCGGGCAATGAAGTCCGGCTTGATCCCTCGGCCGACGTGCAGGTCCGCGAAGGCACCGACACCGCCAAGGCGCTCGAATGGGCCATGGCCGCCAAGAGCGACGCGAACACCGCGCTGCGGCTCGTGCTCGTGACCGACGGCAACGACACCACCGGCGACACCCTCGCCGCGGCCCGCAACGCTGCGGCGGCGGGCGTGGTCATCGACGTGCTGCCGATCGACTACCGCGTCGGTGACGAGGTCATGGTCGAAGGCGTCTACACCCCGATCGAAGCCCGCGAAGGGCAGACCGTGGCGGTCCGGGTCGTCCTGCGCGGCACCGCGTCGGCCCGCGGCCAACTCCAACTCGTTCACGACGACCGCGTGCTCGACCTCAACGGCGCCGAACCGGGCAAGGGGCTGCCGATCACCCCGAGCGAGTGGTCGGACTCGCGGGCGCTGACCGAGTTGCAGGACGACGGCGAGGGCAACGTCATCGAAGTCGAAGCCAACGCCGCGTCGGAGTCGGGCCGGTTCGTGTTGGCCAAGCAGATCGATGTCCCGATCGGGGTGTCGGGGGCGAATCGGTTCGAGGCGATCTTCGAGCCGGCCGTGGTGCCGACCCCCACGGCCGCCAATGGCACAGGGCCATCCGGAGGAAATTCCGGGGGAGCTTCCGGGGGCGGGGCGGATTCGGTGGTGGTGAACAACCGGGCCGAGTCGTTCACGCTGGTGCAGGGCCGCGGCCGGGTGCTGGTGGTCGACAACGTCGGCGGCACGCCCGGAAGCATCCTCCCCGAAGCGCTCGCCCAGCGGCAGATCACCCTCGACGTCGTCCCGCCCGGCGGCTTTCCCCGTGACACCGCGGCGCTGACCCGTTACGACGCGGTCATCTTCCAGAACGTCCCGGCCGAGGCGATCACCGGCCAACAACAAACCATGCTCGCCCGCTACGTCAACGACCTGGGCGGCGGTTTCATCATGGTGGGCGGCCCCGACAGCTTCGGGGCCGGGGGCTGGACCAATTCGATCATCGACCGCAGCATCCTGCCGGTGGCTTGCGAGATCCCGAGCCAGACGGTGTTGCCTTCGGGTGCGCTGGCCATCGTGATCGACCGGTCAGGCTCGATGGGCGTGCCGGTGGGTAACTCGGGGAAGACCCAGCAGGAGCTGGCCAGCGAGGCCGCGGCGTTGGCGATCCAGACGCTGTACGAGCACGACATGATCGGCGTCGTCGCGTTCGACAGCTTCGCGCAGTGGGTCGTGCCGATGCAACGCAACCGCAATCCCGAGGCGGCCAAACGCACCGTCCGCTCGATCCAGCCCGGCGGCGGCACGGAAATCCTGGCCGGCCTCGAACGCGCTTATGAAGGTCTGACCGCCAACACCCAGGACCTCCGCCAGTCGTCGATCAAGCACATCATCCTGCTCACCGACGGGCGGTCCGGCGGCAACTACCTGCCGTTTATGAACAAACTCAACCGCGCCAACATCAGCCTCTCGACCATCGGCGTCGGCGACGGCCACGACGCGGACCGCCTGCGTTCGCTCGCGCTGCTCGGCGGCGGCGAGTACCACCCCGTCATCGACCCCAACAACCTGCCGCAGGTCTTCGTGAAAGAAGCCCGCACGATCCGCAAGAACCTGATCAAAGAGATCGAGTTTTCCCCGCAGCGGCGTAACACCGGCTCGCCGATCATGGCCAACCTGCCCGCGACCCCGCCGCTCAACGGGCTGGTGCTCACCGGGCCGAAGTACGACCGGCGGATCGACATGCCGCTGCTGGGCCCCGAGGGCGAGCCGCTGTTCGCCCACTGGCAGGTCGGCCTGGGCAAGGCCGCGGCGTGGACCAGCGACGCAACCAACAAGTGGGCCACGCCCTGGATGAATTGGGGCAGCTACGGCGACTTCTGGGCCCGCACCGTCCGCTACATCAGCCGGCCCAGCGCCAGCCAACAGGCCGAGTTCACCGCGACGGTCGACGGCGACCAACTCCGCGTCCGCTTAGATGTGCCGCAGGAATCCGACGAAGCGTCGGCGTCCGTGGTCCAAGGCAAAGTCCTCCGCCCCGACGGCAGCGTCACCGACATCGACCTCAAACAAGTCGGCCCGGGCCTTTACGAAGCCGTCGCCCCCGCCGCCGAGACCGGCAGCTACATCCTCAACCTCTTCATGGGTCAGCCCGGCGGCGAGCAGACGTTTATCGCGGGTGGCGCGACCCGCGCCGCGGGGGAAGAGTTGCGGAAGTTCACGCCCAACACGCAACTGCTCCGCGAGGTCGCCGCGGCCACCGGCGGGCGCGTGCTCGACCCCGCGGACCCCGTGGCGGCGAGCTTGTTTGATCGCACGCACCGCTTCGAGTCGGTCTCGACCCGGCCGCTGCGTTGGCTGCTCTTGCCCTGGCTGCTGGGGCTGTTGTTGCTGGACGTGGCCAACCGTCGAATCGCGTGGGACCACCGGGCGATCGCCGCGTGGGCCAAGCAGAAGGCGACCGTGCAACGGCGGTCCGCCAGCGAGACCAAGCAGACCATGTCCGCCCTCAAGCAACGCCGTCAACGCGTGCAGCAGGGCGACGCCGACGCCTCGGCCAACGGAGCCGCATCGCAGGACACGTTCGTCCCCGCGCCCGAGAAGAAGAAAAAATTCGAAGCCGCGCCGAGCGCCAAGCCCGCCGCCGACTTCGCCGACGCCGTGGGCGGGGCGAAGGCCAGCGTCGAGCGCGGCCCGTCGATCCCGGTCGCCTCGAAAAGAGACACCGACGCGGACGCCGCCGAGGAATCCACCGCCAACCGCCTACTCGCTGCCAAGCGCCGGGCGCGGGAGCAGAACCAATGAGTGTTAAAACCAAACCCACCACAGAGACACCGAGACACAGAGCAAAGCCATCAAACCAGATGATCTTGCCTCTGTGTCTCGGTGCCTCTGTGGTTCAAATTCCTACTCCGAAAGGCTAAGCCCATGGCCCACAACGAAACCTCCGAAGCCCAAATCCTCGAACTCGCCGCCGACTTCCGCCAGGACTACGGCAACGTCCGCGCCCAGATCGCCAAGGCCATCGTCGGCCACGACCCAATCATCGACGGCATCCTCACCTGCATGTTCGTCGGCGGCAACGCACTCCTCGAAGGCGTCCCCGGCTTGGGCAAGACCATGCTCATCCGCTCGCTCTCCGAAGCGCTGAGCCTCAACTTCTCCCGCATCCAGTTCACGCCCGACCTCATGCCCGCCGATATCACCGGCACCACGATCGTCGTCGAGAACCAACGCCCCGACGGCACCGTGGCCCGCGAATTCCAATTCCAAAAAGGTCCGCTCTTCGCCCAGATCGTCCTCGCCGACGAAATCAACCGCGCTACCCCCAAGACCCAGGCCGCGATGCTCGAAGCGATGCAGGAAAAATCCGTCACCGTCGGCGGCACCACCTACCCCATGGCCAAGCCGTTCTTCGTCCTCGCCACGCAGAACCCCATCGAACAGGAGGGCACCTACCCGCTGCCCGAAGCCCAGCTCGACCGCTTCATGCTGAAGCTCGACGTGGGTTATTCGAACCGCGAAGAACTCAACGAGATCGTGAACCGCACGACCATGGCGGTCAGCCCAACGATCGAGCCGGTGTTGCATGCCGAGAAGATCGTGACCTACCAGAAGCTCGCCCGGCAGGTACTCATCGCGCCGCACGTGCAGGACTACGCCATCCGCTCGGTGCTCGCGACGCATCCGGATGGCGAGTTCGCCACCAGCCTGTCCAAACAGTTCCTGCGCTTCGGCGCGAGTCCACGGGCCGCCCAAGCGTTGGTCCTCGGCGGCAAGGTCAAGGCGTTGCTGGATGGTCGGGCCCACGTCGCCGTCGCCGACATCAGCGAAGTCATGCTCCCGGTGCTGCGTCACCGCGTGCTGCTGAATTTCGAGGGCCAAGCCGAGGGCATCACCGCCGACATGATCGTCAACGACATCATCGACAACCTGCCGGTCGAAGCGGCCGGGGCGGTGGGCCTTGCCTGATTTAATGGGCAGGGCCTTCAACACGGAGACTCGGAGACGCGGAGGCTCGAAGCACAGCCATGGAACGAAAAGAACTGAATCCTGATTTGGAGAGCCTCGTCACACGGGTGATCGGTGCCGCGATCGAGGTCCATCAGTTCATCGGACCGGGGTTTCCCGAGGCGGTTTATCAAAATGCATTATCACACGAATTGGATCTACAAGAGATAACCCACCGGATCGAGTATCCGGTCCAAGTGGTTTACAAAGACAAGCGGGTCGGCGAAGGCCGTATCGACATCCTCGTAGAGGATCAACTCGTGTTAGAACTCAAAACCGTGAACGAAATCAACGACGTGCACCGGGCCCAAGTCACCGCCTACCTCAAAGCCATGAATCTTGAAATCGGCTTCGTCCTCAATTTCAATACCGCCGTTCTCAAAGACGGGATCAAACGTGTCATCAACTAACTCCAGTCATACTCCGCGTCTTCGCGCCTCCGAGTCTCCGTGATGAAGGCCCTAGCCCTTAGCCAAGCATCCGATTTACACGAAAGCTGTACACGATGAAACTGCTTATTGGTCTCGTATTTCTTTTTCTTTCGGGTCAATTCGTCGCAGCCCAGACAACGGATGTCCAGGCAATGCTCGACCAAGGGCAGTTCGATGAGGCCGAGGCGCAGTTGCAGGCCCGGCTCGCCGAAGCGCCCGACGATCACGACGCCCGACTCGCGCTCGGCGTCACCACCTTCCTGCACGGCATCGAGGAGTTCAGCCAAACGACTTACCGCTTCGGCGTCCGCGACGTGACGCGGGACTTCGCGATGATGGGGCCGGGGTTTAGTCTGCCGATCCGGCCGAACCCGGACCCCGAGCCGGTCGCGGCGGACGACGTGGTGGCGATGTTCGAGCGGTTCGCCGAGGCGCTCGCCGAAGTGGATGCGATCCTCGAGCCCATCGGCGATCAACCCGCCAAGATGACGCTCCGGCTCGGCACGGTTCGCATGGACCTCAACGCCGACGGCGAGGCGGCCGACGACGAAAACCTCTGGCGGTTTGTCGAGGCCATCCTCGACCCGCCGCAGCGCGACCCGTGGATGGAACCGCGGGGCGATGACTTCGAAGGCATCGAGTTTGAAGAAGACGGGCCGAACTTCGTCGACCCGGAGGCCGAGGGCTTTGTGCTGGGCCTCGACACCGCGGATGCGTATTGGTTGCGCGGCTACTGCAACGTCATGGGCGGCGTGGCCGACGTCATCCTCGCCTACGACGGCACGGAACTGTTCAACCGAACCGGCCATCTGTTTTTTGAGAACCCCACGACGCCTTACCCCTGGCTGGTCAAGACCGACGCGGGGAACAACGGCTGGTTCAACGAATTCGATGTCCTGGATTTCGTCGCGTTGTTCCACCTGCTCAACCAACCGCTGCGGGACGCCGACCGGATGGCCGAGGCCCACGCCCACTTCAAACAAGTCGTCGCGATCAGCCGGCTGAATTGGGACGCGATCTTGGCCGAGACCGACGACTTCTACGAGTGGGTCCCCAGCCCCGACCAGACCGGCGTCCTGCCGATGCGGCTGACCGCCGAGCAGATCGATTCGTGGATGGAGTTTTTGGACGAAGCCGACCGCATCCTCGACGGCGAGACGCTGATCCCGTTTTGGCGCGGCGGACCCGATGGCCTGGGCAGCGCCCACCCGACGCTGGGCGTCAACCTCAAGCGTGTCTTCACCGAACCCACGCCGTTCGACCTGATGCTGTGGTTCCAGGGCACCGCCGCCCAGCCGTACCTCGAAGAAGGCCCGCGGACCCAGGCTGACTTTTGGCAAGAGCTCAACCGCGAGTTCGGCCGCAACTTCCTGGGCTTTTCGTTCTGGATCAACTGACCGCTGAAATCACTGGGATTTGAGTATGAAAACTTTACGCCAAAACGCCAAGGCGCCAAGACGCCAAGAAGAGACGAGCCAAGGGGATCAACCCTTGGCTGTTCTTCGTGCCTCCGTGTCTCCGTGTTCTCCGTGGTGGATCATTATTTTTGTCTTTTGCCTTCCTTGGCGTCTTGGCGTCTTGGCGTCTTGGCGTTAAATCATCATGCCCGAAACCACCCTCCATCCCGATACCCTGCTCACGCCCGAGTTCATGCGCCAGCTCGATCGGCTGGACGTGCGCTCGCGGAAGATGCTGCGCGGCACGGTGCAGGGCGAGCGGCGCAGCAAGAAGCGCGGCGCATCCGTCGAGTTTGCCGACTACCGCAACTACGTCGTCGGCGACGACCTGCGGCGGATCGATTGGAACCTCTACGCCCGGCTCGACAAGCTGTTCCTCCGGCTGTTCATGGAAGAGGAAGACCTGTCGGTGTCGCTGGTGATCGACACGACCGCGAGCATGAACTACGGCGAGCCGAACAAGCTGCTCTACGCCAAGCAGATGGTCGCGGCGCTCGGCTACATCGCGCTGACCCACTACAACCGACTGAACCTCTACAGCTTCACCGACACGGTCGCGGGCACGGCCGAGGGCTTGCGCGGCCGTCGCCCGATCCCGCGGATGGTCGATTGGTTGAACCAGCAGCAGGTCCGGCCCGGCGAAGGCAACCTCGCGGCGGTGTGCAAACGGTTGGCGATGCTCAACCAACGGCCCGGCGTCGTGGTGCTGGTCAGCGACTTCTTCGACAAGGGCGACCTCGCCGCGGCGCTGCGCTACCTGGCGGGCGACCGCTACGACGCCTACGCGATCCAACTGTTGTCCCCCCAGGAAGTCGACCCGGCCAAGGGCGGCGTCGTCGGCGACCTCAAGCTGACCGACATGGAAGACGGCGACCTCGCCGAGGTGTCGGTGAGCAAAGCGCTTCTCGAGAAGTATCAGGCCAATCTGCAGAGCTACTGCCAACACGTCCGCGACACCTGCACCAAGCGCGGGTTGAGTTACATGTCGGCGACGACCGATTTGGCGGTGGAATTGGTCGTGTTGAAATACCTGCGTGAGAGGGGGTTGTTGGGATGAGATTGTGGCCTTCAACACATAGACGCGGAGACGCGGAGGCGCGAAGGAATCCAAGTGTTGTGGGTTGTTTATCGCATTTCATGCCTTACTCCGCGTCTCCGTGCCTCCGAGACTCCGTGATGAAGGCGAGGAGGCAAAGATGAGTTTTCTCAACCCTATCACCGCGTTGATCGCCGCGGGGATCACGGTGCCATTGCTGGTGTCGTTATACTTCTTGAAGCTGCGGCGGAAGCCGATCGTGGTGCCGTCGACGTTGCTTTGGAAGAAGGCGATCCAGGACCTGCAGGTCAACGCGCCGTTTCAACGAATCCGCAACAATTTGTTGCTGTGGCTGCAGCTGTTGTTGCTGGCGTTGTTGCTGCTGGCGATGGCCCGGCCGACGCAGCGGGCGGCGGTTTCGCCGGGCGAGCGGGTGGTGATCGTGATCGATCATTCGGGGTCGATGAATACCGAAACCACCGGCGGAGAAACCCGCCTAGATGAAGCGAAGTCGCGCGCGCTCGAACTCATCGACAACCTCGATTCCGCTTCCGCGGGCGGGGGTGGGGCGATGGTGGTGAGTTTTGCCGAGCGGGCGGCGTTGTTGCAGTCGTTTACGAACGACCGGGGGTTGCTGCGTAGCGCGGTGCGGAGCATTACGCCGACCGATCAGCGCAGCCGGATCGAGCCGGCGTTGGGATTGATTGAACCGCACACGCCGGGCGTCAACGGCGGCGACGCGGGGGCGGAGAGCCTGACGGTTTATGTGTTCAGCGACGGGCGCTTGCACCGCGACGGAGCCGAGGCGTTGGCGTTGCCGGGCGCGACGTTGGCGTTCGAGCGGATCGGCGAGCCGGTGGAAACCAACGTCGGGATCGTCTCGGCGTCGGCCCGGCGGGACTACGATCAGCCGTCGCAGGTCAGCGTGTTCGCCCGGCTGATCAACACCGGGCTGGCCACGCGGACGAACGTCACGCTGAAGGTCGACGGCCGGGCGGTGCGGACGCGGGCGGTGTCGCTCCCTGCGGCGAGTGCGCCGGGCGTTGACGATCAGGGCAATACCATCCCCGGCCAAACGGGCGAGGCGTCGGTGACGTTTGAGGTACCGTTGTCGGGCTCAGCGACGATCGAGTTGGTGCACGATCAGGCGGACAAGCTGCCGGCCGACAACGTCGCGCGGTTACAACTGCTGCCCGCTCAACGGCTGAGCGTGTTGCTGGTAACCCGGGGCAACCGCTACCTGCGCGAAGCGATCCGCGCGGCGGGGGCACGGCGGCTGGAGTTGTTGTCGCCCGACGAATACGAAGCCTTGCCGGCCGAGGTGCTGCGCGACGGCGACGCCGCGGCGGGGAACGACGGGTACGACGTGATCGTGTTCGACCGCTACGAGCCGGCGGCGGTCCCGCCGGTGAGCAGCTTGTCGTTTGGCGCGGCGGTGCCGGTGCCGGGCTTGTCGGTTCGGCCGTCGGCCGAGGACGCGCCGACGATGCAGGCGGTGTTGACCTGGACGCGGGACCACCCGCTGATGCAGTACGTGGTGTTGGACGACGTGACGCTGCGTCGGCCCGGCCGGCTGACCGTGCCGTTGGACGCGAAGGTCTTGGCGGTGGGGTTGGCGGGGCCATTGATCGCCGAGACGCGGGACGAACAGCTAAGACACGTCGCGGTGAGTTTCGACGTGCTCGAAAGCCGTTGGCCGCACCACTGGAGCTTCCAGATCTTTATGGTCAACGCGCTCGAGACGCTGGGGCTCAGCAACACGGCCAGCGCGTCGGCCGGTGAGGTTGGCCATTCGGTGGATTCGACGCTGTCGTTCAGGGCGGGCGAGTCGGCGACCGTGCCGGTGCCGGCGGGCGTGACGACCGTGGGCTACGGTGGGCCGACGCGGTTGTCGGCAACGACGCGGGCCGGCCGAGCGACGCTGCCCGCGTTCACCCGGGTCGGGTTTTACGAGGCCGATACCGCGGCGGGGATCGACACCCCGATGGATCGGCTGGCGGTCAACCTGCTGGACCCGCTGGAGAGCGACGTCCGCCCGGCCGAGCGGCTGGAGGTCGGCACGGGCGTGGTGCAAACCACGGCCGAGTCGTCGCTGATCCGCCGCGAGGTGTGGCAGTGGTTCGCGTGGGCGGCGTTGGGGCTGCTGCTGGTCGAGTGGTTCGTGTACACGCGGCGGATGCGGGTCTGAAGTAGAGCCGCAAAGCAAGAGAGCAGAAAAGCAGAAAATCGGAGCGTTTCATGAGCGAGAGGTTTCCGCGGCTTATTGTGGTGACCGGGCGGCCGGGCTCGGGTAAGACGACGCTCGCCCACCAGTTGGGGCCGCGGGTGCGTTGCCCCGTCCTGTGCCGGGACGAATTCAAAGAGGGATACGTCAACACGACCGGGGCCATCGGTTCGCCGGGCGATGAGATCGGGCGGGGGATTTATCACCTGTTCTTCGATGTGATCGAAAAGATGCTGCGCGGCCGGATTACGCTGGTGGCCGAGGCGGCCTTTCAGCACCGGGCGTGGGCTCCGAAGCTCGAGCCGCTGCGGGCCATCGCCGAGGTCCGCCTGGTGCTCTGCGAGGTGCCGGCCGACGTGGCCCGACAGCGTCACATCGACCGCGGCCTGGCCGACGCCGACCGGGAGCGGTTTCACGACGATCGGCCGGTCCGAGCGGCGCGAGAAGGGCGCCCGCTGCCCATTGGCGAATACGATCCGCCGCGTTTGGAGGTGCCGAGTCTCGCGGTGGACACGTCGGACCGCTATCGGCCGGGGTTGGACGCGATCGTTCGTTTCGCGTTGGACTAAATCAGGGGTGATTGAGTTTGTGCGGGGTTATGGACGTGGTCTGGCGATCTGCGATCGCCCGCTAAACGGGTTGCTACACTGTCGCCTCATGGCCAAAAATACGAAAGAAAATAAGGCTTCCGGCGGCGGACTGACCTACGCCGACACCGGCGTGTCGATCGCGGCGGGCGACGCGATGGTGGGGCGGATCCAGCAACACCTCCGCAAGACCCACGGCCCGCGCGTGCTGGGCAAGCACGGCGCGTTCGCGGGCATGTTCCGGCTCGATTTCAACGAGAAGCTGTTTAAACGCAACTACAAAGACCCGGTGCTGGTGTCCTGCACCGATGGCGTGGGGACCAAGGTGTTGCTGGCGATCCAGCTCGGCAAGCACGACACGATCGGCCAGGACTGCGTGGCGATGAACGTCAACGACATGATCGTGCAGGGAGCCGAGCCGTTGTTTTTCCTGGACTACATCGGCACGCACGCGGTCGACCCGGCCCACATGGAGCGGATCGTCAAGGGCGTCGCGGACGGTTGTTCGCTGGCGGGCTGCGCGCTCATCGGCGGCGAGACGGCGGAGATGCCGGACGTGTACGGGAAGGGCGATTACGACCTCGCGGGTTTTTCGGTGGGCGTGGTCGAACTCAGCCGGATCATCGAGGGCGACCAACGCGTCGAGAAGGGTGACGTCGTGCTGGGCCTGACGTCCAGCGGCGTGCACAGCAACGGCTACACGCTGGTGCGGGCGATCGTGAAGCAGGCGAAGCTGGACCTGGGCAAGGTGTACCCCGATTTCGACGACGACCCGCAGTTTGCCGGCAAGACGCTGGGCGAGATTCTGCTGGAGCCGACGCGGATCTACGTCAAGCCGATCGTGAAGCTGCTGCGGGGTTACAAACGCAAACGCCCGATCTCGGGCATGGCCCACATCACCGGCGGCGGGCTGCCGGGCAACGTGAACCGGGCGCTGCCGAGCAACCTCGACGCCAAGCTCAGCCGGAAGAGCTGGGAAGTGCCCGCGCTGTTCAGGTTCCTGCAGAAGCACGGCAACATCGCCGAGGACGAGATGCTGCGGGTGTTCAACATGGGCATCGGCTACACGCTGATCGTTCGGCCGCACTTCGCCGACGCGGTGGCCGAGAAACTCCGGAAGTCCGGCGAGACGGTGATCACCCTCGGCAAGATCACCGCGGGCTCGGGACAGGTGGTTTTCACCAAGTGAGCTACGGGTTTGCGTGTGGTTTTCGGGCAACATCCGGCCTGACCCGTGTAGGCGGATCGCCGCCGTCGCGACCCCAGCCAAACGCTAAGTGTTTGTTTTGAATGGCTTTGTAAATTAATTCGGAAGGTGTTGCGCTTCTCTTTCGCCCGTTTGAGGCCCCGTGCTATAACTGCATAGCGGCCTGCACCCGGCCCGCCGCAATTCTGTGAACCGTATCTGGAGCCTCGGAGATGAACGAACAAGACTTCCAAAAGAAACTCGGCGACCTGATGGGCGAGATCAGCACGCTGCCCAAGGCCGAGCGTGAAAAACTCGAGGCCCTCGCCCAGCAAACCAAAGAACGCCACGGCAAACTCAAGAAAACCGTCGGCGAACTCCAGGAGTCGCTGGACTACCTCCGCCTGTCGATCAAGTACCTGGTTTTCGACCTCGAAGCGACCCGCCGGGAGAACGGCTACCTCCGCAAGATGCTCGAAGAGAGCAACACGCCGAACAAGCCCGACGGCATCGCGGGCCTCGAAGCCGAGGACGTGGACTTTGACCTCGACCTCGAAGACGACCACGATCAGGACGACGACACCCCCGGCCTGCTTTGAGTGATCCTCAATCGGTCACTCGCCGACGCTTCATGCTCAACACAACGCACGCCGCAAACCATCAAGACCCGATCCCCGGAATCACCGCACCCCGGAAAACGTCGCGAGACGCCTTCCGGGGTGCGGCTTTGCTATGATTCCTTGCTCACGGAAGAACCCCGCTCCCCCGACCCCCGCGTGCCGTCGGCCCTCACGCCGAACCGGCCCGGATTCCGAAAAAGGATTCACATGGACCCGAATTTCAACCCGCTCGCCCTGATGCCCCAAGCCATGAACCAAGGCCTCGACGCCCGCGCCATGGCCAACCCGTATCCCAACCCCCAACTCGCTCCGCCCGTCGGCCGGTACCGCGAGATGACCATCGATGAGCTGCTGCTCGAAAACCGCGTCATTTTCCTGATCGGCGAGATCAACCACGCCAGCGCCATGGGTATCGTTATGCGGCTCTTGCACCTGCAAAACCAGAAGCCCGGCCAGGACATCAACCTCTACATCAACTCGCCCGGCGGCAGCGTCGACGACACGCTGGCCATGATCGACACGATGGACTTCATTAGTTCGGATGTGAACACCTACTGCATCGGCAAAGCGATGTCGGGCGGTGCGCTGACCCTCGCGGCCGGCACCAAGGGCAAACGCTTCTGCCTGCCCCACGCCAAGGTGATGATCCACCAGCCTTACGGCGGGATCTACGGCCAGGCCTCGGACGTCAAGATCCAGGCCGACGAAATCCTCAAGACCAAGAACGAGCTCAACGAACTGCTCGCCGGGTACACGGGTCAATCGGTCGAGCAGATCGAAAAAGACGCCGAACGCGACAAGTTCTTCAGCGCCGCGGAGGCCAAGGCGTACGGCCTCGTGGACGAAGTCGTCGAGAAGCCAGCAGAAGAAGGCGAAAACGCATCCTGAACTGGCTCGCCGAGAGGACAACTTGTCTGGCCTGCCAATGGCCGGAACTTGTTTTTGTGGAAAACGGATAACTATACGCTTGATCTGCGCTCATTCTGCATTATTATGTAATTAAATACGATCGTCGGTGCCTGCTTTCGGCGGTCAAATTACCATGCGATAGATATGGAGAGAGATTAATGGTTTCGAAAAGTTCTTTATGCGTCGGTGTATTGGCGGCGACGGCGGGTACCGCCGCCACGGGGCAAATCTTCAGCGAAACGTTTGACGACGGCAATGCCGCCACCCGGTGGTCGGCCCCGATTGTTGATTCCGAATTGGGCACGTTTGACGGTGAAGTCGATTACGCTTTCGACTACAGCACCGTCGGCATTGGTGCCGCTCCCGGCGGTACCACCACCACCGGAATCAAGTTCCTGGCCAACCTCACCGACGATGGTTCGGTTGACGAAGGCGAATCCATCGGCGTGATCGCCAACGGCTTGGTCCTTCCCTCGACCGACTACAGCATCACGATGGATGTCTACGCCTTTTCTGACGGCTCTTCGGGAAGCACCACCGAATACATCACGCTCGGGGCCCACACCGGAGCGGTCAACGCTCCGGGCGATAACGGCCTGAACGACGATGTGCCTTTCCGCTTCGGTCTTTCGCAGGGCAATGGCCTGAATTACCAAACGACCGCAGAAGGCGGTTCGGCCACGGATTACTTCCGCTTCGAAGACGCCGACAACGCCGGCGGTGGCACAGAAACCGGACTTGGTAGTTCTGAACCCAATACGTTCCTCAACGAATGGGTCACGATCGAACTGTCCAGCCTGGCTGGCATTGTGTCGTATGTCGTCAACGGGGTGACGGTTGATACCTTCGATAACACCGCCGGCACGTTCGATGGTGGTTCGATCCTGATCGGCCTCAACGACGCGTTTAACTCCGCGGCGGGCCCCGGCCTCTTTACCGTGATCGATAACGTCGCCGTGACCGTCATCCCCGAGCCCGCCAGTCTCGCTTTGTTGGGCCTCGGTGGTTTGGCGATGCTCGGCCGTCGTCGCTGCCGGTGAGCGAATGATTCCGAGTCCGTGATCTTTCTTTGCTTTTTTAAGCCCACTCTTCACCGAGTGGGTTTTTTATTGGTGCCATGACATCGGTGCCATGGTTCTCAACCATAAACAGATCGAAAATAGGTCTGGCTCGCGTTTTCAGCCCGTAGAGAGAGCTTGGTCAATCCGCTGCTCGCCCTTAAAATGTTGATGTTTGCTACATCTAATCGGCCGGTTCTCAGCGGCCGATTCTCGATCCGATTCAGCCGGGGATTGAGGGAATTAGTGTGACAAATCCGTTTTGGATGAATAAGTGCCCCGCGATACGGCAGATTTGCGCCGCGGGCCTCGTGGGGATGAGCGGTTTATTCGTCTTGCCCAGTTCGGCGTTGGTCATCGACGGGGTACAGGTCGCGGCGATCGATATCCCTCGGATCAACGCGGCGATCACGTTGCCGGGCGACCCGACTTCGCCGTTGACCGCGGGCGATCCACCTTTCACCACCTTCAACATTCAGGCGTTCTACGACACGGGGGCCAGCGGCGTCTTGGTTGCCAAAGAAACCGCCGACGCCATCGGCCTTCCGCTCGCGGCCGGGGTCGAGTTTGGCGATGTCGGGGTCGGCGGCATCGACTTCTTCAATGTCTCTGAACCCATCAACATCCACCTTGCTCCGTTCATCTCCCCCTTCGGCGGCGGGCAAGGCATCGATGATCCCGTGGACTTTAGCTCGACGTACGACCAGGTCTTCACCAACCTGCGCACTCAGGTCGCCCAGGCCAATAGCGGCACATTCCTGGGTGGGCTCGACGTCTTTGGTATGCCCTTGTTCCAAGGCAAAACCGTCACGCTCGACCCCCGCCCGCTGCACGTCGGCGAAACCGAATTCACCACCAGCGTCTATGACTCCGGCAGCCTGCCGACTGATCTACCCGCCGCCGACCTGCACATCCAAACCACCTACGCCGACTTCTCCCGCTTCACCACGACCACCGGCGGCGAAGGACCGACGCTCAACGACAACCCGTTTGTCGGTGGTGACCCGTTTGCTCTTGCGGGAACCATCCCCGACAGCCAAGCCGTGGTCGCGGGTTACGGCGGATCGACCACCGCGGGCAGTTGGCTCTTCGACACCGGGGCCACGGCGTCGATCATCTCCGAGGTCCAGGCCGCGGCGCTGGGCGTGACCTACAACGAAGCGTCGCTCGACACCGAGACGCCGTTCCTCGAGGGCGCGCCGCTGGCCGAGCAGTTCACGGTACCGATCGGCGGCGTCGGCGGGACGACCACGGTCGCCGGCTTCCTCCTCGACACGCTGACCCTGCCCACCGTCGAGGGTGAACCGATCACTTACAACCGAGCCCCGGTGTTGGTCGCCGACATCGCGCTCGAAGACCCGGACACCGGCGAACAGATCATCCTCGCGGGCATTCTGGGGATGAACTTCTTGCTGCCGAGCTTCGAGCTCGGCTCGTTCAGCGCCGTCGAAGGCCCGTTTGATTTCCTGTCGTTCGACCACCCCAGTGGCGTGTTGTCGCTGACGTTGAACCCCGACGTGGTCCCGCCGCTTGCTTTGCCCGGCGATTACAACGGCGACGGGACCGTCAACGCCGCGGACTACACGATCTGGGCGGACAACTTCGGGTCGATGGCAAACCTCGAAGCCGACGGCAACGGCAACGGCGTGATCGACGCGGCGGACTACACGGTCTGGGCCGACAACTTCGGCAGCACGCTCGGCCCCGCCATCGGCCAAGTGCAAACAATCACCAACACCCCCGAACCCGGAACGATCGTGATCATTTGCGGCGTGGGGTGCACGCTCCTGCGGCGCACGCGTTGAACATGTTTTTGTTTGGAATTGGTTCCCATTTAGCCCCGGGTCAGTGACCCAGGGCCGCCGCGGCTGGCCCGACTTTTCCGCACGTCGTCAAACCACAGCGCGCACCGCAACCGCGGCACCCCCGGCGACTCGCCGGGGGCTAAAGTGATCCATCGTTTAGCGGGCGATCGAAGATCGTCGTACGACCTTTCACCCGCGAACCCAATTGCCAAAGAGCGGACGCTCGGCGTCGGGGTCGGCGGTGCATCGGCCCACGCACCAACCCGTCCAGAAACTTGCCGTCGTCCTCGACCCGCGCGGTGGGGGCGGCCGTGCGATTACGTCACGGTCCATCGCGTCTGTTGCCGGCAAGATGGCTCACCAACGAACGCCGAAACCCCCACGCTTGAAAAACGCGAGCCCGGCTATCCCACGGTGCTCACCCCACAGACCTTGCCTGTCTCTGCGGAGCCGCCCACGGGGGCCGATAGGTGTCTGTCTACCCAGGGCCCCGGCGACACGGGCGCGCGCACGATCTGCGGAGGCGCGGCGACTAACCCTTGGCTCAGAAACAAGCTAAGTGATTATTCGGTGTCGGAATTTTTGTATGAGTTTTACGCCATATTGTGCGCACGAAAGCGTTCGGAAATGCGATCTGTATCACATCGGCCAGATGAGATACATGCCCTGGTTGCGGTAGGTGCCGGTCTTCGGGTCCCCGTCGTCGTAGCGTTTTTCCATCTCGTCGCGGTCGCTGCGCGGAGTCGTATGGATCGAGAGGTTGATGCCGAAGGTGTTGATGCCGCTGCCCGTGCCGTTCCAGTCCCAAGCCCGGCCGATGGGCGGCGGTTCGGTGAAGGCCGAGTCGTGGAGGTAGCCGACCATCTCCGGCGGCAGCTTGCCGAGCGGGGCATTCGGGGGATACGCCTGGTGATCGGTGTGGTACACGTCCAGCGCGGCGGTGATGCTGCGGAACCCCGCGTGGGTCGCGGTGTATTTCGCGTTAACGCTGGCACTCGACAGCCGCGGAATCGCGAGGCTGGCCAAGACGCCGAGGATGACGACCACGATCAGCAATTCGATGATGGTAAAGCCCGTTGGTTTCATATCGTCACGCTCAATCCGATTATCGACCAGCCGAGACCAACGGTTCCGCTCGACTGGATGTCGGTGTGGTTAGAGGTGAGCCCGTGATCAGGTAAGCCGGGACGCGGCCGATAACGTGGCGACTTCGGACGGAATTAGGGCGAGTGGGGATAGGCGTGTCGGGACGGATTCATCCGTTTGGATCGTGGGGCTGGCCGGATGAATCCCGCATCACCAGAACCCGGAGCAACGCAGGATGGATTACTGCGCCCAGGCCGTGTGGTGTAAGCGGCGGAGGGCGTGGGGGTTGGAGAGCAATGCGATTTGCTCAGCGCGTTCGAGGTTGGGCAGGCCGGCTTCCTGAGCTTGCTCGAGGGCGGCGGCGACGTTGACCGTCGACTCGAACGGTTCGTGGTTGCTAGCGAGGGTGGCGAGGTGAAAGCGGTTGAACGCGGGGTCGCGGACGACGCGGTCCATGGGGTGTTCGTCGGCCACGGCGTCGGCCACGGCCTGGGTGCGCCGCAAAGCGGTCTGGTGCAGCCGTAACACCTTGGGTTTGTCGTGTTCTTCGGGGATCATGAGCAGGCGTTTGGTGCGCAGCCAATTCCCGACGCTGACGCTCGACAGCAAGACCGACACGGGGATCGAGACGATCAGCCCGATCAGCACCGGCAACGCCCAGAGGAACAGCGACGGGGCGAGCCAGGCGATGAGCCCGGCGGCGACGAGCCCGCCGACGGTGTGCTTCCAGTGGTTGCGGGCCGCGTCGTCCCAGCCGACCGCGGCCTCGTCGCGCTGCTGGGCGTTCCACTTGACGCTTCGGCCGAGCAGCGTGTTGATGACGAACGTGGTGTGGTAGACCATCATCAGCGGGGCGATGAGGATGGAGATGCCGACTTCGATGATCGCGCCGAGCACGGCCTGGAGTTCGCCGCCGTGGGCGCGCATCACGTCGGGGCGTTGCAGCACCAAGCACACCGCGTAGAACTTGGGGACTAAGAGCATGAGCATCACGACGGTGAAGAGCGTGACGCCGATGAGGAACGGGCCGAAGGGGGCGAACGGGTCGTAGTTCACCTCGCCGCCGACCACGACCGCCATCAGCCCGAGCAACATGAACGCCAGCCACAACGGCGAGGCGAGGTACGACATCACGCCCATGCCCAGATGGATGCGCGACATCCATTTGTAGCCGCGGGTGAAGACCAGGCGGATGTGTTGCATGTTGCCCTGGCACCACCGTTGGTCGCGGATGGCGTAGTCGACGAGCGTGGTGGGGCATTCCTCGTAGCTGCCGTCGAGGTCGAAAGCGATCGTGACCTTGTAGCCGGCCTTACGGATGAGCGCGGCTTCGACGAAGTCGTGCGAGAGGATCTCGCCGCCGAGCGGCGCTTTGCCGGGCAGGAGCGGCAGGCCGCAGTGGTCGATGAACGGTTGGACGCGGATGAGCGCGTTGTGGCCGTAGTAGTTGCCGTCGAGGTGGGTCCAGTGGCCGAAGCCGACGTTGAACACTTCGCCGTAGACGCTGGCGGCGTACTGCTGGCAGCGGGCGAAGAACGAGTTGCGGTTCACGGGTTGCGGAGGCACCTGGAGGATGCCGATGTCGTCCTGGGCCGCGGCGCGGTGGACCATCTCGACGATGGTGCCGCCGTCCATGACGGAGTCGGCGTCGAGGGTGAGCATGAAGGTGTAGGCGCTGCCGAAGCGTTCGCACCAGTCTTCGATGTTGCCGGACTTGCGGGCTTTGTTCTTATGACGACGCCGGTAGTAAATATTGACGTCCAGGCCTTCGTCGGCGAACTGGTCGAGGATCGCGGCGAGTTGGGTTTCTTCTTCCAGCCAGACGGCCGGGTCGGTCGTGTCGGAGAGGATGTAGTGGTCGAAAGCGGGCGTGTAGCCGCGGGCTTCGATCGAGCGGATGATCGCCTCGACGCCGGCGAAGACGCGGACGCTGTCTTCGTTGTAGATCGGCATGAGCACCGCAGTCCGCGGCAAGTCTTCCGGCGGCATCCAGTCCGACGTCTCGACCTTGACCTTGAACACCGCGTTGGGCGAGCGACGCAGCATCTGCAGCAGCCCGATGGTCGCGGTCCAGAAGCCCTGGGCGACCCACAGAAACAACACGGTGAACAACAGCCAAAGCAGGACGGTGATGGGGTTGACGTCCTTCCCGTCGTCCCCGAACACCACGTGGCCGAAGGCGTACGCCGCGAGGTACGTGCTCGCCACGGTCGCCAAGAGCAGGCTGAACCGGGAGAACAACGCGCCGCTCGACGTGCGGAGCATGCGGGGGACCGGGCTGTTGGGAATACGTTCACTCACCGGCGGCGGAGCCCTCGACGGCGACCGGCGGCCCCCCGGAAACGCCCCCGGAAGTAACCCCGGAAGCAGCACCCTCAGCAGCGGCAACTTCATCGCCCGGCAGCAACGCTTTCTTGTGGCCACGCAGCATGCGTTTGGTGCTCGCGCCCACGGGCACGACCCAGCGGTACGTCCCGCTCCAGAACTCGCCCTGCAGCACGGCCGGGAGTTCGCCCAGCGGCTGGCGGTGCATCTCTTGCCGGGGCAGGTTCGGCAGCACGCCGTGCGGCCGCTCGTCGAGCAGTGGCCGTAACGCATCGGCCAACGCCTCGGGCTGCTCGAGCGCTTCGGGGTGTTGGTTGAGCAGTCGGCCCAGATGCATCGCCGCCACGAACGCGACCCGGTCGGCCTGCGCCTTCATCCCCAACACCGAAGGCAACTCGTCGCTCCAGCGGTCAAACGCTTCGAGCATCATCGTCGTCCGCCGGGCGGGGTCGGTTTCGTCGGGATCGAGGCGGGCGCCGAGCGTGTTGGCGAAGCGCAGCGCGGTTTCGCCGTTGACTCCCAACTGGGCGAAGTACACGGTGACGCGCTCGATGGCACTGCGCGGATCGACCTGTTGCGGGTCAGCGTGAGGTTCTGCCTCACTAGACTTGCCCTCGGCGACGGGTGCGTCGGGCCGGGCCATGACCCCCGCGGCGGTCGTCGACGTGCTGGGCGATGGGTCGCGCTGAGTCACTTCTGGGGGTCCCATCGGTAAAGCCAGGTCTCGCTGAGCGGCGGGCCGGTGTCGGGGTCGACCACATCGTCGTAGGTGCCTTCGGGCGTCGCTTCTTTTTTGCGGTCGAGCTCGGTCGCGCCGCGGAGCGTGGCCCGCAGCTCGACGGGCTGGCTGCCGTCGGCGATCACGTCGAAGAACACGCGGTAGGCGTGGTTGAACTTGTTGTACTGGATGATGGGCTCGCCGGCGACGCGTCCGTTGGCCACGCCGACGTCGCTGCGGACGATCGTGCCGTTGGGCAGGGCGGTGCCGGGCGCGGTGTCGATGATAAACCGCGCGACCGGTCGGCCCGCGGCTTCTTCACCCACCGCGGTCCGCACCAAACTCTTGGCGTTGGCTTCCTCGTCGCCGCCGTCGCCCAGCATCGCCCGCGTGGCGAACCACGACATGACTTCACGTTCGATCGGCCGGGCGTCCTGCGTGAAGTCGATGCGGTAGGCCAGGCTGATCTCGTCGCCCGCCGAGAGTTCTTGTTCGTTGGCCGGCACCCAGTACGCCCCGATGTTGTCGATGCCTTCGTCGTCCGACGCGATCTCCAGCAACTCGACCCAGCCCTCGCCCCATTCGCCTTTCGGGGCAACCCAGATCGACGGGCGGATCTGCATCTCGGTTTCGAGGTCTTCGTAGTGGTTGAAGTTGCGGTCGCGTTGGATCAGGCCGAACCCCTTGGGGTTGGTCATCGAGAACCGGCTGACGCGGGTGGCGTGCGGGTTGCGCAGGGGCCGCCAATTCAGCTCGCCGTTTTCGTGCTGCATGAGCAACCCGTCGGCGTCGTGCACCTCGGGGCGGTAGTCGCCGAAGCGGGCGGGCGACTCTTCGCCGAAGAGGAACATCCCGGTGATGGGCGCCAGGCCGAGCTTGCGCACCGACTGGCGGAAGAAGACTTGGGCCGTCACGTCCATCGAGGTCGTTTCGCCGGGCGTGATAACGAAGCGGTAGGCGCCGCTGACGCTGGGCCCGTCGAGCAGGCCGTAGAGGGTGAGTGTGGTGTCGCCGGGCATAGGCTGCTTGACCCAGAGCTCGATCCAGCGGGGGAATTCTTCGGGCTCGGGCAGGCCGGTGTTGACCGCGATGCCGCGGGCCGACGAACCCCAGTGTTGGCCGAAGCCGATGGCCCGGAAGTAGCTTCCGCCTTGGATCGACATGAATTCGTTGAAGGTCTCCGAGGTCACGCCGTCGACGGTCTCAAAACCGACCTTGTGCAACGCGAGCCCCGCGTAGCCCATGTCGCCCGGCAGCGACGCCGCGTCGACTTTCGCCGAGGCGATCTCGCCGTAGGTGAACCGATCCGCGGAGAAAGGTAGCGGCCGGACCTGCGCCCCGTCGGCGTCCACGGTCGACAGCCGGACCTCTTCTTTGAACAACCAGCCGCGGTGGCGGAACTGCACGCGGAACGGCTCGTCCCCGCCGTGCCACAAAAAATTTTCCGGCAGGCAGCGGATGTCGCGGTGCCCGTCGTAGTCCAGCGACGCCACCGACTCGGGCAGCGGCAGGTCGTGGTTCACGTAAGGCTCCGCCGCGAGGCCCCGGGCCCGCTCGACCAGCGTCTCGAGCGCGAGGTCCGCGCCCGGCGATTGAACCGCAGCCATCGCCACCGCCACGGCACCACCCGCGATCCACACCGACCTCAAGCCGGCTCGCCCAAAGCCAGAAAAACACTGTTTCATATGCTGATTCAAGGGTTGTGCCGTCTCGTGTCCAGCCGTCGGGGGCACGGCGACCACACCCGGCCCTGCTCTCTCCAAACCAAAGACGAGTATACCCCGTTCAGCCGGCCCAGCCAACGTCGAACTTGGTTCAGTCGACCGTTTCGCGACGTTCCGTCTCGGTGGTCCCACGGCTAGGTCAAGTCTGGACGAACCGCGACCTCAACGGACAAAAGAGTGGATTATTCGCCGAGATCGGTTACCATTGTCGGGATTAGCCAGTTGATCCGGGACCTCGCGAGCGGTTCTTCGATCCGCCGTGTGGGGTTCGTCTGGCCCGCTGGAGAAAACGACGTTGAATGATTTTCGAGGGATGGTCTTGGGAGCGTGGTTGGCCGCGGGGGTTGGCATCCCCGCGATGTCGGAGGCGGGTTCGTTTGCGTTTGACCAGATCGCCCTCACCGGGCAGCAAGCCCCGGGTGCGGAAGATGGTGTGGTCTACGCGGAGCTTGGTGCGGCAACCCTAAACCGCGTCGGCGACGTTGCGTTTCGGGCAAGACTGGCTGGCCCCGCCGATGCAGACCCTCGCCTCGCGGTCTTTGGGCCACCGTCGGGTAACGACTCGGGGTTGGCCCTGCTCGCCCGGGAAGGCGACCCGGTTCCGGGCGTGGCGGACGGGTCGGTTTTCGGGTGGTTTCAATCGGAATTGATCAACCCCGTTCTGATGGATAGTTTCGGCCAAGTGGCGTTCTACTCACGGCTGCGGAAGGCTTCAGGCGCTGATGACCCAACAGCGGGCCCGAACGCGATCCTACGCAGTCGCCTTGACACGGGGTTAATGCCCGCCGTGCGTCCCGGGGACGAGGTGTCCGGTGTAGGCGGCGGCCTCATCTTTGATTCTTTTCTTGGGTTCTTGACCCTGAACGATTCAGGTTTGTTGCAATATGTAACGCGGGTGAATGGTCCTGGCGTGACGCAGGAAAACGATCAAGTTGTTTTACGCCATCCATTAAACGGCGTGGGTGAAATCGTTGTGCGCGAAGACGGGCCGGTTCCCGGGAGTGACGGCACCGCGCGTCTGGGTGGTGGGGCTATGGATTCCAATACATTTGGTTTCCCACGTATCAACGCAACGGGCGATATCGTGATCGAGACGCGGTTGCGTGATGGGGGTGATAGCAGCATTGACTTTACCAACGATTCGGTAATTCTCGGGCCTACGGCGGGGCCTGGGTCGGAGCTGGGGGTGCTCTTCCGTGAGGGCGACCCCGTACCGGGTGTGCCGGGGGCGGCGTTCAATCGTCTCTTTTTACCAAGTCTGTACGCGAACAGTGATTTGGTGTTGTTGGAACAGATGCGGTCTCTACCCGGAATTGCTACAGACGAAACATCGGACGAAGCCATCTTTCGCGTGATGGCTGGCAATCCGAATTCGATCGAGTTGTTAGTCCGCGAAGGCGAAGACGCTCCGGATATTGGGGGAGACGTGGTGCTTGGCGGCGAACTTTTTGAGTTTTCTGGTACAGCCCTCGGCGATGTTGTCTCCAACGCTGCGGGTGATTTGGCGTTCCGTTCGGCTTTGGCCTCGCCAAGCGGTGTGGGCGTGACAACAGAAAACGACACAGCACTTTTCCGCACCACCGACGTCATCGGCTCACCATTGGAACTGGTATATCGCGAAGGCGATCCGGCTCCGGCGCAGAGCGACGGAGCGGTTTTTGGCACCAAGATGCCTCGCTCGCCCGGGGACAACGGCTTGGCTTACATCGCGGCGATGAACGGCGTCGGCGATTTTATATTTGTGTCCGACTTGCGCGGTAGCGAAGGTGGCCCGGTACTTGACGACACCAACGATCGGGCATTGTTTGCCAGCATCGCCGGCGAAGTACTTCCGATACTGCGGGAGGGTGATTCGATAGAGGTGGAACTCGCCGGCGGGATACTCGAAAGCCGCACGATCGCGGATTTGTTTGTTGGTTTTGTTGGCGCTAACGAAGGCGGAGAAGGCGACACAGGCTTTTTGGTCTTCAATGACGGCGGTCAGTTATTGCTGGAGGTGCCGTTTACTGACGGCAGTAGCGGCTTATTTGTTTATCAAGTTCCCGAGCCGGCGGCGGGCGTTTTGCTGGGGATAGCGGTGTGTTGGGTGGCGGGGCGTCGTCGGCGGAACGGGTGAATCCTGTCCGCGTTGGGGACCGAGAAAAGCGATGGCGGGGCGTGGCGGTGGCCGATCAGTCTGGGGTATGCCCCGACCCGCTCACTTGCTGATGACCTGTGTGGTTGCCCTTTTGGGGATCGGGGTGGTCATGGTTCACTCGGCCGGGCTCAGCGTGGCGACGGCCGAGATCGACGCCAACGCTTTTGACCCGTCGATGACCGTCGGCGGGGTGCTCGCGCCGCTGATGAACAAGAATCTGGTCTACGCCCTGATGGCGGTCGGGGCGATGCTCGTCGGCTCACGCGTGGACCTGCGGGGCATCTTCCAGACTCGCGGCTGGTGGAACCCGGTGTGGTTCGCGGTGCTGATCTCGTTGGGCTTGTGTGCGATGACGCTGGTCCCCGGCTGGGGCAAGGAAGTCAACGGCGCGGCGCGTTGGTTGACCATCGGCCCGGCCGGAAATGGGATCAGCTTTCAACCCAGCGAGCTCATGAAATGGACGCTCGTGGTCGGGCTGGCGTGGTACTGCGCCCGCCGGCGGGGCGTGATGCATCGGTTTTGGTGGGGCCTGTTGCCGGGCTTGTTGTTGGTGGGGTTGGCGTGCGGGTTGATCGTGATCGAAGACCTGGGCACCGCGGCGTTGATCGGGGCGGTGGCGTTGTGCGTATTGGTGGCCGGCGGGGCGCGGGTGTGGCAGTTGGCGTTGATGCTGCCGTTCGCGGTGGGCGCGGTCGTCGCGGCGATCGTGCACAGCCCGTACCGGATCAAGCGGCTGACCGCGTTCATGGACCCCTGGGCCGACCACCAGGGCACGGGCTACCACCCGATCCAGTCGATGCTCGCGTTCGCCCAGGGCGGGGTCGAGGGCAACGGGTTAGGAAAGTCGATCCAGAAGTACTACATCCCCGAAGACACAACGGACTTTGTGTTCCCGATCATCGCCGAGGAGCTGGGCTTCGGCGGGGCGGTGCTGGTGGTGGGTTTGTTCCTGGCGATCTTGTGGGTGGGCTTCGGCATCGCGAAAGACTCGAAAGACATGTTCGGCCGACTGGTCGCGATCGGCGTGTTGTTGACCGTGGGTTTGCAGGCCGTGATCAACCTCGCGGTGGTGACGGTGGTGGTGCCGACCAAAGGCATCGCGTTGCCGTTGATCTCGGCGGGCGGCACGGGGTGGATCATCACCGCGTTTGCGTTGGGTTTGGTGGCGTCGTTGGACAACGCCAAGGCGATCGAAGAAGAGCAGGAAACCGAACAACCAGAACAGCCTTTTACGCCAATGGCGCAGATTCCGCAGATGGACCATTAAGTATGGCGTTGTGTTTCGCCGTCGATTACAAATGGCGGTGGTTCTTGTTTGTCTTGAAATCGGTGTAATCTGCGCAATCTGTGTCAACGGCTGTTCCCCCATCCCGAACCATCCTTCTCGTCGGCGGCGGCAGCGGCGGACACATCTATCCCAATCTGGCGGTGGTCGAACGGCTGTGCGACATGGGTGTCGATGTCACGCCGCACCTCGTGGTTTCGCAGCGACCGCTCGACACGCAGATCGCCGAGGCGTCGGGTGTGGGGTTCACCGCGATCCCGGCCGCGCCGCTGAGCGTTCGGCCGAGGGCGGGCTTGAAGTTCTTGCGCGAGTACCGCCGCGGCCAAACAGAAGTTGCACGGCTCATCCGCGAGACAAACGCCGCGGCGATGATCGCCACCGGCGGGTTTGTCAGCGGGCCCGCGGTCGCCGCGGCGAAGCGGGCGGTCCCCGGAAGACTGCCGGTGGCGTTGGTGAGTCTGGACGCGGTGCCGGGCCGGGCGAATCGGTGGTCGGCGAAGAAAGCTACGGCGGTGTTCAGCGCGTTCGAGACACACGCCGAGGCGAAGCCCTTACCGGGGAAAATTGCGGGGCAACTTCCCGGGCAACTTCCGGGGGCGGGGGCGGAGGTGATCGGGTTTCCGCTGCGGCAAGCCGCGGTGGCGCCTCCGGACGTGTCCGCGGCACGGGCCCGGGCGCACTTCGGCCTCGATCCCGCGCGGAAGACGCTGCTGGTCTTCGCCGGGTCGCAGGGGGCGCGAACGATCAACCGGGCGATGATCGAACTGATGGACGATTGGCAGCAGCAAGCCGAAAGCGGTTGGCAACTGCTGCACATCGCGGGCCCCGAGGAAGGCTTGGCCGAGTCGATCCAACGGGGTTACGACGATCACGGCATCCCGGCCCAAGTCTTGCCGTTCTGCGACCGCATGGACCTGGCCTGGCGGGCGGCGGACGTGGCGTTGACGCGCTGCGGGGCGGGCACGGTGGCCGAGGCGTGGGCGAACGCGGTGCCGAGCGTGATGCTGCCGTACCCGTTCCACAAAGACGAGCACCAGAAACACAACGCGGCCCCGCTGGTCAGACTCGGCGGCGCGGTGGTGGTCAAGGACCAGATCGACGCGCCACGCAACGCAGCACAACTCCGCGAAGTCTTTGCATCCATACTGGAAGACGATGCGAAACAAGACGTAATGCGACAGGCGATGCTCGACCACCCGCCCCGCGACGGGGCGCAACGCCTGGCGGATTGGGTGAAGGCGCGGGTCTTGGGCTAGCATGCGTTATCCTTGTTCTGAATCCATATGAACCCCACGTCACCCCCCAAGACCGAAACCAAAACCCCGGGCCTGCCGCAGGAACAACTCGTCGCCGAGGTCGAGGCGGGCATCCGCGACACGGTGCGCGCGCGGGACCTGCCGCGAGATTTGGCGGACGCGGTGTTGTACGCGGCGCTGGGGCCGGGCAAACGGGTACGGCCGACGCTGGTGGTGCGGAGCTACGAAGCGGTTGCCGGGCCCTCCGGACATAAACCGCTCTCAGCGTTGTCGGACGCGGAAGGACTGCTTCCGGCGGCGGCGGCGATCGAGATGGTGCATGCGTTTAGCCTGGTCCACGACGACTTGCCGGCGATGGACGACGACGACCTGCGCCGCGGTCGGCCGACGCTACACAAACACACCAACGAAGCGATGGCGATCCTCGCCGGGGACACGCTCTTGGCGCTCAGCGTCGAGGTGATCGCGACCGGCGTGGCCGACGCCGCGCTGTCGGGTCGGCTGATCCGCGCGTTGACGGTGGGCACCAACGACATGATCGCGGGCCAGGTCTACGATACGTTCCCTGACCGCGACGACCACCTGCCCACGATCGATCGGCTGTCGCGCGTCCACCGCCACAAGACCGGGGCGCTGCTGCGGGCGGCGGCCCGGATGGGCGGGCACGTCGCGGGGGCCAACGCCGAGCAACTCCAAGCGTTGACCGACTACGCCGACGCCATCGGCCTGATGTTTCAGGTCGTCGACGATGTGCTGGACGTCACGTCCGACGCCGCCGCGATGGGCAAAGCCACCCAGAAAGACGCCGCGGCCGGCAAGCTGACCTATCCGGGTTTGATGGGCCTCGACGGCGCCCGGGCCGAGGTCCAACGCCTCCGTGAGGCCGCCCACGCTGCGCTCGCGCCGCTGGGCGGTGATTCCGGAGATTCCGGCCCGATCGCGACGCTCAAGCAGTTCGCGGATGACCTCGCGGTGCGGCGGAAGTAGACTGGTTGTCGATAAACCGGGGTCGGCCTGATTTTCGCAGACCCGACACAAACCCCGGGGGCCGGGCGGCGTAGGATGGAGTACGGAAACGAACGTTTGAGGCAAGGAAACGCCCGCCACGAGACCGCCGAACATGCCTGAACCCCTGCTGCCCACGATCCACGGCCCGCGTGACCTCAAGAAGCTTACGCCCGACCAACTGCCCCAGTTGGCCGAGGAAATCCGCCACGCGATCTGCGATCAGGTGTCCAAGACCGGCGGGCACTTGGCCCCCAACCTCGGCGTCGTCGAACTCACCATCGCCCTGCACTACGTCTTCGACTTCAGCCACGACCGGCTGCTGTTCGACGTCGGCCACCAGTGCTACCCGCACAAGCTGCTCACCGGCCGGTACGGCCTGCTCGACAAACTCCGCCAGAAAGACGGTATGTCCGGCTTCCCCGAGCCGAAGGAATCCGAGTTCGATCTGTTCAGCGTCGGCCACGCCGGCACGGCGATCAGCACGGCCGTGGGCATGGCCCGCGGCGACGATGTGGTCGCGGCCCCCGGAAGCGAAGACCCCGCCGGGGCGTCGGATCGCAAAGTGGCGTGTCTCATCGGCGACGCGTCGATCGTCAACGGCGTCGCCCTCGAAGGCCTCAACAACGCCGGCACGCTGAAGCGCCAGTTCCTCACCGTCCTCAACGACAACGGCATGTCCATCAGCCAACCCCAGGGCGCGATGGCCGGCTACTTCGACCGCGTCCGCATCAGCCCGACGTACCACGACCTCAAACGCCGGGGCAAAGAAGTCTTGGACCGCCTTCCCGGGGGCTCGATCCTCGAAGAGGTCTACCACCGCGGCGGCGAGATGCTCAAGGCGATGATCTCCGACGGCCACATGTTCGAACACTTCGGCCACATCTGCATCGGCCCCGTCGACGGCCACGATCTGCCGACGCTGATCCCCACGCTCGCCGAGGTCAAAGACATCGACCGCCCGGTGCTACTCCACGTCAAGACGATCAAGGGCAAGGGTTACGACTTCAGCGAGGGCGACGCGACGACGTGGCACTCGCCCAAGCCGTTCAAGCAGGTCGGCTGCCGCGTGGAGATGAATGGGGGCGAAGGTAAATCGTTCACTGCCGCGTTCGCCGACGCGATGCTCGACGTGATGGAGCGCGACGAACAGGTCTTCGCCGTGACCGCCGCGATGGGCCCGGGCACCGGCGTGGATAAGTTGATCGACCAGCACCCGGGGCGGACGCTAGACACCGGCATCTGCGAATCGCACGCGATGGACATGTGTGCCGGCCTCGCCAAGGCAGGGCTCAAGCCGTTCTTCGCGGTGTACTCCACGTTCGCCCAACGCGCACTCGATCAGGTGTTTCAGGAAGTCGCCCTGCAGGGCCTGCCCGTCCGCGTGTGCATGGACCGCGCGGGTTACGTCGGCGGCGATGGCGCGGTGCACCACGGCTTCATGGACATCGCGATGTTCCGGCCGGTCCCCGGCGTCGCGCTGCTCGCGGCGGGCGATGAACCTTCGCTCCAAGCCGCCCTCGAGTTCATGCGGACCCACGACGCGGGGGCCAGCTTCCTGCGTTACCCGCGGGACAACGTGGCCTCCACACCGTTGGAAGACACCGTCACGCCGTTCGAACTCGGCAAGGCCGTGTGCATTAGCCCGGCCAAGTCGGAGACGCCCGACCTCGCTATCCTCGCCTACGGCACGCCCGTGGTTGCCGCCCGCGCCGCGTTGCCCGCGCTGCGTGAACACGAGCACGACGTGGCGGTCTACGACGCCCGCTTCGCCAAGCCCGTGGACCTCGACCTGATCACCGAACTGCTCGACGCGGGCACGCCGATCCTCACCGTCGAAGACCACCTGGTCGACGGCGGCTTCGGCAGCGCCGTGCTCGACGCGGCCAACGCCGCGGGCCTCGACACCCGCCTCATCCACCGCCACGGCATGCCCGCCGCGTGGGTCGGCCCCGACAGCCGGAGCAACCAACTCGCCGACGCCAATCTCGACCCCGCCGGTATCGCCGCCCAGGCCCGCCGCGTGATCGAGCGTTCGCAGTTCCAATCGACCGACCCCGCCGAGGTTCGCGTTGAACGTGGACACTGAATCATCCTCAACCTCGGAAGCCAATCTGATTGAGCGGCGGAAGAACCACCGCCGCGCCGTGATTCACTGGTCGATCGGCATCGTCGTCGGCACGCTGCTCGTGGGCTCGGGCATGGTGGGTTGGCACAAAACCAAAGACCGTTTCGTGCCGCGCAACCTCGGCGAGGTCGTGCCGGGCGTGGTCTACCGCAGCGGCCAGATCGATCAACGCCTGATCACCGACTTCCTCGAAGATCGCGGCATCCGACGCATCGTCGTGATGAGCAACTACGAATTTGATGACCCCGACCATGTTGCCCAGCGCGAGGCCAGCGAAGCGCTGGGCATCGAAGTCATCCGCGTCGCGATGCGGGGCAACGGCGTGGGCACGGCCGAGCAATACGCCGAGATCGTCGCGTGGGTCCACGACTCGGCCGAGCAAAACATCCCGACGCTGTTGCACTGCCACGCCGGCGCCCAACGCACCGGCGGCACGGTCGCGGCGTATCGCCTGCTGGTGCAAGGTCGACCCCCGGCCGAGGTCTACGACGAGGCCCGCGCTCACGAATGGGACCTCGACGAGGACCGCGCCTGGCCCGAGTTTCTCAACGGAAATATGGCGTCGATCGCCGCGGGGTTGGTCGAGCGTGGCGCGATCGAGGCGGTGCCCGACCCGCTGCCACGCTTCGGTCCCGGCTGAGTGTGAGGCTGGGAATAATCTTCTCTCGTTACGCGTTGCGACCTCATGGCAGACTCCACCGATCGTCGGTTCCGGTACGACTGGCTGTTGATCACGGTGTTGGCCGCGGGCGTGGCGATGTTCGCCGGCTGGCGGCACGGCTACCGCTCGGCCCAGAACGACATGATCGAACCCGTCGCGCCGACCGCCGAGGTGCGGGCCCAGCGGATCGCCGACCGCGAGGCCCAGCGAAAACAGGTCGCCGAGTCGCTGCCCCCGGCCCCCGAGGGGCACGTGGCCTTGGCTACGTTTTTCGAGTTGGCTTCGAGCGACCCCGACATTCTTGCCGACGCGTTGCGACGGGTGAAAGACGGCTGGCGGCCGGCGTATTTTCCGCTGTTGATCGAAACCGCGCGGTTTAGCCGGGGCGAGCCACGGCTGGTGTTGATGCAAGCGGTGAGCGAGTTGGCGGGGCAAGACTTCGGCGGCGGGTTCGACGCGGCCTGGCGTTGGGTCTGGAGCCAGGACCTCGAACCGCACCCGCAGTACGGCTTGTTCAAAGCGATGCTGTACGCTCAGATCGATCCGCGTTTCGCGGCGTATTTCGATGACCACACGCAGGACGCGACCATCCGCCTCGACGAGGTGCGGTGGGGCGGGGTCCATCGTGACGGCATCCCGCCGCTCGATCGGCCAACCATGATCGCCGCCGACTCACCCGAAGCTCGGTACCTGGGCGACGATAACGTGGTCTTCGGCATCGAACTCAACGGCGACGCCCGGGCCTACCCCAAACGCATCCTGGCCTGGCACGAGATGTTCAAAGATACCTTCGGCCCGGCGGACGACCCGCTGTCGATCAACGGGGTGTACTGCACGCTCTGCGGCTCGATGATCGTCTACCACACGGTCCACGACGGCGTGCACCACGAACTGGGTACCTCCGGATTCCTGTATCGCTCCAACAAGCTCATGTACGACCACGCGACCGAATCCATGTGGTCCACGATCACCGGCGAGCCCGTGATCGGCCCGCTCGTCGGGCAAGGCATCAAGCTCGAACCGCTGCACGTCGTGACCACGACCTGGGGCGAATGGAAGAAACGCCACCCCGACACCACCGTGCTCAGCCTCGACACCGGCCACTCCCGCGACTACGGCGAAGGCGTCGCCTACCAACGCTACTTCGCCACCGATGAACTGATGTTCACCGTCCCGCAGATCGATACACGCCTGAAAAACAAGGCCGAGGTGCTTGCCCTCCGCTTCGGCGGGGACGGGGCGGCGCCCACCGTGATCGACGCGGCGTTTTTGTCTCAAAGACCGATCTACCAAGGCGAACTCGGCAGCGTGGCGTATGTCGTGCTGACCGATCCTTCGGGCGCCAATCGGGTGTACCGGACCCAGGGGCAACGCTTCGTCGAAACGCGGGGCGATCAGTCGGTCGTCGGCGACGACGGCCGGGTGTGGCGGATCGACGAAGACGGCCTGACCGCGGACGACGGCCAAACGCTGGGCCGTCTCCCGGCCCACCGCGCGTTCTGGTTCGGCTGGCACGCGGCGCATCCGGACACGGTGCTGATCAAGTAAAGGTTTACTTGGTGCCCGTCGGGCCGCCGTCTTTGAAGTACTTGTCGCGGATGGCTTGTTCGAGGTCGACGTCGTTGATGTTGGCCAGGGTGCAGAGCCAGGCGAGGACGTCGGCGAATTCACCGGCCGGGTCATCGTCGCCCGAGGTATCGCCGCCTTCGCCGGCGGCTTTGTGCAGGGCGGTGGCGAGTTCGCCGACTTCTTCGACCAGCCACATGAACGTGCCGGCGGTGCCGCGCTCGCTGTCGGTGGCGTGGTACTTCTCGCGGATGTGCTGTTGGAAGTCGCGGAAGGTCAGGGCCGGCGGGGTGGGGTCGGTCATGGCCTGATTGTACCGCGGCCGCTTGCGGCTCAGCGATGGTGGTTTCGCGCAATCGAGTTAAGAGCGCTTGACGCCGAACCCCAGCCCCGTGACCGCGTCGGTCAGTTGTTGGGTGTCGAGGGCATCGCCGAGGACGGAGGCTTGGCCGGATTGAAGATCGACGCTGGCCCGGCGCACCCCATTAATTTCGCCGAGGCCGCGCTCGATCGCTTCGACACAGCGCGAACAACTCATGCCCGTGATGGTGAATTGGATCGGCGAATCCACGGCGTTCGACGAGTAGTTTGCCGCCGGAGGGGTGGCGCGCTTGGGCCGCAGCCGATTCCAGATCGCCGGCATCAGCAGCGCCAGCATCAGCGCGGCCCAGAGGTGATCGATCGGCGACATCCCGTGCTCGTGGGCGTGGCCCACCACTTCGGGCAGCCGCAGCGCTTCGGTCGAGAAGGCCGCGTCCAGCAACAGCCCCGCGCCCGCCGCCGTCACCACAACGCTGAGGAGATACAGCAGCCCCGTGCGTCGGCCCAGCACGTTCCACGTCACCGAAATCGTCGCGGCGTTGGTCGCCGGCCCGGCGATCAGGAACGCCAACGCCGCGCCCGGCGAAGCGCCCGCCGCCATCAGCCCCATCGCGATCGGGATCGACGCGGTGGCGCAGACGTAGAGCGGTGCGCCGACCAGCACCGCCGCGCCCATCGCCAACAACCCGCCGCCGAGGTACGGCGCCAAAGCGTCGGCCGGGACCAGCGCGGTGATGAGTGCCGCCACCACCAAGCCCACCAACAACGCCACCGCGATGTCCGCGGGCAGGGTAAGCAACCCGTAACGCAACGCCCGCCGCCACTTCGGGCTCGGCTCCGATTCTTGCTTATCGCTTCCGCAACACGACGAAGCGCCCGCGGAGTCCGTCTGGCTGGAGCAGCAGCTTCCACCATTCGTTGTCGCGGCCTCGGCGTCTACGGACGGAACGGATTTACCACTAGGCCGATCCACCGCGTCGATTAACATCCCGCCGAACACGCCGTTGACCAGCGCGACCGCCGGCCGAACGACCGCGAACACCGGGCCCATCAACGCATACGTCGCCAGGATCGAATCCACGCCCGTCTGCGGCGTCGACAGCAAAAACGACGAGGTCGCGCCCTTGCTCGCCCCGTGCCGGTACAGCGACGTGCCGACCGGGATCACCCCGCACGAACAGAGCGGCAATGGCACGCCCAACACCGACGCCTTGACGACCGGCCCAAACCCGCCGCCGCCGAGGTGCCGTTCGATGAACGCGACCGAGAAAAACACGGACAGCACGCCGGCCGCGACAAACCCGAAGATCAGCCACGGAGCCATCTCGGCGAGGGTCGCCCAGAAGGCGATCAGGATATTGAGCAAGGTCGTCATAAGGTCTTACTTCGATTTTAGCCGCTAAGCATTTGATGATGCGTATCGCCTGCGCGGCGAGCGGCAGGGGCTCTGCCCCTGCACCCCGAAGGCAAAACAAGATGGCTGGCGATTTGTTCGAGTGTTCTGGGGTATCGGGGCGAAGCCCTGACCGTCCGCCGCGGAGGCGCTTCTCCAAGTTGAGACTACACGAACACGTCTTTCAAACTAAGTCGATCCACGCCTCGGGCAACACCTCCAACCAAAACCGCCCGTGGTTCTTACGCACATAAACCCTGCACCCAAACGTCTCGCTCAGCGACTCGGGCGTCACCACCTCGTCCGGCAACCCCACCTTCTCGATCCGCCCCCGCCGCATCAGCGCCACCTTCGCGGTCTGCGGCGACAACTCCTCCACATGATGCGTAATCATCAACACCGCCGGCCCCCCGCCCCCGGAAGCACCCCCGCCCCCGGAATTCTTCAAAAGCATCTCGACCGTGGCCAGCACCTGTTCACGCCCCGCCAGGTCGAGTCCCGCGGTGGGTTCGTCGAGGATCAGCAGTTCAGGCCGATGAACAAGTGCCCGCGCGATCAGGGCCCGGCGTTGTTCGCCGGTCGACAGCACGCCGAAGCGGTGGTCGCGGCGGTGCGGTAGGCCGACGCGGTCGAGCGTGTCTCGGGCACGTTGGCGTTGTTCGTCGGTCGGCTGATCGTACAGCCCGACCGTGGCGAAGTAGCCCGTGCAGACCGCGTCGGTGACCGACAACGACGCGTCGACGACAGCCCCGTTGACGTGGAAGCTGCCGGGGCCGGGCACGGCATCGGTGGTGGGGTTCACCACGCCGATGCGCTTGCGAAGCTCGCGTACATCGGTTCGGCCGAGCGTTTCGCCCAGCACGCGCACCCTGCCCGTGGTGGGGTAAAGCTGGCCCAGCAGCAACCGGGACAGCGACGTCTTGCCGCAGCCGTTGGGTCCGAGCAGCGCGACGCATTCGCCGGGCGCGATGGTCAGCGACACGCCGTCGAGGATGGTCGTATCGCCGCGGCGCAGCGTGACGTTCTGCACGTCCACCGCCAAAGCATCATCGTCTTTCGTTGGGTCCAAGTCGGCCGTCATCCCCGCAGGTTACCATCGTTGGCATGAACCCCACGACCCGCGCCAAAATTCAAGCCCGCCACGAACGCGACCTCGTCCAACTCACAAACCTGCCCACCGCCACCGGCCGCGAAGACCGGGTCATCGCCTGGGTCAAACGCTGGGCGGGTCGTCGCAAAAACATTGAGCTCAAACGCGACCGCTACGGCAACCTGATGCTCAAACGCCGCGGGGTTTCGTCCCGAAAGCCGATCGTCTTCACCGCCCACCTCGACCACCCGGCCTTCGTCGTCACCGCCGTCAAGGCTAAAACGATCGAGGCCGAGTTCCGCGGCGGCGTGCAGGACGCCTACTTCGTCGGCAGCAAAGTCCGGCACTACTCGGGCAACACCAGCACCAAACCCGGTCCCCCCGGCACCATCCGCGAACTGCGACCCGCGACGCCGGGCGGGTTCAAGACCGTGACCGTCGAGTTCCGCCAGGCCGTGAACGCCAAGCCCAACGACATCCTGACGTGGGACGTCGGCCCCGCCCAGATCAAGGCTAGCCGATTGCACGCCCCGGCCTGCGACGACCTCGCGGGTGTCGCCGCGATGTTCGCTGCGTTTGGGGAACTGCTCAAGATTCGCAAGGACGATTCCGGGGTGCCGGACGTTCGGCTGCTCTGCACCCGGGCCGAGGAAATCGGTTTCGTCGGCGCGATCGCGGCGTGTAAGTCCGGCATCATCCCCAAGTCCGCCCGCTTGATCGCGTTGGAAAACAGCAAGAGTTTCGCCGAGTCGCCTCTGGGCGGTGGGCCGATCGTCCGCGTGGGTGACCGCACCAGCACGTTCGACCCCGAGCTGACTTACGCCGTGGCCCAAGTCGCCCAAGCCCTCGCCGCGAAAGACGCCTCCCCCGCCCCCGCAAGTAACGCCAAGAGTTTCCGCTGGCAACGCAAACTCATGCCCGGCGGGACCTGCGAAGCCTCGGCCTACCAGGCCTTGGGCTACACCGCGACGTGCGTGTGCCTCCCCTTGGGCAACTACCACAACATGAACGAAGCTCGCACCCGGATCGAACGCGAAGTGATCGACCTCGCCGATTTCCACGGCCTCGTCCAGCTGCTCATCGCCATCGGCCGAACCCTCGACGACCCCCAAGCCACCGTACCGCTCACCGCTCGCCTCGACCAGCTCTACCGCGACCATCGTTCACTCTTGGTCTGACCGCGGCACCACAAACCGGGGCGCAACATCGATCGACCGCGCAGCGCGTGCGCCGCACCGCAGGTGTTGCGCTGGCCGCGAACGGCGGTCATCGGCGGCGACGTCAAGATCCAAATGGGGATAAATAATTTCGCGCCGGCGATTTCTTCTGTCATACAAGGCAAAACGCGCGTCAGCGCGCTTGTCGTGACCGCGGTTCGTGGCGTTTGGCACGGGTGGCATCACCGTTGCGTTTTATCGGTGACGCCGTTCTCTATTTTGCGAGCCCGCCTTGAGCCAGCCCACAACCAACCCGACGACCGCCGACACCCAGATCAACTGGCTCGAACTCGCCCGCTTCGCCGCGGCGGGGCAGGGCCACGCCGACCTGGGCCGGGGCGTGCAGCGGTTGGCCACGCTGGCCGCGGCCGTGCACCGCGGCACGGCGTCCACCGAATCTCTAACGGCAGGCACGGAGAAAGACACCCCACGGGTTCACGGACGAACCCCGCAGGCCCACCCCGCTCCCGGAAACGCAACGCTCGCCTCCGGAAGCGACATCGTGGTCAAGGAGGACGCGCGATGAACTACGGCCTGTACCTCTCCGCATCAGGCGTCTTGACGAACTCGTATCGTCAGGACGTCTTTGCCAACAACCTGGCGAACGTGAACACCGTCGGCTTCAAGCCCGACATGCCCGTGCTCACCGCTCGCGAACCCGAGGCCATCGAAGACGCCTCGCCCTACGGCACGGCCAACGCCCTGCTCGACCGCCTCGGCGGCGGCGTCCTGGCCGGCCCGCAACGCACCAGCTTCTCGGCCGGCCCGGTCGAGCAGACCGGCCGCGACCTCGACGTCGCCCTCACCGACAACACCAGCTTCTTCGCGGTGCAACAAGTCAATCCGCAGACCGGCCAGACGGACCTTCGCCTGACCCGCGACGGGCGACTGGCCGTGGACGGCCAAGGCTTCGTCGTCACCGCCACCGGCCACCGCGTCTTGGGCAACAACGATCAGCCGATCGCCGTAGAGCCCGGCGTGAAAGTCACCGTCACGCCCGACGGCCGGCTCCAGCAAAACGGAGCCGACGTGGCCCAACTCCAGGTCGCCACCGTCAACAACACCGACCAACTCGAAAAAGTGGGGGCCAACCTCTTCGCCTTCAACGGTGCCGACCCCCGAACCCAGAACCCACAACCCAACCTCCGCGTCGGTGCCCTCGAGACCTCCGGCACCAATGCGATCAGCACGATGATGGCCGTGATGGCCAGCGGCAAAGCCGCCTCCGGGAACGCCCGGCTCATCCAGTATCACGACCAACTCATGGATAAAGCCGTGAACACGCTTGGCCGAGTGGCCTAATCCTAATGAATAATTCATCCGACGCGTAACTCAAGACTCAGGACCACAACAACATGGCCGTCATCGCCTTGCATTCTGCTTCCACCGGCCTCAACGCGCTCTCCACCGAGCTCGATGTGATCGCCAACAACCTGGCCAACGTCAACACGACCGCGTTCAAGACCCAACGCGTCAACTTCGAAGACCTGATCTACCAACAGAAGAAGCAGCCCGGCGTCGAAAACGCCAACGGCGACCACAGCCCCGCCGGGCTCCAGGTCGGCCTGGGCACGAAAATCAGCAACACCCAATACAATTTTGAGATCGGCTCGGCCGTGACCACCGGCCGGGAACTCGATGTCTTTATCGAGGGCGACGGCTTCCTCGAAGTCCAGATCCTCAGCGAACAAGGCGGCGGCGTGGGTTACACCCGCGCGGGTAACCTCTTTGCCAACCGCGACGGCGAGTTGGTCTTGGGCAATACCCAAGGCCCACGGATTCAGCCCGGCATCACCATCCCCGACGATGCATTAAACATCAGCATCTCGGCCGACGGCACGGTCAGCGTGACAAATCCGGACAACACCAACACGGATGTTGGCCAACTGCAACTTTCGATTTTCGTCAATAAAGAAGGGCTTAAGTCCATCGGCGGAAACATCTATGTTGAATCCGATGCCTCCGGCCCACCCATCCAAGGCAACCCCGGCGAGGGTAGCCTCGGGACGATTCTGCAGGGGCACCTCGAGAACTCCAACGTCGATCCGGTGAAAGAACTCGTCTCGCTGATCAAGACGCAACGGGCGTTCGAGATGAACAGTCAGACCATCCAGGCCGCGGATGAAGTCATGCAGGTCGTGGGCAACCTCCGGCGGTAAGACGTCAATCCGTTCTCGCCAAGGCTAAGGCTTTGATTTGAATTGAACCGACTATGAAAGCTCTGATTCCCATCCTGATTTTCTCTACGGCGGTCCCGGCCTTCGCCAACTCGGTGCGCATCAACGACCAAGCGGGCACGCACGGGCCGGCAATCAGGTTGATGGAGATCGCGGAGCTCGAGGGCGAATACGCCGAGTCGTTGGGCGAACTGGTGGTGGGGCGTTTCGCCGAGGGCCAAGACGAGCTTTCGGTACAGCTCGCGACGGTCCGACGGGTGCTCAGCGAATCGCAGGTGAATTGGGCGGACCTTTCGCTCCGCGGGAAGTCTTCGATCCAAGTCTTCCGCTTGCGAGACGAATCCGAGTTAGCTGCGGCCGAGGTGGCCAACGATCGTGCGGTGATAACCAATAACGAATTGGCCATTGATCAAGCCAATGCGGGCCAAACGGTGAGCGGCTTGCTGATTCAAGAGATCACGACTTTGAACCAGGCGGCGATCGAAGACCTGAAGATCACGTTCCGCGGCAACGCGGACGAAGCGGCTTGGCTGAATCGCAGTGCGGCGGTCGGTCGGTACGAAATCGAAAGCATGAGCCGAAGCGGCCTGGGTCGGGTGCCGATGAAGGTGCGTCGTTACGACGCGGCCGGCACGGTCGAAGAGGTCACGCTCACCGCCGAGGTATCCCGCCGGGTGGTGGCGGTGGTCGCGGCCCAGCAGATCCGCCGGGGCGAGGTGTTTAGCCGTGAGAATATTGAATTGAAGGAAATTTGGATCACCGCCGACCACGGCGAAGCGTTGGGTTCCACCGCGCTGGTACTGGGCCAATCCTCAGCCTCGGCGTTGCGGGCGGGCAGCGTTCTGCGTGCGGATCATGTGGCTCCAGACGTGTTGGTCAAGCGCGGCGACACGGTCACCGTGGCGTGCGTCAGCGGGTCGCTGGTGGTACGGACCGTTGGCCGAGCGTCGGAAAGCGGCGTGCTGGGCGACATCATCGAAGTCAAGAACATCTCGACCCGCGAAACCTTCTACGCCACCGTGTCGGGGAAGCGTCAAGCCACGATCTCGACCGAAATTTCCGTTGAAACCACGGATTCTACCGAGGGCTCCTCCTAATGCGTTTTTTCTTACTTTCAATTATCGCGACGTTGCTTGCCGTAGGCATGACGAATCAAGCTTCGGCACAAGAGCTTAGTTCGTCCCTCTATATCACGGGTGACGACCTGTTTGCGGATCCGTTTATCGATGAGTTTAAAGTGATGGACGGGCCGCCCGTGCCCGGGACACAGACCGACGAACGCAAGCTTTCCCCCGCGATCGCGGCGCGGAGTTTGATGGCCGTCGAGCTGCCCGAGCCGCGCACGTTTGCGGTGCACGACTTGGTGACCATCATCATCCGGGAAGACACGCAGACGACGTTTTCTTCGTCGCTGGAGACCGAAAAAGAGTCGGAATGGACCGGCGAGATCGCCGAGTTCCCGCGGTTCAACCTCAGCGATCTGCTTGACCTGACTTTGACGCCCAACACCTTCCCCGACGGCACGGTGCAGCTGGACGTCTCGGCGGACAGCTCGTTTGAAGGCGAAGGCGACTACGAAAACCGTCAATCGATGACCGCCCGCATTCAGGCCACCATTATCGATATTAAGCCCAATGGCAACGTCGTGGTCGAAGCACGTAAATCGGTCCGCAGCGATGACGAGCACTACACCTTGGTCGCGACCGGCATCTGCCGGGTGGACGACATCACCGTGGATAACACCGTGTTGTCGACCGAGATCGCGGACCTGTTCATCGATAAGCAACACGAGGGTCACCTCAAGAAGTCGACGGATAAAGGCTTGCTGACTGAGGTCATGGACTTCCTGTTCCCTTGGTGATCATTAGTTCTCAACGCTGTAGCCGGAAGACTCACCTTGAATTTTGAAACCGCTCCTAACGAATTACCCGCCATGCAACACGAACCCGATCTGCGACAAGCCCTGCCCTGGATCATCGCGGCGTTGATCGCGCTGGTGGTGAGCAGCCATGTGTCTGCCTTGGAAGTCGGCAGCATCGTACGGATCAAGGGCTCGGAAACCTCGACGCTCGTCGGGATGGGCTTGGTGGTCGGGTTGAACGGCACGGGCGACGGCGGCGACTTTAAGCCCGCCCACGCCCCGCTGGTCGAGGTCGTCAAACGCCTGGGCAACGAAAACGTGACGCTGGCGGATTTTGAGGACGCGGACTCGGTCGCGTTGGTGACGCTCGAAGCGACCATCCCGGCCCAGGGTGTCCGCGAAGGCGATCGGTTGGACGTATTTGTGTCTTGCATCGGCCCGGCGAGTTCGCTGGAGGGTGGACGATTGTTCTTGATCCCGATGGTCGGTGAGCACGTCGATTCGGATGTCATGGCCACCGCCAGCGGCGCGGTGCGGCTCGAAGACCCCGACTCGCCCCGGACCGGCAAGGTCGAAAGCGGCGCGAAGATGACCCGCTCGGTCCGGGCCCGGTTTATGGATCAACGCGGCTACATCCAACTCGTAGTCAACGAAGCCAACGCTTCGTGGACGACGACCAACAACCTCGCCGCTCTGATCAATGGCCTGGTTTCGCCGGACGGGCCGGAGGCGGCCCGGGCGATCGATGCGAAGAATGTTTTCATCCGCGTGCCGGAATATGAGCGGACGAACCCCGCGTCGTTCATCGCCAACATCCTGGAAGCGTATATCGACGGCTCGCAGGTCACCGGCTCGGCCCGCGTGGTGGTGAACGAACGCACGGGCACGATCGTGATGTCGGGCGACGTGGAGATCTCGCCGACGATCATCAGCCACGACGGCCTGACCATCACGATGCTCAAGCCCGAGCCACAGCCCGAGCCCGGCGAAGAGCTGCCGCCCCGCGAAGTCACCGAAGACTTTCTGGTGCTCGACCCCGCCAGCCGCGGCGGCGCTCGGTTGGCGGACCTTTTGACGGCGTTCAACCAACTCAAAGTCCCGGCCGAGGACCGCATCACGATCGTTAAGCAGATGCACGAAGCCGGCCAACTGCACGCGGAGCTGGTCATCCAATGATGGCGACGAACCCCCTGAGCCTCGATGCGCTAACCCCCGCGACGACCGCGTCGTCGGCGGGCGCGGTGCGCGGGTTCGGCAAAGATTTCGCGGGGTTACTCACGGATTCGTCGCGTCAGGCTTCGGAAACCTCGGCACCGGCAGTCGTGAAGAACGACGAGATGCGGGAAGCGGCCGACCAACTCGTCGCCACCGCGTTCATCCTGCCCATGCTGGAACAGGCGCGCAACGACCCGTTCAAGAGCGAGATGTTTCACGGCGGCCGGGCCGAGGAAGTCTTCGGCCAACAGCTCGACGTGATCTTTGCGGACAACATCACCAAGTCCGCCAACTTCGGCATCAGCGACGCGCTGGTCGCTCGCTTCCAAAAACCTTCTTTCGACTCCAACCAACCGCAGGTGAACCTCCGTGGATAAAACCCTCCGACTCAATCTCGACCATCTCGAAGCGGTACTGGCGCAGGCGCTCGAACGCCAGCGTCAACTGCTCTCGCTTTTGGAGCGAAAACGCTTGGCTTTGCGTCAGGGCAAGGACCAGGAGATGGTCGGCCTGACGCGGCTGGAGAACGCCGCGGTGCAGACAATCAGCGAGATCGAGAAGCGTCGCTTGCAACTCGTGGCCGATCTCACGCTCGCGGTTGATCCATCGGCCCAAGAGCCGTTGAAGATGAAGGAACTGGCGGAGCGTTTACCCGAACCCTTCCGCGGCCGGTTGTTGGTGACGCGGCAGAAGTTGGTCGAGGCGATGACGCAGGTCGCCGAGCAGACCTCGATCGTTCGCCGGGCGAGCGAGTCGTTGATGAAACACGTCAACGGCCTGATCCGCACGATCGGCGTGGTCTCGCAGGGCGGCGCGGCCTACGGCCAGACCGGCCAAGTCAGCAACAAACCCGCCCCGATGAGCACCTTGAACCTCACCGCATAAAGGAGTGACGAGTAAACAGTGAACAGTCATGAGTCCATGCCAACCACTCATTACTGTTCACTCATAACTGTTCACTAAAGCCATGGGCCTTTCTTCCTCCCTCCAGATCGGACGCACCGGCCTCCTCGCCAGCCAAACGGCGATCGAGACCACCGGTAACAACCTCGCGAACCTGGCGACACCGGGTTACAAGGTGCAGCGCGTCGATCTGTCGGCGATCGGCGACCGCCGGGTGTCGGGCGACCAGTTCGTGGGGCAGGGCGTGCAGATCGACGCGGTGACGCGCCAGGTCAGCGAAGCGGTCGAAGCCCGGCTGCGTAGCTCGATCGCGGACGAAGCCGCCGCCGCGGCCACGGCCGACCAGATCTCGCGTTTGGAAGCGGTGCAGAACGAACTGACCGGTCGCGACTTAACCACCCGGCTGGGCGAATATTTCAACGCCTGGTCGCAGCTGACGACGAACCCGCAGGACCCGTCGTTGCGGACGCTGGTCACGGCCGAGGGCACGTCGCTGGCGTCGTTCATCCAAGACCTGCGTAACGGCTACAACGACATCACCGCCGAGTCGACCACCGCGCTCGAGGAGTCCATCGCCTCGGCCGACAGTTTGTTGTCGCGGATCGAAGAGATCAACAAGTCGATCGCTTCGCAGGAAGGGGCGAGCAACTCGGAGGCGTCGGCGCTGCGGGATCAGCGGGACCAGCTGCTGCAAGAGCTCGCGCAGTTTCTGGATGTGTCGACGGTCGAGCAAAACAACGGCAGCATCGATGTGTACGTCGGGTCGCTGCCGATCGTGCTCAACGGCGAGTCGCGGGGGCTGGAGCTGCGTAGCCGAACGGTCGACGGCGAGGTGGTGACCGACGTGATCATCGCGGCCGACGGCAGCGCGTTGGATATCTCCAGCGGCGAGCTGGGCGCCCGGATCGATTTCATCAACAACGACTTGCAAACCGCGATCGACGAGCTGGATCAACTGGCCGGTCAACTGATCTTCGAGACCAACCGCATCCACAGCCAGGGTCAAGGCACGAAGCTGATCCAAGATGTGACGGCGACCAACGCGGTGACGGACACGACCGCGGCGCTCAATGATTTGGCGCTGACCGAGTTGCCGTTCGCGGCGCAGAACGGGTCGTTTGAGATCAGCGTGGTCTCGGAAGCGACCGGGCAGGCGACGACGACCGTGATCAACGTCGACCTCGACGGCATCAACCCGGCGACCGATACGTCGCTCGACGATCTGGCGACGGCGCTCGACGCGGTGGCGGGGGTGAGTGCTTCGATCTCGTCGACCGGGCAGCTCGTGATCAGCAGCGACTCGGCGAACAACCGCTTGTCGTTCAGCAACGACACCTCCGGCGTCCTGGCGGCGTTGGGCGTCAACAGCTTTTTCACCGGCGAAAACGCGTTCGACATCGGCATCAACCAGACCGTGTTGTCCGACCCCACGCTGCTTGCGGCCGGGCAGGAACGCCTGGCGGGCGACAACCGCAACGCCCTCGAACTCGCGGCGCTGCGGGACAAGCCGTTGGATGCGCTCGGCGGCTTGTCGGTCACGCGGGCCTGGTCACGGCAGGTCGAAGAAGTCGGCACGAACCTGGCCCAGGCGCGTGACAACCAGGAAGCGTTCGGCGTGGTCCGCCAGAACCTCGAAGGAAGGCAAGCCGCGATCTCCGGCGTGAATGCCGACGAAGAAACCATCAACCTGCTCGCTTACCAGCGGGCGTACCAAGCCAGCGCCCGGTTCATCACCGTCGTGGATGAACTGACGCAAACGTTGCTGAGCCTCGTCTAACCCAAGGCCTCCCGATGTCCTCTATCTCTTCCGCCACCAACCGCACGTCGTCGCTGCTGAGCAGCCAGCAGGCCCTTAACCGCCTGCAGTCGACCCAGCGTGAATTGGACGAAGCCCAGGAGCAGATCTCGACCGGCCGAGCGATCAACCGCGTGTCGGACGACCCGTCGCAGGTCGCGTCGGTGTTGCTGATCGAGCGTCGCCTGCAGGAACGCGAGCAGGAAGCCCGCAACCTCGAACTCGCCACGCAGACGCTCAACACCGCCGACTCGGCGCTCGGCGAAGCCACGAATACGTTGATCGAAGCCAACACGATCGCGTTGTCGCAGATCGGCGTCGGCTCGGACGCGGACACCCGCAAGTCGCAGTCGCTGGTGGTGGACGCTCAGCTCTCGGCCCTCGTCGATATCGCCAACACTCAGTTCAACGGCGTCTCGGTCTTCGGCGGCAACAACGGCGCGGGCCTGGACGGCCAAGTCTTCGACACGTTCCTCGGCGGGGTGCGGTACACCGGCACGGGCGAGAACCTGCAGACCGATGTCGGCGCGTTCAGCGCCCAGGATTTCACCAGCCAGGGGCGGACGGCTTTTGGTTTGTTCGAGGCCAAGATCAACAACGAACGCGACCTCGACCCGCAGGCGACCGGCAACACGTCGCTCAACGCGATCGCGGGGGGGACGAACAACGGCTTTATCCCCGGCACGCTGACCGTGGCGGTCAACGCCACGGAAGTCACGGTTGATCTGTCCGCGGCGGATTCGCTCGATGACGTTGCGACGATCTTGACCGACGCGATTACGACCACGACCCCGGGAGCGGGCGCGGTCACCGTCGGGCCGACCGGCTTGGTGGTCACGGGCAACGGGGGCAACGTCGTGACCATCAGCGATCCGCCGGGCACACGCACCGCGGCGTCGCTGGGGTTGGATAACGTCAGCAGCACCGGCGGCGTGGCGACGGCAGGGGCGGACGTCGGCGTGCAGATCACCGAGCTCACCCCGTTGGCGGACCTGGGCACCGCGGTGGACTTCGCGTCCGGCCTCGTGATCACGCAGGGCGAACAGACCGTGACCGTGGATTTCTCGGCCGCGACCAACGTGCAGGATCTGCAAAACACGATCGCGGATTTGAACTTGGGATTGCGGCTCGACATTGCGGAGGGCGGGCAGCAACTCGAGATCGTCAGCACCGTCGCGGGTCTGGAGTTTTCCGTCGGTGAGAACGGCGGCACGACCGCGACCGACCTAGGGATCCACAGCTTCAACGGCGACACCAAGCTCACCGACCTGCGTCAGGGCATCGGCCTGATCACGCAGGAAGGCGAAGACGACCTCGAGGTCGCGTTGCACGACGGCACCACCTTCACCGTCAACCTCGACACCGCGACCACGGTCGACGAAGCGATCGCGTTGATCGACGCGGCGGCGGGCGCAGCGGGCGTGGCCCCCGGCGACTTCAGCGTCGCGGTCGCGGCGACCGGCACCGGCCTGGTCGCCACCGACAACACCGCGGGCGGCGGCGACTTTGCGATCACCAACGTCGGCCAGTTCCACGTGGCGGAACACCTGGGCTTGCTGGCCAATGTCGGCGCGGCCACGACGATCGACGGCGAAGACACCGCGACCCGCCGAATCGACAACGCGTTTACCGATCTGATTATTTTGCGCGATTCTTTGGAAAATAACGACGAATCTGGCATCTCGCTTGCTGCTAGTCAATTGGAAGACGACATCGATTCGGTCGTCAGTGCCCGCGCCATCGTCGGCGTGCAGGCCCAACGCCTCGAAGAAACCCGTTTACGCAACGAGGACCAGACCTTGCAAGAACAAAGCGTGCTCTCCAGCCTGAAAGACGCGGATTTAACGGAAGTTATCTCCCGTTACCAGCAGTTGCAGCTGCAGCTCGAAGCGTCGCTTCAGACCAGTGCGCAAATTCAGCAACTTTCCCTTTTGGATTTCTTGCGCTAGTGGCGCAAAACATGCGCGGCGGATCGGCCCCCACGGCCCACCGATCCGACCGCTGAACCAAGCGTGGCAGGACGCCACCCCCCCAGGAAGTTTTCGAGAGCGACTCGAAAGTTTCAGAGCAACAGGGGCAACCCCAGAGCAGGACGCCGGCCGTGAAGGACCTTAGACGATGAAGATTCAAACCACACGTTTCGGTGAAGTAGACGTCGACAGCAACCGGGTGATCCGTTTCCCCAAGGGTTTGCTCGGCTTCCCCAAATATCAGGAATACGTGCTCATCGAGTCCGGCGACAAAACCCGGGCCAACGAAGAGAGCAACTTCTGGTGGCTTCAATCGACCGACCTGCCCGAGTTGGCGTTCGTCGTGACCGACCCGACGTTGTTTGTGTCGACCTACAAGGTGCCGATCCATCCCGAGCAGATGTTGGGTCTGGGGCTGACGTCGATCGACGACGCTCAGGTCTTTGTGATCGTCAACAAACGCGGCAACGTACTCACCGGCAACTTGCAGGGCCCGCTGGTGATCAACGTCGGCAGCCGATGCGGCGAGCAACTTGTGCTCAGCGACCGCCGGTTCACCACCCGCGTGCCGTTGGTGGAACTGCACCAGGAAGCCCCGGCCGCGATGTCGGCGTGATGAAACGATGAAGTTCGAAAGGCGAACTTCACCAAGACCAATTTCTTTTGTTTTCCGAATGAACACTTCGAGCCTCAAAATTCGAAACTCGACTCAAACCTCCCTCGCGGCGCAAGGATGCGCCGCGTCACGGCCCACGGAAGGAGCCACCCCTCATGCTGGTGCTATCCCGGCAACGCGACGAAACGATCATGATCGGCGACGAAGTGGAGATCACCGTCGTCGATATCCGCGGCGACAAGGTCCGCTTGGGCATCAACGCCCCCCGCACGATCCAGGTCCACCGCAAGGAAGTCTACGACGCGATCCAACAGGAGAACGCCGAGGCCGCCAACGTGCAGCTCGACGACCTCAACGGCTTGGATCAACACATGAAGTCCAAGCCGCGACCCGCTTAACCCACCACTCGGCCGCCCCGGCCCCCGCCCCCGGAAAATCTTCGCGGGTGGTACCCAACTATTTTGGGGTCACGCCCGCACGTCGCGGGCCCTACGGGCGCAGCCTGGAGTCTGACGGAATCGGATCAGCCACAAACACCCTCACGGGATCGGGGCCGCAAGGAAGTACCGCCCCCCGAGGCGACGCCACGCCGGCGACGCGCTCAGCCCGGTAGACAATCAAGGAGGATTGTCGATGTCTCGTATTAACACCAACGTCTCTTCGCTCATCGCCCAGAACAACCTCGCGCGGACCAACCGCGACCTCGAGACCAGCCTGCAACGGCTGAGCACGGGGCTGCAGATCAACCGCGGGGCCGACAACCCCGCCGGCCTGATCGTCGCCGAACGACTCCGCAGCGAAATCCAGGGCGCCACCCAAGCCATCGACAACGCCGAGCGGGCGACCAACGTCATCGCCACCACCGAAGGCGCCCTCCAAGAGATCAGCACCCTGCTGACCTCGATCAAAGCGCTCACGATCGAGGCGGCCAACACCGGGGCCTTCAGCCCCGAAGAGATCGAAGCCAACCAACTCGAGATCGACTCGGCCGTCGAATCCATCACCCGGATCAGCAATACGACCAGCTTCGCCGGGCTGAAGCTGCTCAACGGCAGCCTCGACTACCTCGACTCGGGTGTGGTTACCAGCCAGATCAGCGACGTCAACGTCTTCGGCGCCAACTTCGGCCTCGACGAGAACATCAACGTCCAGGTCGAAGTCATCAACTCCGCGGAAAAAGGCACGCTGTTCCTCTCGGGCAACACCGCCGGTGCTCCCGGGGCGCTGCTGTCCAGCGTCAGCTTCGAGTTGCAGGGCAGCCGCGGCGTGCAGGTGTTCAACTTCGCGTCCGGCACCGCGCTCTCGGCCGTGGCCGCTGCGGTCAACAACGTCCGCGACGCCACCGGCGTCACCGCCCGCCTCGCCTCGGCGACCAACCAGACCTCCGGCCTGCTCTTCGAGTCCGAAGGCTATGGCAGCAACTCCTTCGTCAGCGTCCGCAAGCTCGACGACGGCGACTTCTTCGATACCTACGACGCCCAGGGCGGCAACCAGATCAACCGCGACGAGGGCGAAGACGTCCTGTCGCTGGTCAACGGCAACCTCGCCCTCGGCGACGGCCTGGACATCACCCTCAACACCAACACCATCAACCTCGGCCTCACGCTGACCTCCGGCGCCGCCCAGGTCGCCGGCTCGACCTATGAGTTCACCGTCACCGGCGGCGGGGCCAACTTCCAGATCGGCCCGCAGGTCAACAGCCTCCAGCAGGTCGGCTTCGGCATCCAATCCGTCGCCGCCAGCAACCTCGGCGACACGACCGTTGGCTTCCTCAACTCGATCACCACCGGCGGCGACAACTCGCTGGTCGGCGGCAAGACCCGCGAAGCCTCGGAGATCATCGATGAATCCATCGACCAGATCGCCCAGCTCCGCGGCCGACTCGGGGCCTTCGAACGCAACACGCTGCAGACCGCGGTCCGCGCCACCGGCATCACGCTGGAAAACCTGACCGCTTCGGAAAGCTCGATCCGCGACACCGACTTCGCCGCCGAGACGGCCGAGCTCAGCCGGGCCCAGATCCTGCAGCAGGCCGGCACGTCCACCCTGGGCATCGCCAACAGCAACGCCCAGAACGTGCTGTCCCTGCTCGGCTAAATTGAGCCCCGGGTCAGTGACCCGGGGCCGCCGCGGTTAACTCGGTCCCCGTAACTTCCCCCCGGCGACTCGCTGGGGGCTAAACGGGAACCATCGACCGCATCGCGGGTGATCGCAGATCGCCATTCGAAACGACACGCCATGTCCGAACCTTTCACCGCCCCGACCGTCGTTCCCGCCGTCGTCCGACGTGCCGGGGATGGCGTCTTGTTCGAGGCGGCCCGGGCGTTGCGGGCCCAGAAGTGGCGCAAAGCCGAGCGGCTCTGCCGGCAGGTCCTGCGTCTCGACCCCAACCACCCGACCGCGATCCACCTGCTCGGTTTAGCGGCCCACCGCGGCGGCCACGTGTTCGACGCCGTGTCGCTGTTGCGTCGGTCCATCGAACTCGACGACCAGCAACCGCTGTGGTGGTTCAACCTCGGCGTGTCCTGCGCCGCGGGCGGTCGCTTCGCCGAAGCCGCCGAGTGCTACCGCGCCGCGCTGCGCTTGCAGCCGTACTTGGTGCCCGCGTTGTTCATGCTCGGCCAGGCCGACCTCGAAATGGGTTTACTCCCGGATGCCGCCGCGGCTTTGGCCCAAGTCCTCCGCCTCGACCCAAGCCACGAGCAAGCTCGTTCGCTACTCAAACAAATCACACGCGAGCTCAAAGACGCGGCTTAGCTAGCTTTCTATCTTCAATCCTTGTGTATCAACCAAGAATACTTTGTCCGAAACAGGGTGAGCGGAATCCATAAAGCTCTGTTGAGCTTTTTGAATGTAACCGTCTGCTCGCAAACGAGGTTGGCTTGGCATGCACAGAACTTCATCGGTTGCAGGAATACAAGCCAAAAATGGTTCTCCAAGATGCTGAGCCAGTAGTTGTCTGATGGGTTCTACAAGCAAAGCACAAGATGCGTGGACATGATCAATCAAGATCAAAGAAAGATTACCTTCGGCGTCGGCAAGGCTTTGGAATTTTGTTCCTTTGAGAGCGATATCTGTATTTTTCTCTGCAATTCGCCATGCCTCATCTAGCGATACATTCAAATTAGAAAGATCGTTGAGGTGAAGGTACTGTGCACCAAAATTATCATGGTGCGAGCAGAGGCACTTCCAAACATCATCGAATATCTCTTCATGGATTGGATAGGGCGCTTCCCGGGAAAGCCTATTTTTATGCGTTAGTCTAAGTATGAGAGAGTCGGGCGTGATTTCGGGAACATCCATCCGCCCAGCAAACATTTCAAGAAGGTTCTTAACCTGATTATCATTTAGCCAATCATGAATACTCTGGCCAGATTCAATGCGTTCGTGAATTTGGGCTAAGCCCATCACAGCACATTCTTCGCGATCAGCAGCTTTCAGAATGACTATCGAATCAGAATCGAATTGCTCAAAAGCAAGTTCTGGATAGCTTTCCGATAAGAGATCGATTACTTCGTCAACGAATTTCTTGTTGTTGTACACGTTGCCCCTTAGGAAATTAGGATTGTAACTACATCAGCTCCGGTATCTTCATCCCCAAGAAGTTCGCCAATAACTGCGGACCCTCGACCGTGAGAAAACTTTCGGGGTGGAATTGCACACCTTCCAGCGGCGCATCGCCCCCCGGCAGACTGCCCGGCTTGGCGCGTAACCCCATGATGACCTCTTGGCCGTCGTCTTCGCACCACGCGGTGATGTCGAACTTGTCGGAGTCGAAGCTGTCTTTGAGGATGACGAGGCTGTGGTAGCGGGTGGCGACGAAGGGGTTGGAGAGGCCCGCGAAGAGGCCCTGGCCGTCGTGGTGGATCGGGCTGGTCTTGCCGTGCATGAGCTTGACGTGGCGGTCGACGGTCATGCCGAAGTGGTGGCCGATGGACTGATGGCCCAGGCAAACGCCCAGCACCGGGACCTTGCCCGCAAACGCGTCGATGATATCGCAACTCACCCCCGCCTCCCGCGGCGTGCACGGCCCCGGCGAGATAATCACGTGGTCGGGCTTCAGCGCGACCGCTTCGTCCACCGTGATCTTGTCGTTACGCACGACCCGCAGATCCAGCGACGCGTCGAGCTCGCCGAGGCGTTGGACGAGGTTGTAGGTGAAGCTGTCGTAGTTGTCGATCAGGAGGATCATGAGAGGGATTATAGGGCGAGGTCAGGTCAGTTGATGCGCCCGCCACAGCCCGGCGGGGAGGCCCACGAAAACGCCGAGGAAGAAGATGATCGGATTAGGCCCCGTGATGAGGATCAGCTGGCCGGCCATGAGGAACCCGGCCGCCAGCGACCCGACCAGGATGTTCGCCGACACGCCGCTCATCCGCTCGGGCATCAGCGCGTTGAGCATGCAGACCGTCGCCACCATGATGGCCAGAGGATAAAGAATCACGTAGGCACAGCAACCCAGGCCGGCCAGTTCACCGGTCACGGATGACGACGATTGCCCCATCCCAAACGCAACCACCGCGCCCAACGCGTAAGGGATTAGCCAGGCCGTGGCCAACGAGATCAGGAGATACTTGGCCCGGTGTCTCGGGAGGCGGTGGGTGACTCCCTTTTGGCCGAGTTGATCGGACGTCAGATACGTCCGCGGATTGGTCAGGCTGAAAGGCAGACCGCACTCGGGGCATTCGCCGGAGGTGATGCCCCGGAGGCTGTACTCGCATCGCTTGCAATAACGATGATGGACATCCGGATCACGCTGGTAATCCGCGAAAGATCGGTTGGGGTCGAGGCGGTCGGAGTCTTGTCCCGGATACGGCATGACGCCACGAATCTAACGGATGGGGTGGTGCCCCGTCGAGCTTCGATGCCGGTCTGCCGGACGTACGCATCTCGTCGCCCCAAGTCATAAGTGGTCGAAGCCGCCGATGAAGATCGTCGTTGGGCCGTGACTTAGGCGCTACGTTGGCGATGCGTGACCGATCGATCGCATTACGCCGAAGCCTCGGCCATCGGCGGGAACTCGGTGTAGCCCTTTTCCCCGGCCATCGGGTTGTACAGCAGCGTTGGGTCGGTGAAGTCGGCCAACGCGGCGCCGACTTGGAGTCGGGCGGGCAGGTCGGGGTTGGCCAGGAACGGTCGGCCGAAGGTGATCAGGTCGCAGGCTCCGGCGACCAGCGCGGCCTGGGCTTTGTCGACGGTGTAGTCGCCGTTGAAGATCAGCGTCCGGCTGAACTTCTCGCGGGCGGCGGCGTTGATCGCGTCTTGTTGCGGGTGGGGCTCGGGTTGGTCGAAGAGTTGGCCGACGACTTCGAGGTGGCCGATGCCGGTTTGATCGACGGCTTCGAAGATCGCGGTGAAGTTTTCCAACGGGTTGGAGTCGGACATCTCGTTGAAGGTGCCGGTGGGCGAGACGCGGAGGCCGACGCGTTCGGGGCCCCAGACGTCGATGAGGGCGGCGAGGACTTGGAGCGGAAAGCGGAGGCGTTTTTCGGTGCTGCCGCCGAAGTTGTCGGTGCGCTGGTTGGTGCCGTCGCGGAGGAATTCGTCGATGAGGTAGCCGTTGGCGCCGTGGAGTTGGACGCCGTCGAAGCCCGCGTCTTTGGCGACTTGGGCGGCGTGGCGGAAGTCCTCGACGACGCCCGCGATTTCATCGGCGGTGAGCGCGTGGGGCGCGGGGATGTCGTGCTTGCCGCTGGGCGTGTGGGCCTGGGTTTCTTTCAGGGCGATGGCCGACGGCGCGACGGGCCCAAGATCGTCCGGTAGCAATTCGGGGTGGGTGACGCGGCCGGCGTGGTAGAGCTGAGCGAAGATGCGTCCGCCGGCGTCGTGGACGGCGTCGGTGACGAGCTTCCAGCCGTCGCGTTGGGCGTCGGAATAGATGCCGGGCATCGCGACGTAGCCGAGCCCGCCGGGGCTGACGTGGGTGGCCTCGGTGAAGATCAGCCCGGCCGAGGCGCGTTGGCGGTAGTAGGTCGCGTTGAGTTCGGTGGGGACTTCGCCGGGCAGCGACGCGCGGCAGCGGGTCATGGGGGCCATGAGCACGCGGTTGGGCAGGGAGTAGGGGCCGAGGGTCGCGGACGAGAAGAGCGAGGCTGTTTCCAAGGGGGCGGCGTCAGTCACGGGTGGCTCCGGGAAGGGGTGATCGGTGTTGGAACAACCAACAGTAGCGCCGCGGAGTCCGATGTTCTACCGCGTCACACATTCACCCATTTTTCATTCGGCTTCGCGGGCTTACGCTTCCCGCCAAGCTCGGAAGAAGCCGGCGAACGCGCCGACGATGGCCGCCACAAACATCACGCCGGGGTGCAGGCCCAGCGTGAGCAGCAACGCGAACGCCAGGCCGAGCGGGATCGTCACGACGAGTTTGGGGTTGTGGTGTTCCGCGACGGTTTCCAGGGCGAGCAGCGTGCCGACGAAGACCCACGGGATCAGGGCGAGCACGGCGAAGGCGAGCACGACCTCGGCAAGACGGCCGCCGAGGTTGTTGCCGATGACGTGGATGAGCGGTCGGCCGACGATAAACACCAGCAGCAAACCGTAGCCCGCGAGGCGGGGGCGTTGCAACCAAAAGTTGCCCTGCGTCGGTAGCGGCGTGTCGCGGGTGGTCGAGTCGTCTTCGGGGTCGAACGCTTTTTCACAGCCCGGACACGGGCTCACGTCCACCAGCGTCAGGTCAAACCCACACGCTCGGCAATACCTTGCTGGGTGCATCAGGATTTCGAGGTCGCCGCGGATCGGGTTGTCGGCGACTTCGGCGAGCTCAAATTCGCCGACGTCTGGGGCGCGTGGTTCGGGCTCGGGTGATTCGGCGTCGAACGTATCGTCGTCGTTGAGCTCGTAGGCGTCTTCGGCCGAATCGACTTCGTCTTCTTTACCCAGATCGTACACGTCCTCGTCGGATCGGTCGGTCATACGGATGAAGACGTAAACGAGGCGGCGGGGTTGCGGATCAATTCGCGATGAGGTTCACCATGCGGCCGGGGACGACGATGACCTTGCGGATGGTTTTGCCCTCGAGGTGGGCGGCTACGTTTTCGTCGAGCTTCGCGGCGGCGACGATGGCGTCTTCGTCGGCGTCGGCGGGCACCGTGATTTTGCCCCGCATCTTGCCCATCACCTGGACCGGGTATTCGACCGTCGCTTCAACCAGAATCTCGGGGTTGTAGTCGGGCCACGGGGCGTCGGCTACGGTGGTGTTGGGGACGTAATGCCCGAGGCGTTCCCACAATTCCTCGGCGATGTGCGGGGCCAACGGGGCGAGCAGGCGGGCGATGACCTCGCCGACCCACTTGGGTACGGCCGGGAGTTTAACCAACGCGTTGTTCAGTTCGATGAGCGCGGCGATGGCGACGTTGAAGCTCATGCTGTCCATCGCTTCGGTGACCCGCTTGATGGTGTTGTGCGTCGCGCGTTCGAGTTCATCGGACGGGTTGTCGTGGGTGATGCGCGACTCGCCGGTGTCTTCGTCGACGAAGTTGCGCCAGAGGCGGTTGAGGAAGCGGTGGACGCCGACGATGTCGCTTGAATTCCATGGTTTACTTTGATCCAAGGGGCCCATGTACATTTCGTACAGCCGCAGCGAATCGCAGCCATACTCATCGCACATTTCGTCGGGCGCAACGGCGTTCTTTTTAGATTTACCCATTTTCCCGTATTCTCGGACAACCGGAGTTTCCTTGTGGTACCAAGTCGTCGTGTAGGTTTTCTTTACGAACGTATCTGTGTCGCGATCTTTTTCTTCTCGCGTGATTTCAGCCGGTTCGTCAGGGCGTTCGGAGACTTCGTCAGCCGGCACATAAACGCCACGGCTATCCGAATACGCATACGCCTGGATGTAGCCCTGCGCGAAATAGCGCCCGCAAGGCTCGGGGGTCGAAACATGCCCGAGATCAAATAGCACCTTGTGCCAAAAGCGGAAGTAGAGCAAGTGGAGTACGGCGTGTTCCTGGCCACCGATATAGAGATCGATACCGCCGGCGTGATGCCCCCCGCCCCCGGATTTTTCGCTAAGCATCCAGTATTTCTCGGCCGCTTCGCCGACGAGGGCATCGTCGTTATGCGGGTCGAGGTAGCGCAGGTAGTACCAGCACGAGCCGGCCCAGTTGGGCATGGTGTTGAGCTCGCGGGTGTAGGTTTTGCCGTCGAGTTCGACGTTGATCCAGTCGTCCCCCGCTCGGCCCAGCGGCGGACGCGGCGGGGCGTCGGGGTCGTCGGTGCCGGTCGGCTTGAAGTCTTCCATCTCCGGCAGGTTCACCGGCAGGTCGGCCTCGTCCACGGCCCGCAACTCGCCGTCGGGCCCGTGCAGGATCGGGAACGGCTCGCCCCAGTAACGCTGCCGGCTGAACAGCCAGTCGCGGAGGCGGTATTGGACTTTGGCTTGGCCTTGGCCTTTGGACGCGAGCCATTCGGTGACGAGTTGCTTGGCGTCGGCGACGGGTTGGTCGTTGAGGGAGACGTCGGGGTTGGCGGAGTTCGTCAGGGCGCTGTCGCCGGTGTAGGCGGGGAATTGCGAGGCGTCCCGGGTGTAGGCGTCGCGCAAGAGGCTGGTGGTGCCGTCGACATCCCAGATGCCGCCGCCGTGGACGCGACGGTAGGCGTCGTCGGACATGGTTTGGCCGGGGCGGGCGTTGGCTTCTTGGCGGATGCCGGCCAGTGTGCCTTTCGGGTCGCCGATGAGTTCGCCTTGGTAGTTAGATAGCAGCCACGCCGCTGAGGGTGAGACCACGCCGCGGATCGGCAAGCCGAACTTCACGGCGAAGGCGTAGTCGCGCTCGTCGTGAGCGGGGACGGCCATGATTGCGCCGGTGCCGTAGCCCATCATGACGTAGTCGGCGATCCAGATCGGGATCGACTCACCGTTGACGGGGTTGGTGGCGGTGGCGCCGGTGAAGACGCCGGTCTTTTCCTTGTCGGCTTGACGATCGACGCTGGTCTTCGCCGCGGCCTCGGCCTGATAGGCCTTGACGGCCTCGGCCTGCTCGGGCGTGGTGATCTCATCGACCAACTCGTGTTCGGGGGCGAGGACCATGTAGGTCGCGCCGAACAGCGTATCGGGGCGGGTGGTGAAGACGCGGATGGTTTCGTCGTGTGCATCAACGGCGAAATCGACCTCGGCGCCCGTGGACTTCCCGATCCAGTTGCGTTGCAGGAGTTTGATCGGCTCGGGCCAGGCGACGTCGTCGAGGTCGTCGATCAGCCGGTCGGCGTACGCGGTGATGCGCAGCATCCACTGCTTCAGCGGCCGTTTGAACACGGGGAAGTTGCCGCGTTCGCTCTTGCCTTCGTTCGTCACTTCCTCGTTGGCCAAGACGGTGCCGAGCTGTGGGCACCAGTTGACCTCGACGTCGGCGAGGTAGGCCAAGCGGTATTCATCCAGCAGCCGGCGTTGTTGGCCCGCGTCGAGGTCTTGCCATTTGTGGACGCCGAGCCGGCCGCCGGTGATCGATTCGAGGTCTTCGTCGATGCCGGACCAGGTCAGGCCGCCGTCGAGGGTGACGTAGTAGTCTTCGCCCTCCAGCTTGGCGACCAACTGCTCGATCGGCAGCGCCTTGTTCTCCAGCGGGTCGTAGTACGAGTGGAACATCTGCAGGAAGATCCACTGCGTCCACTTCATGTAGCCGGGGTCGGTGGTGGCGAAGCTGCGGTCCCAGTCGTAGGCCATGCCCAGCCGTTTGAGCTGGGTGACCATGTTCTCGATGTTATTCTCGGTGGTGATGCGCGGGTGCACGTTCGTTTCGATGGCGTACTGCTCGGCGGGCAGGCCGAAGGCGTCGAAGCCCATGGGGTGCAGGACGTTGTAGCCCTGGGCGCGTTTGTAGCGGGCGACGATGTCGGTCGCGATGAACCCCAGCGGGTGGCCGACGTGCAGCCCGACGCCCGAGGGGTAGGGGAACATGTCCATGCAGAAAAACTTGGGCTTGTCCCCCCGGAAGTGCTCGTCGTCGGGGTTGGGGACATGGAACGTCTTGGCCTGGGCCCACCGGGCCTGCCACTTGGATTCGATCTGGGTGAAATCGTATTTCATGGGACTGAGCAGTTTACTCAATCGCCCTGAGGGTCGCGGATGCTACCGCGAGACGGACCGCCTCATCGCTTCGGCTTCGTCGGCCCGGCCCAGTTCGATCAATAAGTTGCCGACCGCGACATAGCTGCGCTCGGGCAGCCCGGCCTTCAGGCTGACGAATTGCAGTTCGACCAGGCGGACCGCGGCGTTGAGCGCGGCGGGATAGTCGTCGGCCTGGATCGCTTGGCCGTAGGCTTGAGCGTATAGGTCGACGCCATCGTCACGGGTGGTAAAGGGTTGATAGGCGTCGAGGCGGGGATTCATATCCGCGCCGGTGTGGCGTTGGATGGCCGCGAGGATGGCGGCCGAGCCTGGGGCGGGGCTTTGGTTTACGTCGCGGACGACCGACGCGATCCAGTCGGTGCCGTGGTCGTTGATCAACCGCTGGACTTCTTCGGTAGCAAAGGCGTAGCGGGCGTGTTTGAGGCGGTCTTCGCCAAGGCCATCGATCTGGGGTTGGAAGCGAAGTTCGAGCCAATAGCGGAGGTTGGCGTGGGGGCGCAGCGCTTGGTGGGGCATAGTGTCGAAGTCTTGACGGAACTGGCGGGCGGCGTCGTGTTCGCCGAGTTCTTCCAACGCGATGAACGTAACGCAGTTGGCCAAGCCGTCGGAGAGCCAACGCCAGTGCGGGTCAATCCTTCGGTCGGCCCAAGGTTCACACCATGACACCTCGGCGACCTCGTGCAGAGCCAAAGCAATAAAGGGAGTCTGACTGGACGAAGATTGGAGCGAGAACCAGGTGTCGGCAGCTTGCTCGATCGGTTTGTCGGGACGCACCGACACGACCATGTGGTCGATAATCATTGGGCTGTCGGTAGACGTGCCGACAAAATCAAACCGGATGGAGGCAGTGTCCTGCTCGGGGTCGTAGGCCGTGTTCGGCAGGCTGCCGCCCGCACGAAGGTGGTTCATTGCGTTTTCGTAATCGACCACGGTGATTTCGAGCGTGCCGGATGGGGCAAGACGGATGTCCGGGCCTCGCGAGAATTGATCAAAGACCCTGCGTTGCAAGGTCAGGCGTTCGGCGGTGGGTTCGAGGCCGAGCAGCCGGGTGATGGAGTCGATGTATTGGTCACGTTGGTCTGGGGTGAAATCGGTGGTGGCGTTGGCTTGATCATATTGTTGAAGCTGGGTGATGATCCGCTCGACCAGTGGATCGACCCGGTCGGCCAAGGTTGGGTCGATGTGGAAAGTCGCCCGTGGCGTGACACGGGTCTCAAGTGCGAGAGCTGTTTCGTTTTTTGGTGTGGTCGGGGGCTCGGCTGCGATTGAGCCGATCGAGGGGTTTAGAGCCAGGATAATGCCGAGAAGGCTGAGCAATCGGATGAGGTACATGTTTAAAGTTACGCCCGCACCGGCGGACTTGAGGGGCAGTTGGCGAGCCGATGGCCCCAAGTCTGCGAAGGTGATCACGCATAACAAATGGCTCTACCGTGTGGCATTAGCCGTCAAGCCCTGCGACCGTGGCGGATCGCTATGATGGATCGCCATGCCCCAATCCATCTCCCTGATCGACTGCTCCCTCCGTGACGGCCACCAATCGTTGTTGGCCACGCGGATGTCCACCGCGCAGTCGCTGCGGGTGCTGCCGTTGATCCGGGACAGCGGGTACTCCATCCTGGAGCTGTGGGGCGGGGCGGTGCTGGACTCGTCGCTGCGGTTCACCGGGGACGACCCGTTTATTCGGCTCGAACAGCTTCGGGCGTGTCTTGACGAAAGTGATCGGGCGATTCAGATCCGGTCGCTCTGCCGAGGGCAAAACCTGTTTGGGTACACGCCGTACCCCGACAACGTGGTCTGCGAGTTCCTCAAGGAAGCCATCCGTACCGGCACCCCCCGGAAGTTCAACCCCGCCACCGCGACCGAGCGGTTCACCCTCGGCGACCTGGCGGCCAACACCCACCGGATGCGGATCTTCGACGCGCTCAACGACCACCGCAACCTCGTCACCGCGATCATGGCGACCAAGACCTACAACGGCCACGCCGAGGCCGCGATGTCGTACACCGTCAGCCCGGTGCACGACCACCAGCACTTCCTGAGCTTTGCCCGCAAGGTGATCGAAGCGGGGGCCGACTCACTGGCGATCAAGGACATGGCCGGCCTACTACACCCGGCCGACGCCTGGACGCTGATCGAAGCGGTCCGCGGCGAGTTCCCCGGGGTCGAACTGACGATGCACAGCCACTGCACCAACGGCCTGGCGACCGCGAGCTACGTCGTCGCCATGATGGCCGGCGTCGATCACCTCGACACCTGCTACGGCCCGATGTCGCACGGCACCGCGCAACCGCCGGCTGAGCTCATCAAGTACTTCGCCGACGAACTCGGCATCGACACCAACGTCGACTTCGAGACCGCCCCCGAGATCGACGCCAAGCTCCGCGAGATCCGCGTCGAGCTGGCCGAAGTCGACAAAGACCCCGAACACGCCGGCCAACCCTGGCCCGCGCAGCCGACCGCGGACGTGCTCGACAAGGTGAAGCAGGCGATCAAATTGCTCAAGCAGCGGGATAAAGACTCTTGCGACCGGGCCATCGACCTGATCGAAGAGGGCATCATGGTGCCCCACGGCTACCCCCAGATCGACAAGTCCCAACTCGAGGGCCAAATCCCCGGCGGCATGGTGTCGAACCTGCACAACCAGCTCAAAGAACAGGGCCAACTCGACCAGCTCCCGGCGATCTTGGAAGAGGTGCCGCGGGTGCGCAAGGCGGCGGGGTATCTGCCGCTGGTGACGCCGACGAGTCAGATCGTCGGGACGCAGGCCGCGTTCAACGTGATCCAGGGCAAGCCGTACCGCATCGTCAGCCAGCAGTTCCGCGACGTGATGATGGGCCACTACGGCAAGCTGCCCGGCCCGGTCGATCCGCAGGTGCTCGCCACCGTCGCCAACGGCCAACAGCCGTTCCACGGCCGACCCGCCGACCGCGTGCCCGACGCCGACATCGCCAAGCTCTACCAGGACTGCGGCGAACTCATCAAGTCCCACCGCGACGTGTTGTTGCTGCTGCTGTTCCCGATCCCCGCCAAGACGTTCCTGCAACAGCGCGAAGGCGTAACGGGTTGATCCCCGTTTAGCGGGCGATCGCAGATCGCCGCGCGTTCAATATCGCCAAGTGAACCCCAGATAAAACATCGGCCCGTCGTGACCGACGTTAACATCCAACACGTTGGCGTTGGACATGTGCAGCCAGCCGACGCCGGCGATCAGGTCGGCCCGGTCTTCGAGGAAGTAGCGGACGCCCGCCCCGGCCCGCAGTCGGCCGTTGGCGTGCGTGCCCGAGCGGGGGAAGCTCTCGGGGCCGACGTACTGCAGCCCCGCGCCCCATTCCAGAAACGCTTCCCAACCTTCATACTCCCACGCGGTCCAACGCATCTGCAGATCGAAGAACGTGATGGCGGGGCGGTCGTCGTCGGTGTTCTGCGCAACGCCGACGCCGAGTTGCGGCACGACCTCGACGCGGTTGACCGGGTCGAACTCGTAGGCCGCGCCGACGTGGGCCGCGAGGACTTCGCCCTCGTCGCCGTAGGCGAAGCTGAGGAACGCTTCGGGCCGCCAGCGGATCGCGTCCGGATCGGAATCGCTTGCGGGGAGCGTGGTCAGCGGATCATCGTTTTCCCGGCTCGGCAAAGGCGGCGCCTCGGGCGTCGGGCTCGCCGTCACCACGGCAAAAATCGGTGGAAAAGCCTCGGGCGCGTACACCACGCAGAGCATTTTCCCGGGGTACGCCGCGAAAGTTGGGGCCGCGGCGACGAGGCCTGCGAAGACACCGAAAAACAGGGGGGTACGTCGACGATCCATCGCACTGCTCCTGGCAAAAGGTTCGGGCGAATCGCTTATCACCACTGTAGGCGGGTTGCTGTCGTCCACAGCGGAACCTTGGGCCAGCTCCCGGACCGGCCGCACGGCAACCGCCTGCCGATTTTGCTACGCTTCCCGGCTATGAAAGATCGCGCCGCCATCGCTCAATCCACCGCCGCGGGCCTCCGGGCGTTTGCCGACCAGCCTCAGCCTGCGCCCGCCCTGATCGGCTTCGACGGGTTCGTCGATTCGATCATCTCGGTGGTCGACAAACGCCACAGCGTCGAGAGCTTCGACCCTATCCCGACCATCGCCGACTTCGGGGCCCGCGTCTCGGCCAAGGCCGGCCAGTCCAGCAACTACGAGATGGTGGTCAACCTCGAAAAGCTCGGCGGCAACGGCCCGATCATGGCCAACGCCATGTCCGCCGCCGGCGTCGCGATCAGCTACGTCGGCTGCCTCGGCTACCCGTCGATCCACCCGGTGTTCAAAGAATTTTCCGAGACCGCCGAGACCTTCAGCGTCGCCGAGCCGGGCTATACCGACGCCCTGGAGTTCGACGACGGCAAGCTGATGATGGGCAAGTACGAAACCGTCAGCAAGCTCGACTGGGCCACCGTCGAAGCCGCGGTCGGGGCCGACATGTTCGCCCAGCTGGTCCACCGCAGCCAACTCATCGGCCTGGCCAACTGGACCATGCTCAACAAAATCGAAACCGTCTGGTTGCACATCGGCGAGCTGCTCGAGTCCGAGACCGATCTGGTCCGTAAGAAAATCTTTGTCGACCTGGCCGACCCCGCCAAGCGGACGCCGGCTGACATCCGCGGAGCGCTGGACCTGCTCACCAAGATGCAAGGCGCCGCCGACGTAACGCTGGGGTTGAACCTCAGCGAAGCGACGCAGGCGTTGGAAGTCTTGGGGCTGGACGTGCCGGCCGACCCCGAAGCTTCGATCGAAGCGACCGCCGCCGCGATCCGCGAAAAAATGAACATCTTCTGCTGTGTCGTCCACCCCCGGAAGGGCGCCGCCGCGGCGATGCTCGACGGCGAAGGGAACGTGGCGTCCGCCGAGTTCGCCGGGCCGTTTGTCGCCAAGCCTAAGCTGTCGACCGGGGCGGGCGACAACTTCAACGCCGGCTTCTGCCTTGGTTTACTCGCGGGCCTGCCGATCGAAGAGTGCCTGTGCACCGGCGTCGGCACCAGCGGCTACTACGTCCGTAACGCCCACAGCCCAAGCTCAGCCCAACTCGCCGAGTTCTGCGACCACCTGCCCCCGCCGGCGGAGTGATTTCCGACAGGTTAGCAACAAATTTTCCACCGCCCTTGACGGCACTTTACGTCGCGCTAGTGTCGCACGTAATTTATTATTGTGATTGAGAGCAAGGATGCGAACAATTGCAAGAGTGGAAGGCGGCAATGCATATGAATATGGGATCTCAAATCTCGCCCCCAGAGTGGAGCAAGCGAGATATTATTGCAAAGGCATTACATCTTTCCTACCGATTTCAAGCAATCAAAGGTGTTGAGTATTTTGCTAGAAACGGCTATTCGTTTTGGGAACTCTACGATTGCTTGATTTTCCCAAACTATAAAATCGAGATTATCGAGGATCAGGACTTTGGTGCTGCTGGTCTCGATGAGACGGTACTAGGAGCATACGATGCAAACGAAAATGTAGCTCTAATTAGCTCTTTGCTTAGTGAAAAACGGAACGACCCGCGACGGATTTGGACCTTGGCGCATGAGGTTTTGGGCCACGGAGTCCTACACGGTAAATGGCTTCGAGATGAATTTAGCCGGATATAAGACTACCAGCTTCTTCAAATCACGGAATCGTCTTTGAGTGCGAACGCTCGCAATCGCTTAGAAAGACAAGCAAATCTGTTTACCGCAAATTTGATTGCCCCTCAGTGGGCGATTTGCTTGGCGGCAATTCAAGCCTTTGGGGCTCAGCATCTACCAATTCGATATGCCGGCAATGGTGAGTATTCTTTCAACTCTTGGCGACGCAGCTTTCTCTACGAAATTGATTCGTATGAATCGCTATGCAGTTTGGTCGCGAGAGAATTGAAGCCAATGTTTCCTGGATTGTCGCGAGAGTCACTCGCCTACAGGGTCCAAGAGTCGAAGTTGATTGATTCTGGGAGAAAAATTCCAGCAGTGCTATACCGAATGGCTGTTTAATGTTATGTTTTTCATGGGTTTAAGCATTGCGACACGATCTGCACAGTATGTCCACTATCGTAGATGGTTTGTGTTGGCCAGTTGCTTAGATCATGATGCGGCACGCTATGAGTTCTGCCGCCAACTTTCAATTTGATAATCGACGCAAACCGGTCGTCGAGATCGGTCCGCTGTTCGACAAGCAGCCGCCGCACGCGATCGAGGCCGAGATGGCGTTGCTCGGGGCGATGATCCTCGACTGGCAGGTCGTGGGTGATGTGCTGCAGGCGCTCAAGGGGGCCGACGATTTCTACAAGCCGGCCCACGCCGCGATCTTCGAGTCGGTCGTCGAGCTCTACGACCAGAACCAGTCGGTCGACATGGTTCAGCTGAACCAGAAGCTGGCCGACAAGCAGATGCTCGAAGAGGTCGGCGGGCTGGAGGCGTTGCTGGCGTTGGTCGACGCGGTGCCGGACTCGTCCGGAGCATTGCGTTACGCCCAGATCGTCCGCGACAAGGCGATACTGCGTCGGCTGATCGAGACGACCGGCCAGGTGCTGCACGAGTGCTACCACAGCGACGAGCCGGTGTACGACCTGCTCGACCGGGCCGAGACTCAGATTTTCGAGATCGCCGAGAAGAAGGGTGATGATGCGCCGTCGGACATCGGCGTGCTGCTCAAGGAAACCTTCGAACGCCTCGAACGCGACGACGGCCGGGCGGTCACGGGTTACGAGACCGGCTTCTTCGAGCTCGACGAGATGACCAACGGGCTGCAGCCCAGCGAGATGGTGATCATCGCGGCGCGTCCGTCGATGGGCAAGACCGCGTTTGCCGTGAACATCGCCGAGCACATGGCCGCGCTCAACCAGATCCCCGTGGCGATCTTCAGTTTGGAAATGTCCAAGCAGCAACTCGCCCAGCGGATGCTGTGCTCGCGTTCGGGGGTGGACTCGAACAAGGTCCGCCGGAACATGCTGAATCGGGATGACTTCGGCAAGCTGACGCTGACCGTCGGCGAGTTGTCCGAGGCTCCGCTCTACATCGACGACACCGCGGGCCTGACGCTCATGGGCCTCCGGGCCAAGGCCCGACGGCTCAAGCAACGCCACGACATCAAGGCGGTGTTTATCGACTACCTGCAACTCATGTCCGCCCCGAGCGCGGGCCGTGACGGCCGACAAAACGAAGTCAGCGCGATCAGCCGGGGCGTGAAGGCGTTGGCCCGCGAGTTGGCGGTGCCCGTGGTGTGTCTGAGCCAGCTCAACCGGGCGGCCGAGCAGCGCGAAGGCCACCGCCCGCGGATGAGCGATCTGCGGGAGTCCGGCTCGATCGAGCAGGACGCCGACGTGATCATGATGTTGCACCGCGAAGACTACTACCACCGCGGCGACGAGGAATACGAAGACAACAACATCGCCGAGGTCATCATCAACAAGCAGCGTAACGGCCCGACCGGCACCGTGAAGCTGCAGTTCCACGGCCCAACCACCCGCTTCCACAACCTCGCCAGCGGCAGCCAGATGGGCTCGGCGGGTTATTGAGATATTGCAGATACGGTTCAAGCCGCGACGAGTTATCCACTACGTTGTCGACAGATTTCATTTCCCCCGAAGCGGATATGTGATTCAGTAAAACAAGTTCATAACTCACGCAAGGAAGCAGGTTATGAAACGACGGGATTTAGAGAGACATCTTAGCGAGCACCAATGCCAATTCGTCCGCCGTGGCGGAGAACACGACATGTGGCAGAATATGGCGACAGGTCGAAAATCTGCCGTACCGCGTCATAAAGAGGTCAAAACGGGGATGGTTAAGGGGATATGTCGAACGCTGGGAATTCCGCTTCCCAAAGGTTTATGAAGCTTCGCCGATTTGAGTTGCTTGGTCTTGCCTGCAAGCGTGAATCAATTGCATTGCGTCTCGAGCCATGGCGAAGGCTTCGTCGATGGTTTCGGCTTGGGTATTAAGTTCGGGCTCCATGGGTGAACTTACGACAAAGCCGCCTTCTTGGGCGATTTCCAAGGTAATGACCATTTCGCCATCGCTGACGTTGTATTTTTTACCGGGTGTACTCATTGGCCCTTCCTATGGATACGGTAGGTTTCATAATTATATCGGCTAAACTCTCCGCTATGAACTACGAATCTGAACTGAAAGTCGCCGTCGCGGCGGTGCGGGCGGCGTCGAAGGTTTGTCAGCAGGTCCAGGCCAATCTGGTCACGGCCGCGACGTTGGAGAAAAAAGACAAGTCGCCGGTGACCGTGGCGGACTTTGCGTCGCAGGCGGTGGTGTGTGGGGCGTTGAGAGCGGCGTTTCCGAGCGTTCCCGTGGTGGGTGAGGAAGATTCCAAAGAACTGCGTGAAGACGAAGCCGCTGAGCTGCGGGCCAAGGTCGCCCAGCACGCGGGGATGAGCGAGGCGGACGCCCTCGACGCGATCGACCACGGCGGCTTCGACCCCGCCCCCGGAAATCAAGGCGGGGTCAACCCCGCGATTTCTGTTTCCGGGGGGACGTATTGGACGCTCGACCCGATCGACGGCACCAAAGGTTTTCTCCGCGGCGAGCAGTACGCGGTCGCCCTGGGCCTGATTGAGAACGGCCAAGTCGTGCTCGGCGTGTTGGGTTGCCCGAACCTCGACGGCGGCCTGCTCATGACCGCGGTCCGCGGGCAGGGCGCAAAGAAACTCGCCATCGATGGCGAAGATTTGGAAGGCGAAACCGTCGGCGTCAGCGCGATCGAAGACGTGGCGCAAGCCAACTTCTGCGAGTCGGTCGAGTCGGGCCACAGCGACCAGGACGCGTCGGTGAAGATCGCGGCCGAACTCGGCATCACGGCGGAGCCGTATCGCATCGACAGCCAATGCAAGTACGCCGCAGTGGCGCGCGGCGACGCGGCGATCTACCTGCGCTTGCCGACTCGGCCGGGCTACCGGGAAAAAATCTGGGACCACGCCGCGGGCATGATCGTGGTCGAAGAAGCCGGCGGCACGGTGACGGACGTCTTGGGCAACCCGCTGGACTTTTCATTGGGCCGACAGCTCGACCATAATCGTGGTGTGATCGCGACAAACGGCAAATTCCACGGCCGGGTGGTTGAAGTCGTACGGGACGCGATCAATGTTTGATTTTAGAATGATCGTATGAAGATCGTCTTTGGTATTCTGACTATATTGCCACCGTTATTAACAGGCTGTGCGGCAGAGCCATTCGATCGGCAGGCGATATGGGGTGAGTTGGAAAAGCCGGTTGCTGAAGCATTCGTGAATGACCTTGGCCTTCGTTTGATCTATCTTGAAGGTTATGCGGCTGGTGTCGCTGAGCTTGCCGAACACGGCCATGTCAGGATGGCCCACCCCATCCCCGAGACCATCGAAGAGCATGTTTGGTGCGTGGGGTTCGAAGCCGGTCGAACCGAGATGTTTTATTCGCGTGAATACCTAGAAAGGACATGTGGAATGGAGCTGGTTGACCCTGTCGATACGGAGCGATTCATTTCGGAACTTTTAGCAGACGATTCGGATTAGGGGAACCACGGGTTGAGATAGATATCAGCTATGCGACGGCGTTTAAGCACTGACATCGAGGTTTTGCCCTCGGGACGTGGCGGCGTTTAAGGGCCGAGGGTCATCGGCGGCAGACTCAGACGCTAGCCGGTGGCTGCACGGCGGTGGGCAAGCTGGGCATCAGTTGGCGGTAGGCGGTGCCGATGTCCAGGTCGTGGCGTTGGCGTTGTTGGAACACGCTGACCTTGCGGTAGCCCGCGGCCTGGATGAGGCGGAGGGCTTTGCGGAAGTTTTCGCCGACGCGTTTGGGCGAGTGGGCGTCCGAGCCGAGCGTGACCGGGATGCGCCGTCGCGCCATCTCGTAAAGAATCCGCGGGCCGGGGCAGGGCTCGGCCATCGGCTTGCGCCAACCCGACGTGTTGAACTCCATCGCCACGCCCGTCGCCGCGATGCGGTCCAAGCTCTTGCACACGTCGTCGAGGATCTTGCTGACGCTCCACCGCCGGGGCATCAGCATCTTGATCAGGTCGGGGTGAGCCAACGAATCGAACAAGCCCGTCTCGGCCGAGTCGGCGAGGTGCTGGAAATACAGCTGTTGGAATTTGAACGTGTCTTTCTCGTAGTACTTGTCCTGGTACTCGGGGACCTGCGGGTGGACCGAGCCGAGCACGAAATCGAAGTCGTAGAGCGAGAGTTGGTGCTCGACGTACTTCTCGTAGCCGGGTACATAGTCGGCCTCGAGTCCGAGGCGGACATCGACCCGGCCTTCCATGACGTGGCGGGCGCGTTCGACGTACATGGCGTATTCGTCGAGTTGGGCTTCGTCCATGCGCATCGGCGCGGCGTAGCCGTCGGGCATCGGGTTGTGGCAGGTCACGATGACGCCGGCCAGGCCGCGCTGCTCGGCGACGTGGGCGTATTGCTCGATGCCGCCCTTGGCGTGCTTGCACAGGGCGGTGTGCATGTGCGATTCGTAGAGGCCCAGCGTGGCGCCCGCGCGGCGGGGGCGCGAAGTGGTGGTATTGCCCTCGCGGCCGGCGGCGTCTTCGCCGGCTTCGGAAAACGTCAGCGACAGTCCCGGCCCGGTGGTGAGGCCGTCGTCGGAGGCGGGTTGGAACTTGAGCGTGGGCGTGTCGTCGGGGACGGGAGACGTCGGCCCCTCGCCGCGGGGGTTGGGCGTGGCGTCCCAGAAGGTCAGCGAGCGCGGCGCGGCCGTATCGGCGTCAGTCGGGTTCGACTTCGCTTCCGGGGTCTTGGGCGCTGGGGGGGTCTTCTTGTCGTCCGGCGGGGGGTACATCCCCGTTGTCATCGACATCTTCGGGGGGCGACTGACCCTTGGCGGCGTAGGTGGCCCGGATTTTTGCGCGTTTCTCGGCGCGGAGGCGGCTGGCTTCGTCGGGCCACTCGTATTCGATCTCGCCGGTCTCGGGGTTCCGCCAGTCGCGGGCCTCGACGCCGTCGGATTGACCGTCACGATCGTCAAGATCGTTGCGATCCGACGCGGGGCGGAGTTGGAGGCGGATGTCGCCGCCGGCCGGGGCCTGGGCGACCTGCACCCGGCGTTGGCGGACGAGTTCTAGGGTCGCGAGGAACAGGCCGATCATCTCGCTGCGGGACTTTCGGCCGACGAAGAGCTCACGGAGCGTCATGCCGTCAGCCCCGCCGTCGCGTTCGAGGCGGTCGGCGATGTCGTCGGCGTGGAGGGAGATCGGCGTATCGTCGTAGGTGACTTCGTGGTCGCCGGTGAAGCCGATGGCGTCGAGCATCCGGCCGAAGGCGGCGCACAGGTCCATCACGTTCACGTCTTCGAGGTCCAGGTCCGCGGGGGCCGCGGACTCAGCAGCCTCGTCTTCGGGGCTGGCGGCGGGGGCCTTCGGAGCCTTGGCCCCGGCGGGGAAGCGGACGTCCCATTCGCTGCGGCGTTCGTCGAGCGCCATCGAGGCGTCTTTGTAACGCTTGTAGGCCAGGAGTTGTTGCACCAGCTCGAACCGCGGATCGACGGTGGCGTCTTCGGTGGGGTCGTCGCCGTCTTGGTCCGACTCGGCCTGGACGTGCGGCATCAGCAACGCGCTTTTGATCTCCACGAGCGTCGCGGCCATGACGAGAAACTCGCCGGCCCGGTCGACGTCCATGGTGACGCTGCCGGGCGCGTTCGGCGGCAGGCTTTGGATGACCTTGAGGTGATCGAGATACTGCTCGGTCAGCTTGGCCATCGGGATGTCTTGCAGGTCGATCTCGTGGCGTTTGACGAGGTAGAGCAGCAGGTCCAACGGCCCGGCGTAGGCGTCGAGCTGGACGCGGTAGTCGGCGGCGGGCGCCGGATTTGGGATTTGGGATTTCGGGTCGGGCGAAATCGCGGGTTGGGGCTCGGTCATGGCGGGCTCGGATACGGACAAAACGCCGGTTCATGGTAACTTAAGTGGCCTTATGTCTGCGAAATCCGAAATCCAAAATCCGAAATCGGATAACTACGCCGCGTTTGCTCGGGAAGTGCTCGACGCCGAGGCCGACGCGATCCGCCGGATCGAGGTCGGCCCGAGCTTCCCCGCCGCGGTGCAACTGGTCGTCGATGCGACCCGCGACGGCGACGGCAGCCTGGTGGTCACGGGCCTGGGCAAGTCCGGGCTGATCGGCCAGAAGCTGTCGGCCACCTTCGCCAGCACGGGCACGCCTTCGCATTTCCTGCACCCCGTCGAGGCGATGCACGGCGACCTCGGCCGCGTGCGGCGGGGCGACGCGGTGCTGCTGCTGTCGTTCGGCGGCAACACCGAAGAGCTGGTTACCCTGGCCGAGCTGTTGAAGCAAGACGGCGTGCCGATGATCGCGCTGACGAAAAACGACGGCCCGGGCAACGGCCTGTCACGTCACGCCACGGTCACCCTGCCGGTCGGCGACATCACCGAGGCCTGCCCCCACGAACTCGCCCCGACTAGCAGCACGACCGCGATGCTCGCGCTGGGCGACGCATTGGCGTTGGCGGTCAGCCGGGCCCGGCGGTTCACGGCTGACGACTTCCAGAAGTTCCACCCTGGCGGCGGCTTGGGCCGGCAACTCACGCCCGTGGTCGACGCGATGCGCTTCACAGCCCCCGCCCGGGCGTCCGGAAGCGAGGGCAACAAGCCGGGCAATCTTTCGTTGATTCCGCTCGGCACCGTGGTCCAAGACGCCTACGCCGCCGCCGAACGGCATGCCCAAGACAGCGGCCTGCGTCGCCCCGGCGCGCTACTGATCGTGAACCCCGACGGCACCCTCGCGGGCATCGTGACCGACGGCGATCTCCGTTCCGCCCTGATCCGCACCGGCCCGCAGGTCTGGTCCGAACCCATCGATCAGATCACGACGGCCCACCCCACCACGCTCCCCGACACCGCGCTGGTCCGCGACGCGGTTCACATCGTGCGTGAAAAGCGATTCGACGAAATCCCCGTCGTGGCCAGCGATGGTAAGCCGGTGGGTTTGATCGACGTGCAGGACCTCGCGGCTTTGAAAGTCATTGAGGGGTGAGCGATATGGCGGAATGGCGACACACTTTTATTGTTTTCTTCAGCACGATTTCCTTGTTCGTGTTGCCCATCATGGTTTATGGTTCGTCAATCGCGTTTCGAGGAAGAATGGCCGACACCAGTTACGCGCATAATTTCCAGATCGGCTTGGGTATGCTGGGCATCGGTCTGCTTCCGGTGATGGGCTTGATTCTGGTTATTGTGTTCTGTCCGAAGAAATCGGTTTAGTTGATGAACGACCCTTCTTCCATCCGCCTCATGATCTTCGACGTCGACGGCGTTTTGACCGATGGCGCGATCACCTATCTCGCGGGCGGCGGCGAATCGAAGAACTTCCACACGAAAGACGGCCTGGGCCTGCGGGCGGCGATGCAGTCGGGGGTGAAGATCGCGATCGTGACCGCGCGGCAGAGCGACATCGTCGCCCGGCGGATGAGTGAACTCGGGATCGCCGAGTTGGTGCAAGGCTGCAAAGACAAGGCGAAAGAAGTCGCGCGGCTGGCGGATGCGTTGGGCGTGCCGTTGGAGCAGATCGCGTATCTGGGCGACGACCTGGTCGACCTGCCGGCGATGAACAAGGTGGGGTATCCGATGGCGGTGGCCGACGCGGCGGCGGAGCTGCGGGCGATGGCGGCGTTCGTGACCGAGCTGCCGGGCGGCCGGGGGGCGGCGCGGGAAGCGGTGGAACACGTCCTGAAAGCGCAGGGCAAATGGGACGCGATCGTCGCGGGGTATCAAGGGTAGGCGTGGCGTTTTGCGGGTGCGGATGATGATTGGGTGCCACACCTCAGCCGCAGGCTGATGTGTGCTGTCTTGAGCACACATCACGCTGCGCGTGAGGTGTGGCACCCGAGAAAAGTTCGTGAAGTGCGCTAGCTCACCCGCCGCCCGCGGCGCCGCGGTGTTTCTTGACGCGGTCGATCAGAAGCATGGCCATCAGGTAGGCGTCGCGCTTGAGCGGGATGTTGGGGACGATGACGTGTGATTTCTCGTCGCGGGTCAGGACCACGAGTTCGTAATGGGACGTCTCGCTTTCCTGGGGCCGGTTGACTTTGAATCGGCGGATGTTGTTGAGCGGCACCGCGGTGCCGATGCCGGGGACCGGCGGCCAGGGGCGGGCGATGAGGCCGACCTTGTTGATGCCCATGCGCGTGTGGGCGAACGAGGCGTAGACCGAAGCGACGAGCAGCGCGAGCGTGCCCACGGCGATGGCGATCTGGACGATGCCGAACTGTGAGAGCGGCGGCACCAGCCCGACCGCCCAGACGGTGATGATGCCGATGATGACCGCGGCGAGGGCGAACCAGAACTTGCGTCGGCCGGGGGTGACGTGGGACACGACCAGGACCTTGGGTGTCTCGTTGATGCTGACCCAGGTGGCCAGGCGTTGGTGTTCGATGAGGTGTTGATCCAGCGTCCAGCCGTCGCCCTGGCCCTTGGGCTTCTGGGTCTGGCGGTTGATCTCCTGGGCCAGGTCGTAGGAGCTGACTTTGCTCATAGCGGTAAAGATTAACGCGGGTCCGGCGGTTTGCCAGCCGAATGCACGGCGGGGCGTCGAATTTCGGGGCAGGCGGGGTAAGCCCTGAGGGATGGCCCGGCCCGGCGGAGCGCTCCGCGGCGGCTGGGGCAATCCGGGGGGCGATCCGGGCCTACTGCATCGCCAGGCGGAGTTCCTGGAGCTCGCCCACGGCCTTGGCGTTGCCGTCGGCCTGGGCCCGAGCCAAGCCGGCGTCGAGCACGGCCAGGGCGTCTTCGTCCTCGCCCAGGGCGCTAAGCATCTTGGCTTTTTGGTAGTAGGCGTAGTGGTAGCCCGGGTCGAGGCCCAGGGTCTTGTCGAGCCAGGTCACGGCCGCCTCGGCGTCGTCGGCCTTGGCGTGTTCGAGCGCGATCATGTACGGCACGTCCGCGTCGTCCGGGTCCACGACCAGCAGTTTCATCAGTTGGGAGAGGCGATCGCTCATGCCACGGATCATACCCAACCCCCACGCTCTGATGGGTTTACTCGCCCTGCCGGGCGGCGATCTTTGCCAGATCGGGGACGCGGGGGGCGGAGATTGTCATCTCCGGGAGTTGCGTCTGGATACACTGGTTCTCGTACTCGTGATTGACTTAACTTCACCCCTATCTTGGAGGTTGGCATGCTTCGCAACTACCGTTCGCTTTTGATCGTCACTTTGATGGCGTTGCTGGTGTCGCCCGTGGCGATGGCTGAAGACCGCATCGCCCTGACCATGAACCTGCAGCCCGGCGACAGCCACACGATGGTGCTGGATATCGATCAAACCATTAATCAGAGCCTGATGGGCCAGCAGATGACGATGGATCAGCTCATCGGCATGACGATGACCTACACCGGGCTGGACAGGCCGTCGGACAACGGCGGGGTCTGGATCGAAGTGACCTACGACCGCGTCCGTTTCAAGATGGGCGGTCCGATGCCGGTGGATTACGATTCAAAAGACGGGAGCGCGAACAACAACCCGATGGCCCAGGGCTTCGACGCCTTGGTCGGTCAAAAGCTGAGGATGGAATTCCTGCCCAACGGCGATGTGCCGAACATCGAGGGGGTCGCCGAGCTGCAGCAGAAGATGATCGACGGGATGAACCTGCCCGAGGGTCCGCAGCGTGCGGCGGCCGAGGAAGCGCTCAAGCTGCAGTTCAACGAAGACATGATCAAGCAGATGGTCGCCGCGATGGGCGGGATGTACCCCGACCAACCGGTGGGGGTCGGCGATCAATGGGAAGACAAGCTGGAGGTGGGGGGGATGGCGCCGATGTCGGTGACGTCCACCTACACGCTCACCGAATTCGACGACGCGACCGCCACGCTCGCGATCACGGGCGACATCGGCCCGAACCCCAACGCGGGCCCCGTCATGATGAGCGGCATGGAGATGGACGCCGAGTTCACCGGTGACCAGACCGGGAAGGTCGTGATGGACCGCGAAACCGGCTGGGTGGTTTCCTCAGAAATCGAGCAGAACATGTCGGGCGGCATGACCATGAACCTGCCCGACGGCCAATCGATGGAGCTGGATATGGAAATCAAGGGCAGGTACACGATGAAGCCCGCCGAATCGTCGTCGAGCGAGTAAAGACCGTTACCTCATCGATCACCCCCAAGCCCTGCTCATGCGTGAGCAGGGCTTTTTATTTCGGGCGGTGGCTCTTGCTCCGCCGTCGGCCTCGGGTTGTAATGCCGAGATGAAAATCGGCATCCTCAGCGACACGCACGACCGCTTGCCTACCATGCGCCGAGCGTTGCAACTCTTCGCCCGGCTGGAGGTGGACGCGGTCTTTCACGCCGGCGACTTGGTCGCGCCGTTTGCCGCGAAGTTGCTGACCCCCGAAGCGGGCGTGCTGCCCGCGAAGCTTTTCCCCGGGGCGGTCCACGTGATCTACGGCAACAACGACGGCGAACGCGACGGGCTCAAAAATGTTCTTCCGCAGATTGTCGACGGCCCGCTCCGCGTGACGCTCGACACGCCGGGCTGCCTCGACGGGAAGACCACGATCGCGATGGCGCACTTCCGCGATTGGTTCAAGCCCGCGGACCTGACGGGGGCCGACGTCGTGATCTCCGGCCACGACCATACCGCCGACATCCAAACCCGGCCCGCCGGCGAACGCGAGGTGTTGTTTATCAACCCCGGCGAGTGCTGCGGCTGGGTCAACGAACGCTGCACCGTGGCGCTGTTGGATTTGTCGGGGCCCAAGCCCACCGCGGAGCTGATCGACGTGAAGGGTTGAGGTTCCAACGCTGTGGTCGCGCCGGTCGTCCATCACGCTAATCGGAATGAACCGGAACCAGCGACAGCACGTCGCCGACCCAGAGGTCGCGGGTGTGGCTGAGTCGCCAGCGTTCTTTGCCGACGCCGGGGTCGGCGACCCAAACGTGGTCGGGGCCGTCGAACGCGAGGAAGGTGACCGAGTGACGCGTGCCGAGGATCCAGCCCCATTCGTCGCGGTAGCGAGGTTCGAGGATGTGGGCGGCGAGCGTGAGTTCCACGCTGACCACCGCGGGGAGCAACTCGGGTCGGTCTTGGAGTTCTTCGAGCGTGAGAAACTCCATCGACGGGCGCAGGCCGTGAGGTCGCGCGATCTGCGCCACCCCGCGGTAGAGCCCGAGCAACGGGGTGCCCTCGGCGTTGGTCAGGCAGAGTTCCGCCATCTGGCGTTCGGAGGTTTCGATGCCGTGTTGGGCCAGCAGGGTTGTGGCCGCGGCGGGGCTGCAGGTCGCGGAGGTGGTTTGGATCGCGACGCCGTCGATCCACGTCGGCACGGTCGGCGGCGGCTCGGCCCACAACAACTGGATCGGCACGAAGTAGCCCGCTCCGACCAACACCGCCGCGAGCAAACCGCGTCGCCACCACGGCAGCCCGCCTTGGGCCAGGCACATCCCGCCCATCCCCGCCGCCAGCCAGGGCGTCGGGTTGCTCAGGATGACCACGCCCGAGACCGGGATCAGCTTCGCCCATAACGCGGCGTCGCGTCCGAGCCACAGGTACGCCACCGTCGCCGACATCAGCCCGACGATCACCGCCGTGATCCCCACCCGGCCCAGCGATCGACCCGCCCACCAACCCAGCACCCCGAACAGCACCGCCAAGCCCGTGACCGCCGCCAAAGATCCCCAGAGATCAGCGAACGAAGCGATCGGCATGGGCGGCTCCGAAAGGAAAAACGAGAGAAAGATTCTTCCGAATGACTTCGTATTGTTGGCCCGGCCACACGCTTTGACAAGAAAAACCGGCTCAGCGGAATGTGACGGGTATCACCGAATAGGCGGACGAACACGCCCCGAAACAACCCCCGCCCCCAAACATCGCGACGCGGAAACCGCTAAACTGCCGCGAATTTAGCTCCCGGCACGAGGGTGGCTCGACGAATATTTCTTCGGCCCGGCCACGCCCACCTGCCCCGCCGCCCGCCCCGCGACTCACCCCAGAACCTCATGCCCAAACGCACCGATCTCCAAACCATCCTCATCATCGGCTCCGGGCCCATCGTCATCGGCCAGGGTTGCGAGTTCGATTATTCGGGCACCCAGGCCTGCAAGGCCCTGCGGGAAGAGGGCTACCAAGTCGTCCTGATCAACTCGAACCCCGCGACGATCATGACCGACCCCGAGTTTTCCGACGCCACCTACATCGAGCCGATCACCCCGGAAGCGGTCGAAAAAATCATTGTCAAACACAAGGGCACCGACCTGCACATCGACGCGGTCCTGCCCACGCTCGGCGGCCAGACCGCGCTCAACTGCGCCTGCGCCCTCGACGAGGCGGGCACGTTCGCCAAGCACGGCGTTGAGATGATCGGCGCGACCCGCGACGTGATCTACCGCGCCGAAGACCGGCTGCAGTTCAAAGAAATCATGGACTCGATCGGGCTGCAAAGCCCCAAGTCCGGCGTCGCCAACACCATGGAAGAAGCCTGGGCGGTGCTCGACGAAACCAACCTGCCCGCCATCATCCGCCCCGCGTTCACGCTCGGCGGCACGGGCGGCGGCGTCGCCTACAACCGCGAAGAATTCGAAGACATCTGCCGCCGCGGGCTCGACGCCTCGATGAATTCTCAAGTGCTGATCGACCAGTCATTGCTCGGCTGGAAAGAGTACGAGATGGAGGTGATGCGCGACAAGGACGACAACGCGGTCATCATCTGCGCCATCGAAAACTTCGACGCGATGGGCGTCCACACCGGCGACTCGATCACCGTCGCCCCCGCCCAGACGCTGACCGACAAGGAATACCAGTACATGCGCGACGCGTCGCTGGCGATCCTGCGGGCGGTCGGCGTCGAGACCGGCGGGTCGAACTGCCAGTTCGCCATCAACCCCGCCAACGGCGACATGGTCGTCGTCGAAATGAACCCGCGGGTCTCGCGTTCGTCGGCGCTCGCCTCGAAAGCGACCGGTTTCCCGATCGCCAAAATCGCCGCGAAGCTCGCGGTGGGCTACACGCTCTGGGAACTCCCCAACGACATCACCGGGCAGACGGTGGCGTGTTTCGAGCCGAGCATCGACTACGTCGTGACCAAGATCCCGCGGTGGACGTTCGAGAAGTTCCCCGAGGCGGACGAGACGCTGACCACGCAGATGAAGTCGGTCGGCGAAGGCATGAGCATCGGCCGAACGTTCAAAGAGTCGATGCAAAAAGGCATCCGCTCGATGGAGATCAAACGCTTCGGCTACGGCCTCGACGCCAGCGACAAGTGGCTGGGCGCTCAGCGCGGCGTCGAGCGGGCCGACGGCACGAGGGTCGAATTCCCCATCGACGCGGGCAAGCTGGTCCGCAAGCTCGAAGTGCCGTCGCAGGGCCGATGGTTCTACATCCGCTACGCCTTCAAGATGGGCTGGACCGTCGAGCAGGTCCACGAGGCGACGATGATCGACCCGTGGTTCCTCGATCAGCTCAAACAACTCGTCGATTTCGAGGACAAGTTGGCGAGTTACGACAAGCTCGAAGACGTGCCGCGTCCGGTCTTGTTTGAAGCCAAGCAACTTGGCTACAGCGACCCGCAACTCGCCAACCTTTACCTCGGGTCGATCAACACCGAAACCATCATGGCGGTGCGCAAGCGTCGTCAGGAACTCGAAATCGAGCCGGTGTACAAGTTGGTGGATACGTGTGCCGCCGAGTTCGAAGCGGTGACGCCGTACTACTACTCGACCTACGAAGCCCCGTTCGCCCAAGGCGACGGCACCTGCGGCGTCGACGACGAGATCCGCGTCAGCGACAAGAAAAAAATCGTCATCCTCGGCGGCGGCCCCAACCGCATCGGCCAAGGCATCGAGTTCGACTACTGCTGCGTGCAGGCCGCGTTCGCCGCCCAAGAGCTCGGCTTCGAAGCGGTGCTGGTCAACTCCAACCCCGAGACCGTCTCGACCGACTACGACACGTCGGACCTCTTGTTCTTCGAGCCGTTGACGCTCGAAGACGTGTTGAATATCTGCGAGCGATTGAACGGTAAACCGTTTGGATCAGCCGCGGCGT